>NZ_JBIBVE010000017.1:0-172935 GCF_043080095.1 Streptomyces sp. NPDC015127
GGGCATACTCAAAGGCTTGCTCCGCGCCCCGAAAACTGGTGCCAACCCGCGACCATGATCGGGGCTCGCGTACCAGCCTTCGCGTCCCATTAGGCATACTCGACGGGTGAGTACGCTTCCCGAGATCCGCACCCTGCCCGTACCCGACGGCCTGGAGGGCGAGCGCGTCGACGCCGCCATCTCCCGTATGTTCGGGTTCTCCCGTACCAAGGCGGCCGAGCTCGCCGCTGCCGGGAAGGTGCAGGTCGACGGCTCGGTGGTCGGAAAGTCCGAGCGGGTGCGCGGCGGCGCCTGGCTCGAGGTCGAGATGCCCCAGGCGCCCGCGCCGGTGCAGATCGTGGCCGAGCCCGTCGAGGGCATGGAGATCGTGCACGACGACGACGACATCGTCGTGATCGCGAAGCCGGTCGGCGTGGCCGCGCACCCGAGCCCGGGCTGGACCGGGACCACCGTGATCGGCGGGCTCGCCGCGGCGGGCTACCGCATCTCCACCTCGGGCGCCGCCGAGCGACAGGGCATCGTGCACCGGCTCGACGTCGGCACGTCCGGGCTGATGGTGGTCGCCAAGTCCGAGCGGGCGTACACGCTGCTCAAGCAGCAGTTCCGGGACCGTACGGTGGACAAGCGCTACCACGCTCTCGTGCAGGGCCACCCCGACCCGCTGAGCGGCACCATCGACGCGCCGATCGGCCGGCACCCCAGCCTGGACTACAAGTGGGCGGTCACGGCCGAAGGAAAGCCGTCGGTGACGCACTACGACCTGATCGAGGCGTTCCGGGCCGCGTCGCTGCTGGACATCAAGCTGGAGACCGGCCGCACGCACCAGATCCGGGTGCACATGGCGGCGCACCGCCACCCCTGCGTCGGCGACCTGACGTACGGCGCCGACCCCACGATGGCCAAGCGCCTCGGCCTGACCCGGCAGTGGCTGCACGCGGTGCGGCTCGGCTTCGAGCACCCGTCGGACGGGCAGTGGATCGAGTTCGAGAGCAAGTATCCGGACGACCTCCAGCAGGCCCTGGACAAGATCGCCGCGGAGAGCGCGTGAGCGCGTACACCGTGCGGGTCGCGGTCGGGCCGCAGGACCGTGAGGCGTGTTTCGCGGTCCGCAAGGAGGTCTTCGTCGCGGAGCAGCGGGTGCCCGAGGACATCGAGTACGACGCCCACGACGCCGAGGACGCCGCCACCGTGCATGTCCTCGCGGTGCGCGCGGACGGTGTGCCGCTGGGCACCGGGCGGCTGCTGCACGGCGCGGCCGCCGCGGACCGGACCGGCGGAGATCTCACCGTCGGCTCGCTGGGGCGGCTCGCGGTGACCGCGGCCGCACGCGGGCTCGGTGTGGGCGTGGCACTGGTGCGCGCCATCGAGGACGCGGCGCGCGAGCGGGGCCTCGCGGCGGTCGACCTGCACGCGCAGACCCATGCGCTGGGCTTCTACGAGCGGCTCGGATACGAGGCGTACGGCGCCGAGTTCCTGGACGCCGGGATACCGCACCGGTCCATGCGGCGCGCCCTGTCTTCCTGAGTGCACCGGCGGCGGAGGCGTTCACGCGGTTCGGCCGGTTCCCGTGGCAGGGTTGAGATCTTGATCCTCAAGGTTTCCGGCCGGCGGAGGACGCATCGTGGACCAATTGGCGCTGCTGTTCGCCCTGTTGTTCGGCGCCGTGGTGACCGTACCGCTGGGACAGCGGCTCGGGCTGCCCGCGCCGGTCCTGATGACGCTCGCCGGGATCGTGCTGGCGCTGCTGCCCTTCGTGCCGAACGTCGACGTGCCGCCCGAGTTCATCCTTCCGCTGCTGCTGCCGCCGTTGCTGTACGCGGCCGTGCAGCGCACCTCCTGGCGGCAGTTCACCGCCAACGCCCGGCCCATCCTGCTGCTCGCCGTCGCGCTCGTGTTCGTCACGACCGCGGCGGTCGCCGCCGTCGCCCATGCCGTCGTCCCCGGTCTGCCGATCGCCGCGGCGGTCGCGCTCGGCGCGCTGGTCGCGCCTCCCGACCCGGTGGCGGCCACCGCGGTCGCGGGCTCGCTGGGGCTGCCGCGCAGGCTGGTGTCGATCATGGAGGGGGAGGGGCTGTTCAACGACGTCACGGCCATCGTGCTCTACCACGTGGCGATCGCGGCGGCCGTGAGCGGTGAGTTCTCCTGGGGGATCGCCGCGGGGGAACTGGTGCTGTCGGCCGTCGTCGCCGTGGCGGTGGGCCTCGCGCTCGGCTGGCTCTCCAACAAGCTGATGGGGCTGCTCGGTGACCCGACGCTGCAGGTCGGGCTCTCGCTGATGGTGCCGTTCGCGAGCTACGTGCTGGCCGAGGAGCTCATGGGCTCGGGTGTCCTCGCCGTCCTGACCACCGCGCTGTTCCTCGCCGAGCACACGGCGGACGCGGACGACGTGATGGGGCGGCTGGCCGGGAGCACGTTCTGGGGGATCGTCGACACCCTCGTCACCGGCGTCGCCTTCGGGCTCATCGGGCTCGAACTCCACAACGTCTTCGGCACCGCCGACGGGCGGCTGGTACAGCTGCTCGGCTGGAGCGCCGCCGTCGTAGCGGTGGTCGTCGGCGTACGGCTGCTGTGGCTGCTGCCGGCCGCCTGGCTCGCCAAACGCATGCACCACCTGCGCGACTACGACGAGGACGTCCCGACCAGCTGGCAGGAGACCGTCGTCCTGTGGTGGTCGGGGATGCGGGGCGTGGCATCGGTCGCGCTGGCCCTCGCCATTCCGCTGGAGACGGACGACGGCACCGGATTCCCCCTGCGCGACGTGATCATCTTCGTCGCGTTCGCGGTCATCATGGCGACCCTGGTCTGCCAGGGCCTGACCCTGCCGTGGCTGGTACGGCGGCTCGGGGTCCGCGCGGACACCGGCGCCGAGCGTGAGCTGGAGCGCCGCCTCGCCGTCCGGGCGGCGAAGGCCGCGAAGGCACGGCTCAAGGAGATCGAGGCCGACGAGGACCTGCCGGAGGAGGTCAGCGAGCGCCTCCACCGCGGCGCCCTCGACATGGGCGCCCGGATCAGTCCGGACATCGTTGACGACGAGCGGCGGGAATGGTTCTCCAGGCGGGCCGAGCGGATCGCGACGGTGCGGCGCATCCAGCGGGAGATGATGTCGGCCGCGCGCCACGAGGTGCTGTCGGCGCGCAACGAGCCGGGGGCCGACCCGGAGATCGTGGACCGGGTGCTGCGGCACCTGGACGTGCACAGCCTGCGCTGAACCCGCCGCCGCGTCAGACCACGGTGACCTGGACGCCGAGCAGGGCGGAGCGTTCCGTCCGCCCGTTGGAGATCACCGTGGTCGCACCCGGCCAGGTGAGCTTGGGCAGCAGAATGCCCTCCAGCTCACGCGCCCTGGTGGGCTCCGGGGGCTCGTAGAACAGCGACAGCGTTCCGCCCGGGGCCAGCAGGCCGCGCAGCAGGGCCACCTCGCGGTCGGCCGCGGACGTCCAGAAGACGTTGACGTTCACGGCGAAGATCTTGTCGAAGCGGTCGCTGTCGGACGGCAGTTCGGTGAGCGCGAGCTGCCGCACCTCGGCGCGGCCGTCCGTGATGTGCGCGCGGTTGCGCCGGCGGGCCGCGTCGACGGCGTGCGCCGAGCGGTCGATCGCGGTGACGGTGCCGGTGGTCAGCCGCGTCGCGACGAGCCCGAGCGCGACGCCGGGGCCGCAGCCGATCTCCAGTACCCGGTCGCCGGGCTGTACGTCCAGCTGTTCGACGGCCCAGGTGAGGCGCTGCGGCACAGAGGTCACGCGCCCAGGGTAGGGACGGCCCGGCCCCGGGGACAGCCGCCGCGCCCGGCGGCCCGAGAGGGGTGGCGTCAGCCGCGGCCCGTGCGCGGCGCGTTGTCCTCCTGGGCGGGGACGGGGCCGGGCACCGGTGCGGACGAGGGCGCGGGCCACTGGCCCGACGGCGGCAGCGAGGCGGCCGACGTCGCGATGCGCGGCAGCGCGTACGGGTGCTTCTCGCACAGCCAGGCCACCATCTGCTCGCGTACCGTGCACCGCGCGGTCCATATGTCGTCGGCGTCCTTCGCCGTGACCACCGCCCGCACCTCGATCGTGCTGGGGGTGGTGTCCGTGACGGCGAGGCTCCAGTCGCGGCGGTCCCAGGCCGGGCAGTCCTCCAGGATCTCCCCCAGCTTCTCCCGCATCAGCGCCACCGGCGCCGAGTGGTCCAGGTGGAAGAAGATGGTGCCGGTCATCTGTGCGCCGCCGCGGGACCAGTTCTCGAACGGCTTGCTGGTGAAGTACGACACGGGCATCGTGATCCGCCGCTCGTCCCAGGTCCGCACCGCCAGGAAGGTGAGCGTCACCTCCTCGACCACACCCCATTCGCCGTCGACCACCACGGTGTCGCCGATGCGCACCATGTCTCCGAAGGCGATCTGGAATCCGGCGAAGAGGTTGCCGAGCGTCGACTGCGCGGCCACGCCCGCGACGATGCCGATGATGCCCGCGGACGCCAGCATCGAGGCGCCGACCTTCTCCATGCCGGGGAAGGTCAGCAGCATCGCGGCGAACGCCACGACGGCCACGACCGCGGTGACGATGCGCATGATCAGCGTGACCTGTGTGCGCACCCGGCGGACGCGCGCCGGGTCCCGCGTGGACGACGCGTAACGCGCGTACGTCGACTCCACCGCGGCCGAGACGATACGGGTCACCAGCCACGCGCTCGCGCCGATCAGCACCAGGGACAGGACATGCCCGATGCCCGCACTGCGCTCCCGCACCAGCGGCTGGTGGATCTCGCCGTACGTGGCGCGCAGCAGCGCTCCGAGGAGCACGACCTGCAACGGCAGGCGGCAGCGGCGCAGCAGGTCCCACAGCGGTGTCTCCGGGTGGCGGTCGTCCACGCGGCGCAGCAGCCGGTCGACGGCCCAGCCGACGAGCAGCGTCAGCAGCACTGATCCGCCGACGACGGTGAACGGGCGCAGTAGGTTCTCCATGTCTCCTGACTCCGTGAGGCGAAGGCGGCTGGGAGGATGGCCGGATGAACATCATCCTTTTCCATTCGACCTTCGGTCTGCGCGCGGCGGTGCACGCGGCTGCCGACCGGCTGCGTGCCGCCGGGCACGAGGTTCGCGTGCCCGACCTGTTCGACGGGCAAACCGCCGGGAGCGTCGAGGAGGGCATGGAGCTGCGGGAGAGGATCGGCACGGACGAGCTGCTGCGGCGGGCGATCCGCGCTGCCGCGCCCCATTCCGAGCAGGGGCTGGTCTACGCCGGCTTCTCGTTCGGCGGCGCGATCGCGCAGAACCTCGCGCTGGGCGACGAGAAGGCGCGCGGCCTGTTGCTGCTGCACGGCACCTCGGACATCGCGGAGGGGGCGTCGGCGGACGGCCTGCCCGTCCAGCTGCATGTCGCGGACCCCGACCCCTTCGAGCCGGACGACTGGCTGAACACCTGGTACCTGGGGATGCAGCGGGCGGGCGCGGACGTGGAGATCCACCGCTACGCGGGCGCGGGGCACCTGTACACGGACCCCGATCTGCCCGACTACGACGAGGAAGCCGCAGAGCAGACCTGGCGGACCGCCCTGGGCTTCCTCGACACCCTCTGAGGTGACTCACCGTCGGACACGGTGCGGCGAGTGCGCCGCACCGTGCCCGTGCGCGACGAGTCAGCCGGCGCGGTACGCCGTCCAGTGGTCCTTCATGCGCTGCACCTGGCCCGAGGTGAACTGGTACATGCACGCGTCGTACGTGTAGTCCATGAAGTTGTGGATGGGGTCCACGCCGGTCTTGCTGGCGCAGGTGTCACGGCCGGTCGGGCACTGGTACGCGGGGCTCTTCTCGGCGGGGGTGTCCGTCACGTAGTCGCCGTTGCCGTTGCAGCCGCCCTGGAAGGTGTGGTAGAGGCCCATCCAGTGGCCGACCTCGTGGGTGGCGGTGTCGCCCTCGTCGTAGTTGGCGGCGGTGCCGCCGGGCAGCGAGGCGTCGAGCACGACCACACCGTCCATCGACGGGTTGGAGTTGTACGAGGACGGGAAGGTCGCCCAGCCGAGCAGGCCGCCGCTGAGGTTGGCGGTGTAGAAGTTGAGCGCGCCGGCGCCGCCCTGGCGGAGCGTGGACTTCATCTCCTTCTCGGCGGTGGAGCCGGAGGCCAGGTTGTACCAGGACGGGTTGTTGGAGTAGTCGGTGCCGGCCAGCGTGAACTGGAAGCCGGAGTCGACGTTTCCGGTGCCCTGGCCGGCGAAGGCGGAGTTGAGGACGGCCATCTGGCTGCTGATCTGGGCGCTCGTGAGCTTGCCCTTGTCGCCGTCGTGGATGACGTGGAAGTAGACCGGGATGCTCACCGCGGCGGTGGTGGACAGGCCGCGGGCGTTGGTGCGCGCCGCCTCCAGTCTCTTCTTCAGGTCCGCGTCCATGGCCTTCGCCTTGGTCGCGGTGATCTCGTTGGGCTCGTTGACGTGCCCGGCGCCGGGGCGCGTCTCGCGGGCCGCGGCGCTCGCGTGCTCGTGCGTGTCCTCCACGCACTCCTCGGCGGAGGCGGCCGCGGAGTCCGCAGACACCACAGCCTGGGTGGCGGCGACGCTGCCGGGGGCGGAGAGCGGCGCAATGGCCAGGGTTCCGGCCATGATCGCCGTACCGACTGCGCGGTGGCGCAGACGGGGGGATATACGGGCAAGAGCACGCATGACGTCTCCTCGCGGGGGGTTAAAGAGGGGGCCGATCTTGGCCACCGCGGGGAGATTACGGGTGCATGTCAGATGTTGATGAGGATCGATCAAGCCCAATCAATCATGGGGCGATTACGGACATCGTGGAGAAAAGTTTCGGCCCTGTCCGGCACTTGAGATCTGCACGTAACGAAGCAGAGGACGACGACGGGTGGTGTGTCCGCATTCATGGTGCGAAACACGCCACCCGTCGTAGCGATGTGATCTCCCGTTAACAGTTCGGGGAGTGGCTGAAAAACGCCCCTCGTTTCCGCTAGCGCACCGGCTGGTTCACGCGCTCGACCTTCTGCGTTCCGCTCACGGTGCGGTAGGAGCGCGACCAGGCGGACGTTGCGTCCCGGTTCGTCCGGTCCGAGATGGTGTAGTAGTCCATCTGCGTCCGCTCGGCGGTCACGTCCAGGACCCCGTAGCCGTGCGCGTCCATGTCCACCCACTTCACATGGCGGTTGGCGGCGCGGATCGCGCCCTGCGCGACCAGGGAGACCGTGCCCGGCGCGACATGGAGGATGTCGTCGAGGTTGTCGGACGTCACCGACGTCACCACGAACTCGGTCGCGGCGGACGCGGACAGCGGATACGTGGCGGCCTTCACCGGCACGTCGTTGGCCCAGGCCATATGGATGTCGCCGGTGAGGAACACGGTGTTCTCGATCCCGCGCTGCGTCAGATGGGCCAGCAGCTCCTTGCGGTCGTCCGTGTACCCGTCCCACTGATCGACGTTGACCGCCAGACCCTCCTGCGGCAGCCCCAGCAACTCGGCGAGCGGACCCAGCAGATGCGCGGGCAGCGAGCCGAAGGCGACCGGCGAGATCATCACCGAGGTGCCGACCAGCTGCCATGAGGCGTCGGACGACGCGAGGCCCGCCTTCAGCCAGTCCAGCTGCGCCCGGCCGGTGAGCGTGCGGTCCGGGTCGTCGACATCGCCATTGCCTATGCCGGACTGCTGTGACCGGAACGAGCGCAGGTCCAGCAGGTGCAGATCGGCCAGCCTGCCGAAGCGCAACCTGCGGTACACGGTGCCCTCGGTGGACGCGCGCACCGGCATCCATTCGAAGTAGGCCTGCTTGGCCGCCGCCACACGCGCCGCCCACGCGCCCTCGGTGCCCGGCGTGTGGTTCTCCGCACCGCCCGACCAGGTGTCGTTGGCGAACTCGTGGTCGTCCCATATCGCGATCACCGGGTGCGCGGCGTGCAGCGCCTGCAGATCGGTGTCCGTCTTGTAGGTGGCGTGCCTCAGGCGGTAGTCGGCGAGGCCGGTGATCTCGTGTCTCGGCTCGTGCGGCCGTACGACGTTCTCCTCGGCCGGGTAGCCGCCCGTGGCGTACTCGTAGATGTAGTCGCCGAGATGCAGGACCGCGTCGAGGTCCGCGCGGGCGGCGAGATGGCGGTACGCGGAGAACCAGCCGGCCTCCCAGTTGGCGCAGGAGACCACGCCGAAGCGCACACCGGCCGCGGCGGCGCCGGCGGCCGGAGCGGTCCGGGTGCGGCCGGCCGGCGAGACCGCGGAACCGGCCGTGAACCGGAACCAGTACGTGGTCGCCGGCCGCAGACCCCGGACGTCCGCCTTGACGGTGTGGTCCGACCCGGCGCGGGACGTGGCGCTGCCGCGGGCGACGACCCGCCCGAAGTCCCTGTCCTCCGCGACCTCCCAGTCCACCTGGGTGTCCGCGCCCCTGCCGGAGCCGGGCACGGCGTCCGCGCTCGGCGTGACCCGCGTCCACAGCAGGACGCCGTCGGGGAGCGGGTCGCCCGACGCGACGCCGTGGAGGAAGGAGGGGGTCTGGTCCGCCGCGGTGGCGGGAGTTCCGGCCGCGAGAACGGGTGCGGCGACAGCGGTGGCGGCAGCGGCCTTGACGACCGTGCGGCGACTGGGAGTTGAAGAGATTCGACTGGTCACGGCCGATCAGACTACTGATCGGTAAGCCGAACGGGCGGACGAATACGGAAAGTTCGCCCGCCCGTTCGGAAACGGTCAACCGCGGCCCCGCCGCAGGTGTGTTCAGCCCTTGAGTGCCTTGTCGATCGCCGTGGTGAACTGCTCCACCGTCATGGGCGCGGTGTCGCTGCCCTCGGCGGTGATCTTCTTGCCGTCCATCATCAGGGTCGGCGTGCCGCCCACCCCGCTCGCGTCGAACGCCTTCGACATCTTCATCGCCCAGGCGTCGAAGGTCCCGTCCTCGACGTTCTTCTCGAACTCGCTGTTGTTCTTCAGGGCGGGCACCGAGTCGGCGATCTCGAGCAGGTACGCGTCCTTGGCGAACTTGTCGTCGCTCTCCTCGGGGTGGAACTTCGCCGAGTAGAGCGCCGACTTGTAGGCCATGAAGGCGTCGGGGCTCACGTTCAGCGCGGCGCCCAGCGCGCTCAGCGCGTTCTTGGAGCCCTCGCCGTTGTCGGCGTTGTCGATGAACGTGGCGCCGACGTACTTGATCTTGTACTTTCCGGCCTCGACGTCCTTCTCGACCGTCGGGCCCACGGCCTGCTCGAACACCGCGCAGACCGGGCAGCGGGAGTCCTCGTACAGCTCCAGCGTCTTCTTCGCGTCCGGCTTGCCGATGACGACGGTCGTGCCGTCCTTGCCCTCGGTGTTCTTCGGCGCGGTGACGCTGCTCTGGTCGGCGACCGCCTCCCAGTGGGACGGCTTGTTGGCCTGCATGATGCCGAAGCCGACACCGCCGGCGATCGCCAGGACCAGCACGCCGGTTCCGGCGACGATCAGCTGACGGCGCAGCTTGTCCTTCTTGGCCTGGCGCTCGCGCTCCAGACGCAGCCGCTCACGGGCCGCCGCCTTGCTGGCCTGGTTGTTGCGCTTGCTCATGATCATTCACTCCATGGGGACAGGGGTACAGAGGGGGACTTCCGGCCGGGCGCGCTGAGAGCGCGGTTTCACGCGCAGAGCGCGACCGGACGCGGGGGTCCCCTCCGTCCCACGGAGTGCACCAGCAGACGCGCACGGGAGAAGCGGGGCTCGCGGTGCTCCCGGCGGCCCGTCGTGCGCGGAGCACCCTCGGTGCCGCACAGCGCGGCGACCGCGAGCAGCAGCGGGCGGAAGGCGAACGTCCCCACCGAGCGCAGCAGGGAGGCAAGAGCCGCCTCGCCCCGTCGCAGCCAGGCCGCGGCGAGCAGCCCCACCGAGACATGCGCGGCGAGCAGCAGCCAGGGCACGGCGGGATCCGGCGAGTCCAGCAGGGCGCCGAGGTTGCCGGTCTCCGCGCCCGCCGTGACGCCCGGCAGTCGCGCGCCGACGCTGCCGCCGCACAGCACGTCCAGGCCGACCGAGCGCAGCGACCCGGTGACCGGTCCGCCGGCGGCTCCGTAGCACGCGTGCTGGCCCATGGTGAAGACCGTGTCGGCGGCCAGCTCCAGCGGGATCAGCAGGCCGGCGATCCGCCCGAAGCCGCGCTCCTCGCCCGACAGCGCGTAGGCGACGGCGAAGACGGCGGCGGTGAGCACCGCGACGGTGGTCAGCGGCAACGGGGCCCGCGAGAGCAGGACATGCGAAGCGGCGGACAGCGTCACGACCAGTGCCGTGAAGACCGCCGCCCGCAGCGCCCTGAGCCGCATACCCGAGACGTCCATCGCCGGTGAGTGTGCCACGCCTTCCTGTAAGGGATCCCTAAAGAACCCGCAGGCCAGGGATCCTGCCGTTGCGGAACAGGTCCACGAAGATCTGGTGGTCCGCCCGTGCCCGGGCGCCGTAGCCGTGGGCGAAGTCGACCAGCAGGTCGCCGAAGCCGTCCTCGTCCGCCGCGATCGCCGCGTCGATGGCGCGCTCGGTGGAGAACGGCACCAGCGAGTGCCCGCTCTCGTCGTCCGCCGCCGCGTGCATCGTCGCCGTCGCCCGGCCGAGGTCGGCGACGACGGCGGCGATCTCGGCCGGGTCGTCGATGTCCGACCAGTCCAGGTCCACCGCGTACGGAGAGACCTCGGCGACCAGCTGGCCCGTCCGGCGTCCTCCCTCTTCGATCTCCGTCCAGCCCAGCCACGGGTCGGCGTGGTCCTGCAGCGCGCGCTGCGAGATCACCGTGCGGTGGCCCTCGTGCTGGAAGTAGTCGCGGATGGCCGGGTCGGTGATGTGCCGGGAGACGGCCGGGGTCTGCGCCTGCTTCATGTAGATCACGACATCGTTCTCCAGGGCGTCGCTGGTGCCCTCCAGGAGGATGTTGTACGAGGGAAGGCCCGCCGAGCCGATACCGATGCCGCGCCGGCCCACCACGTCCTTGACCCGGTAGGAGTCCGGGCGGGTCAGGCTCGACTCCGGCAGCGTCTCCAGATAGCCGTCGAAGGCGGCGAGCACCTTGTACCGCGTGGCCGCGTCCAGCTCGATCGAGCCGCCGCCCGAGGCGAACCGGCGCTCGAAGTCGCGGATCTCCGTCATCGAGTCCAGCAGCGAGAACCGGGTGAGCGAGCGCGCCATGCGCAGCGCGCCGAGCAGGGGCCCTTCGGCGGTGTCGAGAGTGAAGGGCGGCACCTCGTCGTACTTCGCGCCGGTCGCCAGCGCGTGGATGCGCTCGCGGTAGGCGGCGGCGCAGATCCGCACGAGATCGGTGATCTGCTCGTCGCTGAGCGCCTTGGTGTAGCCGATCAGGGCGAGCGAGGCGGCCAGGCGCTTGACGTCCCAGGTGAAGGGGCCGACATAGGCCTCGTCGAAGTCGTTGACGTTGAAGATCAGGCGGCCGTTGGCGTCCATGTAGGTGCCGAAGTTCTCCGCGTGGAGGTCGCCGTGGATCCACACCCGGCCGGTGCGCTCGTCCAGGAACGGACCGCCGTGTCGCTCCTGCTCCAGGTCGCTGTAGAACAGGCACGCCGTGCCCCGGTAGAACGCGAAGGCGGAGGCCGCCATCTTGCGGAACTTGACCCGGAAGGCCGCCGGGTCGGCGGCCAGGAGCTCGCCGAAAGCGGTGTCGAAAACGGCGAGGATCTCCTCGCCGCGCTGCTCGGCGGTGGGCTGCGGGACCGGCATCGCGGGGTGCCTCCTGGTGCATGGCGAAGGGGGTGGCGTTTCCGCCGGGTCCAACGTGCGACGGCGCGCAGGAGTGCCCGCCCGCCGCTCACCCTGCGGCCCTGTCTCGTCGAGGGGCTCCGCCCCGCGTTTCCCACCGGGTGTCAGTCCCGCGACGTAGACTTCCACGCTGTCCCCCAGAGTGGGGGCCCGGGGGCTCGCCCCCCGGAAGACAGCAGCCCGGAGGCCCTCCGCCGTGACCAAGCCGCCCTTCACGCACCTTCACGTCCACACCCAGTACTCGCTGCTGGACGGTGCCGCGCGGCTCAAGGACATGTTCGACGCGTGCAACGAGATGGGCATGACCCATATCGCCATGTCCGACCACGGCAACCTCCACGGCGCGTACGACTTCTTCCACACCGCGAAGAAGGCCGGGGTCACCCCGATCATCGGTATCGAGGCCTATGTCGCCCCCGAGTCCCGGCGGAACAAGCGCAAGATCCTCTGGGGCCAGCCGCACCAGAAGCGGGACGACGTCTCCGGTTCCGGTGGCTACACCCACAAGACGATCTGGGCGGCGAACGCGACGGGCCTGCACAACCTCTTCCGCCTCTCCTCCGACGCCTACGCCGAGGGCTGGCTGCAGAAGTGGCCGCGGATGGACAAGGAGACCATCTCCCAGTGGTCCGAGGGGCTGATCGCCTCCACCGGCTGCCCCTCCGGAGAGCTCCAGACCCGGCTGCGCCTCGGCCAGTTCGACGAGGCGCTGAAGTCCGCCTCCGAGTACCAGGACATCTTCGGCAAGGACCGGTACTTCCTGGAGCTGATGGACCACGGCATCGAGATCGAGCGCCGGGTCCGCGACGGACTGCTGGAGATCGGCAAGAAGCTCGGCATCCCGCCGCTGGTCACCAACGACTCGCACTACACGTACGCCCACGAGGCCGGCGCCCATGACGCGCTGCTGTGCATCCAGACCGGCAAGAACCTCTCCGATCCCGACCGCTTCAAGTTCGACGGCACCGGCTACTACCTGAAGTCGACCGACGAGATGTACGCGATCGACTCCTCGGACGCCTGGCAGGAGGGCTGCCGCAACACCCTCCTGGTGGCCGAGCAGGTCGACACCGCCGGCATGTTCGAGAAGCGCGACCTCATGCCGAAGTTCGACATCCCCGAGGGCCACACCGAGGTCACGTGGTTCAAGGAGGAAGTCCAGCGCGGCATGCACCGCCGCTTCCCCGGCGGCATCCCGGAGGACCGCCAGAAGCAGGCCGAGTACGAGATGGACGTCATCATCCAGATGGGGTTCCCCGGGTACTTCCTCGTCGTCGCCGACTTCATCATGTGGGCCAAGAACCAGGGCATCGCGGTGGGCCCGGGCCGAGGCTCCGCGGCCGGTTCGATCGTCGCGTACGCCATGGGCATCACCGACCTCGACCCCATCCCGCACGGCCTGATCTTCGAGCGCTTCCTCAACCCCGAGCGCGTCTCCATGCCCGATGTCGACATCGACTTCGACGAGCGCAGGCGCGTCGAGGTGATCAGGTACGTGACCGAGAAGTACGGCGCCGACAAGGTCGCCATGATCGGCACGTACGGCAAGATCAAGGCGAAGAACGCGATCAAGGACTCCGCCCGCGTGCTGGGCTACCCGTACGCGATGGGCGACCGGCTCACCAAGGCCATGCCCGCCGACGTCCTCGGCAAGGGCATCGACCTCAACGGCATCACCGACCCCTCGCACCCCCGCTACAGCGAGGCCGGCGAGATCCGCGGGATGTACGAGAACGAGCCGGACGTGAAGAAGGTCATCGACACCGCCAAGGGCGTCGAGGGCCTGGTCCGGCAGATGGGCGTGCACGCCGCCGGCGTGATCATGTCGAGCGAGACCATCACCGAACACGTCCCCGTGTGGGTCAGGCACACCGACGGCGTCACCATCACGCAGTGGGACTACCCGAGCTGCGAGTCGCTCGGCCTGCTGAAGATGGACTTCCTCGGCCTGCGCAACCTGACGATCATGGACGACGCCGTCAAGATGGTGAAGTCCAACAAGGGCATCGACCTCGAGCTGCTCTCCCTGCCGCTCGACGACCCGAAGACCTTCGAACTGCTCCAGCGCGGCGAGACCCTCGGCGTCTTCCAGTTCGACGGCGGCCCCATGCGGTCCCTGCTGCGGCTGATGAAGCCGGACAACTTCGAAGACATCTCCGCCGTGTCCGCGCTCTACCGCCCGGGCCCGATGGGCATGAACTCGCACACGAACTACGCCCTGCGGAAGAACGGCCAGCAGGAGATCACGCCGATCCACAAGGAGCTGGAGGAGCCGCTCAAGGAGGTCCTGGACGTCACCTACGGCCTGATCGTCTACCAGGAGCAGGTCCAGAAGGCCGCCCAGATCATCGCCGGGTACTCGCTCGGCGAGGCCGACATCCTCCGCCGCGTCATGGGCAAGAAGAAGCCCGACGAACTGGCGAAGAACTTCGTCCTCTTCCAGGAGGGCGCGCGCCAGAAGGGCTTCAGCGACGAGGCCATCCAGGCCCTGTGGGACGTGCTGGTCCCCTTCGCCGGATACGCCTTCAACAAGGCCCACTCCGCCGCGTACGGACTCGTCTCCTACTGGACGGCGTACCTCAAGGCCAACCACCCCGCCGAGTACATGGCGGCGCTGCTCACCTCGGTCAAGGACGACAAGGACAAGTCGGCCGTCTACCTGAACGAGTGCCGGCGCATGGGCATCAAGGTCCTCCCGCCCAACGTCAACGAGTCCATGTCGAACTTCGCCGCCCAGGGCGACGACGTGATCCTGTTCGGCCTCACCGCCGTGCGCAACGTCGGCGCCAACGTGGTGGAGTCGATCATCAAGACCCGCAAGGCCAAGGGGAAGTACAGCTCCTTCCCCGACTTCCTCGACAAGGTCGAGGCCGTCGTCTGCAACAAGCGCACCATCGAGTCGCTCATCAAGGCCGGCGCCTTCGACACGATGGGCCACACCCGCAAGGGCCTGGTCGCCCACCACGAGCCGATGATCGACAACGTGGTCGCGGTCAAGCGCAAGGAGGCCGAGGGGCAGTTCGACCTCTTCGGCGGCATGGGCGAGGAGGAGAGCAGCGAGCCCGGCTTCGGCCTCGACGTCGAGTTCTCCGACGTCGAGTGGGAGAAGTCCTACCTCCTCGCGCAGGAACGCGAGATGCTCGGCCTGTACGTCTCCGACCACCCGCTGTTCGGCATCGAGCACGTCCTGTCCGACAAGACGGACGCGGCCATCTCCCAGCTGACGGGCGGCGAGCACGCGGACGGCGCGGTCGTCACCATCGGCGGCATCATCTCCGGCCTGCAGCGCAAGATGACCAAGCAGGGCAACGCCTGGGCGATCGCCACCGTCGAGGACCTCGCCGGCTCCATCGAGTGCATGTTCTTCCCGGCGACGTACCAGCTCGTGTCCACCCAGCTCGTCGAGGACACCGTCGTCTTCGTCAAGGGGCGGCTCGACAAGCGCGAGGACGTGCCGCGGCTCGTCGCCATGGAGCTGATGGTCCCCGACCTGTCGTCGGCCGGGACCAACGCGCCGGTCGTGGTGACCATCGCGACCGTCAAGGTCACCCCGCCCATGGTCAGCCGCCTCGGCGAGATCCTCAGCCACCACAAGGGCAACACCGAGGTGCGCATCAAGCTCCAGGGCCCGCGCAAGACCACGGTGCTCCGGCTCGACCGGCACCGGGTCCAGCCCGATCCGGCCCTGTTCGGGGACCTGAAGGTGCTGCTCGGCCCGTCCTGCCTGGCCGGCTGAGCCGCCGGGCGCCCTGAAGGGCGCGCGGGGCGCTGCGAAGCGCGTGCAGAAGGGGCGCGCCCGTCGTCACGGGCGCGCCCCTTCTGCTGATCACGTCTGTCAGTTGTGGCCGAAGCGCTTCTGCCGGCCCTTGTGGGCCACATCGGACGGCGTCACGTGCGCCGCGCGCTGCTCGGCCTGCGCCTCTATGGACGTCTTGGTGGCCTCCTGGCGGCCGCGCTCCGCCGGCGAGGACTTCTGACTGCGTTCCCGGTTCTTGTTCTTGGCCATGGTGGATGCCTCCTGTGGGGTTTAGGGGCCAGGGCCGCTGTCAGATTCACATAGCCGAATAACCCGCGCATTTTGGATCATTGCGGACCGTAATCGCCCGTCGGAGGCCAGGACTCGATCGATCCGCCACGCCGATGATCGAGTTCCGGCCGTCAACGCTGCGGCAGTCGGGCAGACTCGAAGGAAACCCGGAACAATCCCCGATCCGGACCTTTCCCGACCTCCGAGTTCCCCATGACCACCGGAAATCCGGTGATCGCGGAAGGGCTCCCGGGAACGTCGCCGAAAGAGTCCCCGAAAGAGGGTGGAACGCGTGGACCGCTGCGTCGTCCTGGTGGACGCCGGATATCTGCTGGGCGCCGCCGCGAGCCTTCTCGCGGGAGAACCGGCGCGCTCGCGGATCACCGTCGACCATTCCGCCCTCATCCAGGGCCTGCGCGACCTGGCCGAGGCCGACACCGAACGCCCGCTCCTGCGCATCTACTGGTTCGACGGCGCCCCGGACCGCGTCCCCCAGCCCGAGCACCGCAGGCTGCGCGTGATGCCGCGCGTCACCGTCCGGCTGGGCGCCCTGACCCGCAGCGACGGCCGCTGGGCCCAGAAGGGCGTCGACGCGGCCATGCACGCCGAACTCACCGAACTGGCCAGGAACCGCGCCTGCTCCGACGTGGTGCTCGTCACCGGCGACGGCGACCTGCTGCCCGGCCTGATGTCCGCGAAGGAACACGGCGTCGCCGTCCACCTGTGGGCCGTCCAGGCCGCCGACGGCGACTACAACCAGTCCGAGGACCTGGTCGCCGAGGCCGACGAACGCCGCGTGCTCGACCGGGTCTGGATCACCCGCGCCGTACGGGCCAAGGACCTCGGCGGCATCTGCGCCCCACCGCCCGCGCCCCGCCCCGAGATCGCCGCCATCCTGTCCGCGCCGCTGCCCGAGTCGGCGCTCGCCGCCTCCGCCGAGCGCGCGGCCGAGGCAGCCGCGCGCAACGGCACCCCGGCCGCGCCCGCCGACTCCGGCACCGACACCGCCCCGGCCCCGGCCCCCGCCAAGGGCGTGCCCACGCCCAAGGACCTCGCCGCACTGCGCGCCCCCGGCCAGCACCCCGCGCCCGCCCCCACGAACGCGACCCTGCGCTGGTCCTCCGACAAGGGCTGGATCGACCGGTCCGGCCAGGGAGCCCTCGGCGAACCGCCGGAGAGCGCGTCCCTGCCCACCCTCGCCCAGCTCACCAGCGCCGAACAGCGCTGGGCCGACCGCGAGGAGGACATCACCACCGTCGGCGGGGACCCCTTCGAAGTGGGCCAGGTCTTCGCGCGTCGCTGGATGGCACGGCTGCCGGAGGCGGGCCACGTGCAGAATCTGTCCAGCATGTATCCGCGGATTCCGCACCGTATCGACGGCGAACTGCTGCGTTACGCGGCCCGTTTCGGACTTCTCGCCCACAAGGACGACCAGATCGACGAGCACGACCGCTATGCGATCCGGGCCGGATTCTGGCGCGAGATCGACGTGAGGACGGCCGCCGAGCACGCTCCGACGGGGGAGCAGTCGGGGCCCGAGGGCATTCGGGGCGGCCGGACCCCGTAGTCTCGTACCTCGTGAGTACGGTGTGCGTGGTGCGGGATCTGGTCAAGACGTACCCCGCCGCGCGCGGCAGGAGGGGCACGCCCGGGACACCCGAGGTGCGGGCCACCGACGGGATCAGCCTCGAAGTCCGGCGCGGCGAGATCTTCGGCCTGCTCGGACCCAACGGCGCCGGCAAGTCCACCCTCGTGCGCCAGCTCACCGGGCTCATGCGCCCCGACTCCGGCAGCGTCGAACTCCTCGGCCACGACCTGGTGCGCCACCCCGAGCGGGCGGCCCGGCTCGTCGGCTACCTCGGCCAGGAGTCCACTGCCCTCGACGAACTGACCGTCGCCCTCGCCGCCGAGACCACCGGGCGGCTGCGCGGGCTGACCGTACGGCAGGCCCGCGACGAACGGGACGCCGTCCTGGACGAGCTCGGACTCACCGCCCTCGCCACGCGCCCCCTCAAGAAGCTGTCCGGCGGCCAGCGGCGGCTCGCCTGCTTCGCCGCGACCCTCGTCGGCGAGCGGCCGGTCCTCGTGTTGGACGAGCCGACGACCGGCATGGACCCCGTCGCCCGGCGCGCCGTGTGGGCGGCGGTCGACCGCCGCCGCGCCGAGCGCGGCGCGACCGTGCTCCTCGTCACCCACAACGTCATCGAGGCCGAAACCGTCCTCGACCGCGTCGCCGTCCTCGACCGCGGACGCGTCATCGCCTGCGACACGCCCTCCGGCCTGAAGGAGAGGGTCGCGGGCGAGGTCCGCGTCGAACTGGTGTGGCGCGACCGGGCGCCGCTCGACGTGCCCGAGGTCGCCGCGCTCAGCGGTGTCGCGCAGGAGTCCGGCCGCCGGTGGGTGCTGCGGCTCGCGCCGGAGGAGGCGCGGGCCGCGGTCGCCGCGGTGACGGGCGGCGCGGCGTTCGCGGCGCTCGACGACTTCACGCTGGCCACCCCGAGTCTGGAGGACGTGTACTTGGCACTCGGCGGGAACGCGACGAAGGGGCTGGTCAAGGCGTGAGCATCATCTCCGCCGCAGCGGCGAGGACGGTGCGCGGGGCCGTCCCCGTCACCGAGGAGGCCGCACCGCTCGCGCCACGGGCGCGACTGCTGCCGGCGCTCGCCGCCGTGTACCGCGCGCAGCTGTCCCGGGCGAGGGTCGCCCGGATCCCGCTGCTGTTCGTGGCGACCTTCCAGTCCGTCGGGATCATGGTCCTGATGCGCGGGGTCGTCGACGGCGGCACGGAGGCCCGCGCGGTCGTCGCGGGCGCGAGCGTGCTCGTCGTCGCCTTCGTCGCCCTGAACCTGCTCGCGCAGTACTTCGGGCAGCTGCGCGCCGGTGGCGGCCTCGACCACTACGCCACGCTGCCGGTGCCGCCCGCGGCCGTGGTGCTCGGGGCAGCGGGGGCGTACGCCTCCTTCACCGTGCCCGGCACCGTGGTGACGGCGGTCGCGGGCAGCGTGCTCTTCCAGCTGCCGCTGACGCACCTGTGGGTGCTCGCCGCGGTGATCCCCTTGTCCGGCGCGGCACTGGCCGGGCTGGGCGCGGCCCTCGGGCTGCTCGCGCCGCGCCAGGAGCTGGCCACGCTGCTCGGTCAGCTGGGCATGTCGGCGGCGCTGCTGCTCGGGGTGCTCCCTGCGGACCGGCTGCCGGGACCGATCTCGTACGCGCGCGACCTGCTGCCCTCCACGTACGGGGTCGAGGCCCTCGCCCGTACCTTCGACGCGCGACCCGACTGGGTGGCCGTCGGCATCGACCTGGCCGTCTGCGCGGTCGTCGGCGTGGTGTCCCTGGCGGTGGCGACGTGGGCGTACCGGCGGGCGGCAGTCCGGTGAGGCGTCACTCGGGCGGGCCTGGCACGATGGCGGTGTGACCGCACCGCTGACTCCTCCCCACCGGCCGAACCAGCCCTCCGGCGACAACCCCTGGCAGTCGCCGCCCTCCGGCCCTGTCCCCGCGGGTGCGACCTGGACGGGCGACGGGCCGTACCGGAAGGACGGCGCGCAGCGGGACGAGCTGATCAAGGACCTCAGGGACGGCGTCGTGGTGCTGGTGGCCGTGACGGTGCTCGGTATCGCGCTCGGGCTGCTGTGGCTGTGGCTGGCGCCGCGCGTGCCGCTGGTCTCCAACGAGACCGGGGTCTTCCTCAAGGACACCGAGGGGGAGGAGGCCATCGGCGCGGACGGAACGTTTGTGCTGCTGGCCGCCGGGCTGGGCGCGCTGAGCGCGGCGGCCGTCTTCCTGTTCCGCCGCCGCGGCGGCATCGTCCTGGTGCTGGCCCTCGCGCTCGGCGGACTGCTGGCGTCGCTGCTCGGCTGGGGCGTGGGCGTCTGGTTCGGCCCGACGCGGGACGTGGTGGAGCATGCGCGCCAGGTGGGCGAGGGGGTGACGTTCGACGCGTATCTGGAACTGGGCGCGAAGAACGCGCTGCTGGCGTGGCCGTTGGCGGCGATGGCGGTTCACCTGGGGCTGACCGCGCTGTTCGGGCCGCGGGACCCGGAGCCGGAGTGGGAGCCGCACGGCCCCTGGCAGCAGTGACCTCCCTCACCCCGCCCCTTCCCTGAACTGGGGCTCAGCCCCGGACCCCGTACCGCGCTTCCCGCGGTTTCCTCAGTCACCGGACGGGCTGCAATGCAGCCCCGCTGGGGGCACTCCCCCTACGCCTGGCGGCGTGGGAGGTACCCCCACCCACGGCCGTCAGGCCGTAGGGGGAGATTGAGGCGCGGGGGTCCGGGGGCGGAGCCCCCGGTTCGGGGAAGAGGCGGGCCGGGGAACTGCCCCGCGCAGCGCCGACGCCACGGCTCCCGGCCGCAAGGCGCGCCCGGCGCGAGGGCCCCGGCCGCTACGCCCGGCCGATGGGGGCCAGGGTGGCCGAGGTCAGGGTGGCCAGGGACGCCGGGGAGAGTTCCACCTCCAGGCCGCGGCGGCCCGCCGAGATGCAGATCGTCTCGTGGGACGACGCCGACGCGTCCAGCACCGTCGGGAGGCGCTTGCGCTGGCCCAGCGGCGAGATGCCGCCGCGCACGTAGCCCGTCGTGCGTTCCGCCGCCGCCGGGTCCGCCATCGTCGCGCGCTTGCCGCCCACCGCCGCCGCGAGTGCCTTCAGGTCGAGCTGGCCCGCGACCGGGACCACCGCCACCGTCAGAGTGCCGTCCACGTCCGCGACGAGGGTCTTGAAGACGCGGTCGGGCGAGACGCCGAGCGCCTCCGCCGCCTCCTCGCCGTACGACGGCGACGCCGGGTCGTGGTCGTACGCGTGGAGCGTGAAGGGCGTGCCCGCGGCCGTCAGGGCCACCGTCGCCGGCGTGCCTCCCGACTGCTTCTTCTGCTTCTTCGCCACCTGGGTGGTCCCTCCCGTCAGTTGGGGCTCGTCGGCTGCCGGGTGAGGTCCACCATCGGCAGCGACGGGAGATGGCGCAGCACCGCCGTCTCCGTCCGCAGCAGCTTCAGCTCCTCGCGCAGCCGCGTCGCCGTGTCGGGGGCCTGCAGCAGCCGCTGCTTCGCGGGGGTGTCCAGCACCGCCGCCGCGGCGACCAGGTACGACACCACCGAGGGCTCGTCCGGCAGCTCCGCGCCGGTCGACAGCGTCCGTTCGCGCGCACCCGCCAGCCGCTGCTGGTAGCTGCGGAAGGCCCGCAGCACGCCCTCCGCGAGAGCGCCCGCGCCGTCGCCCGGCTCCTCCGGGAGCTCCTCCAGCTCCGCGGTCAGGAACGGGCCGCTCGCGTCCACCGACAGCAGCTTCACCCGGGTCGTGCCGGTTGCCAGGACCTCGAAGCTGCCGTCGGTCCGCTCCCGGATCGTCGCCGCGTCCGCGATGCAGCCCACCCGGTGGAACGACTGGATCGGGTCGGGCCCGAAACCGGCCGCGGGCCCGCGCTCGACGACCGCGGTCGGGTCCGGCATGCCGGGCGCGGTCGGCGCGACCTCCCGCCCGTCCCGGATCGCGACGACGGCGAAGCGCCTCGGCTCCTCCTCGTCCGTCTTCAGCAGTTCGCGCATCATGGCGCGATAACGCTCCTCGAAGACGTTCAGGGGAAGCACGAGCCCAGGGAACAGCACCGAGTTCAGCGGGAAGAGGGGCAGGCGAGCGGTCGTCACAGCGGTCAAGAGTAATGGGCGCGCGATCGGCCGCCGCGCCCGCGCAGCGGCATCGTGGACGCGACCTCGATCCGCACCCCGTCCCGCGCCCGCAGGAACTGCCCCAGCGGATCGTCCGTCACCGACGTCCAGGGGAAGGACGTGGCGTACGGGCCGATGAGCCGGAACTGCGCCAGCGCGTCCGTCCACCGCCCCCGCGACACCAGGACGTACGCGAGCAGATTGCGTACCTCGGCGGGCCAGGGATCCCCTGCCGCGTAGTCACCGGACAGCGAGATCGCCAGATCCGCCGCCGTGTCGATCCGGTCGTCCTGCACCGACGTCGTCGGCTCGCCGGCCAGCAGCTGGGCGAACGCCGCCCGGACCGGCAGCGCCTGGACCAGGGAACCGGGCAGCGCGTCGGCCGCCGCCTTCTCCGCGAAGTCGAAGCACTCGCGGTGTGAGCCGTACCACTGGGCGGACAGGTACTTCAGCGCCGCCACATGGCAGCCGTAGTGGTGCGACGACCGGCGGATGGCCCGCTCCCACAGGGACTCGAACGCCGTGTGCGTCGCGTGCGTCCCGCGGGCGTGGTCCAGGGCGATGCGCCACGGCACCGGGTCGCTCGGCTCGGCGTCCGCCGCCGCGTCGATCAGCGGGCCGACCTCGCGCAGCCGCTCGGCGCGGGCCGGTGACTCCCACGCCCGCGCGACCGCGAGCTGCGCCTTCACGAGTAGGGCGTCGGCGTCGCGGGGCGAGGCGCCCAGCCAGCTGCCGAGCCATTCGTCCCGGTTGCGGGCGAAGGCCGCGAGCCGCGACACGTACCGGTCGCGGTTCTCCCATTCGGCTGATTCCCGTGTGGTCGCCAGCAGTTTCGCGGCTCCCTCGTACTCGCCCTCGGCGGCCGCGACGAGCGCGGGACCGAGCCGCTCGTCGGGGGCGTCGAGCAGTACCGCGTTGTCGGGCACGAGGCCGTCGGACAACCGGGGCGTATGACGGATCATGCGCGCGGTACGGGTCAGGGCGCGAAGGAATGACATGGTGCGGACCATTGAAAACCGCAGGTGAACGCCGCGCCAGAGGCCACCTGTGAATCTTTGGTAGCGGCGGAAAGGTTGCTCGGGAGCAGGTCAAGACAGCGTAAAGAAACGCTCCTTCACGCCTCATCCGCGGCGCAGCAGACGGGAGGCTCCCGCCGCCACCGTGGTCGCCAGAATCCACCCGAGAAGCACCAGTGCCGCCGAAGCCCATTGCCAGTGCGAGTCAAGTCTCCAATAGCCGTCCTGGCCGAGATTGATCACCGGAATGAGCAGATCCAGCGCATACAGAGCCGGATTCCATTCGGGGTGTTCCTCTTTTTTGATCGGCTCCGGGGCCACCTGCGCGAAAGCGATCGCTCCCGCCGCCCACAGCACCGCCATCCACAGCGCCGCCCGCCCGGGCCGGTAGCCGTACGCCACGGTCCAGTCCTGGATATAGCCCCACAGCTTCGCGGCCAGCGGCAGCGTCTCCCGTCGCCGGCGCTGCTTTGCCAGCAGCACTTCGCGGGCGTCCGCGTCCTCGCCGCTGTTGCGCAGCACCGTCGCGAGCCGTTCGTACGGCTCCGGGGAGTACTCCGGCGTCGCCGAGGCCACCCACTCCAGCCGGCGCGACAACGGGAAGTCCTCGTACGGGACGAGGTTCTCGTAGACGAAGCCGCCCATCGCCAGACCGCCCGGCCCCGGCCAGCTCGCCGCGAGGTCGATCAGCGTCACCACCTTGGCGCCGTTCAGCACGACCCGGCCCTCCTCGGGGCGCTCCGCGTTGAACCGCAGCTCCGGTGTCGTGATCCGGCGCAGGGACAGCTCCTCGTGGGGACTCAGCACGAACCGCGCGCGGTTCAGGTCGACCGCGTCACCGAACCGCCCGTCGTCCAGACGCACCCCGCCGTAGCACTCGAAGGGCTGGAGCCGCGACCCGCGCGCCGGCGTCCCCGCGGCGTTGATCCCGAACGGGGGAGTGGCGCCCTGGTTGCCGGTGGCGACGCTCACCCAGGCGCCCGTCATGTACAGCGTGCGCTCCACGCTCAACTGCGGTGCGTTCAGCGCGCGCCGCTCCGCGGCGGCCCGCAGCCGGCTGCCCCGCAGACTGAGCGAGACCCCGATCTTCGCGCCGCGCAGGCTGAACTCCCCGTAGGTCTCGATCAGTTCGGCCTGTAAGTCCTGGGCGACCGACATGCCGTCCGCGGTGATCGCGCGCCCGCGGCGGTCCGGACGGACATGGATCTGGTTGATCAGCAGGTCCGTGCCGATCTGCGCGTCGGTGAGCCGGATGCCGTGCTCCACCCGGCACCGCGGCATGTGGAGATCGCCCTCCGTGCGCAGCCGCGCGGCCTCGACGCGCGGGATCGCGCAGCTGACCAGGCGCACGGTCGTGAAGTGCGCCTCCGGCATCAGCAGCTCGTTCTCGAAACGGCAGCCGTGGAGCTCCACGTAGGGGCCGATGCTGCCGCCGGCGAGCTTGAGCGTGCCGGTGATCTGGACGCCGCGGAGCTTGAGCGCGGCGACCCGGCCCGGCCGCGCGGACGGCCCGTTCAGCAGCAGACGCGCCACGGTGGACGCGCGGACGCTGCGCTCGGGGCCCCAGGGGCGGGGGGAGAACGGATCGTTCAGCAGGGGATCGGTGTCGCTGAGGTCGTACGTGCTTCCGTTTCTGAAGGCGTTCCACATGTGCTGCTCGGTCGGGCTCAGTCCCTCCGGGGGCCCGTCGTCAAGCGGCTCGGTCACTGCCGCTCCTCCGCTCGTTGGCTCGTACAGCTGTTCTTCCCGCTGAGTGACGGCCTGAACGCTAGTGGTGATGGTCGGCCGGAGATGACGGGGGTGGCTGTTTTTGGCCTCCGGGAGGCATGGGAGGCGGGTGACGGGCGCTTCCGTATCAGCCACTGATACGGAAGACAACCGCCGGATCCAGTCTGAGAGAATTGGTCTCGTGATCTCTCGAATCGATCTGCGCGGCGACGCCCTCCCGGAGGGTGGCGCTCTGCGCGACCTGCTGCCCCGTGCCGAGTTCGACGTGGAAGCCGCACTGGAGAAAGTGCGGCCGATCTGCGAGGCCGTGCATCATCGTGGCGACGCGGCGCTGATCGAGTACGCGGAGACCTTCGACGGAGTGATCCTCGACCAGGTGCGGGTGCCCGCCGCCGCCCTGACCCGGGCGCTGGCGGAGCTCGACTCCGAGGTCAGGGCCGCCCTGGAGGAGTCGATCCGGCGCGCCAGGATCGTCCACCGCGCCCAGCGCCGCAAGGACCACACCACGCAGGTCGTCCCCGGCGGCACCGTCACCGAGAAGTGGGTCCCCGTCGACCGCGTCGGGCTCTACGCCCCCGGCGGCCGGTCCGTCTACCCCTCCTCCGTGATCATGAACGTGGTGCCCGCGCAGGAGGCCGGCGTCCCGTCCATCGCGCTGGCGTCCCCCGCGCAGAAGGAGTTCGGCGGCCTTCCCCACCCCACGATCCTCGCGGCGTGCGCGCTGCTCGGCGTCGACGAGGTGTACGCGGTCGGCGGCGCCACCGCCGTCGCGATGTTCGCGTACGGCACCGAGTCCTGCCCCGCGGCCAACATGGTCACCGGCCCCGGCAACATCTGGGTCGCCGCGGCCAAGCGGTACTTCACCGGCCGCATCGGCATCGACGCCGAGGCCGGCCCCACCGAGATCGCGATCCTCGCCGATGCGACGGCCGACCCGGTGCACGTCGCCGCCGACCTGATCAGCCAGGCCGAGCACGACCCGCTGGCCGCGGCCGTGCTCGTCACCGACTCCGAGGAGCTCGCCGCCGCGGTCGAGCGCGAGCTGGGGCCGCAGGTCGCGGCCACCAAGCACGTCGAGGACCGGATCAAGCCGGCCCTCGCCGGCCGTCAGTCCGCGATCGTCCTGGTCAGCGGGCTGGACGACGGCCTCAAGGTCGTCGACGCGTACGGCGCCGAGCACCTGGAGATCCAGACTGCGGACGCCTCCGACGTCGCGGCCCGCGTCCGCAACGCCGGCGCGATCTTCGTCGGCCCGTGGGCGCCCGTCTCCCTCGGCGACTACGCCGCCGGCTCCAACCACGTCCTGCCGACCGGCGGCTGCGCCTGCCACTCCTCGGGCCTGTCCGTGCAGTCCTTCCTGCGCGGCATCCACATCGTGGACTACACGCGCGACGCGCTCGCCGAGGTCACCCACCACGTGGTGACGCTGGCCGATGCGGAGGACCTCCCCGCGCACGGGGCGGCGATGAAGGCCCGGTTCGGCTGGAAGGTGCCGGGACAGTGAGCGAGAACATCGGAAACACCCCCTCGTCCCCTTGGGACGAACTGCCGATCCGGGACGAGCTGCGCGGCAAGTCCCCCTACGGGGCGCCCCAGCTCGACGTCCCCGTCCGGCTGAACACCAACGAGAACCCGTACCCGCTGCCCGAGCCGCTCGTCGAGCGCATCGCCGAGCGGGTCCGCGACGCCGCCCGCGGGCTCAATCGCTACCCCGACCGCGACGCGGTCGAGCTGCGCACCGAGCTCGCCGCCTATCTCACCCGCACCACCGGACACGAGGTCGGCCTCGCCAACGTCTGGGCCGCCAACGGCTCCAACGAGGTCATCCAGCAGCTGCTGCAGACCTTCGCCGGACCGGGCAGGACCGCCATCGGCTTCGAGCCGTCGTACTCCATGCACGGCCTGATCTCCCGCGGCACCGGCACCGGCTGGATCTCCGGCCCGCGCAACGACGACTTCACCATCGACGTCGGCGCGGCGCAGGCCGCCATCGCCGAGCACCGCCCCGACGTCGTCTTCGTCACCACGCCCAACAACCCCACCGGTTCCGCGGTCGACGCCGACACCGTCCTCGCGCTGTACGAGGCGGCGCAGGCGGCCAAGCCGTCCCTCGTGGTGGTGGACGAGGCGTACGTGGAGTTCAGCCACCACCCCTCGCTGCTGCCGCTGATCGAGGGCCGGCCGAACCTGGTGATCTCGCGCACGATGTCGAAGGCGTTCGGCGCGGCCGGGCTGCGTCTCGGCTACCTCGCCGCCCACCCCGCGGTGGTCGACGCCGTCCAGCTGGTGCGCCTGCCGTACCACCTGTCCGCCGTCACCCAGGCCACCGCGCTGGCCGCCCTGGAGCACACCGATACGCTGCTCGGGTACGTCGAACAGCTGAAGACCGAGCGGGACCGGCTGGTCGACGAGCTGCGCGCCATCGGCTACGAGGTCACCGACTCCGACGCCAACTTCGTGCAGTTCGGGCGGTTCGACGGCGAGGGCGGCGCCCACGCGGTGTGGCAGAAGATCCTCGACCGGGGCGTCCTGGTCCGTGACAACGGCGTACCGGGCTGGCTGCGGGTCACCGCCGGCACGCCCCAAGAGAACGACGCGTTCCTCGATGCGGTTCGCGCACTGAAGAAGGAGCAGAGCTCATGAGCCGCACTGGACGGGTCGAGCGCACCACCAAGGAGACCTCCGTCGTCGTCGAGATCGACCTCGACGGCACCGGCAAGGTCGACGTCGCCACCGGCGTCGGCTTCTTCGACCACATGCTGGACCAGCTCGGCCGGCACGGTCTGTTCGACCTGACCGTCAAGACCGACGGCGACCTGCACATCGACACCCACCACACCATCGAGGACACCGCCCTCGCACTCGGCGCCGCCTTCAAGCAGGCCCTCGGCGACAAGGTCGGCATCTACCGCTTCGGCAACTGCACCGTGCCGCTGGACGAGTCCCTCGCGCAGGTCACCGTCGACCTCTCGGGCCGCCCGTACCTGGTGCACACCGAGCCCGAGAACATGGCGCCGATGATCGGCAGCTACGACACGACGATGACCCGGCACATCCTGGAGTCCTTCGTCGCCCAGGCGCAGATCGCCCTGCACGTCCACGTCCCGTACGGGCGCAACGCGCACCACATCGTCGAGTGCCAGTTCAAGGCCCTTGCCCGCGCCCTGCGCTACGCCTCGGAGCGCGACCCGCGCGCCGCCGGCATCCTCCCCTCCACGAAGGGCGCGCTCTAACACGATGACCGGCCTGTCCACCATCCTCATCGTCGTCGGGCTGTTCCTCGCCGGCGGTGTGTACTCCTTCTCCAAACAGAAGATGCCCAAGGGGCCCATCGTGCTGCTGGCCGCGGCCTCCGCGATGTGCCTGGTCGCCGGCATCCTGCGGATTCAGGGGATCTGGCAATGAGCGCACAGAAGAAGGTCGTCGTCTTCGACTACGGCTTCGGCAACGTCCGTTCGGCCGAGCGCGCCCTCGCGCGCGTCGGCGCGGACGTCGAGATCACCCGCGACTACGACAAGGCCATGAACGCCGACGGACTCCTCGTCCCCGGCGTCGGCGCCTTCGCGGCCTGCATGGAGGGCCTGACCGGGGCCCGCGGCCACTGGATCGTCGACCGCAGGCTCTCCGGCGGCCGGCCCGTCATGGGCATCTGCGTCGGCATGCAGATCCTGTTCGCGCGCGGCATCGAGCACGGTGTGGAGACCGACGGCCTCGACGAGTGGCCCGGTACCGTCGGGCCGCTGAAGGCCCCGATCGTGCCCCACATGGGCTGGAACACCGTCGACGCGCCCGCCGACAGCGAGCTCTTCGCCGGGCTCGACGACGACGCGCGGTTCTACTTCGTGCACTCCTACGCGGTGCACGAGTGGAACTTCGAGGCCACCAACGCCGCCATGCGCGCGCCCAAGGTCACCTGGGCCACGCACGGCGAGCCCTTCGTCGCCGCCGTCGAGAACGGCGCGCTGTGGGCCACCCAGTTCCACCCCGAGAAGTCCGGCGACGCCGGCGCCCAGCTGCTGACCAATTGGATCGAGACGCTCTGATGCCGAAGCTTGAACTCCTCCCCGCAGTCGACGTCCGTGACGGCCAGGCCGTCCGACTCGTCCATGGCGAGTCCGGTACGGAGACCTCCTACGGCTCGCCGCTGGAGGCCGCCCTCGCCTGGCAGCGCGCGGGCGCCGAGTGGCTGCACCTCGTCGACCTGGACGCCGCCTTCGGCACAGGCGACAACCGCGACCTGATCGCCGAGGTCGCAGGGAGCATGGCGGATCACGGCCTCAAGGTCGAGCTGTCCGGCGGCATCCGCGACGACGCCTCCCTCGAGGCCGCGCTCGCCACCGGCTGCCGCCGCGTCAACCTGGGCACCGCCGCGCTGGAGACCCCCGAGTGGGTCGCCAAGGTCATCGCCCAGTACGGCGACCGGATCGCCGTCGGCCTCGACGTGCGGGGCACCACCCTGCGCGGCCGCGGCTGGACCCGCGACGGCGGCGACCTGTACGAGACCCTGGCCCGCCTCGACTCCGAGGGCTGCGCCCGGTACGTCGTCACCGACATCGCCAAGGACGGCACGCTCCAGGGGCCCAACCTGGAGCTGCTGAAGAACGTCTGCGCCGCCACCGACAAGCCCGTCGTCGCCTCCGGCGGCGTCTCCTCCCTCGACGACCTGCGCGCGCTGGCCGCCCTGGTGCCCGAGGGCGTCGAGGGCGCGATCGTCGGCAAGGCGCTGTACGCCAAGGCGTTCACGCTGGAAGAGGCCCTCGCGGCGGTGTCCGTATGACGGACGACGTACGCCGGGTCGGCTCGGGCGGTCCGTGGGAGGAGTCCTTCGGCTACTCCCGCGCCGTCCAGCTGCCGAACGGCCTCGTCCTCGTCTCCGGCTGCACGTCGATCGTCGGCGGCGAGATCTCCGCGGGCGGACCGTTCGAGCAGACGACGACCGCCTTCGGAGTGGCGATCGACGCACTGAAGCAACTCGGCCTCGGCGTCGAGGACGTGGTGCGGACCCGTATGTACATCACCCATGCCCGGGACGTGGACGAAGTGGGCCGCGCACACAAGGAGTTGTTCGGCGCGGTCCGTCCGGCCGCGTCGATGCTCATCGTCTCCGGCTTCATCGACCCCTCGCTCGTCGTCGAGGTCGAGGTCGAGGCGTACCGGGCCACCGGAACCGAAGGAGGTGCCGCATGACTCTCGCGGTCCGTGTGATCCCCTGCCTGGACGTCGACGCCGGCCGGGTCGTCAAGGGCGTCAACTTCCAGAACCTGCGCGACGCGGGCGACCCCGTCGAGATGGCCAAGCTGTACGACGCCGAAGGCGCCGACGAGCTCACCTTCCTCGACATCACCGCCTCGTCCGGAAACCGGGAGACCACCTACGACGTGGTGCGCCGCACCGCCGAGCAGGTCTTCATCCCGCTCACCGTCGGCGGCGGGGTGCGCAGCGCCGAGGACGTCGACAAGCTGCTGCGGGCGGGCGCCGACAAGGTCGGCGTCAACACCGCGGCCATCGCCCGCCCCGACCTGATCCGCGAGATCGCCGAGCGGTTCGGCCGCCAGGTGCTGGTGCTGTCCGTCGACGCACGGCGCACCGCTTCGGGGTCGTTCGAGGTCACCACCCACGGCGGCCGCAAGGGCACCGGCATCGACGCCGTCGAGTGGGCGCACCGGGCCGCCGAGCTGGGCGCCGGCGAGATCCTGCTCAACTCGATGGACGCCGACGGCACCAAGGACGGCTACGACACCGAGATGATCGCGGCCGTGCGGAAGCACGTGACGATCCCGGTGATCGCGTCCGGCGGCGCCGGCAAGCTGGCCGACTTCCCGCCGGCCGTCGAGGCGGGCGCGGACGCGGTGCTCGCCGCCTCCGTGTTCCACTTCGGCGATCTGCGGATCGGGCAGGTCAAGGACACACTGCGGGCGGCGGGCCACCCGGTCCGCTGACCCTGCGGCGAAGGGGTCCCGGGAACACGTCCCGGGACCCCTTCGGCATGTCCTGCCCCCTGCGCCGGCGGATGCGTCGAACGCCCACACCGTCCCGCCCCGAGACGTACCGTGGGTCCGCGCCGAGACCGACGGTCCCGAGGGGATGATGCGCGGTGCCCGGGACCACCCGGACGATCACGGCTGCCGAACGGCGGGCCCGCCTCGGCATCCGCCACCTCCTCAGCCCGGGCGGCGCGCGCCGAGGACGCCACCGAGGCCCTGGTCGCCCTGCACGCCACCGATCCCGCCACCGTCCCCCCAGGGGCTGTCCGGATGCGCATCACCGACGCGGCCGACGTCGAACTGCGCCGGACGCATCCACCACCGGCTGCTCACCGACGCCGGCGGCGAGGCCCGCGCCGCCGTCGAGCGGGAGGCCCGCCTGCTGGCGGACCGGCTCGGCGACGTCCGCGTCACCCAGCTTCCGCACCCCGCTGGAACGCGGGCTCGCCTCGTGGGTCCGCCAAACAGCCCTATACGCCGAGCTCGGCCCTGCGCACCCGTGCGATCGCGTCCGTGTCGCCCTCCAGGTCCACCCGCGCGGCTTCCTGACGTCCGAAGGCGAACAGCGTCAGCTCGCCGGGCTCCCCGGTCACCGTCACCACCGGCGTCCCGCGATGTGCCACCGCCGTCTGCCCGTCCGGTCTGCGCAGCACCAGACCCACCGGCGCCCTGCGCCCCAGCAGCCGCGCGCCCTTCTCCAGCCGCGACCACAGCACGTTCTCGAAGACCTTGTCGAGATCGCGCGGCGTCCAGTCCGGCTGCGCCCTGCGCACGTCCTCGGCGTGGACGAAGAACTCGATCGTGTTCGCCGCCTCGTCGACCTGCTTGATCGCGTACGGAGACATCCGCGGCGGACCCGTACGGATCAGCTGGACCAGCTCGTCGTACGGCTTCGCCGCGAATTCCGCCCGGATCCGATCCGCACGGTCCTTGAGCGCCTTGATCAGGATCCCGCCCGCGGCGTCAGGCCGGCGCTCGCGCATCACCACGTGGGCCGCGAGTTCCCGGGTCGTCCAGCCGTGGCACAGGGTCGCGGCCTCCGGCCCCGCCGCCTCCAACAGGTCGGCGAGCAGAAGTCGTTCACGCTTCGCATGGGTCGACATGCTCGCCAGCGTACGGCCGCCGCGCCGGGTCCGCCCAGTGGACGCACCGTCCGGGCCACCCCGCGGCACGGCACAATGGGCGCATGACCAGCAGTGTCCCCGCCAGTGGCCTCGACCCCGCCATCGCCGCCCGCCTCAAGCGCAGCGCCGACGGCCTCCTCCCCGCCATCGCCCAGCAGTACGACACCGGTGAGGTGCTGATGCTCGGCTGGATGGACGACGAGGCACTGCACCGCACCCTGACCACCGGCCGCTGCACCTACTGGTCCCGCAGCCGCCAGGAGTACTGGGTCAAGGGCGACACCTCCGGCCATGTCCAGCACGTGAAGTCCGTCGCCCTGGACTGCGACGCCGACACCGTGCTCGTCAAGGTCGACCAGGTCGGCGCCGCGTGCCACACCGGCGCCCGGACCTGCTTCGACGCCGACGTCCTGCCGCTCGGCAAGTAGGGTCTGCCGCCATGGATCTCGAGACCTTCCGGAAGCTGGCCGCCGACCGCCGTGTCATTCCCGTCAGCCGCCGCCTGCTCGCGGACGGCGACACACCCGTCGGGCTCTACCGCAAGCTCGCCGCCGAGCGCCCCGGCACGTTCCTCCTGGAGTCCGCGGAGAACGGCCGCTCCTGGTCGCGCTACTCGTTCATCGGCGTACGCTCCGACGCGACGCTCACCGTCCGCGACGGCGAGGCGCACTGGCTCGGCGTCCCGCCCGTCGGCGTCCCCACCGGCGGCGACCCGCTCGCCGCCCTGCGCGAGACCGTGCAGACGCTCCACACCCCGCGCGACCTCGCGTCGGGCATGCCCCCCTTCACCGGCGGCATGGTCGGCTACCTCGGCTACGACATCGTGCGCAGGCTCGAGAAGATCGGCCCCGGCGAACGCGACGACCTGCGGCTGCCCGAGCTGACGATGCTCCTCACCTCGGACCTCGCCGTGCTCGACCACTGGGACGGCACCGTCCTGCTGATCGCCAACGCGATCAACCACAACTGCCTCGACACCGGGGTCGACGAGGCGTATGCCGGAGCCGTCGCGCGCCTCGACGCCATGGAGGCCGACCTCGCCCGGCCGCTCGCCTCCGAGCCCGCCGCGCTGCCGCCCTCCGAACTGCCCGAGTTCTCCGCGCTGTGGGGCGGGCGGGACTACCAGGACGCCGTCGAGGACATCAAGGAGCGCATCCGGGCCGGTGAGGCGTTCCAGGTTGTCCCCTCCCAGCGGTTCGAGACCCCGTGCGCGGCGAGCGCGCTGGACGTCTACCGGGTCCTGCGGGCCACCAACCCCTCCCCGTACATGTACCTCTTCCGCTTCGAGGGGTTCGACGTCGTCGGCTCCAGCCCCGAGGCGCTGGTCAAGGTCGAGGACGGGCACGCCATGGTCCACCCGATCGCCGGCACCCGCCCGCGCGGTGCCACTCCGCAGGAGGACCACGACCTCGCCGAGGAACTGCTCGCCGACCCCAAGGAACGCGCCGAGCACCTGATGCTCGTCGACCTCGGCCGCAACGACCTGGGCCGCGTCTGCGAACCCGGCAGCGTCGAGGTCGTCGACTTCATGTCGATCGAGCGGTACTCCCACGTCATGCACATCGTCTCCACCGTGACCGGCAAGGTCGCCGAAGGCCGTACCGCCTTCGACGTCCTCACCGCGTGCTTCCCCGCGGGCACCCTGTCCGGGGCGCCCAAGCCCCGCGCGATGCAGATCATCGACGAGCTGGAGCCCTCGCGGCGCGGGCTGTACGGCGGCGCCGTCGGCTACCTCGACTTCGCGGGCGACTCCGACACCGCCATCGCCATCAGGACCGCGCTGCTGCGCGACGGCACGGCGTACGTCCAGGCCGGAGCGGGTGTCGTCGCCGACTCCGACCCGGTCGCCGAGGACACCGAGTGCCGCAACAAGGCGGCGGCCGTGCTGCGCGCCGTCCACACCGCCAACCGGCTGAACGGCGCGGCGGGACGGTAAGGGATAGTGGACGCGTGAGTGCCGTACCCGTACCCCAGCCCCGCGCCGCCGCGGCGGCCGCCCCGAGCGACAGCCGTCGCAGCCTCGCCGCGGCCCTGCTCCTCGGCGCCGCCGGCGCGACCGTCGTCCTGCTCGCCGCCGGGCAGGTCTGGGCCGAGGGCCACGCGTCGGTCGGCGGCGGAACCGTTTCGCTCGAAGCCGACGGCGGGGACGTCACGGGCGTGCCCACCGCCCTCGCGATCGTCGGACTCGCCGCGCTCGTCGCCGTCTTCGCCGTCCGCAGCGCGGGCCGCGTCGTCGTCTCCGGACTCCTCGCACTCAGCGGTGCGGGCGCGGCGCTGGCCGCGCTGCTGGGCGCGTCCGACAGCGACGCGCTCGACGAGAAGGCGGCGCGCACCACGGGCGACGCCGCCGCGACGGTCGACGCGCTCACGCACACCGCCTGGCCCTACGCGACCGCGGCCGGCGGCCTGTTGATCCTGCTCGCCGGGGTGCTGGCGCTGCGGTACGGCAGGCAGTGGCCCGCCATGTCCGGCCGCTACGAGCGCGACGGGACCCCGCGTCCCCGCAAGGCGCCCGTCGTGGACCCCGACCGGCCCGAGGACCTCTGGAAGGCGCTGGACCGCGGCGAGGACCCGACGCGCGAAGGGTGACCCCAGCTCACCGCGCGTGTTGTCGTACGGGACAATGACAGCGAGCGTCCGGCTCAGCACGAGCACCAGCTCACGACAGCGCATCACACACGAGGAGCAACTCATGGCGGGCAGCAGCCACGGACACACCCCGGCCGCCTGGACCGGTGTCACCCTCTCCTTCATCGGCTTCTGCGTCGCAGGTGTCTTCATGGTGGCGGACAACCCGGTCGGCTTCTGGGCCGGTTCGGGCCTCATCGCACTCGGCGCGATCGCCGGCGGCGCCATGAAGATGGCCGGCCTCGGCACGCCGAAGGAGCCGGAGGACGTCGTCCAGGCCAGGGCTCGCGCGGCCGAGCAGGAGCGGGCGACCGCGTGACGCGGTGACGATCCGACACACGAAGCGGCGCAGCACGGTACGACGACCGGGCTGCGCCGTTCTGCTGGAACGGTGACAATCACAAAATGACCGCGCCGCACCACCCTTCGCCCCGGACTCCCGCCCCCGCGTCCACGCCGGGGGCGGCTGCCCAGGAGCCCGCCACGCCGCCGCGGGCGGCCGCTGCTGCGCCGGGTACGCCGCCCGGTCCGGCCGCATCGGCCACGCACGGGCGCGCGACGGTGTCCGGCGACTGGGCCGGGTCCGCTGCGGCGCAGTGGGGGCCGGGCGCGGTGCCCGTGAGCGGGCGGCCCGCCCCGCGCGGGACGGCGCGGCGCGTGGCCGTGCCCCTCGCCGTGCTCAGCGGCGTCGTCGCCGCCTTCGCCTACGTCGGCGCCGTCGACCCCAACGAGCCCGGTCACTACCCCGTCTGCCCCCTCCTCCGCTTCACCGGCATCTACTGCCCAGGCTGCGGCGGCCTCCGCAGCGCCCACGCCTTCGTCCACGGCGATCTGGCCACCGCCCTCGGCGCCAACGCCGCCGCCGTCGTCGGCTACGCCGTCTTCGCCGCCGTCTGGGCCGTGTGGCTGGTTCGCGCCGTTCGGGGCAGGCCGATGCGGGTCGGTCTCGCCCCCGGCTGGTGGTGGGTCATGGGCGGCGCCCTGCTGATCTTCAGCGTGGTGCGGAACCTGCCGTTCGGATCCGCGCTCGCTCCATGAAGTCCCAGGTAGTGGGACAGCGGCCGACCGGATGAGGACCTCGGGCCCTGCTGCGGATACCATCGAGTTGGCTGATCCTTAACCATCACCGTCCCGGAAGGGGGCCGCTCGCGTGAGTGTGCTCGACGAGATCATCGAAGGTGTGCGCGCCGACATGGCCGAGCGGCAGGCGCGTGTCAGCCTCGACGAGCTCAAGGAGCGCGCCGCCAAGGCTTCCGCGGCCAAGGACGGCGTGGCCGCCCTGCGCGGTGAGGGCGTCAAGGTGATCTGCGAGGTCAAGCGCTCCAGCCCCTCCAAGGGCGCGCTCGCCGCGATCGCCGACCCGGCGGGGCTCGCCGCGGACTACGAGGCAGGCGGCGCGGCCGTCATTTCCGTGCTCACCGAGCAGCGCCGCTTCGGCGGATCGCTCGCCGACCTGGAGGCCGTACGGGCCAAGGTCGACATCCCGGTGCTGCGCAAGGACTTCATCGTCACCGCGTACCAGCTGTGGGAGGCGCGCGCGTACGGCGCCGACCTGGCGCTGCTGATCGTCGCCGCGCTGGAGCAGGAGGCGCTCGTCTCGCTGATCGAGCGCGCCGAGTCCATCGGCCTCACCCCGCTGGTCGAGGTGCACGACGAGGACGAGGTCGAGCGTGCCGTGGACGCCGGCGCCAAGATCATCGGCGTCAACGCCCGCGACCTGAAGACGCTCAAGGTCGACCGCTCCACGTTCGAGCGGGTCGCTCCCGAGATCCCGGCGCACATCGTCAAGGTCGCCGAGTCGGGCGTGCGCGGTCCGCACGACCTGATCGCCTACGCCAACGCGGGCGCGGACGCCGTGCTCGTCGGCGAGTCCCTGGTCACCGGCCGCGACCCCAAGTCGGCGGTTGCCGACCTGGTGGCGGCGGGTGCCCATCCCGCGCTGCGGCACGGGCGGGACTGACCCCGAGATGACCGCCGTCCGCCGCCGACCGACCCCGGGCTCGCGCCCGGGTGCCCTTGGCGTGCCCGCGGCGGCGGTGACACCGGCGTGCGGCCCGTACGCGCGCCTGGCCCGCGGCTGCCGGCCGCGCGGCTGCCGTGCGCCGGCGAGGCGGGTGCACGGCCGGCGGGTGCGGTACGTCATCGGCGACGAGCCGGGCCAGGTCAACGGGATGCGATGGCGCGCCACGGCGCGCGCGGGCCTCTAGACCCGCTCTCTCCCACCCAGCCCTGAAACCCAGCCGGGCTTCGGCCGGGGCCCCGTACCGCGCTGCGCGCGGTGTCCTCACGCTCCTCCTGAGAGGGTCCGGGGGAGCCCCGGTCACGGGAACGGGCGGGGAGAGGACCCCGCGCCGCGCATCCGACGCCCTGACACACCCACATCCGGGGCCCCGCCCCGACACAAGGAGCAGCGTCGCCATGTCCAGCGACTACTTCATCCCCGACCCCGAGGGTCGCGTCCCCAGCCCCGCCGGCTACTTCGGCGACTTCGGCGGGAAGTTCATCCCCGAGGCCCTCGTCGCCGCCGTCGACGAGGTCGCGGTCGAGTACGAGAAGGCCAAGTCCGACCCCGCCTTCGCCGCCGAGCTCGGCGAACTCATGGTCAACTACACCGGTCGTCCCAGCGCCCTCACCGAGGTGCCCCGCTTCGCCGAGCACGCCGGCGGCGCGCGCGTCTTCCTCAAGCGCGAGGACCTCAACCACACCGGCTCGCACAAGATCAACAACGTGCTGGGCCAGGCACTGCTCACCCGGCGCATGGGCAAGACCCGCGTCATCGCCGAGACCGGAGCCGGTCAGCACGGAGTGGCCACGGCCACCGCCTGCGCCCTGTTCGGCCTCGAGTGCACCATCTACATGGGCGAGATCGACACCCGGAGGCAGGCGCTCAACGTCGCCCGCATGCGGATGCTCGGTGCCGAGGTCGTCGCCGTGAAGTCCGGCAGCCGCACCCTCAAGGACGCCATCAACGAGGCGTTCCGCGACTGGGTCGCCAACGTCGACCACACCCACTACCTCTTCGGCACGGTCGCGGGCCCGCACCCCTTCCCCGCGATGGTGCGCGACTTCCACCGGGTCATCGGTGTCGAGACCCGGCGCCAGATCCTGGAGCGCGCCGGCCGCCTCCCCGACGCCGCCGTGGCCTGCGTCGGCGGCGGGTCGAACGCCATCGGCCTCTTCCACGCCTTCATCCCGGACACGGACGTCCGCCTGATCGGCTGCGAGCCGGCCGGGCACGGCATCGAGACCGGGGAGCACGCGGCCACCCTCACCGCCGGCGAACCGGGCATCCTGCACGGCTCCCGTTCCTACGTCCTCCAGGACGACGAGGGCCAGATCACCGAGCCGTACTCGATCTCGGCCGGCCTCGACTACCCGGGCATCGGCCCCGAGCACTCGTACCTCAAGGACACAGGCCGCGGCGAGTACCGCGCGGTCACGGACGACGCCGCCATGCAGGCGCTGCGGTTGCTGTCCCGTACCGAGGGCATCATCCCCGCCATCGAGTCGGCGCACGCGCTGGCCGGTGCGCTGGAGGTCGGCCGCGAGCTCGGCAGGGACGGACTGATCGTGGTCAACCTGTCCGGCCGCGGCGACAAGGACATGGACACCGCCGCCCGCTACTTCGGGCTGTACGACACCGACGCCCAGGTCGAGGCCGACGCCTCCGCCGACAACGGCGCCGCCGAGATCCAGGGGGACGTGAAGTGAGCGGCACCATCCAGCTTCTGAGCGACACGCTCGCGGCGGCGAGGAACGAGAACCGGGCCGCGCTCATCGCCTACCTGCCCGCCGGTTTCCCGACCGTCGAGCTCGGCATCGAGGCCGTCAAGGCAGCCTTCGACGGCGGCGCCGACGTCGTCGAGGTCGGTCTGCCGCACAGCGACCCGGTCCTCGACGGGCCGGTCATCCAGACCGCCGACGACATCGCCCTGCGCGGCGGTGTCCGTATCGCCGACGTGATGCGCACGGTCCGCGAGGCCCATGCGGCGACGGGCAAGCCGGTGCTGGTGATGACGTACTGGAACCCGATCGACCGCTACGGCGTGGAGCGGTTCACCGCCGAGCTCGCCGAAGCGGGCGGAGCCGGGTGCATCCTGCCCGACCTCCCGTTCGAGGAGGCGGGCCTGTGGAGGGAGCACGCCGAGAAGCACGGTCTCGCCACCGTGTTCGTCGTCGCTCCGAGCAGCAAGGACGAGCGCCTCGCCAAGATCACGGCGGCGGGTTCCGGCTTCGTCTACGCGGCCTCCCTGATGGGCGTCACGGGCACCCGTGAGTCGGTTGGCGCCCAGGCCCAGGACCTGGTGGCCCGCACTCGCGCCACCACCGACCTGCCCGTCTGCGTCGGACTCGGTGTGTCCAACCCGCAGCAGGCCGCCGAGGTCGCCTCCTTCGCCGACGGCGTGATCGTCGGCTCCGCCTTCGTCAAGCGGATGCTGGACGCGCCGGACGACACCGCGGCCGTCGACGCCGTACGGGAACTGGCGGGCGATCTCGCCCGGGGGGTGCGCGGCACCGCGTAGCTCGTACGGGTGGATGTGGGACCGGGGAGGCGTGCCCACGCCTCCCCGGTTCGTTTGCGGTTTGTGAGCGAGAACCAAGAACGTCAGCGGACCGCACGCGAGCGGCTCCAGCAGGAACGGGCACGGGACCGGGCGCGCGAGAAGCGCAGGCGGACCCTGATCGTGGCCTCGGCCGTGGTCGGAGTCCTCGGCCTGGCCGCCGTCGTCGGCCTGATCGCGGCGAACAGCGGCAAGGACGAGGACGGCTCGTCGGAGGCCGGTCCGCTCTCCGCGCCGAGCGGTGCGCAGGGCGAGGAGCAGCTCGCGATCCCGGTCGGCGCGAGCGACGCGCCCTCCACCCTCACGGTGTGGGAGGACTTCCGCTGCCCGGCCTGCGCCCAGTTCGAGAACGCCCTGCGGGACACGATCCACGAGATGGTGCGGGCGGGCAAGATCAAGGTCGAGTACCACCTCGCCACCCTCATCGACGGCAACATGGGCGGCAGCGGCTCCCTGCGCGCGGCGAACGCCGCGGCCTGCGCCCAGGACGCCGGAAAGTTCCCCGCGTACCACGACGTGCTGTTCGTCAACCAGCCGCCGGAGCCGGACGACGCCTACGCGAAGAACGACCGGCTCATCGAGCTCGCAGGCAAGGTCCCGGGCCTGGACACGCCCGCCTTCCGCAGCTGCGTGGAGGACGGCAAGCACGACAGCTGGGTCGTGAAGTCCAACGAGGCCTTCCAGAAGGGCGGCTTCCGCGGCACACCGACGGTGCAGCTCAACGGCGAATCGATCTTCCCGACGAAGGGCAAGGAGCAGATCTCCGTGGCCAACTTCAAGAAGTGGGTCGAGGAGGCGAACAAGGGCAAGAAGCCCGGCACGCAGCAGCCCACGGCGGACACCGGCGCGTCCCCGGGCGCGCCGGCCTCCTGACCGCGCCCGTCACCGCGGTGGCGCGCCCGTGGCCTGTCCGTACGACCGCGGGTGGGCGCTCGTTACCCAGACGTTGCCGGGTGGGTTGCCGTACGTCCCACCCGGCACGGTAGCGTCGGTGCTGCCATGGACATCGCCTACATTCCCAGCCCGTCGACCGGAGTGGTGCATCTCGGACCGCTTCCGCTGCGCGGCTATGCCTTCTGCATCATCATCGGCGTCTTCGTAGCCGTCTGGTTCGGCAACAAGCGCTGGGTCGCCCGGGGCGGCAAGGCCGGCACCGTCGCCGACATCGCTGTCTGGGCCGTGCCCTTCGGCCTCGTCGGCGGCCGGCTCTACCACGTGATCACCGACTACCAGCTGTACTTCAGCGAGGGTGAGAACTGGGTCGACGCCTTCAAGATCTGGGAGGGCGGCCTCGGTATCTGGGGCGCGATCGCGCTGGGCGCGGTCGGCGCCTGGATCGGCTGCCGCCGCCGGGGCATCCCGCTCCCGGCGTGGGCCGACGCCCTCGCACCCGCGATCGCCTTCGCCCAGGCCATCGGCCGCTGGGGCAACTGGTTCAACCAGGAGCTGTACGGCAAGCCCACCGACCTGCCCTGGGCCCTGAAGATCACCGAGGGGCCGAACCGCGAGGCGGGCCTCTACCACCCGACCTTCCTCTACGAGTCCCTGTGGTGCATCGGCGTCGCGCTGCTCGTGATCTGGGCCGACCGCCGCTTCAAGCTGGGCCACGGCCGGGCGTTCGCGCTCTACGTCGCCTCCTACTGCGTGGGCCGCGGCTGGATCGAGTACATGCGGGTCGACGAGGCGCACCACGTGCTGGGCCTGCGGCTGAACGTGTGGACCTCGATCGTGGTCTTCCTGCTGGCCGTGATCTACATGGTGATCTCGTCCCGGCTGCGCCCGGGCCGTGAGGAGATCGTGGAGCCCGCGGCGGTGGACCTGACCAAGAAGGCCGGGGACGCGAACGCCGAGCGCGCCGAGAGTTCGGAGGGCACCGACGGCGACGGCGTCGCGGCCGCGGACGCCGGGCCGGCGGGCGACGCGACCACCGACGCCGAGGGGACCGTCGACGCCGACGGGGACGCGCCCACGGACGCCAGACCGGCCGGCAAGGGCTGACGCCGGACCCGCGACGAAAAGACCGCCGGAGGCAACGCCTCCGGCGGTCTTCGCGTATCCGACTCCGCGGCCGCGGCCGCGGACTCCGGGGCTGCGACTCGCGCGTGCGCCGCGGAGTGGGGACCCGGTTGACCCCGCGGGCCCGCACAGCGCGGTGGCACGAGGGACCGGCCCGGCCCGCGCGCCGGGCGGGCCGCCGCGGGCCGTCAGGGCTCCCAGTCCCGTGCCGCGATGTCGAGCGTGCGCTGCGCCGCCGCCACGACCGCCGCGTCGACGAACCGCCCGTCCGGCAGGGCCATCGCGCCCTCGTGCGACGCGGCGGCCTTCACGATCTCCTCGGCTGCGTCGATCTCCTCCGGGGTCGGCCGGTACGCGCGTTCGATGACCGGCAGCTGGCGGGGATGGATGGCCGCGCGGCCCAGGAAGCCGATCGAACGGCCGTGGGTGCACGAGGCGTGCAGCGCGTCGAGGTCGAGGATGTCCGGGAACACGGACTGCGTGGGCGGCGCGAGGCCGGCCGCCCGGGCCGCGATCACGGCGCGGGTGCGCGGCCAGTCCAGGCCGGTGTCGCCGCGTACGCCGAGGTCGGCGCGGAGATCCGACTCGCCGAGCGCGATGCCGCGGACCGCGTCGTGGGCCGTGGCGATGGCGTACGCGTGCTCGACGGCGAGCGCCGACTCCAGCAGCGCGTACAGGGGGACGCCAGGTGCGGCGGCCGCGATCTGCTGGATGTCAGTGGCGTATGCGACCTTGGGAACACGCAGCGCTGTCAGACCGGGCAGTCCTGCGAGGGTCTCGATGTCCAGGGGGGAGTTGATGCGGACATGGACCGGCAGGGGCAGGTGCGACGAGAGCAGTTCGGCCGTGGCGGCGAGGGCGTATTCCTTGCGGGCCTGGGCCACCGCGTCCTCGAGGTCGACGATGACGACGTCGGCGCCGGAGGCGATGGCCTTGTGGACGACGTCGGGGCGGTCACCGGGGGCATAGAGCCAGGTCAGGGGGAAGGTCATAGCGCTCCTTCGGTGCGGAGTGCGGTGATGTCGGCCGGGGTGAGGCCCAGTTCGGCGAGGACCTCCTCGGTGTCGGCGCCGTGCGGCCGGCCGGCCCAGCGGATGGCGCCGGGGGTCTCGGAGAGCCGGAAGAGCACGTTCTGCATACGGAGCGGGCCGAGTTCGGGGTCGGGGACCTCGGCGATCGTCCCGAGCGCCTGGTACTGGGGATCGGCGACGATGTCGCGGATGTCGTAGACCGGGGCGATTGCCGCCTCGGCCTTCTCGAACGCGGCCACGGCGTCGGCGCGGGTGTGCCGGGCGATCCATCCGCCGACCGCGGCGTCGAGCAGATCGGCGTGCTCGGCGCGGCCGCTTCCGGTGGTGAACCAGGGCTCGTCGATCAGCTCGGGACGGCCGACCAGGTGCATGACCCGTTCGGCGACAGACTGGGCGGAGGTGGAGACGGCGAGCCAACTGCCGTCGGCCGTGCGGTAGATGTTGCGGGGGGCGTTGTTGCGTGACCGGTTGCCGGTGCGCGGCTGGACGTAGCCGAGCTGGTCGTACCAGAGCAGCTGCGGCCCGAGCACGGCGAGGATCGGTTCGATGATCGCCATGTCGACGACCTGGCCACGGCCGGTGGAGGTGCGGGCGGCGAGCGCGGTCATGACGGCGTAGGCGGTGGCGAGCGCGGCGACGGAGTCGGCGAGGCCGAAGGGCGGCAGGGTGGGCGGGCCCTCGGGCTCGCCCGTGGCGGCGGCGAATCCGCTCATCGCCTCCGCGAGCGTCCCGAAGCCGGGCCGGTGGGAGTACGGGCCGAACTGGCCGAAGCCCGTGATCCGGGCCAGGACGAGACGGGGATTGGCGGTGCTCAGCTCCTCCCAGCCGAGGCCCCACTTCTCCAGGGTGCCCGGGCGGAAGTTCTCGACGACCACGTCGGCGGTGCTCGCGAGGCGCAGCAGCGTGGCCCGGCCGCCGGGGGTGGACAGGTCGAGGGTGACGTTGCGCTTGTTGCGGCCGAGGACCTTCCACCACAGCCCGATGCCGTCCTTGGCGGGCCCGTGGCCACGGGACGGATCTGGGCGGGTGGGGTGCTCGACCTTGATGACCTCGGCGCCGAAGTCGCCGAGCAGGGTGGCGCACATGGGACCGGCGAAGAGGGTGGCGAGGTCGAGGACGCGGAGTCCGGTCAGCGGGGCGGGCGGGTTCCCGGGCGGGGTGTCCGGTGCGGGAGACGGGGTCATGAGGCGGCGTCGATCTCGGGGCGGTAGGGCATGGAGGTGGACGCTCCTGGGCGTTGGACGGACAGGGCGGCGGCGGTGGAGGCCCACGCCAGGGCCTCGGGGACCGGTTTTCCTTCCCCGAGCGCGACGGCGAGGGTGCCGACGAAGGTGTCGCCCGCCGCGGTGGTGTCCACGGCGGCGACCTGTGGTGCGGGCACGGTGACGGGTTCGGCGTCGCGGGCGGCGTACAGGCAGCCTGCGGGGCCGAGGGTGATGACGACCTCGGGGACCTGCCGCAGCAGGGCCTCGGCGGCCAGGTGCGGGTCGGCGACCCCGGCGAGCGTGGCCGCCTCGTGTTCGTTGGGGACCAGCAGATCGGTGGCGGCGAGGAGTTCGCGCGGCAGCGGCTGCGCGGGAGAGGGGGTGAGCACGGTGCGTACGGCATGCCGGTGAGCGGCCTCGGCGCCGTCGAGTACGGCGCTGAGCGGAAGTTCGAGCTGCAGGAGGAGGATGCCGGCGGTTGCGATGAGGGATTCGTCGCCGGGGGTGAGTCCGGTCACGGTGCCGTTGGCGCCGGGGATGACGACGATGGAGTTCCCGCCCTCGTCGTCGACGACGATGTGCGCGGTGCCGGAGGGGCCTTCGGCGGTGCGCAGCAGGTCGGTGTCGACGCCGGACGCGTCGAGGGTGTGACGGAGCATCGCGCCGAACTCGTCGGAGCCCACGGCGCCGATCATGGTGACGTCACCGCCCGCGCGGGAGGCGGCCACCGCCTGGTTGGCTCCCTTGCCGCCGGGGATCGTACGGAACTCCCGTCCTGTGACGGTCTCTCCGCGCTTCGGGGCCCGCGCGACATAGGCGACGAGGTCCATGTTGGTGCTGCCGAGCACCACGATGCCGGTCATGGGCGGAGTGCCTCCTTCAGCGTGAGACGGGCGAGGCTGTCGAAGCCGGTGCCGTCGAATCCGGCGACGGACGTGGACAGCCGGTTCTTCAGCGGGGCGGTCCAGCGGTCGGGCAGCCGGCTTGGGTGACCCGCGAGCAGCCCGGTGAGGGAGCCGGCCGTCGCCCCGTTGGAGTCGGTGTCGAGCCCGCCGGAGACGGCACGGCAGACGGAGCCGGTGAAGTCGCCGTCGGCATGGGTGAGGGCGGCGGCGAGCAGAGCGGCGTTGGGCAGGGCGTGCACCCAGTGGTACGAGCCGTAGGCCGCGTGGACGAGGTCCACGACACGGTCGAAGTCGGCCTCCGACCGGGCGGCTTCGACGCCGAACCGTACGGCGTGCGAGAGACGGGAGCGGGGTGGGACGACGGCCAGGCCGGCGGCGATCGCCTCGTGCACATCGGCGGTGTCGCCGGCTGCCGCGGCGATGGCGGCGGCGGTGAACATCGCGCTGTACACGCCGTTCGCGGTGTGGGTGAGCACGGCGTCGCGGTAGGTCTGCTCGGCCGCGGCGGCGGGGTCGCCGGGGTTGGTCCAGCCGTGCAGGTCGGCCCGGATCGCGGCGCCGATCCACTCGCGGAAGGGGTTGCGGCAGGTGGCGGTGAGCGGAGGCTCGATGCCGGAGAGGAGGTTGCGGTAGGCGACGCGTTCGGCGGTGAAGGTCCGCCCGGCCGGAAGGTCGTCCAGCCACAGCGCGCCGACCTGTGCGGTGGTGAAGGCGCGGCCGTGGCGCTGGAGGAGGAGAAGCGCGAGAAGGGGGTAGTTCAGGTCGTCGTCCTCGGGCATGCCGTCGATGTTCTCGGCGAGCGAGGTGGCGGCGCTGCGGCGGTTCCACGGGTGGGCGGCGGCGAGGTCGGCGGGCAGGCCCTTGGCGGTGAACCAGGTGGTGAGGGGCCAGTTCCCGGTGGCGCGGCCGATGGCGCGGATGGCGTGGAGGGGCAGCTTCTCCACGGGTTTGCCCAGCAGGCATCCGACGGCGCGCCCGACCCATGCGGCGTGCAGGGCGTGCAGCAGGGACTCGTCGGAGGGCCGGGCCGCGCCGGGTGTGCGGCCCCGGGGCCCGGCGCCCGCGAGCCGCGTGCCGTGGACGGGGAGACCCGGCCCGCGCTCCGGGGGCCGCGGCGCCACGGGCTGCGGGGCGCCCGGGCGGCCGGGTGAGCCGGCGGGCGTCGACCGCACGGCGCTCGGGGCGGGGTGCGCGCTGCCCTGGGCCCCTGGCCCGGGGCGGTCGTTTGCGGCCGGGTCCGGGACCTGGCGACGGTCCGGGCAGCGGGGCGGGGGCGACGGCCACTGGGGGCAGGCCGCGACGATCGACGGCCAGTCCGTCGGTTCGTCGTCCGCCAAGGGAGAGGGGAGGGCGGCCAGTTCGTCGAGCAGCGCCTCGGCGAGCGCCCGCAGCTCCGGGCGCGGCGGATCCGGGGAGGCGCCGGCGCGGGGAGGGGCGAGCATGCCGCCGGCGGCCAGCCAGCGGTCGCGGACGGCCGTCGCCTCGCGGCCGTCCTGTTCCGCCTGCTTCAGCTCGTGCCCGACAAGGTCCTCGGGCTGCACCCAGGTCACCCGCAGGGGGCCCGTCATCGCGCGTCCGTCAGCTCGGCGAACGCCGCCTCATGGGCGCGGCGGCGGGCCAGGTCCCGCAGGTGGATCTCCCGGGCCACGGCCGTCAGCTCCACGGCAGGCGCGTGCAGGTCGACGCGGCTCGCCTCGGCGACCCGCTCCGCCCACTCCCGCGGCACCGCCGCCTCGCCGTGCAGCGCGCCCGCGATCGCGCCGGCCATCGTCGCGATGGAGTCGCAGTCACGGCCGTAGTTGACGCAGGACAGGACCGTACGGCGGAAATCGCCGTCGCAGACCAGCAGCATGCCGAGGGCGATCGGCAGCTCCTCGATCGCGTGCAGACGGGACGGCCTCCGCGCGCCCAGCGAGGGGGCACGGTAGTCGGGGCCGACCGTGTCGAACGGTGCCACCGCGGCCCGCAGCGGACCGAGCGCCGACTCGAAGTCCGAGTAGCCGGCAGCGGTTTCGGCGACGGCCTCGATCGCGGCCTGGGTGCCGTCCTTGGCGAGGCCGAGCGCCGCGTCGACGACGGTGGCGGGGGTCGCCTCCGGCAGGCAGGCCGCGGCGACCGCCGCCGCGAAGACGCCCGCCGCCTCGCGGCCGTACGAGGACTGGTGCGCGCCCGCGATGTCGAGGGCCTCGTGGTAAGCGGCCGTCGGGTCGGCCGCGTTGACGAGGCCGACGGGTGCCATATACATCGCGGCGCCGCAGTTGACGATGTTGCCGACTCCTGCCTCGCGCGGGTCGTTGTGCCCGTAGTGCAGGCGGTGGACGATCCACTTCTCGGCGAGGAAGACCCGGTGCAGGGGGAGCGTCTCGGCCTCGAGTTCGGGGATCCAGCGGGTGTTGGAGATCAGGTCCGGGACGAGATGGTCGGCGACGGCGTAGGCGTCGAGATGGTCGCGGACGGTGGCGTAGACGCGGACCAGGGCGTGGGTCATCAACGTGTCGTCGGTGATGTGGCCGTTGCCCTTGTGGTACGGGGCGAGGGGGCGTGCGGTGCGCCACTCGTCGCCGTTCCAGGGGCCGACGATGCCGTCGACGCGGCCGCCGTGGCGCTCGACGATCTGCTCGGGGGAGTAGCCCTCGACGGGGCCGCCGAGCGCGTCGCCGACGGCGGCGCCGACGAGGCTGCCCGTGAACCGGTCGTCGAGTGAGGGGTGCGGGGAAGTCGTCCGCTCTGCCGGGGCCGCGCTCGTCGCGGACGCCGTGTTCGCCGTCGCTGTCGTCGTCATGTCCGAATTGTCCCTCCGGTGTGGCGGTTGACGGCGCACCGCGCGCCCGGATTCGGCCGTGACCCCTCGGCTGCCCTACAGCGCGTCCTCGAGCAGGCCGGCGAGTTCGACGAGGTCCGTGCCGGCGAGATGGGGCAGGGCACAGCCCGCCAGGATGCGGCAGGCGTCGCGCCACGAGTCAGGTACGCACGCGCCGCCGCCGAGCACACCGGTGAGCGCACCCGCCAGCGCCGGTGCGGAGTCGGCCACCCGGGAGAGGCAGGCCGCGGCGGGCACGGCCTCGGCGACCCGGCCGCGGGCGGCGGTGGTGACGGCGAGCGCCACGGGGACGGTCTCGGCCGCGGCGATGCCGTAGCTGTAGACGTGGTCCACGATCTGATGCTCCAACAGGGGGACGAGCTCGAACGCCCCGCCGGCCTCGCGGGCGAGTCCGACCGCGTGGCGGGCGTTGCGGCCGATCTCGGTGGACTCCGGGAGCTGGGCGAGTGCGGCCTCGACGGTGTCGTCGACGCACGCGCCGCCGAGCGCCGCGGCGACGGCCGCGGCCATGGCGCGGGCGCCGTGCACGCCGTCGCCGTCCTGCGTGTAGCGGGCGTCGAACTCGGCGAGTTCGGCGGCCGCGGCCGGGTCGCCGCGGTGCACCACGGCGAGGACGGCGGCCCGTACGCAGGCCGCGTCGTCGAAGTAGTGCGGGTTGTCGTGACCGGTGGCGGGCGGGCGCAGTCCGGTCGCGAGATTGCCCAGTCCGGCGCGCACGGAGATCCGGGCGCGCAGGGGCAGCACGGCGGACTCGACCTCGGGGGCGCGGTCGGCGGCGGCGGCGACCTGGCCGGCGAGGGTGTTCCACGCCAGGTCCACGGCGGCACGCACGCGGCGGGCGGGGGCGAGTCCCCGGAAGTGGCCCCCGCAGGCGGTGAGCACGGTCCCGGCGGCGAACGCGGCCCACTCGGCGTCGTCGGAGGGGCCGAGCCGCAGGGGCTCGGGGGGTTGGTTGAGGGCGATGGGGACCGGGAGGGTGGTCGTGGCGTTGTGCTCGGCGAAGGTGTCGAGCTCGCGGGTGAGCCGGCGGGTCCACTCGGGCATGCGGCCGGCGCGGTGCCGGGCTGCGGGCCAGCCGGCGGCGTCGCCGGCGGCGAGCCCGAGGAGCAGCCCTTCGATGGGCCGCGCGCCCCTCCCCGCAACCGCGGCCAGGCCCCCGGACCCCGGCGAGATGCGCGTCACGAGCGCGGTTGCCCCGGCGCGGCGCGGGGCCGGGCGGGCGGGGGTGCCGGGGGCGACGTGGTGTTCCCCCACCCCGCCCTTTCCCACAACGGGGTCTTCGCGTTCGCGCGTCGCATGCGACGCGCTGGGGGTGCTCTCGGGTGCGGGGGTGTGCTGTTCCCGCGCGTCGGCTGCTCCGGGGTTGCGCTCCGCGTGCGCCGCCGGCGCCGGTTGCGGCGCGTCCGCGCCGAAAGCCGCACGAGGGGCCGACGGCGCGCCCGCGGGCGGTCCCGCGCCGCGCGCCGCATGCGTCGCCGACGGCGCGCATCCGGGGGTGGGTTCCGCCGCTCCCGGGGGCTCGCGCGTCGCCGCGAGGTCGCGCGCCGGTGGTGACCCCGCGCCTGGAGGGCCGCCGGGCTCCCCCGGCGTCGCCGACGGCGCCCCCGCGGGCGGCCCCGCGCCCAGAGGGCCGGTGGGGGGCTCGTGGGTGTCGCGTGGTGTGGGGTCCGGGGGTGTCATCGGGGGGTCGGGGTCAGGAGCGTCGCCACGTCCAGGACGTGGTGGCCGCGCATCGACGGGAGGCAGGTGCCGCGGACCGGGCCGATCGCCGACGCCCATGCGTCCGGGATCGCGCCCGCCCCGGACACCGCTCCCGCGAGCGCTCCCGCCACCGCCGCCGTCGTGTCGGCGTCGCGTCCCATGTTCACCGCCGTGAGCACCGAGCCGCGGAAGTCCCCGCGCGCCGCAGCGAAGGCGCCGAAGGCCAGGCCCACGGCCTCGGGGGCCAGGTCCGTCCACGGGTAGCCGCCGATCACGACCGTGGAGCGGATCGCCCGTTCCATGGACAGGACGTCCGGGTACGCGCGGCCCGCCGCCACCACCGCGCGCCGCATCGAGCGGGCCGTCCACGAGTCCATGGGGACGACCGACAGCGCGGCGCCGATCACCCCCGCGGGCCCCGCGCCGCCCATCGCCGCCGCGACCCCGGCCGCGACCGCCCGGCCGCCGTAGATGCCCTCGCCGTCATGGCTGACGCTGCCGTCGATGGTGACCAGCCGGGCCGCCTCCTCGGGCTGCCCGGCCGCGAAGACGCCGAACGGTGCCGCCCGCATCGCCAGGCCGTCGCTCCACGCGTGCCGGTGCTGGGCCGAGATCGGGGCGGCGAGGCCGCGGCGGAGGTTCTCCAGCGTGCCGCGCTCGCTGAAGCCCGCCCCGCGGAAGGGGCCCTCGTCCAGGTCCGCGATCCACTCGTGCCACGCCGACTCGACGTGCGCGACGGTCAGCTCCGAGCCGTGCCGGGCGAGCAGCAGGCCCGAGAAGATCGCGTACTCGGTGTCGTCCGTGCCCGCGGGGTCGTCGCTGACGAAGCCCTCGATCCGGCCCCAGCGGCGGCGGATCTCGGAGGGCCGCAGGTTCTCGGCGGGCGCGCCGAGCGCGTCGCCGACCGCGAGGCCGAGCAGCGCACCCCGTGCCCGGTCGGGCAGGTCCGCGGCGGGGGGACAGGCGGCGGGGGCGGCCGTCCCGTCCGTGGCCGCCGGGGAGGCTGTATACGAATCGGTCAGCAACTCCATGGAAGGGGCCCTTTCGCGCGCGCGAGCCTGTTCCCGGATATGTGCCACCCCCCGCCCGCGAAACAGTCCAAGAAACGTTTCTGTCACCCGGCTTGGCGCACCGTCCCGACCCAGGTAAGTACGGCCTGCCTTGCTGGCGCGCCCCTTACATGGTGCGTATGTTCGGGCGTGTTGAGGGGGAGCGGGCCCGCTGGTCCGCTGCCGGAGAGGGGAGAGCTGTGTCCATCATCGAAACCGAGGCCGCACTTCACGAGGCGCACCGCGACAACCACACGCACCGCGACGTGAACGGCGGCTGGCTGCGCCCGGCGGTGTTCGGCGCGATGGACGGGCTCGTGTCCAACCTCGCCCTGATGACGGGTGTCGCGGGCGGAGCGGTCTCGCAGCAGACCGTCGTCATCACCGGACTGGCCGGTCTCGCTGCGGGCGCGTTCTCGATGGCCGCGGGCGAGTACACCTCCGTCGCCTCGCAGCGGGAGCTGGTCCAGGCCGAACTGGACGTCGAGCGGCGGGAGTTGCGCAAGCACCCGGTCGACGAGATGGAGGAGCTCGCCGCGCTCTACGTGGCCCGGGGTGTCGAGCCCCAGCTCGCCCGCGAGGTGGCGATGCAACTCTCCCGGGACCCCGAGCAGGCGCTGGAGATCCACGCCCGTGAGGAGCTGGGCATCGATCCGGACGACCTGCCCTCACCGACCGTGGCCGCCGTCTCGTCCTTCGGTTCGTTCGCGCTCGGCGCGCTGCTGCCGGTCCTGCCGTACCTGCTCGGCGCGAGCGCGCTGTGGCCGGCGGTGCTGGTCGCCCTGGCCGGGCTCTTCGCCTGCGGTGCGCTGGTCGCCCGGGTCACGGCCCGCGGCTGGTGGTTCAGCGGACTGCGCCAGCTCTCGCTGGGCGGGGCCGCCGCGGCCGTCACGTACGGGCTGGGCATGCTCATCGGCAGCGCTGTCTGACGCCGAACGGCGGAGCATCCGCACCGGTCCGAATCAAGGGGCCGGTGCGGTGGCATTTTCGGCCTCCGTCACGGACCCTGTGACGTACGTCCTCTCCTCGGATCGGGGTCGGGATGAGACACTATGCAAGGCACAACATAAGTAGCCGTTACCCCACGGTTTCGACACGGTAATCGCGGGGCATGAGCCGTAGGCGCTGCGGGCAATGAAGCCCGCTCCTGCGATGGTCCTCCGAATCCCGATCCGTCCGGTTCGTTCGGCTGTGACCCACCCTTCACCGCTTGGCGCGGTGTCCGCATGCTGGAATGAGCTATCCGCTTTCCGAGAAGCACTCCATCATGTAACCTGCACGAAATTTCGCGGAGGGCCAACGTCGTCCCTCGGCACTGCACATGCCACGACGACGACGGGAGAGCCGATGCGTTCCGACGCCTGGTCGCCCATGGACGGTCGCCCCGCCCCCCAGGGGATGTACGACCCCCGTAACGAACACGACGCCTGCGGTGTCGGGTTCGTGGCCACCCTCACCGGTGTAGCCAGCCATGAGCTGGTCGAGCAGGCGCTGACCGTACTGCGGAACCTCGAGCACCGCGGCGCCACCGGATCCGAGCCGGACTCCGGCGACGGCGCCGGCATCCTGCTGCAGGTGCCGGACGCCTTCCTGCGCGAGGCCGCCGGATTCGACCTCCCCGAGGCCGGCTCCTACGCCGTCGGCATCGCCTTCCTTCCCGCCGACGGCTCCGCACAGGCCGTCGAGCGGATCGAGGCGATCGCCGCCGAAGAGGGCCTGAACGTCCTCGGCTGGCGCGAGGTCCCCGTCACGCCTGACCTCCTCGGCAACGGCGCGCGCGCCACCATGCCCGTCTTCCGTCAGCTCTTCGTGGCCGACGGCAGGAACAGCGGCATCGCGCTGGACCGCAAGGCCTTCGTGCTGCGCAAGCGCTCCGAGCGCGAGGCGGGGGTGTACTTCCCCTCCCTCTCCGCCCGCACGATCGTCTACAAGGGCATGCTGACCACCGGCCAGCTGGAGCCCTTCTTCCCGGACCTGTCCGACCGGCGCTGCGCCACCGCCGTCGCGCTCGTCCACTCCCGGTTCTCCACGAACACCTTCCCGAGCTGGCCGCTGGCCCACCCGTACCGCTTCGTCGCGCACAACGGCGAGATCAACACGGTCAAGGGCAACCGCAACTGGATGCGTGCCCGTGAGTCCCAGCTCGCGACCGGACTGTTCGGCGAGGGCGCCCTGGACCGGATCTTCCCGGTCTGCACCCCCGACGCCTCCGACTCCGCCTCGTTCGACGAGGTCCTGGAGCTGCTCCACCTCGGCGGGCGCTCGCTGCCGCACTCCGTGCTGATGATGGTCCCCGAGGCGTGGGAGAACCACGACTCCATGGACCCGGCCCGGCGCGCCTTCTACCAGTACCACTCCACGATGATGGAGCCCTGGGACGGCCCGGCCTGCGTCACCTTCACCGACGGCACGCAGGTGGGCGCCGTACTGGACCGCAACGGTCTGCGACCCGGCCGCTACTGGGTCACCGACGACGGACTCGTGGTCCTGTCGTCCGAGGTGGGCGTCCTGGACATCGACCCCGGCAAGGTCGTCCGCAAGGGCCGCCTCCAGCCCGGCAAGATGTTCCTCGTCGACACCGCCGAGCACCGCATCATCGAGGACGACGAGATCAAGTCCGCCCTCGCCGCCGAGGCTCCGTACGCGGAGTGGCTGGAGACCGGCGAGATCGAGCTCGAGGACCTCCCCGAGCGCGAGCACATCGTCCACACCCACGCCTCGGTCACCCGCCGCCAGCAGACCTTCGGCTACACCGAGGAGGAGCTGCGCGTCATCCTGGCGCCGATGGCCCGCACCGGTGGCGAGCCGCTCGGGTCGATGGGCACCGACTCGCCGATCGCGGCCCTGTCCGAGCGCCCGCGGCTGCTCTTCGACTACTTCACCCAGCTGTTCGCGCAGGTCACCAACCCGCCGCTGGACGCCATCCGCGAGGAGCTCGTCACCTCGCTGCACTCCTCGCTGGGCCCCCAGGGCAACCTGCTGGAGCCGACCGCCGCGTCCTGCCGCAGCGTCACCCTGCAGTTCCCGGTGATCGACAACGACGAGCTGGCCAAGCTCATCCACATCAATGCCGACGGCGACATGCCCGGCATGACGGCCGCCACGCTCGCCGGCCTCTACCGGGTCTCCGGCGGCGGTGACGCGCTGGCCGCCCGGATCGAGGAGATCTGCGCCGAGGCCGACGCCGCCATCGAGAACGGCGCGCGCCTGATCGTGCTGTCCGACCGGCACTCGGACGCCGAGCACGCGCCGATCCCGTCGCTGCTGCTCACCTCCGCCGTGCACCACCACCTCATCCGCACCAAGCAGCGCACCCAGGTGGGCCTGCTGGTCGAGGCCGGTGACGTCCGTGAGGTGCACCACGTCGCGCTGCTCATCGGCTACGGCGCCGCTGCGGTCAACCCGTACCTGGCCATGGAGTCCGTCGAGGACCTGGTCCGCGCCGGCACCTTCATCGAGGGCCTGGAGCCCGAGAAGGCCATCCGCAACCTGATCTACGCGCTGGGCAAGGGCGTCCTCAAGGTCATGTCCAAGATGGGCATCTCCACGGTCGCCTCCTACCGCGGCGCTCAGGTCTTCGAGGCCGTCGGCCTGGACGAGGCGTTCGTCGAGAAGTACTTCAACGGCACCGCGACCAAGATCGGCGGAGCCGGTCTCGACGTCGTAGCCAAGGAGGTCGCCGCCCGCCACGCCAAGGCGTACCCGGCCTCCGGCGTCCCCTCCGCGCACCGCGCGCTGGAGATCGGCGGCGAGTACCAGTGGCGCCGCGAGGGCGAGCCGCACCTGTTCGACCCGGAGACGGTCTTCCGCCTCCAGCACGCCACGCGCAACAAGCGGTACGACATCTTCAAGAAGTACACGGACCGCGTGAACGAGCAGTCCGAGCGGCTGATGACGCTGCGCGGCCTGTTCGGCTTCAACTCCGACCGCGAGCCGATCTCCATCGACGAGGTCGAGCCCGCCTCCGAGATCGTCAAGCGCTTCTCCACCGGCGCCATGTCGTACGGCTCCATCTCCAAGGAGGCGCACGAGACCCTCGCCATCGCCATGAACCAGCTGGGCGCCAAGTCCAACACCGGTGAGGGCGGCGAGGACCCGGAGCGTCTGTACGACCCCGAGCGCCGCTCGTCCATCAAGCAGGTCGCCTCCGGCCGCTTCGGTGTGACCAGCGAGTACCTCGTCAACGCGGACGACATCCAGATCAAGATGGCCCAGGGCGCCAAGCCCGGCGAGGGCGGCCAGCTGCCCGGCCACAAGGTCTACCCGTGGGTCGCCAAGACGCGGCACTCCACCCCCGGCGTCGGCCTGATCTCCCCGCCGCCGCACCACGACATCTACTCCATCGAGGATCTGGCCCAGCTGATCCACGACCTCAAGAACGCCAACCCGGCGGCCCGCATCCACGTGAAGCTGGTCTCCGAGGTCGGCGTCGGCACGGTCGCCGCGGGTGTCTCCAAGGCACACGCGGACGTGGTCCTCATCTCCGGCCACGACGGCGGTACGGGCGCGTCCCCGCTGACCTCGCTGAAGCACGCGGGCGGCCCCTGGGAGCTCGGCCTCGCCGAGACCCAGCAGACCCTGCTGCTCAACGGCCTGCGCGACCGCATCGTGGTGCAGACCGACGGTCAGCTCAAGACCGGCCGCGACGTGGTCATCGCCGCGCTGCTCGGCGCCGAGGAGTTCGGTTTCGCGACCGCGCCGCTCGTCGTCTCCGGCTGCGTCATGATGCGCGTCTGCCACCTGGACACCTGCCCCGTCGGCATCGCCACGCAGAACCCAGTGCTGCGCGAGCGGTTCTCCGGCAAGGCCGAGTTCGTCGTGAACTTCTTCCAGTTCATCGCCGAGGAGGTCCGCGAGATCCTCGCCGAGCTGGGCTTCCGCAGCGTCGAGGAGGCCGTCGGCCACGCCGAACTGCTCGACACCACGCGCGCCGTGACCCACTGGAAGGCGCAGGGCCTCGACCTCGCCCCGCTCTTCCACGTGCCCGAGCTGCCCGAGGGCGCCGTGCGCCACCAGGTGATCGAGCAGGACCACGGCCTGGAGAAGGCCCTGGACAACGAGCTCATCGAGCTGGCCGCCGACGCGCTGGACGCGGCGAACGCCGAGGACGCCCAGCCGGTGCGCGCACAGGTCGCGATCCGCAACATCAACCGCACCGTCGGCACGATGCTCGGCCACGAGGTGACGAAGCGGTTCGGCGGCGCGGGCCTGCCCGACGACACCATCGACATCACCTTCACGGGCTCCGCCGGCCAGTCCTTCGGCGCCTTCGTGCCGCGCGGCATCACGCTGCGCCTGGAGGGCGACGCCAACGACTACGTCGGCAAGGGCCTGTCCGGCGGCCGGATCGTCGTCCGCCCGGACCGGGGCGCCGACCACCTCGCCGAGTACTCGACCATCGCCGGCAACACCATCGCCTACGGTGCGACCAGCGGCGAGCTGTTCCTGCGGGGCCGCACCGGTGAGCGGTTCTGCGTCCGCAACTCGGGTGCGACCGTCGTCTCCGAGGGCGTGGGCGACCACGGCTGCGAGTACATGACCGGCGGCCAGGCGGTCGTGCTCGGCGAGACGGGCCGCAACTTCGCGGCCGGTATGTCGGGCGGAATCGCGTACGTGATCGACCTCGACCGGGACAACGTCAACTCCGGCAACCTGCAGGCGATCGAAGCCCTGTCCGAGGCCGACGAGCAGTGGCTGCACGATGTCGTGCGCCGCCACCACGAGGAGACGGGCTCGACCGTCGCCGAGAAGCTTCTCGCCGACTGGTCCGCGAACGTGGGCCGTTTCAGCAAGATCATCCCGACCACGTACAAGGCAGTGCTCGCCGCCAAGGACGCCGCTGAGCTCGCCGGTCTCTCCGAGCAGGAGACCACCGAGAAGATGATGGAGGCGGCGACCAATGGCTGACCCCAAGGGCTTCCTGACCACCGGGCGCGAGGTCGCCAAGACCCGTCCCGTCGAGGAGCGCGTCAAGGACTGGAACGAGGTCTACGTTCCCGGCTCCCTGCTGCCGATCATCAGCAAGCAGGCCGGCCGCTGCATGGACTGCGGTATCCCGTTCTGCCACAACGGCTGCCCGCTCGGGAACCTCATCCCCGAGTGGAACGACTACGCCTACCGCGAGGACTGGGCTCAGGCGTCGGAGCGGCTGCACGCGACCAACAACTTCCCGGAGTTCACCGGCCGCCTGTGCCCCGCCCCCTGCGAGGCGGCGTGCGTGCTGGGCATCAACCAGCCCGCCGTCACCATCAAGAACGTCGAGGTCTCCATCATCGACAAGGCGTGGGACTCCGGTGACGTCACGCCGCAGCCGCCGGAGCGCCTGTCCGGCAAGACCGTCGCGGTCATCGGCTCGGGCCCGGCGGGCCTGGCCGCCGCCCAGCAGCTGACCCGGGCCGGCCACACGGTCGCCGTGTACGAGCGCGCCGACCGCATCGGCGGTCTGCTGCGGTACGGCATCCCCGAGTTCAAGATGGAGAAGGTGCACATCAACCGGCGCATCGAGCAGATGCGCGCGGAGGGCACCAAGTTCCGGACCGAGGTGGAGATCGGCCGCGACATCGACGCCGCGAAGCTGCGGCGCCGGTACGACGCGGTGGTCATCGCCGCCGGCGCGACCGTCTCCCGCGACCTGCCCGTTCCGGGCCGGGAGCTCAAGGGCATCCACTTCGCGATGGAGTACCTGCCGCTCGCCAACAAGGTGCAGGAGGGCGACTTCGTGGCGCCCCCGATCACCGCCGAGGGCAAGCACGTCGTCGTGATCGGCGGCGGCGACACCGGCGCGGACTGCGTCGGTACGGCCCACCGGCAGGGTGCGGCGTCCGTCACGCAGCTGGAGATCATGCCGAAGCCGGGCGAGGAGCGGGCGGCGGGCCAGCCGTGGCCGACGTTCCCCATGCTCTACAAGGTCACCTCGGCGCACGAGGAGGGCGGCGAGCGGGTCTACTCCGTCTCGACCACCCACTTCGAGGGCGACGAGGACGGCAACGTCCAGTTCCTCCACCTCGTCGAGGTCGAGTTCGTCGACGGCAAGCTGGAGCAGAAGCCGGGCACGGAGCGGAAGATCCCCGCGCAGCTGGTCACGCTCGCGATGGGCTTCACCGGCACGGACCGGTCCAACGGCCTGGTCGAGCAGTTCGGCCTGGAGCTCGACGAGCGCGGCAACGTTGCGCGGGACGCGGACTTCGCGACGAACGTCGACGGTGTCTTCGTGGCCGGCGACGCGGGCCGCGGCCAGTCGCTGATCGTGTGGGCCATCGCCGAGGGCCGCTCGGCGGCACGCGGAGTGGACCGCTACCTGACGGGGGCGAGCGAGCTGCCCGCCCCGATCCGCCCGACGGACCGTGCACTGACGGTCTGACCCGGGACCTCCCGTTCGTCCCGTACAACGGCGTACGGAACTGATCGCGGCGCCTGCCCCTGTCCCCGACCGGACGGGCGGGCGCCGCGGTGCGTCCGGGCCCGGTGGCGTTTGCCCCCGGGCCCCATCACGCGGGCGCGGCGGGCTTGCGCGTGGCTGAGGCCCTCGGAGCGTGCGGTCCTGTGCGCGCGGCGCGCCTGCGGGGCTCTGCCCCGGACGCCCCGCCTCAATCGCCGGCGGAGCCGCCGGCCATCACCGCCGCCCCGCCCACACCGGCGAGTGTCCTCGCCACGTCGAGGAGGAGGACGTCGTCGGCCGTGGCGGCGGTGAGCGTGCCCGCCGTGTAGAGCGCCGCCCCGGTCGCGTACATCCGCCGCCGTCCGAACAGGTCGCCCAGCGAACCGGCGACCAGCATCACGGAGGACGCCGCCAGGATGTAGCCGGTGACCACCCATTGCAGTGCGGCGCCCGACGCGTCGAGGTCGCGGCTGATCTCCGGGAGTGCGAGGGACGTGCCCGTCATGGCCATCGGCAGGACGAGACAGCCGAAGAGGACGACGGGCAGGGTGAGCGCGGCGCGGGAGACAGGGCGTGGAATCGACATGCGCTCCACCGTGGTCCCTCAACCTTGCTCGAGGTCAAGGGGATTGGGTCACCGACCCCGGGCAGGTACCCTCGGTTCGATCTCCCCGCACAGCCAGTACGACACGACGAACGGAGCGCCGCATGGCCGTCGCCGGCACAACCCCGGGCCCGGCCATCAGCCTCCGCAAGGTCGAGGAGCGGGCGCCCGCGCTCGTGAGCCTCTACAAGTCCGCGGGTGTCAGTCTCCGGAAGCACGGACTGCACGGTCAGCGGGCCGCCGTCTATCTCGTCCTCGACTACTCGGGGTCCATGAAGGAGTACTACAAGGACGGCAGCGTCCAGGCGCTTGCCGACCGCGTCCTCGGGCTCTCCGCCAACCTCGACGACGACGGCCGCGTCCCGGTCGTGTTCTTCTCCACGGACGTCGACGCCGTCACCGACATCGCCCTCGACCACCACCACGGGCGGGTCGACGAGATCGTCGCGGGCCTCGGGCACATGGGCAGGACCAGCTACCACCTGGCCATGGACGCCGTCATCGACCACTACATCGACAGCGGGTCCACCGCACCCGCTCTGGTCGTCTTCCAGACCGACGGCGGGCCGATCAACAAGCTCGCCGCCGAGCGCTACCTGTGCAAGGCGGCACGGCTGCCCTTCTTCTGGCAGTTCATCGGTTTCGGCAACAAGCGCAGCTCCCAGTTCGACTTCCTGCGCAAGCTCGACGAACTCGCCGTGCCCGCCAAGCGCCCCGTCGACAACGCCGGCTTCTTCCACGCCGGGCTCGACCCGCGCCAGGTGCCGGACGCCGAGCTGTACGACCGGCTGGTCGGGGAGTTCCCGCAGTGGCTCGCCGCCGCCCGCGCCCAGGGCATCGTCCGGTGACCGTGCGCGTGCTGCGCGCCGCGGGCCGCACCGCGGTGCCGTGGAAGAACGGCGGCGGCGTGACCAGGGAGATCGCCGTCTCGCCCGAGGGCGCGCCGATGGACTCCTTCGACTGGCGGATCAGCCTCGCCGATGTCGCGGCGGACGGCCCCTTCTCCGCGTTCCCCGAGGTGGACCGCACCCTCACCGTGGTGGAGGGCGCGGGCATGGATCTCACCGTCGGTGGCCAGAGGCTGCTCGTCGACGAGCGGTTCGTTCCCCGGGACTTTCCCGGCGACCGCGCCACCGACGGCCGGCTCCTCGGCGGCCCGGTGGTCAACTTCAACGTCATGCACCGCCGGGACCGCGCCGAGGTCCTCACGGCGGTCGTGCGGGGCCGCCTGCCCCTGGTGGTCGCGGAGGGCCCGGTCGTCGTGGTCGTCGCCCTGCGGGGGACGACGGTGCTGGAGGCCGGGCGCCCCGGCGCCGGGCAGGTCACGCTCGACCGGTACGACGCGGCGGTGGTGGACGGCGGCCACGCGGGTGACCTGCGGACGGACGGCGACGCGGCGGTGGTCACGATCCGCGTCCCGGCCCGAGCGCCGGCGGGTCGGGGGCAGCGGTCCCGACCGTAGCGCCGGCGGGTCAGGGACAGCGGTCCCGACCCCAGCGTTACGGCCCGGCATGGCACACGCCGGGAAAGCCGGACAGAAGATGTCCGCCTTTCGTGAGGCAATGAGGTCATGACCTTCGCCCCCTGGTCCGCGTTCCGGACCGCAGAGCCCGCCTTCGCCGAGACCGTCCAGCACCGCTTCGAGCGCTACCGGCACCACGTACTCGCCACCCTCCGCAAGGACGGATCGCCCCGCCTGACCGGCCTCGAGGTCACCTTCCGGTTCGGTGAGCTGTGGCTCGGCATGATGCCGAACTCCCGCAAGGCGCTGGACCTCCGGCGCGATCCGCGTTTCGCCCTGCACACCAACCCGGGTGCCGACGATTCCATGGACGGCGGTGACGTGCGCGTCGCCGGGCGGGCGGTCGAGGTGACCGACGCCGAGGAGGTCGCGCGTTTCGTCGCCGACGTCGAGCCGCCCGAGCCCTTCCACCTCTTCCGGGTCGAGCTCGGCGAGGTGGTGCGGACGAGCGTCGAGGGTGACGAACTGGTCGTCCGGACCTGGCGCCCGGGCCCGGGGCTCAGGACGATCCGGCGACGCTGACCGGCGCGTCAGCCGGACAGCACCCGCGCCCGGCACACCGCCGGACTGCCCCACGCGTCCCGCAGCGGACGGGCCTTGCGCAGCCACAGGGCCAGCTCCGGCTCGTCCGTGTACCCGATCGCGCCGTGCAGGTGGAGCGCGGTGAGCGCCGCGGCGTACGCCGCCTCTCCCGCTGCCGCCTTGGCCGCGGCGATATCGGCCGGGTGCATCGACAGCGCGGCCCCGTGGAGCAGGGGCCGCGCGAACTCCAGCCCCGTCAGGGTGTCCGCGAGCCGGTGCTTGACCGCCTGGAACGACCCGACGGCCACCCCGAACTGCGTACGCTGCCGGACGTACGCCACCGTGCGCTCCAGCAGCGCCAGCCCGGTGCCGAGCGACTGCGCGGCGGTCACCAGCATGGCCACATCCGCCGCGTACGCGGCCGCCCGCGCGACGCGCGGACCGTCGGCGAGCACCTCGCCGCCCGTCATGGGCACGCCGAGCCGCCGCACCGGGTCGGCGGAGACCCGCAGCGGGCCGTGCCCGGGGGCGGCCCGCAGCACCGAGGCGCCGTCGACGGCCAGCAGCACGGAGGCCGCGTCCGGGTCCAGGGCGTACGGGCCGTTCCCGGCGACCGCCAGCGTGGCGATCTCCTCGCCCGACACCAGCCGGGGCAGCAGCCGTTTCGCGGCCTCGGTCTCGCCCTGCTGCCCGAGCCGGCCCAGCAGCGCGGCGACCGCCACCGTCTCGACCACCGGACCGGGCATCGCGTGACGTCCCAACTCCACGAAGCTCAGCGCGAGTTCGACGGGCAGCGGACCGACACCGCCGTACGCCTCCGGTGCCGCGAGCGCGAACACGCCGGCACCGGCGAGCCGCGCCCAGAGCGCCGCGCCGGGCGCGCGGTCGCCCGCCGACCAGGCACGTGCGGCGGCCGGCGCACCGGCCGCGGACAGCAGGGAGTCCAGCGACCGGATGAACGCCTGCTGTTCGGCGGTCGGCAGGAAGCGCATCAGCGGCGGCCCTTCGGCAGGCCGAGCAGCCGCTCGGCGATGATGTCGCGCTGGATCTCGTTCGTACCGGCGTAGATCGGGCCGGCCAGCGAGAAGACATGGCCCTCGGCCCACGGGGTGTCGCGCAGCTCGCCGTCGGCGCCGAGCAGGTCGAGCGCCGTCTCGTGCAGGGCGATGTCGTACTGCGACCAGAAGACCTTGTTGAGGCTGGACTCGGCCGCCGTTCCCGTGCCTTCGGCGAGGCGGGAGGCGGCCGCGAAGGTGAACAGCCGGTAGGCGCGGGCACCGACGACCGCGTCGGCGACCCGGTCCCGCAGCGCCGTGTCCGCCGGGTCGGCCGAGGCGCGCCACTGCCGTACGAGCCGGTCCGCGGCGGCGAGGAAGCGGCCGGGGGAGCGCAGGGTCAGGCCGCGCTCGTTGCCGGCCGTCGACATCGCGATCCGCCACCCGTGACCGGGCTCGCCGATCACGTCCTCGTCCGGGACGAAGACCTCGTCGAGGAACAGCTCGGCGAAGGCCGGCTTGCCGTCGAGGCGCCCGATCGGCCGGACTTCCACCCCCGGCGCCCTCAGGTCGAACATCAGGTAGGTCAGGCCCTCGTGGGGTTTTCCGCCGGCGGGACCCGTGCGGAAGATGCCGAAGGCCCGGTCCGCGAACGCCGCCCGCGACGACCACGTCTTGGTGCCCGTCAGCAGCCAGCCGCCGTCCGTGCGCACCGCCCGGGACCGGAGCGAGGCGAGGTCCGAGCCTGCCTCCGGCTCGGACCACGCCTGCGCCCACACGGTCTCGCCGCGCGCCATCGGCGGCAGGACGCGGGCACGCTGCTCCTCGGTGCCGTGGTCGAAGAGGGTGGGGGCGAGCAGGGCGATGCCGTTCTGCGAGACCCGGCCCGGCGCGCCCGACGCCCAGTACTCCTCCTCGAAGAGCAGCCAGCCGGTGAGGTCGGCGCCGCGTCCGCCGTACCGCTCGGGCCAGGAGACCGCCGACCAGCGGTCCGCCGCGAGCCGGGCCTCCCACGCGCGGTGCGCCGCGAAGCCCTCCTCGGTCTCCAGCGACGGCAGGGGCGCGCGGGGAACGTGCTCGGCGAGCCAGGCCCGGGCCTCGGCGCGCAGGTCCTGATGGGCCGGGGACAGGTCGAGGTCCATCACGCTCCTTCCCTAACAAGTGTTTGGTAGGTTAACGTGCCGATGTGACGGACAACAGGGCGCAGACGCACGGCGACGGCTCCCCGCCGCGGTACGAACCCGGGCACGGCCTGCTCGCGGGGCGGACCGCCGTCATCACGGCCGCCGCCGGGGCCGGGATCGGCGGGGCGACCGCGCGCAGACTCCTGGAGGAAGGCGCGCGCGTCCTCCTCTCCGACGCCCACGCGCGCCGCCTGAAGGAGTGCGAGGCCGCGCTCGCCGCGGAGTTCGGCCCGGACGCGGTCGCCGCGCTGCCCTGCGACGTGACCCGGGAGGACCAGGTCCAGGCCCTGTTCGACACCGCCGTCCGGCTGCACGGCGGGCTCGACGTCGTCGTCAACAACGCCGGACTCGGCGGCACCGCCACGCTCGCCGACATGACCGACGACCAGTGGACCCGCGTCCTCGACGTCACCCTGAACGGCACCTTCCGCTGCACCCGCGCCGCCCTGCGCCGCCTGCGTGAGCGCCCCGGCGGCGGCGTGATCGTCAACAACGCCTCCGTCGCCGGCTGGCGTGCCCAGGCCGGAGTGGCCCACTACGCCGCCGCCAAGGCGGGCGTCATGGCGCTCACCCGGTGCGCGGCGATCGAGGCCGCCGCGTACGGCGTCCGTGTCAACGCGGTCGCCCCGAGCCTCGCCATACACCCCCACCTGGCGAAGGTCACCTCCGCCGGACTTCTGGAGGAGCTCACCGCCCGCGAGGCGTTCGGTCGCTACGCCGAGCCCTGGGAGGTCGCCAACGTCATCGTCTTCCTGGCGTCCGGCTACGCGTCCTACCTGACCGGCGAGGTCGTCTCCGTCAGCAGCCAGCATGCGTAACGGGCCGGGCGCGCGGGACGACAATGGACCCGTGCCTCTGACGAAGAAGAACCAGGTGAACCCGGCCCCGCCCGAGCGGCGCGCCGAACTCCTCGCCACCGCGGCCGAGGTGTTCGCCGCGCACGGCTACAACGCGACCACCGTCCGCCGCATCGCCGACGAGGCCGGCATGCTCGCCGGCAGCCTCTACTACCACTTCGACTCCAAGGAATCGATGCTCGACGAGATCCTCTCGACGTTCCTCGACGAGCTGTGGGCCGGCTATGACGCCGTCCTCGCCGCCGGGCTCGGACCGCGGGAGACCATCGAGGCGCTCGTCACCGAATCGTTCCGCGAGATCGACCGGCACCGGGCGGCCGTCGCCATCTACCAGAAGGAGTCCCGGCACCTGGCCGCGCAGCCGCGTTTCGCCTATCTCACCGAGTCCCAGGCCAAGTTCGAGAAGGCCTGGCTCGGGACGCTGGAGCGCGGGGTCGCCGAACGCGTCTTCCGCGCCGACCTCGACATCCGGCTCGCCTACCGCTTCGTGCGCGACACGGTGTGGGTCGCCGCGTCCTGGTACCGGCCCGGAGGACTGCACAGCCCCGAGGAGATCGCCCGCCAGTACCTGTCGATGGTGCTGGACGGTATCGCCGTACGCACCTGACCGGACAAGGAGCCCCAGCCATGACCGAGGTCTACATCGTCGAAGCGGTACGCACCCCGGTCGGCCGGCGCAGGGGAGGACTCGCCGCGGTCCACCCGGCCGACCTCGGCGCCCATGTGCTGCGGGCCCTGGTCGCCCGCGCGGGGATCGACCCGGCGGCCGTCGACGACGTCGTGTTCGGCTGCCTGGACACGGTCGGCCCGCAGGCCGGCGACATCGCCCGCACCTCGTGGCTCGCCGCCGGGCTGCCCGAGGAGGTGCCGGGAGTCACGGTCGACCGGCAGTGCGGCTCCTCGCAGCAGGCGGTCCACTTCGCCGCGCAGGCCGTACTCTCCGGCACACAGGACCTCGTGGTCGCCGGCGGCACGCAGAACATGTCGATGATCCCCATCGCGTACGCGTCCCGGCAGGCCGCCGAACCGCTCGGACTCACCGAAGGGCCGTACGCGGGCAGCGAAGGCTGGCGCGCCCGCTACGGGGACCGGCCGGTCAACCAGTTCCACGGCGCCGAGTCGATCGCCGCCAAGTGGCGCATCACGCGACGGGAGATGGAGGAGTACGCCCTCCTCTCCCACCAACGGGCGATCCGCGCGATCGACGAGGGCCGCTTCGACCGGGAGCTCGTCCCGTACGGCCCCGTCGCCGTGGACGAAGGACCGCGCAGGGACACGACGCCGGAGAAGATGGCTGCGCTGCCGCCCGTCCTGGCGGGCGGCACGATCACGGCGGCGTGCTCCTCGCAGGTGTCGGACGGGGCGGCGGCGATGCTGCTCGCGAGCGACCGGGCGGTGGCGGAGCACGGCCTGACGCCGCGGGCCCGCATCCACCACCTGTCGGTCCGCGGCGAGGACCCGATCCGCATGCTCACGGCCCCGATCCCGGCGACGGCGCACGCCCTGAAGAAGACGGGCCTGTCCATCGACGACATCGACCTCGTGGAGATCAACGAGGCGTTCGCCCCGGTCGTCCTGGCCTGGCTGCGCGAAACCGGCGCGGACCCGGCCCGGGTGAACGTGAACGGCGGGGCGATCGCGCTGGGCCACCCGCTGGGGGCGACGGGGGTGCGGCTGATGACGACGCTGCTGTGCGAGCTGGAGAGGGTGGGTGGCCGCTTCGGTCTCCAGACGATGTGCGAGGGCGGGGGCCAGGCGAACGTGACGATCCTGGAGCGGCTGTAGCGCCGTGACGCGGGCGGAGCCCGCTCATGCGCGGGCGAGCGGTGTCAGCGTCTTCACCAGCTCGTACCGTCAGGCATCAACGGACCGCACCCAGCGAGGCGTTGGCGCGCATCCGACCACTGCCCGTCCGACCAGCCGCGGTACGGCTGGAGTTCGGAGCGCGCGGCAGGTCGATGCCCGCCCGCAGCGCGCCCCGCGGCCCGGGCGCCTCGAAGGCGGCGTGGGACTCGGGCGCGAAGTAGGTGACGGCGTGGACCGGTTCGACGCGGTACCAGAGCGTACGGGCGGTGTTCTTGGTCGTGTCCATGTCCATGACCGGGATTGTGCTCCAGGTAACGCGACCTTCTCCGTGGATACGTGCTACGGTGAAGGCGTTGCAGTTTTGGTACCCATGAACTTTGTGTGCGCCTGACGGGAATGCTTCCTCAGGCGCACGTTTTGTTTCCGGCACTCTCCGGATGGGGTCAATGCAGCGACAGGGAATTCGCGCAGTGTGGATTCTCGGCTTGCCCCGTTTTAGGAGAATGACATGGCAACTGGCACCGTGAAGTGGTTCAACGCGGAAAAGGGCTTCGGCTTCATCGAGCAGGACGGCGGCGGCGCCGACGTCTTCGCCCACTACTCGAACATCGCCACCTCGGGCTTCCGCGAGCTCCAGGAAGGCCAGAAGGTCACCTTCGACGTCACGCAGGGCCAGAAGGGCCCGCAGGCGGAGAACATCGTCCCGGCCTGATCGCTGGACGTACACCTCGGCCGGGGCCCGCACCTGCACGGTGCGGGCCCCGGCTCGTTCTGTCCACAGGGACCAGAAAGGCATTGATGAACCGCTCCGAACGTCCGGTACGAAAGCGACCGGCAGGCACCCGCACCACCTCGCGTGCCAAGGCCCCCGCGAGGGGCGCCGCGAAGTCGGCCGCCCGCCGTCCGGTCGCGCCGCAGGAATTCACGCTGCCGGAAACCATCACCCCGGCGTTGCCTGCCGTCCAGGCGTTCGGTGAGCTGGACATGCCGGCCGCCCTGCTCAAGACCCTCGGCGCCCAGGGCGTCACCGACCCGTTCCCCATCCAGGCGGCGACCCTGCCGAACTCCCTGGCCGGCCGCGACGTCCTCGGCCGCGGGCGCACCGGCTCGGGCAAGACGCTCGCCTTCGGGCTCGCGCTGCTCGCCCGCACCGCGGGCCGGCGGGCCGAGCCGAAGGCGCCGCTGGCGCTCGTCCTGGTGCCGACGCGTGAACTCGCGCAGCAGGTCACCGATGCCCTCGCCCCGTACGCGACCTCCGTGCAGCTGCGGCTCGCCACGGTCGTCGGGGGAATGTCGATCAACAAGCAGGCGGGATCGCTGCGGCGCGGCGCCGAGGTGCTCGTGGCGACGCCCGGACGGCTGATCGACCTCGTCGAACGCGGCGACTGCCGCCTCGACCAGGTGTCCGTCACGGTTCTCGACGAGGCCGACCAGATGGCCGACATGGGCTTCATGCCGCAGGTCACGGCGCTGATGAAGCAGGTCGAGCCGGACGGTCAGCGGATGCTGTTCTCCGCGACGCTGGACAAGAACATCGACCGGCTGGTGCGGATGTACCTCAGCGACCCCGTCGTGCACTCGGTCGACCCCTCCGCCGGTGCGGTCACGACGATGGAGCACCACGTGCTGCACGTCGCCGACGAGACCGACAAGAAGGCCGTCGCCGTACGCATCGCGGCCCGCGACGGACGGGTGATCCTCTTCGTCGACACCAAGCGGACCGCCGACCGGTTCGCCAAGCGGCTGCTGGCCAGTGGTGTGCCGGCGGCCGCCCTGCACGGCGGCCGTTCGCAGCCGCAGCGCAACCGCACGCTGGACCAGTTCAAGAACGGGCAGGTCACCGCGCTGGTCGCGACGAACGTGGCGGCGCGCGGCATCCACGTCGACGACCTCGACCTGGTGGTCAATGTGGATCCGCCCGTGGACCACAAGGACTACCTGCACCGTGGCGGGCGCACCGCCCGTGCGGGTGAGTCCGGCAGTGTCGTGACGCTGGTGCTGCCCGAGCAGCGCCGCGAGATGACGCGGCTGATGGCGGATGCGGGGATACAGCCGCGGACCGCCCGGATCAAGTCCAGCGACGAGGAGCTGGCCCGCCTGACCGGTGCACGTGAGCCGTCGGGTGTGGCGATCACGATCGAGGTCCCGCAGCCGACCCCGCCGTCCGCGAAGCCGGGGTCGGCGTCCCGCCGACGCCGCCCGTCGGCGCGTCGCAGCGGGGACGCCCCGCGGACGTCGCACGACGAGTCCCCGACGCGGGGCCGTGGCCGCGGGCGGACGCAGGCAGGCGACGCGGGTGCCCGCGGGCGCACGCGTGCGCAGGGCGAGGCGGGCGGTCGCGGGCGTACGCGGCGCGGGGGTGGCGGCGCGGGAGCGTGACGGGGGGCGCTGCGCGAGCAGTTCCCCTCCCCGCCCTCCCCCTACGGCCTGGCGGCCGTGGGAGGGACCCCCATCCCGTAACTGGGGCTTCGCCCCAGACCCCGGTACCGCGCTCCGCGCGGCGTCCTCAATCGCCGGACGGGCTGCAAATGCAGCCCCGCCGGCGATTGAGGCGCGGGGGTCCGGGGGCAGCGCCCCCCACCTCACCCCCGCGGCAACCCCTCCACCACCTCCGACGCCTCCCGCATCACCCGCGACACCAGCTCCTCGCAGCTCGGCAGGTCGTCGATCACGCCCGCCACCTGGCCCGACGCCATCACGCCCAGGTCCGTGCGGCCCTCGACCATCGAGGCGCGCAGCAGCACGGGGGTGTTGGCCGCGAGGAGAACCTGCGGCCAGCTCAGGTCACGGCCGCGCCGCATCGCCCGGCCGTCCGCGATCATCCGGCGCCACGTCAGGCCCGACAGCCTGCGGTACGCGGACGCCCTGCGCACCGCCCGTGCCAGTGACGTCATGCGCCCCGCGCCCTCCAGCGAGGCGACCAGGTCCGTGCGCAGCATCCGGTGCGGCAGGCCGTCGACCGCCCTCGTCACGGTCACGTCCGCGACGCCCGCCGCCAGGTAGCGCGCCTTGACCGCGGCCGGGACCGTCGAGTCGGACGTCAGCAGGAAGCGCGTGCCCATCGCGATACCGGCCGCGCCGTACGCCAGCGCCGCGACCAGTCCGCGCCCGTCGTGGAAGCCGCCCGCCGCGACCACAGGGATGCCGACCGCGTCCACGACCTGCGGCAGGAGGACACTCGTCGCGACGTCCCCGGTGTGCCCGCCGCCCTCCGCGCCCTGCACGATCACCGCGTCCGCGCCCCACGCCGCCACCTTCTCGGCGTGCCGGCGCGCCCCGACCGAGGGCATCACGACCACGCCCGCGTCCTTGAGGCGGGCGATCAGGTCCCGGGAGGGGGCCAGCGCGAACGACGCGACCCGCACGCCCTCGTCGACGATGATCCGCACCCGCTCGTCCGCGTCCGCCGCGTCCGCGCGCAGATTGACGCCGAACGGCGCGTCCGTGCGGGACTTCACCTCGCGGACGGCGGCCCTCAGCTCGTCCGTCGTCATGGTCGCCGAGGCGAGGATGCCGAGTGCTCCGGCCCGAGCCGTCGCCGTGACCAGCCGCGGGCCCGCGACCCAGCCCATGCCGGTCTGGACGACGGGGTGGCGCACGCCGGTCAGCCGGGTGAGCGCGGTCTCCATCAGGACCGCACCTCCCGTTCGCGCGCGCGGCCCGGATCGAGGACCTCCCGGATCAGCCGCAGTTCGCCTGCGGTGGGATCGCGGGTGTACGGGACCTCGTCGGGGATCACCGGGGCGAAGCCCGTCGCGTCCCGTACCTCGCCGGCCGTCACCCCGGGATGCAGCGAGACGAGCCGCATCGAGCGGTCGGGCGTGGCGAAATCGAAGACGCCCAGGTTGGTCACGACCCGCTCGACGCGGTGGAACCGCGCCCCGGCCGCCCGGTCGTACCCCACCCCGCACACCATGTCGACCCGCTCGACGAAGACCCGGGCCGAGTGCCGGGGCACCCAGTAACTGGTGGGATTGTTCAGGGTGTTGACCGGTGCGCCGCGCACCCCGAGCAGCTGGCGGCGGGGCCTGGCCCAGTCGCCGACGCAGGAGATGTTCTGGTTGCCGTGGCGGTCGAGCTGGCTCGCGCCCATCATCACGTGCCGCTTCCCACCGGTGACCAGGGCGAGGTGCCTGCGGTACGGCAGCCAGCCCTCGACGGTGCCGTCCGGTGCGACGAGCATCGCCTCGCCGTCGGTCAGCAGCAGATCGGGGGAGAAGGTGAGCCTGGCGAGCCGCGCCCCGAGGGACGGGATCAGGCCCATCGGGCTCGCCAGTACCTCCCCCGCGTCGCGCCATGCCTCGGCGCAGGCGATGACACAGTGCTCGGCCCTGGTGACGGTCATTCCCGCTCCTCGTGCCAGGCCCGGACGGCCGACTGGTAGGTGTCCTCGTCCCCGGAAAGGAAGCGTGCCGAGAAGTCGGCCCAGGGGGTCGTCGCGTACATCCGCTGGAACGCCTCGTCCCGCCCGTGATCGGGTGCGCAGGAGGTGAAGTGCGCGCCGTTCGGCGCCTCGACGACGCCGGTGACCGCGTGCCGGGCGAGCAGCAGGGTCTGGTGTGCGGCGCCCTCGGTCAGCTCGGCGGTCCCGACGAGCTGCTCGCAGGAGACGTACGCGGCGTCGGCGGCCTCGCAGAACAGGTCGTCGAAGTACGGGTCGGGGCCGAGATACTGGCCGTTGCCGAGCCGGTCGCAGCGGTTCATGTGGACGAGCGCCGCGTCCATGCGCAGGGCGGGTGCGGCGACGAACGTCTCCCCGTCCTCGTACGGCGACGTGACCGTGCGCAGGCCCGGGTTGACCGTCATGACGTCCGAGCCGAGCCCCGCCCGGACCGGCAGGAACGGCAGCCGGTTGGCGGCGGCGTGCAGTCCCCACATGAACATGGCCTCGTCGATCTCCGTCAGCTCGAACGCCCCGCGTTCGCGCGCCGCCCGGAAGTGCGGTTCCAGGGGGACGGAGTCGAGCGTGACGAAGGCGGTGACCAGGCGGCGGATGCGTCCGGCGGCGGCGAGGAGGCCGACGTCGGGGCCGCCGTACGAGACCACCGTGAGATCGGTGATCCGGCTGCGGAGCAGCGCACGCACCAGGGCCATGGGCTTGCGCCGCGAGCCCCATCCGCCGATGCCGACGGTCATCCCGCTGCGCAGGCGCGACACGGCCTCGTCGGCGGTCATGGTCTTGTCCCTCATGCCGCGCCGCCCGCCTCCGGCGCGTGCGCCGCGTCGCCGTTCGTGGTCCCGAACGTGCCGCGTACGCGCCCGGCGAGGCCGCTCAGCTCCGCCTCGTAGGTGAAGCCCTGCTCGAACCGGTAGCTGCGGCGTACGTCGACGGGGTCGATGCCGTTGATCGCGGCCTTCGCCAGGCGCAGCAGCGTGCCGTCCTTCCGGGCGATCTCCTCGGCCATTTCCAGGGCCTCACGGGCGAGTTCGGCGCGGGGGACGACCTTCCACACCGAGCCGTGCGCGTGGAGGTCCTCGGCGGTCGCGGTGCGCGCGGTGTAGTACAGGGCCCGCATCAGGTGCGGAGGCACCAGCCGGGCCAGATGGGTGGCCGCGCCCAGCGCGCCGCGGTCCAGCTCGGGCAGCCCGAAGACGGCGTCCCGCGAGGCGATGATCACGTCCGCGTTGCCGACGAGGCCGATGCCGCCGCCCAGGCAGAAGCCGTGGACGGCGGCGACGACCGGGACCTCGCACTCGTGGACGGCGGCGAACGCCTCCGCGCAGCCGCGGTTGACGTCCAGCAGGGCCCGGTGGCCGGTGTCCCGCTGCAGCTCCTTGATGTCCACGCCCGCGTTGAACCCGCGGCCCTCGGCGGCGAGGACCACGCAGCGGACGTCCGGGTCGCGGCCGGCGGCGCGCACGGCGTCGGCGAGCGCGTACCAGCCGCGTACGGGAAGGGCGTTGACGGGCGGGAAGTCGACGGTGACGCGGCGAACGCCCTTCCGTGGGCTTGCGGTGGAGACCGTCATGAGCGGATCATCTACCTTCCACCAAACGTTTGTTAGGTAGGGAAGGTAGCAGCCGATGGAGCTGGACGGGAGGGTCGTCGTCGTCACCGGCGGCACGCGCGGCGTCGGCGCGGGCATCGCCCGGGCCTTCGCGAGGGCGGGCGCCACCGTCGTGGCCTGCGCCCGCCGGCCGCCCGAAGTCGCCCTGCCGGGCGTGGAGTTCACCCGCCTCGACGTGCGGGACGCGGCCGCGGTGGGGGAGTTCCTCGACACGGTGGCCGCCCGGTACGGACGGCTGGACACACTCGTCAACAACGCGGGCGGCACGCCGTACCGGCTGCTCGAAGAGGCCGACGCGCAGCGCCACGCGCGCGTGGTCGAGCTCAACCTCCTCGCGCCCCTGACCGCCTCCCTCGCCGCCCGCCCGCATCTCGACGCCTCCGGCGGCTCGATCGTCATGATCGGCAGCGTCGGCGGAGCGCGGCCCTCGCCCGGCTCCGCCGCGTACGGCGCCGCCAAGGCCGGGCTGGAGAGCCTCGCGCGCTCCATGGCCGTCGAATGGGCGCCCCGGATCCGGGTGAACACGCTGGTGCTCGGCATGGTCCGCACCGAGCGGTCCGCCCTGCACTACGGCGACGAGGACGGGGTCGCCGCCGTCGGCCGCACCGTGCCGCTGGGCAGGCTCGCCGAGCCGTCCGACGCGGGCGACGCGGCCGTCTTCCTCGCCTCCCCGCGCGCCGCGTACATCAGCGGCGCGTCCCTGCTCGTCCATGGCGGCGGCGAGCGGCCCGCCTTCCTCGACGCCGCCACGGTGAACCGGCCACGAGTGGGCCGGCTACGACAAGGAGACGCGGAATGAAGGGAATCTGCGAAGGACGCGTGGTGATCGTGACCGGAGCCGGCCGCGGTCTCGGCCGCGCCCACGCGCTGGCCTTCGCCGCCGAGGGGGCCAAGGTCGTCGTCAACGACCTGGGCGTCTCGCTCGACGGGGCGGGCGGCTCGGACGATCCGGCCCGCGCGGTCGCCGACGAGATCACAGCGGCGGGCGGCACCGCGATCGCCCACGCCGGCGACATCGCGACGAGCGCCGGCGCCGCCTCCCTGGTCGCGGCCGCAGTCGACGCCTTCGGGCGGCTGGACACCCTGGTCAACAACGCCGGGTTCCTGCGCGACCGGATGCTCGTGAACCTCGACGAGGACGACTGGGACGCCGTCGTGCGCGTCCACCTCAAGGGGCACTTCCTGCCGCTCCGGCATGCGGCGGCGCACTGGCGGGCCGAGACGAAGGCCGGGCGCCCGCAGACGGCCAGGGTGGTCAACACCAGCTCCGGCGCCGGACTGCTCGGCAGCGTCGGCCAGGGCAACTACGCGGCCGCCAAGGCCGGGATCGTCGCCCTCACCCTGGTCGCCGCGGCCGAGACGGCGCGGTACGGCGTCCAGGTCAACGCCATCGCCCCGGCCGCCCGCACCCGGATGACCGAACGGACCTTCGCGACCACCATGGCGGCCCCGGAGCACGGCGGCTTCGACGCGATGGCGCCCGCCAACGTGTCGCCGCTCGTCGTGTGGCTCGGCTCCGCCGACTGCGCCGGCGTGACCGGTCGCGTCTTCGAGGCGGAAGCGGGCCGCATCACCGTGATGGAGGGCTGGCGGCCGGGCCCGACCGCCGACCGGGGTACCCGATGGACGCCTCAAGAGGCGGGCGGAGCCGTACGGGAGCTGCTCGTGCGGGCGGCGGAACCGGGGCCGGTGTACGGGACGCGGTGATGCCGTGCAGGACCCGCGACCGGTCCGTGAAGGTGTTCGGCGCGGTGGTCGCAGCCCGTTAACTCCCGGGAAATTCCGCCCAGTTGCCGTTGACGCGGCAGGGTCTACGCGCATCAATGGGTGCCATGCGAATCCCCCCACGACTAGCTGCCGCAGGCGGCATCGCCGCCCTCGTCTCGACCCTTCTCCTCGGTGGCCAGGCCGCCACCGCCGCCCCCGCGTCCCCAGCGGCGGTCGGCGAGATCTGCTACTCCGCCCTGCCATCGCAGGCGCACGACACGCTCGACCTGATCGAGCAGGGCGGGCCGTTCCCCTACGAGCAGGACGGCACCGTCTTCCAGAACCGCGAGGGCATCCTGCCGTCGCAGTCGTCCGGCTACTACCACGAGTACACCGTCGTCACGCCGGGTTCCCCCACACGCGGCGCACGGCGGATCGTCACCGGAGAGGCAGTGCAGGAGGACTACTACACCGCCGACCACTACGAGTCCTTCGACCTCGTCGACCACGACTGCTGAACCGCTGGACGCCGACCGGCCACCGGTATCCTCCGCCCCGTGACGACCACCTATGTGATCGACGGGGCGGAGGTCACCGACCTGGAGAGCTTCTGGACGGTGATCGGCGAAGCCGTGAACGGCCCCGGCGGATACTTCGGCCGCAACCTGGACGCCCTCGCCGACTGCCTCGGCGGCGGCATGGGCACCCCCGACGACGGCGACTTCGTCGTCGAGTGGCGCGACCACGAGCTCTCCCGGCGCGCCCTCGGACGGGAGGAGACGGTACGGCAGCTGGGCCTGCGTGCCCGGCGCGCGCACCCCGACAACCGCGCCGAGATCCTCGACCAGCTCGCGCGCGCCCGCGCCGGAGCGGGCCCCACCGTCTTCGACTGGATCGTGGCGGTCTTCGAGGAGCACGCGCCGGGCAGGCTCAGACTCCTGTGAGCCGTTATGGCTCCCGCGAGTCCTCGGGCCACCGCCCTACGGACGCCGCGGCACCGTCGCCTCCAGGCGCCGCCTGATCCGTTCGTCCCTGATGTGCCGCACCGCGTCCGTCGCGGTGCCGTGCGCCGGGCTCTCCGGATCCCCGTCGGCCAGCAGCCGCACCAGCGCCTCGTGAGCCCGCGGGTCCTGACGGATCGCCAGTCCGCGCGCCGCCTCCGCGGCGGTGTCCGCGTCGGGGTCGTCGATCCGGGCCGCCAGCGCCTCGCGGATCTCCGGGGTGTCGGCGTCCAGCTCCGCCAGCGCCGTCGTGGACCAGTCCCTGACCTCGCGGGCCGCGTCCCCGCTCAGCGCGATCAGCGTCGTGACCGCCTCCGCGTGGTCGCCCGGAACCAGTCCGCACAGCGCCAGCGCCACCCGGTGGCGGACCGCCGCGTCCGGGTGCCCGGCGTGCCGCAGGATGTCGTCCAGCACCGAGGGGTCCGCGTGGTGCCCTAGTGCCGTGACCGCCGCCTGGATCAGCTCCGGGTCGCGCGCCTCCCGCGACAGCTCGCGCAGCAGAGGCAGCGCCCGCGCCGCGAACGGCCGCACGATCCGGCCCGCGTGCCCGACCTCCCCGCCGCCGCGTCCGTCTCCGTCCTCCGCCCCCGCATCGTCGGCGCCGGTCCCGTCCGGGCCGGTGTACACGAACCCCAGCTGGCCGAGGACGTCCGCGGCGAACGCCTGGCGCAGCGGGTCGTCGCTCCCGCACCACGCGGCCGCCGCCTGGAAGGTCTCCTCGTCGCCGCGCCGCCACAACGCCGACACCGACTCGATCCAGTCGTCCCGGTCCGGGTCGCCCTCGCGCAACGCCCGTTCCGCCAGGCTCGCGTACGGGGTCGGGATGCCGAGCTCCTCCTCCAGGAGGGTGGCGATGGCCCCGTGCCCGGTCTGCTGCTCGTTGCCCGCCGCGGGCCTGCCGTCGCGCAGCACCTCCACGACGACCGTCGTCCCGCCGTCCTCGGCGACGCGCCGCGACACGGTCTCCGCCCCCGGCTCGTGAGCCAGCAGTCCCTCCCGCACCTGCTGCTCCACGTCCAGTGCCAGCCATCGGCGGGCCTCCGCCAGCGCCTCGGACCGCGCGCCCGCCCCGTACCGCAGCAGCGCCCGCACGGTCGACGGCGAGCCGCGCCTGGCCGCCACCACCAGCGGCGGATCACCGTTCGGAGAGACCAGATCGGGGTCGGCGCCGTGCTCGAGCAGCGCCTCCACCGTGTCCGCGTGGCCCTGGCCCACCGCCCAGGCCAGCGCGGTGAAGCCGAGCAATTCCCGCCGGTCCGGTGTGGCGCCCGCGGCGAGCAGGGCGCGTACGACGTCGGTGTGTCCGCCGACCGCCGCCCCGCACAGCGGCAGGTCGTCGTTCCCGGGCCCCGAGGCCCGGTCGGGATCGGCGCCCGCGGCCAGCAGCAGCCGGACGATGCCTGGCTCGCCCTCCACGGCCGCCAGATACAGCGGTGTCTGCCCGTCCTCGCCCAGGCTCTCGGTCGGTACGCCCGTGCGCAGCAGCCGCACCACCGCGTCGTCGTCGCCGTCGTACACCGCCGCGAAGAGGGCGCGCACGTCCGCCGCCCGCTGCGCGTCGGCCGTGCCGTCGCCCGTGCGGCCCTCGTCCAGGTGGCTCTCGTCCATGACACGACCCTACGGAGGTGAGGTCAAGTGTCGCATTCGAGAATCGTCCGGCACAGGCCGCACCGGGCACGCACCCGGCCCCGTACGGGCACCCGGATCCGCTGGTGGCAGGTGGTGCAGGGGAAGGAGACGCGCAGACCGCCGGGGCCGGGCTCGAAGAGGTACGCGCCCTCTTCCGCGCCCCCTCCCGCGTGCTGCCGTGACGGGTTCTCCAGCGCGTGGCGGCGGTCCTTCGCGTAACGGTGGCGGGCGAGGCGGCCCGCGGTGGTGAGCGGCGGGCGCCGGGCGTCGCGCAGCGCCTGCGCGCGCCCGGCGGTGTAGGCGCTGTAGCCCTGTGCGCTGGTGAACCACGGCGAAGGGTCCTCGCCGAAGGCCAGGGCGCGCCCGGCGAGCACGTAGCCGAACTCCTCCGGGGTGAGGTAGCCGAGCTTCTGGCTGGAGACGCCGTCCTCGCGGAACGCGTCCAGCAGCAGCCAGCCCGCCCCGAGATAGGTGGTCACGGTGTCGGTGAGGATCTCGTTGGCGCGCAGGCCGGGGAACGAGAGCCCGAGCCGGTGCAGCAGCACATGGGTGATCTCGTGCGCGAGGGCCGCGCCGATGTCGCGCCGGTGCGTGCGGAAGCGGTCGTTCAGCTCGATGAAGTACTCGGGACCGGCGGCCAGTTCGACGCTCGCCGCGTGCTCCATCGCGCGGAAGCTCACGATCACGCGGGCGTCGGGGAGCCGCAGATGCCGTACCAGGGCGCTCGCCACCCGCTGGGCGCCCAGATGCAGGTCGTCCTCGTCGCCGAAGGCCACGTCCGCCGGCAGCACGCTCGGGGCGTAGGAGTGCACGCCCTCGGGTGAGAGCCGGCGGTACAGGGCGGTGACCGCCGACCGCACCGTGTCGAGGTGCGGAAAGCCGTGCACCACCTCACTGCCGTTCGCCACGTCCCGTACCCCCATGCACGACAGTCGGCCGCCTTCAACTCTACGGCCGGGGCGGTGCGGAACCTCTGTCCCGCGGCCCCACGAATGGCCGGAACGCACTCCTTGTGGGGTTCGCAATCCGGTGCCCATAATCCGGTTCACCGCCTTGTCGGGCGCATGTCATTCCCCGCGCTGCCGCATGTGCTCCGACCCAGGGCAGACGTCAACCCCCCACGAAAGGCAGTCTGTTGAAGCTTCTGAGCGTGCTCAAGAGATGCGCCGCCGCCGGCGCCGTCATGCTCGCCGCCATCAGCCTCCAGCCCTCCTCCGCATCGGCCGCCACCCCGCCCGTCGTCGGCGGCACCCGCGCCGCGCAGGGCGAGTTCCCCTTCATGGTCCGGCTCTCCATGGGCTGCGGCGGAGCGCTCTACACCAAAGACATCGTCCTGACCGCCGCCCACTGCGTGAGCGGCTCCGGCAACAACACCAGCATCACCGCGACCGCGGGCGTCGTGGACCTCCAGAGCTCCAGCGCCATCAAGGTCCGCTCCACCAAGGTCCTGCAGGCCCCCGGCTACAACGGCTCCGGCAAGGACTGGGCACTGATCAAGCTTGCTCAGCCGATCAACCTGCCGACCCTCAAGATCGCCGAGACGACGGCGTACAACAGCGGCACGTTCACCGTCGCCGGCTGGGGCGCGGCCCGCGAGGGCGGCCCGCAGCAGCGCTACCTGCTCAAGGCGCAGGTCCCGTTCGTCTCCGACGCCGAGTGCGGCCGCGCGTACGACGAGCTCATCCCGGGCGAGGAGATCTGCGCCGGCTACAACGAGGGCGGTGTCGACACCTGCCAGGGTGACTCCGGCGGCCCGATGTTCCGCCGGGACAACGCGGGCGCCTGGATCCAGGTCGGCATCGTGAGCTGGGGTTACGGCTGCGCCAGGGCCGGCTACCCCGGTGTCTACACCGAGGTCTCGACCTTCGCCTCGGCCATCAAGTCCGCGGCCGCCACCCTGTAGGCGGGCCGCACACAGCACACCGGGAGGGGCGGGCCGGCGGGCCCGCCCCTCTTCCGCGCCGCGCCCTGCCGGCGGTCCGCCCCGCTTGCCTGCCGTCGTGCCGGCGGTCCGCCCCGCTTCCCTGCCGTCGTGCCGCGGGCTCCTGCTTCCGTGCCGTATGCGCGTGCCCGGAGCCGTCGTCAGCGCAGCAGGACCGCACGGCCGGCCGCGCAGCCCTCCAGCTCCAGCACCCACACCTCGTTCCTGCCCGCGCGCAGCACCGGGCCGGGCACGTACAGCGCCTGCTGCGGGCCGTCCGACCGGTAACGACCCAGCCCGAACCCGTTGACCCACACGAACCCCCGTGTCCAGCCGGGCAGTTCGAGCCACGCGTCACCCGGTGACGCCACCTCGGCGACGCCCCGGAACAGCCCTCGCGCCCCCTCGCACGGGAGAGCCTCCCGCCATGGCAGCCGGCCCACCGCGCCCGCCTCCTCGAAGGCGTCGAGACGCAGACCCCGCGCCCGTACCCCGTGCAGATACTGCCGCTCGTGCAGCACCCCGCCCGTGAGCCCCTTCGGCTCGCCGGTCCGCGGCCCGTAGTTCACCCGGCCCTCGGACTCCACCCACAGCTCGACCGCGGCCGGGCCCGGCACCGGCTCGGGCAGCGCGGTGTCCTCCCCGTCCAGCACCCCGGCCCGTTCCCCGTCGACGAGCGCCACCGCCCGGTCCCGCAGGCCCGTCACCCGCAGCGGATACGGCCGCCGGGGCCCTGGCACGTCGACCTGGTAGCGCACCAGTCCGCGGTCCACGTCCAGTTCCTCGAACGTCGGGGGGACCGGGCCCGACCACTCCGGGCCGCCGAGCGCGTCCAGCACGTCGTCGGGCGAGGCCCACGCGTCCAGGACCGCCCGCGCGGGTGCGCCGAGGGCCGCGGGTAGCTGCGGCGGGTCCGGCAGCGGACCGTCGTGGTAATCGGCCAGCACCTCGCGGAAACGCCAGAACTTCTCCGTCGGCCGGCCCGCCTCGTCGACCGGCGCGTCGTAGTCGTACGACGTCACCGTCGGCAGGAGCGCCTCGTCCTGCAGCGGGCCCGAACGGTTCGCCCCCGCCCAGCCGGCGAAGTTCGTCCCGCCGTGCGCCATGTACACATTCACCGACGCGCCGGCCTCCAGGATCTCCCGCAGCGCCCCCGCCGCGTCCTTCGCGTCCCGCACGACATGCTCGGCGCCCCAGTGATCGAACCAGCCGCACCAGAACTCCATGCACATCAGCGGCCCCCGCGGCTGATGGCGGCGCAGCGCCGCGAACGCCTCGGCGGCCCCCGAGCCGAAGTTCACCGTGGCCAGGACGCCGGGCACCGAGCCGCCCGTCAACATGTGGTCCTGCGCCCCGTCCGACGTGACCAGCGGGACCGTCACACCGCTGCCGCGCAGCAGCTCCACCAGGAACCGCAGATGGTCGCCGTCCGAGCCGTAGCTGCCGTACTCGTTCTCGACCTGCACCATCACCACGGGGCCGCCGTCCGGGAGCTGGCGCCGCACCACCTGCGGCAGCAGCCGGGTGAACCAGCGCTCCACATGACCTTCGTACTCCGCGTCCGACGTGCGCACCCGGCGCCCCAGCCGCCCGGTCAGCCAGTGCGGCAGCCCGCCGTTCTCCCACTCGGCACAGATGTACGGCCCCGGGCGGACGATCGCCCACAGGCCCGCGGCCTGCGCCGCGTCCAGGAACCGGCCGAGCGCCCCCTCGTCCGCGTAACGGCCCGGCTGCGGCTCGTGCAGGTTCCACGGGACGTACGTCTCGACGCAGTTGAGGCCCATCGCGCGCAGCATCGCCAGCCGGTGCCCCCACTGCTCCTCGTGCACCCGGAAGTAGTGCAGCGCTCCCGACAGCAGCCGCACCGGCCGGCCGTCCAGCAGAAAGTCCGTCGCGCCCACCGTGAACTCGGCCACCGGCCCCCCGTCCGTCCTTCGCTCGTTCATATCCGAACCATCGCCGTCTGGCGTGCGGCCGGTCCATGGACAAAGATCGGCCTGTCTTGGACTAGGGCCCGTCCGGTGGCCTCCATCCCCGGAGGGCCGAACCGGCGGAAGGGCCCTGGGGGAGGGAGCGGAAAGCGGCATGTACCACACCTGGATGCGATATTTCACCCCAAGGCCGGTCCATCACCGGCTGGGCCTCGTCTGCCTCGGCGTCGGCCTCCAGCACGGGCAGCTGCCCACCGTGGGCCCGCGCACCCTCGACCACCACGTCGCCGTCGTGATCAGCGCCGGAAGCGGCTGGTACCGCGGCGCGGACGGACGGCGCACCAGCGTCACCGCACCCGCCCTGATCTGGCTCACGCCCGGCGTCCCGCACCACTACGGGCCCGACCCCGCCACCGGCTGGGACGAGAGCTTCGTCGACTTCACCGGGCCCGCCACCGCCACCTACACCGAGCTCGGCTACATCGAACCCGACCGGCCCGTCGTGCCGCTGGCCGACACCGCGGGCGCCCGCGCCGCCGTCGGGCGCATCACCCGCGCCGCCCGCCGGGGCAACCCGCTCCTGGAGGTCGAGACCGGTGCCGCCGTCCACGAACTCCTCGTCGCCCTGCGCCGTGCCCGCGCCGACACCAACGCCGACGGCGACCCCGTCCTCACCGCGCTCGCCCGTGACGCCTTCCAGCCCCTGTCCGTCACCGAGCACGCGGCCCGCCACGGCATGACCCCCGCCGAGCTGCGCACCGTCGTACGCCGCGGCGCCGGGTGCAGCCCCAAGGACTACCTCCTCGGCATCCGGCTCGGCCACGCCAAGGAACTCCTCGCGACCACCGACCTGCCGGTCGCCGCCGTGTCCCGCCGGGTCGGCTACGAGGACCCGGCCTACTTCTCCCGGCTGTTCACCCGCCGGGTCGGCCTCGCGCCCATCCGCTTCCGCGAGCAGCAGGGACGCAATGTGCCCGGCGGCTGGAGCAACCGCGTCCCGGACCCTGAACACCCCCCGACCATCGCGGGGACCTGGACGTAAGCTCCATGACCATGACCCCGAAGGACATCGACGAGAACGTGCGCGCCGAACTGACCCGCCTGCGCGAGAGCATCGACAACATCGACGCGGCGGTCGTGCACATGCTCGCCGAACGCTTCAAGTGCACCCAGCAGGTCGGCCACCTCAAGGCCGAGCACCATCTGCCGCCCGCCGATCCCGACCGCGAGGCCCGCCAGATCGAGCGGCTGCGCCAGCTCGCGGAGAGCGCCAAGCTGGACCCCGCGTTCGCCGAGAAGCTGCTCAACTTCATCATCGCCGAGGTGATCCGCCACCACGAGACCATCGCGGGCGGGCCCCCGCCGGAGCGGAAGGAGTAGGACGGGGCCCTCGCACGCGGACGTACGGCGGTGCGCGCAGGGGGCGCACAGTGTGCGCTGACAGCGGAACACACCCCCCTGTGCCGCCCCGGGGCGATCGGGCAGCATGGCCCCCATGCCCGTACTGACGCGCGACGAAGCGCAGACCCGAGCCCGGCTGATCGACGCACACCGGTACACGATCGACCTCGACCTGACCACCGGTGACGAGACCTTCGGCTCCCGGACCGTCATCCACTTCACCGCGCGCGCGGCCGGGGACACCTTCGTCGAGCTCAAGCCCGCCGAGCTCCGCTCCCTCACCCTCGACGGACAGTCGCTCGACCCGGCCGCGCTCGACGGCAACCGCTACCCGCTGACCGGCCTCACCGCCGGCGAGCACGAACTGCGCGTCGACGCGAGCATGCGCTACTCGCGCACCGGCGAGGGCATGCACCGCTTCACCGACCCCACCGACGGCGAGACCTACGTCTACACCCAGCTGTTCATGGAGGACGTCCAGCGCGTCTTCGCCGCCTTCGACCAGCCCGACCTGAAGGCCGTCTTCGCCCTCACCGTCACCGCGCCCGAGGGCTGGACCGTCCTCGGCAACAGCGTCGCGGCCCACGACGGCCACGGCAGCTGGACCTGCGCCCCCACACCGCTGCTGTCCACCTACCTCGTCGCGGTCGCCGCCGGCCCCTGGCACTCCGTCCGCACGGAGCACGCCGGGCTGCCCTTCGGCCTCCATGTGCGCCGCTCGCTCGGCGCCCACCTCGACGCCGACGCGGACGAGCTGTTCGAGATCACCCGCCAGTGCTACGACCGGTACCACGAGAAGTTCGAGGAGCCGTACCCGTTCGACTCCTACGACCAGGCATTCGTGCCCGAGTTCAACGCCGGCGCCATGGAGAACCCGGGGCTCGTCACCTTCCGTGACGAATTCGTCTACCGCTCCGCCGTCACCGACACCCAGCGCCAGACCCGCGCCATGGTCATCGCCCACGAGATGGCCCACATGTGGTTCGGCGACCTCGTCACCCTGAAGTGGTGGGACGACATCTGGCTGAACGAGTCCTTCGCCGAGTACATGGGCTACCAGACGCTCACCGAGGCGACCCGCTTCCGGGACACCTGGGTCGACTTCGGCATCGCCCGCAAGTCCTGGGGATACGACGCCGACCAGCGGCCCTCCACCCACCCCGTCGCCCCCGACCCGGACGCCGTGCCCGACACCGCCTCCGCGATGCTCAACTTCGACGGCATCTCCTACGCCAAAGGCGCCTCCGCGCTGCGCCAGCTCGTGGCCTGGCTCGGGGAGATGGACTTCCTCGCCGGCATCAACATCCACTTCAAGCGGCACCGGTTCGGCAACGCCACCCTCGCCGACTTCATCGACTCCCTCGCGCAGGCCACCGACCGGGACGTGCACGCCTGGGCCGACGCGTGGCTGCGGACCACCGGCGTCGACACCCTCACCCCCACCGTCACCGAGACGGCCGGCGGCTGGACGCTCGGCATCGACCACGACGGCAGCCGCCCCCACCGCATCGCCGTCGGCGCCTTAGACGCGGACCCGATCGAACCGGGCCGCCTCGTCCTGCGGGAGCGCTTCGCCGTGGACGTACCGCTCACCGAGCACGACGTCCGCCCCGGCCGCCGCCCCGGGCTCGTCGTCCTCAACGACGGCGACACCACTTACGCCAAGGTCCGTCTCGACACCGAGTCCTGGGCCACCGCACTCGGCTCCCTCTCCGGCATCCCCGACCCCCTGACCCGCGCCGTCGTGTGGAACGCGGCACGCGACATGGTCCGCGACGGCGAACTGGCGCCGACCGCCTACCTGGAGGCGGCCCGCGCCCACCTCCCCCGGGAGACCGACCTCGCCGTCGTGCAGGGCGTCCTCGCCTTCGCCGCCGGGCAGATCGCCGACTGCTACCTGCCCGCGGAGCAGCGCCCCGCCGCACTCGCCACGCTCACCGACACCTGCCGCGCCCTGCTGCGCCACACCGAGGACGGCAACGACCCGGGCCTGCGCCTGACCGCCGTACGCCACTTCATCGACGCCGCCGCCCAGCCGGCCTCCATCCAGGAGTGGCTCGCCGACGGCAGCGTCCCCGGCGGCCCCGAACTCGACCCCGAGCTGCGCTGGCGCATCCTCACCCGCCTCGCCGTCCTCGGCGCGGTGGGGGAGAAGGAGATCGCGGCGGAACTCGACCGCGACCCGAGCGCGACGGGCCAGGAGGGCGCGGCCCGCTGCCGCGCGGCCCTGCCGACGGCGGAGGCCAAGGCGGCGGCCTGGTCCCGGCTCTTCGAGGCGGACGACCTGTCCAACTACCTGTTCACGGCGACGGCCCAGGGCTTCTGGCAGCCCGAACAGACCGCGCTGGTCAAGGAGTACGTCCCCCGGTACTACCCCGACGCGGTCGCCCTCGCCGCCCGCCGCGGCCCGGCGATCGCGGAGGCCGCGGGCAGGTACGCCTTCCCGCTCCACGCGGTGGACGCGGAGTCGCTGGCCCTGGGCGAGGCGTGCCTGCGCGACGCGTCGCCGATCCCGGCACTCCGCCGCAAACTGGTCGACCAGCTCGACGACTTGAAGAGGTCCCTCCGCATCCGCGGCGCGTAACCATCGGCCGGGGGCACCGGACATGGTGCCCCCGGCCGCTCTCGCCTGTGCTGCACAACCGAACGGCCCTCTGTACCGAACGGCCCTCTGTAGCCCGGTTGTTGGCATTGATTGACGGTGCGTCGGATACGGCTCTACTATGCCGATTAGTAATACGAGCCATTTGGCGAAGTGTGCCGTGGTGTCCGGGCAGCGGCCCGGATGCTCCTCGTGCAACCCGGAGTCGCCTGGCGACGACGGGTCCGTACGGAGCCTCGAACTGGCGCTCACCGTGAATCGGTGGGCGGGCGAGCGAGAGTCCGCGGAGCGGTTCCCCGGAATGACGCAGCGCGTATCGCATGGAATTCGCAGATCCGGGGCGACCCCCTGGACGGCCCGGGCTCAGCGGTGCAGCCGCATGACGTCTCCCGTCCGTGCCGGATTCCAGTGAAGGGTCTGCACCGCCATCAACGCGTATTTCCCCGTCGATCGTGTGTATTACGTCGACGACTCCGGTATTCCCGCAGCGGGTCTCGCGCTGTACGCCGCTGTGGGCGTGCCCGTCGACCAGGCGGCCGCCTTCGAGCAGGACTGGGCCTCGCTCCGTGAGGGCTGGCTGCTCCGCCACGCGGTGCCCGTCCACTACGAACTCCACTCGACCCTGTTCATCAACGGCCGGGGGCGCCCCGGCGGTCGCAACCCCGCACGGACAGACCGCTACCACATGGCACAGGAAGCGCTCGATCTGATCGGCAGCCGCCCCGGCGTCATCGTCACCGCGGTGCACACCACCCTGCCGGGCGACTGGCGTGCCGCGAAGGTGCTTGCCTACGAGGCCCTGCTGCGCCGGCTCGACCACGAGCTCGCCGAGCGCGGCGAGTACGGCGAGGTCGTGGTCGACGGCGACGGCACCGAGTCCCTCTACGCCGACGTCCACGGTGTGGTGCGCCCCCGGCGGATCGCGGAGCCGGCGGTCGAGGTGCCCGCGCACATGGCACCGAAAGTCCAGGCCGCGGACCTGGTCGCCTACACCGCCTGCCAGGCCGTCGTGCGGCAGGAGAGGCGCCGTTTCATGTGGCACTGGTTCGCACAGCATCTGCCCAAGGCCGTGCTCTCCCCGAGACCGGCTGTGCCCGGCCGGGCCGGTAAGGCGTGACCGGGTCCCGGTGCCGCACGGCCACCCGGAAACCACGAAACCCCGGCACTCGGCCGGGGTTCCGTAAAAAGCAGACCTGGCACGCACCGAAGTACGGCCCGGACCGCAGAAACAGTCTAACCCTGCCCTTATGGCGGAAGCCAGTCCCGAAAGGGCGGCAATACCACCACTCTCACCTGGCAATCGAAGGAGTCGCATGACTATTCCCGGAGGATTCCAGGAGCCCGAGGCCCAGGACACCGTGGCCTCGCAGCGCTCCCAGGCCGGTCCGGAAACGATCACGTTCTACTTCGGGGACGAGCAATTCTCCGTCTCCGGATTCGAACGGAGCCTTCCGGAGCTGTCGTCCGTCAGTGACCGTGGCTCCCTCGTCAAGGCCGGGCTCGCCTCCGGCGGAACGGCGCTCGACGAGGACTCGTGGCACGCCGTGGCGCGGGCCGTCGTCGCACCGGACTCGGCAGCCGCCCAACTGCGCTCCCAGAAGGGCCAGGCGACGGCGCTCATCGAGGAGCACGTGGAAGGAGCGACCCTCCGCTCCATCCACACCCGCGTCTGGCTGACCGAACTTTTCCCCGGCCTCCAGCCCAGAACCGGGCAGGAGTCACTGCCCGTCGAGGACCCCGAGGTCCACGGAGACAGCGACGGCAACGGCGAACCCACCGCGTGCGTGACCTATACCTACCGGGATCTGGCCCACCTCAAGGCCCATCTGCGGCAGACCATCACCGCCACCCGACGGGCCAACCCGGAGCCGTACGACCAGTCGATCCTTTCCCGGCGCATCACGCGGGCCGTCATCGCGCATCCGTGCCGGCTGAAGTTCCGGGACGAGACGGACCCGATCGACGTTCTGGTCGTCCGGGACGGCATCACCCGGCTCACCAGCGCATGGGCCCTGCTCGCCGACGAGGAGCAACCCGACGCCGAACTGATCGCCGAGACGGCCACCCGCTGTCTCCTCGCGGAGAAGACCCCACGTCGCGGGGCGGTGGACAAGCCGGTGAGCCAGCGCATGGCCCTCGGCCGCCAGGACGTACTCGCCGATCTGCGCGCCGAGTTCTACAAGGGACTCGGCGAGGGCCAGCCCGCGGACCGCTCCGTGCGGCTCGGCCAGACCCTCGTCGTCCCCGCCCAGATCACCGTGGGCGTCCGCCGGCACGGCAGCGCCGGACTGCCCGCCGGCGAGGTGTTCGACGACGCGGTGCGTTCCATCCTGGCGTCCGTCCACGTGGAGTTCCGCGCCTGGGAGGCGGCGGCGCAGAACGTCGAGGTCGGCTCACGGGCGCTGCGCCGGATGTACCTCGGGTCGGGCGGCGGTCAGGACCGTATGGCCGACATCGTCCAGTTGGCCCTCGGGCAGCGCCCCCCTGCCGACCTGCCCGACATCTTCCATGACAACACCCTCCCCGGTACCGCCCTGTGGCGCGCGGTCTACCTCGTTCGCGTACTGACCCGGCCTGAGACCTACGAACAGGTCAAGCGTCACGCCAAGGACATCAAGGGCACGCGGCGAATGACCGATGCCGGCTACGCCGAGCTTCTCGGCCCGATCATCGACGTGCCGTGGCGCGGCGGCAAGAAGGACTCCCTCAAGCAGGCGCGCAACGCGTGGGCAAACGGAGGAGTCCTCACCAAGGAGGTCAAAGGCGACTGGATACCCGTCCACAGCGATCGCTTCACCGACCTGGTGCCGCGCGCCGTGGACGGAGACAACAACGCGCGTCAGACGCTCGCCGTCGCGGGTGGGACCGCCCTGATCGCCGACAAGCTGATCACGCGCAACGTCGGCTCGGCGGTCGGCAGGACCGTACCGTTCCGGGCGGACGTGGCCCAGGTCGTCGCGGGCCTCGCCGAACGCGAGGAGGGGCTGTGGCTCCTGGCGTTCGCCGCCGACGCCTTCGAACCCGGCCGGGCATGCACCAATTCCTTCACCGCGGCCCAGATGCTCGGCCGCGACCCGTCCCGGATGTACACCGTCCCCGATGTCGACCTCACACAGCCCGACCGCGTGCGCAGGGACCGCGGGGGAGTGGCCGCGCAGCAGCTCACTCAGTGGCGGCTGGTCGCAGCGTCCGATCCGGGCAGGGCGAAGGAGGCGGAGGACGAAGCGGGAGCGGGGGCCGGGGACGAGACCGACATTCCGCTCAGTGAGCGGTTCGCCGGTCGGCGCAGAGCGCTCGCCGCGGCGGTCGGTGAGGCACGCGAGTTTCTCGCCGAGCTCCTCGCCCTCGCCGAGACGCCCGAGGCGGCCGAGACGACCCTGCATCCCTTCGGCTCGTATACCGAATGGCTCGAACTGGACTCCGACGTCCGGCAGCTCGAGAGCGCCATCTACAACCGGCGGCCGAGCGAGCCGAACGACGACGAGGACGACGAGGAAGAAGAGGAGTAAGGGGCCTGTGGCGCGTGGTCGGACGGCCTCGTCCGGCCTCCCGCAACACCCTTTCGGCTCATAGTCGTTGTGCACGGCGGCACCCCCTGATCCCGACGGGCGCCGGTGCCGACCCCGCACGAGCCCGAAGGACCCCGCATGCCCACCCCGCCGCCACCGCCCCTCGCCGGCGGGCCCGCCGGAGCCGACGCCCTGCGGCCGTTGGTCGGCGTCGTCCTCCGTGCCCTCCGGGAGGGCGCCGAGGCGCGCGGCGGGCCGCTGCCCCGCGGCGGCCCGGACGCCGTCGCCGCGCACATCCGCGACGCGATGCAAGACGCCCTCCCCGACCAGGGCCACGGCGCCGAAGAGGCCCTCCGCGCCCTCGTCCGCGCCGTCGCCCACGGCTCGGCCGACCCCGCCGACCCCCTGTGCGCGGCCCACCTCCACACCCCGCCCCTCGCGCTCGCCGTCGCCGCCGACCTCGCGGCCTCCGCGCTCAACCCGTCCATGGACTCGTGGGACCAGGCCCCGGCCGCCTCCGCGCTGGAGAGCGCCGTCACCCGGGCCCTCGCCGCGGAGGTCTACCCGCACGCCGCCGCCCCCGACGCCCTCGTCACCACCGGCGGCACCGAGTCCAACCAGCTCGCCCTCCTCCTCGCCCGCGAACGCCACCGCGCCCCGGTCCAGGTCGTCTGCGCCGACTCCGCGCACCACTCCGTGCGCCGCGCCGCCTGGCTGCTGGGTCTGCCCGGCCCGGTCACCGTCCCGGTCCACGACCCCGACGCCCTGGACGACGCCCTCACGGAGCTGACCGGCCCCGTCCTCGTCGTCGCCACCGCGGGCGCCACCGACACCGGCCGCATCGACCCGCTCCCGGAGATCGCCGACGTGGCCGCACGCCACCGGGCCGAACTGCACGTCGACGCCGCGTACGGCGGACCGCTCCTCTTCAGCCGCTCGCGACGAAGCCTCCTCACGGGCCTCGACCGGGCCCACTCCGTCACCCTTGACCTGCACAAACTCGGCTGGCAGCCCGTCGCGGCCGGCCTCGTCGCCGTGTCCGACGCGGCCCGCCTCGCACCCCTCGCGCACACCGCCGAGTACCTCAACGCCGAGGACGACACCGACGCCGGCCTGCCCGACCTCGTGGGCCGCTCGCCGCGCACCACCCGGCGGCCAGACGTCCTCAAGATCGCCGTCACCCTCAGGGCCCTCGGGCGCACCGGACTCGGCGCACTCGTGGACCGGGTCTGCACCGCCGCGCAGGACCTCGCCGACCTCGTCGAGAAGCATCCCGCTCTGGAGCTGTACGAACGGCCCACCCTGTCGACCGTCCTGTTCCGCCCCACCGGCGCCACCGACGAGCAGACCGCCGAGATCCGCCGCACCCTCCTGACCGGCGGCCGCGCCGTCCTCGGCCGGGCACGCGCCGGTGGCCACGTCTGGCTCAAGGCGACCCTGCTCAACCCGCACGTCACCCCCGCCCATCTGCACGCCCTGCTCGCACTCGTGGAAGGCACAACCCCCCGATGACCGCCACGCCCGCTCCCGAGGCCGCCACGGCGGCAGCCGCCCTCGACCGCCCCTACGACCTGGTGGGCGTCGGCATCGGCCCGTTCAACCTCTCCCTCGCCGCGCTCGCCCACGGCATGCCCGGCGGCCTCGCCACCGCCTTCTACGAGCAGCGGCCGGCCTTCCACTGGCACCCGGGCCTGCTCATCGAGGGCGCCACCCTCCAGGTCCCGTTCCTCGCAGACCTGGTCACGCTCGCCGATCCAGCGAACCCCTGGTCGTTCCTCAGCTATCTGCGCGCACGCGAGCGGCTGTTCCCGTTCTACTTCGCCGAGCGGTTCCACATCCAGCGCGCCGAGTACGACGCGTACTGCCGCTGGGTCGGCGACAGCCTGCCGGGACTCCACTTCGGCCACCAGGTCGACGCCGTCCGCTGGAGCCCCGAACGCGACCTCTTCGAGGTGGACTTCACGCAGCTCGACGCCGACGGCGAGGTCGAGGCCCTCGGCCGCGCGTACACCCGCAGCATCGCGCTCGGCATCGGCACCGAGCCGTACGTCCCCGAACCGCTGCGGCCCCTCGCCGACGCGCAGGGCGTCCCCGTCATCCATTCCGCCGACTACCTCGACCACCGCGAGGCCCTGATCGCCGCCGAGCACGTCACCGTCATCGGCTCGGGTCAGTCCGGGGCCGAGGTGTTCCTCGACCTGCTGCGCGCCAGACCGGCCGGGGCCGAGAAGATCCACTGGATGGCCCGAACCGGCGCGTTCGCGCCCATGGAGTACTCCAAGCTCGGCCTGGAACACTTCACGCCCGACTACACGCGCTACTTCCACGGCCTGCCCGAGCAGGTGCGGAACGACCTCGTGCCCCGCCAGTGGCAGCTCCACAAGGGCATCGACGCCGACACCATCGCCGCCATCCACGACGAGCTCTACCGCCGTACCCTGCACGGCGGCTGGCCCGACGCCGTCCTGACGCCCGGTGTCACCGTCCGCACCGCCGGCCGCCTCGCCACCACCAAGATCGAACTGCACCTGGAGCACACCCAGCAGGGCACCCGCTCCCGGCTCACCACCGACGCCGTCGTCCTCGCCACCGGCTACCGCGAACGGCCGCTCGGCCGGCTGCTCGCCGGCATCGACCCGTACATGCGCCGCGACAGCGCCGGACGCCCCCTCGTCGACGAGCAGTACCGGCTGCGGCTCGACCCCTCCGTGACGGGCACGGTCTACGTGCAGAACGCCGAACGCCACACCCACGGCGTCGGCGCCCCCGACCTCGGCCTCGCCGCGTGGCGCAGCGCGTCCATCCTCAACTCGCTCACCGGCAAGGAGCCCTACCCCCTGCCGCGCCGCACGGCGTTCACCAGTTTCGGCCTCGAACGCCGCGAGGCGCCCGGCATCCCCGGCCAGCAGCCGCAGCTGACCCCCCTGGCCCAGGGACGCTAGGCGCCTCGCGGTCCTCCTCCGGCAGTGGCTAGAAGACCGGCGTGCCGTCCCGCGTCAGCTTCCAGCCGACCGACGCGAACGACGCCGGGTCGACCGTGCCCTTCGCCTGCACCCAGGAGATGATCGTGTTCCTGATCTCCTCCGAGTTCGCCCACAGCTGCTGGGCCCGGGCGATGTGCGGGAAGTTGCCGCCGCCGCTCGCCCGGTAGTTGTTGACGGCCAGGACGAACCGGGCCGCCGGGTCGATCGCCCTGCCCTCGAAGGACAGGTTCACGATCCGCGAACCGGCCGGCTTCGCGATGTCGATCTCGTAGGTCACTCCCGAGACCGCGTCGTAGTTGTAGTCGGGCGTGCCGCCCGCGTTCGTCAGCTTCGACGTGTCGACCGGAGCGCCCGCGGGCGTCTGCACGTAGTAGCGCGCCGAGAACTCCAGATACTCCTTCAGCTGCGCACCCGTCATCAGCCGCGCCTCGAGCGTGTTCTCGAACGGGTACAGCCCGGCCGCGTCCCTGATCGTCACCTCACCGGCGGGGATGGCGGCCGTACGGGAGAAGCACGACGCCTGCGACAGCACCGGCAGCGCCGCCCACTGGCCGCCCGCCAGCGCTGCCTTCACCGTCTCGGCCTGCACCTGGTTGATCAGGTCGATGATCGGCTCGTCCTTCCAGGGCGCGTCGGCCGTCGACATCGCGACGGTGGACGTGCCGATGACCTGGTTGACGTACGCGACCACCTTCTTGTGCTCGTCGCCGAGCAGCCGGGTGATCTTCGCGTCCTCGGCGACCGTGTTCGAGTTCAGGACCTGCGCCCCGACCTTCTCGACGGTCCAGCGGCCCTTCTCCCACACCAGGTCGAAGTCGAAGAGGGTGAGCCGCTGCCCCCACTTCAGCGGCTCGGACAGCACGACCTGCCGGCCGGTCTCCTTGTTGGTGACGAAGTACTCGGCGATCTCGGTGTGGGCGTGGCCGACCAGGATCGCGTCGATGCCCGGCACCTGCTCGGCGACCAGACCCGCCGCGTTCTCGATGTACGGCAGCTGGTCACCGTACGAGGAGGTGCCGCTGGATCCCGAGTGCGCGGACACGATCACGACATCCGCGCCCATCGACCGCAGCTTCGGCACCCACTTCGCCGCCTGCTCCTCCAGGCCGGGGAAGACCATCTTGCCGCTGACGTTCTGCTTGTCCCAGATCGCGATGCCCGGGTTGGTGAGGCCCAGGACGGCGACGCGCACGTCACGGCCGTGCGGGGTGCGCAGCCGGTGCATGCTGTACGGCGCGAACGCCGGGCGCAGCGTCTTCGCGTCCAGCGCGTTCGCCCCGAGCAGCGGGAAGTCGCACTGCTCCTCGAACTTCCGCAGGACCGGGATGCCGTAGTTGAACTCGTGGTTGCCGAGCGCCGCGGCGTCGTAGCCGATGGCGTTCATCGCCTGCGCCATCGGGTGCACCGGGCCGCTTGCGGCGGTGATCGGGTCGACCTTGGCGTAGTAGTACGACAGCTGGGTGCCCTGGATGGTGTCACCGGCGTCTATCAGGAGCGTGTTGAGGCGCCCCTTCTCCTCGCGGACCCGGTTGACCAGCGTCGAGATCTTCGCCAGGCCCACGTCGTTGTGGGCCTTGTCGTCGAACTCCTTGTCGGTGAAGTAGTCCCAGTTGAAGACATTGCCGTGCAGGTCGGTCGTCCCCATGACGGTGAACGAGTACCGCTTCGGCGGACGCCCGTGGCCGTGTCCCTGTCCCGGCTCGTCGGCCGCGGCCGGCGCGGCCGCGCTGCCGGCGATCGCCACACCGGCCCCGGCGGCGGCCGACCGCTCCAGGAACGTCCTACGGTTCAGCGGCATTTCGTCTCCCTCGATCATGTGCACAACGCGCGTAGATTCTGGCGCAGGACGGTCCCGTGCGAAAGGGTTCGACCACAACAGGGACCACAGGGGACCACAACAGGGACCACAGGGACCGCAACAGTGAGGGAGACCACATGACCGGCGACGCCGCAGTCCCGTACGGAACACCCGATGCGCCGAGGGTCGCCGTGCGCGGCGAGGCCCGGCTCGAGTTCGACCCGGAGATCGCCAGGATCGGCGTCCAGGTCAGCGCCCGCGGCAAGGACCGGCGCGCCGCCCTGGAGGACCTCACCCGCCGCAACAACGCCGTGCTGGAGCTGGTCAAGTCCTACGGCGACGCCGTCGAGAAGCTGTCGACCGGCGCGTTCTCCATCAGCCCCGAACTCACCCAGCACGGCCGCGGCGAGAAGGTCCGCGCGTACCACGGCGGCGTGTACATCACCGCCACGCTCACCGACTTCACGGCCCTCGGCGAACTCACCACCCGGCTCGCCGATCTGGAGCTGACCCAGGTCAGCGGCCCCTGGTGGTCGCTGCGCCCCGACTCGCCCGCCCACGGCGAGGCCCGCCGCGAGGCCGTACGGGACGCCGTGCAGCGTGCCCGCGAGTACGCCGCGGCACTCGGCAGCCGGCTCTCGGCTTTGGTGGAACTCGCCGACATCGGTGCGGAGAACGCCGTGCCGTACGGCATGCCCGCCGCGCCCGGCGGTATGCGGACGCGAGGATTCGGCGCGGCCCAGACCGAAATGGCACCCGCACTGGATCTCGAACCGCAGCGCCAGACGGTGAGCGCACAGGTGAACGCGCGTTTCACCATGACCCCGCCCGAGTTCTAGACAAACATACTTTCACGAAGTGGCGAGCGCTCATCGGAGCACCCCTGCGCACAATTCAACACTTGTCAATAACCCTTCATGCAAAGGTTGTTGAGTCGTCATGCCCGGCCAATTCTCTACCCGCCGGTAAGCCATAGGCTCGTGCCATGCGCCGAGCAAAGATCGTCTGTACCCTGGGGCCCGCCACCGACACGTACGACCAGATCAAAGCCCTGGTCGAAGCCGGAATGGACGTCGCCCGCTTCAACCTCAGCCACGGCTCCTACACCGACCACGAGCAACGTTACGAGCATGTGCGGAAGGCCTCCGACGCAACCGGCCGCAGTGTCGGCGTCCTCGCCGACCTTCAAGGCCCGAAGATTCGTCTCGGACGCTTTCGTGAAGGCCCCGTACTGCTCGAACGCGGCGACGAATTCACCATTACCGTCGAGGACGTGGAGGGCGACCGCCACATCTGCGGAACCACCTACAAGGGACTGACCGCCGACGTCACGCGCGGCGAGCGCATCCTCGTCGACGACGGCAAGGTCGCCCTCGAGGTCACCGAGGTCGACGGCACCCGGGTGCGCACCGTCGTCGCCGAAGGCGGCATGGTCTCCGACCACAAGGGCCTCAACCTTCCGGGCGTCGCCGTCTCCGTCCCCGCCCTCTCCGAGAAGGACGTCGAGGACCTGCGCTGGGCCCTGCGCATCGGCGCGGACATCATCGCGCTGTCCTTCGTCCGCAGCGGCCGCGACATCGACGACGTCCACCGCGTCATGGCGGAGGAGGGCCGGCGCGTGCCCGTCATCGCCAAGGTCGAGAAGCCGCAGGCCGTGGAGAACATCGACGACATCGTCGCCGCCTTCGACGGCATCATGGTGGCCCGCGGGGACCTCGGCGTCGAAATGCCGCTGGAACAGGTGCCCATCGTCCAGAAGAGGGCCGTCAAGCTGGCCAAGCGCAACGCCAAGCCGGTCATCGTCGCCACCCAGATGCTCGACTCGATGATCGACAACAGCAGGCCCACCCGCGCCGAGGCGTCCGACGTCGCCAACGCCGTCATGGACGGCACCGACGCCGTGATGCTCTCGGGCGAGACCAGCGTCGGCAAGTACCCCGTCGAGACCGTCCGGACCATGAGCCGCATCGTCGAGGCGGCCGAGGAGGACGTCCTCGCCAAGGGCCTGCCGCCCCTGACCGAGCGCAACAAGCCCCGCACCCAGGGCGGCGCCGTCGCCCGCGCGGCCGCCGAGATGGGCGACTTCCTCGGCGCCAAGTTCCTCGTCGCCTTCACCCAGTCCGGCGACACGGTCCGCCGCCTCTCGCGCTACCGCTCCCCGATTCCCCTCCTCGCCTTCACCCCGGACCCGTCCACGCGTTCGCAGCTCAACCTCACGTGGGGCGTGGAGACTTTCCTCGGCCCGCACGTGGAGTCGACCGACGCGATGGTGGCGCAGGTGGACGAGGAACTGCTGAAGATCGGCCGCTGCCAGAAGGGCGACATCGTCGTCATCACGGCCGGATCCCCGCCGGGCGTCCCGGGATCGACCAACCTGGTCCGGGTGCACCACATCGGCGAGAGCGACAGCACGGCTCGGTGACACGGAAAGGCCCCTCCGGAGAGGGGCCTCGTGTTGCGACCTTGGAATTTCAGGGAAAGTACCCCGGGTCGGATTCGAACCGACGCTGGATGGTGTTTGAGACCATTGCCTCTACCGCTGGGCTACCGGGGCGCCCTTGGAAATGAAGGATTACGCAAACCCTTCGTGCCCCAACCATACAGGAGCTGGGTAGGCTCATGGGGAGCACCCTGCTTTGGAACGAGGAGTCCCGTGACTGCCCCCGAGTCGCCCCAGCCGATCGCCGATGACGACGACCAGTCGCATGTACCGCCGCTGACGACCCGTGTCGTCATCGCCGAGGACGAGGCCCTCATCCGGCTCGACCTCAAAGAGATGCTCGAGGAAGAGGGGTACGCGGTCGTCGGCGAGGCCGGTGACGGCCAGCGCGCCATCGAGCTGGCCCGGGAGCACCGCCCCGACCTGGTGATCCTCGATGTGAAGATGCCGGTCCTCGACGGGATCTCCGCGGCCGAGAAGATCGCCGAGGAGTCCATCGCCCCGGTCCTGATGCTCACCGCGTTCTCGCAGCGCGACCTCGTCGAGCGGGCGCGCGACGCCGGTGCCATGGCGTACCTCGTGAAGCCGTTCAGCAAGAGCGACGTCGTGCCGGCGATCGAGATGGCGGTCTCCCGCTTCACCGAGCTGAAGGCCCTGGAGAAGGAGGTCGCCGACCTCTCCCAGCGCCTGGAGACGCGCAAGCTGGTCGACCGCGCCAAGAGCATCCTCCAGACCCAGTACGGGCTGACGGAGCCGGCCGCGTTCCGCTGGATCCAGAAGACGTCGATGGACCGGCGCCTGTCGATGCAGCAGGTCGCGGAGGCGGTCATCGAGGACGCGGAGGAGAAGAAGGCGGCGAAGGGCCAGTAGCCCCGCTGTCGACGCGCAAAGGGCCCGCACCCCCCAGGGGGTGCGGGCCCTTTCCGTCTGCCGGGGTCAGTCCTCGCCGAGGTAGGCCTTGCGGACGGACTCGTCGTGGAGCAGGTCCTGGCCGGTGCCGGAGAGCACGACCTTGCCGACCTCCATGACGTAGGCCCGGTCGGCCAGGGAGAGAGCGGCCTGGGCGTTCTGTTCGACGAGGAGGATCGTCGTGCCCTGGGCCTTCAGCTCCGAGATGGTCGCCATGATCTTCTGCATCATGATCGGCGAGAGTCCCATGGAGGGCTCGTCGAGCATGAGCAGCTTCGGCTGCGACATCAGCGCGCGCCCCATGGCGAGCATCTGCTGCTCACCGCCGGACAGTGTTCCCGCCGCCTGCTTGCGGCGCTCACCGAGGATCGGGAAGAGGTCGTAGGCACGCTGGATGTCCCTCTCGATCCCCTCCTTGTCGCTGCGCAGGAACGCTCCGAGGTGGAGGTTCTCCGCGATGGTGAGGCGCGGGAAGATGTGCCGGCCCTCGGGGGAGTGGGCCAGGCCCAGCGACACGATCTTGTGCGCGGGAATGCCGCTGAGGGGCTTCCCGTCGAACGAGATCCTGCCTCCGGACGGCTTGAGCAGTCCGGACAGCGTGCGCAAGGTCGTGGTCTTGCCGGCACCGTTGGTGCCGATGAGGGTGACGACCTGGCCGGCCTCGACGGAGAAGGAGATGCCCTTGACGGCCTCGATCTTGCCGTAGGCGACCCTGAGGTCCTCGACTTCGAGGAGTGCGGTCACTTCTCCTCTCCTTCCTTGCCGGTGGTGCTTGTTTCGTCGCCCGACGCGGTGTCGGCGGGCGGCTCGGCGGCGGGGGCGTCGTCGTCCCCGTCGCTGTCGTCGCTCTCCTCGCCGTCGTCGTTCCGGTCGTTCTCGGCGTCGGCGTCGGCGTCCGCCTGGGCGGATGCGTCGTCGGCGGACGCGTCGGCCTCGGGGTCGTCGGACGTCTCGCCCGGGGCCTCGGCGTCGGCGTCTGCCCGGGCCTCGGTCCCGGCCTTCGCGGCCGTGTCGCGCTCGGCGGACGCGTCCGCCTCGGCGGCCGCCACCTCCGCGGCCTCCGCCTCACCCGGCTCGCCCTCGAAGGGCGTACCGAGGTACGCCGCCACGACACGCTCGTCGCCCTGGACGACCGACGCCGTGCCCTCGACGAGCTTCTCGCCCTGGACGAGACACGCGACGCGGTCGCAGAGGTTGAAGATGAAGCGCATGTCGTGCTCGATGACGAGCACGGCGATGCCCATGTCCCGGATGGCGAAGATGAGTTCCTCGGCGGCCCGGGTCTCCTGCGGGTTCATGCCCGCCGTGGGCTCGTCGAGCAGCAGCAGGCCGGGGTCGCTCGCCAGTGCGCGGGCGATCTCCAGCTTGCGCTGCTCGCCGTAGGGCAGGTTGCGGGCGAGGTGGTCGGCCTTGTGCTCCAGGCCGATGAACTCCAGGAGTTCCATGGCCCGTGCGTGGGACGCGGCCTCCGCCTTCTTGAAGCCGGGCCCGCGCAGGAGGGCGGACCAGAGACCTTCCTTGGTCCGGGTGTGCCGGCCGACCAGGACGTTCTCCAGGACGGTCATGTTGGCGAACAGCCGGATGTTCTGGAAGGTACGGGCGATGCCCGCCTTGGTGACCAGGTGCGGCTTGGGCGGCAGGACGGTCCCCTTGTAGGAGACGGTGCCCTCCGTCGGGATGTACAGGCCGGTGAGGCAGTTGAAGAACGTCGTCTTGCCGGCGCCGTTGGGGCCGATGAGGCCGACGATCTCCCCGGCGTTGACCGTCAGGTCGACGGAGCGCACGGCGGTGAGGCCGCCGAATCGCATCGTGACGCCGCTGGCCTCGAGGACGGTCTGGGTCGTGGTGCTGGTCGTGGTCGTCATGTCCTTCACGCCCCCGCCTTGGCGACGCCGACGCCGGAGTCGGGGAGTCCCTTGTCCGGGACGTCGAGTTGATCGGTCTCGTGGTATTCGAGCTGGGCGCGCCGGTTGGCGATGAGTCCCTCGGGGCGGAAGCGCATCAGCAGGATGAGGGCGATACCGAAGCCGAGGAGCTGGTAGTCCTGAAGGAACTGCAGCTTGGCCGGGATCATGTAGAGGAGCGTGGCGCCGAGGAGCGGTCCGCTGATGGTGCCCATGCCGCCGAGGATGACGGCCGCCAGGAGGAAGGCCGAGTTGGGCGGTACGGGACCGGCGAACTGGTACATCTCGGGGACCACCGTGTGCTGGACGTGTGCCTGCACGGTGCCGGCGAGGCCGGCGAGCGTGGCGCCGAGGGCGAAGGCGATGAGCTTGACGCGGAAGCCGTTGATGCCCATGGCGGTGGCGGCGGTCTCGTCCTCGCGGATCGCGACCCAGGCGCGGCCGATGCGGGAGCTGCCGGCGCGGCTGAAGACCAGGACGACGAGGATCGTCGCGAGCAGCATGAGCAGGTAGTAGTTGGCGTAGGCGCCGAGCTCGATGCCGAGCACGGTGTGGGGCTGCCCGAAGTTGAACCCGAAGAACTCGAGGTCGGGGATGTTCGGAATGCCGTTGGGGCCGTTGGTGATCTGCGGGCCGGATACGCCGTCGAGGTTGCCCATGGCGATGCGGAAGATCTCTCCGAAGCCCAGGGTGACGATGGCGAGGTAGTCGCCGCGAAGTCGCAGCGTGGGGGCACCGATGACGACACCGAAGATCAGTGACACGACGGCGCCGGTGAGCACCGCGGCCCAGAAGGGGAAGTGCAGGTCGAAGGCGGAGGCCGTCGATCCGGAGACGAGGGCGGCGGTGTAGGCGCCGACGCCGAGGAAGGCGACGTATCCGAGGTCGAGCAGGCCGGCGAGGCCGACGACGACGTTCAGACCGAGAGCCACGGTCGCGAAGATGAGGATGTTGACCGCGACGAGCGTGTACTGGTCGGTGCTCTGGGTGAAGGGGAAGGCCGCGGCGGCGACGAAGGCGGCGATCACCGTGACCTGGCGGTACTTGGCGGTGACGGCCGAGAGCCGTGCGATCAGACCGGCCTTGAAGAGCGCCGCGACGGCGAAGCCGACGGTGATCAGGTAGCCGGTGAACAGCTCGGCGTACTCGGTGTCGATGCCGTAGGTGATCACGAAGAGCCCGACGGCGAACGTGGCCACGATGATCAGGATCTCGGCCCAGGAGGGAAGCTCCTTGGGCTTGACGGCCTTGCGGCTGTCGTCCGGGAGCATGAACGCCGCGGCGAGGGGTATCGCGGAGGTCACCGCGGCGACGTAGCCGCCGGGCTCCAGGTTCACGACGCCGCCGAGTTCGACGGTGATGGCGACGACGGTGAACCACGTGGTGGCGAAGGCGCCCAGCGCGAAGAGCTTGAGGGCCTTGGTGGTGCCCGTCGGAGCCAGCCAGCCGAGCCCCTTGATGCCGAGGGACGCGAGCGCGTACAGAGCGACGAGCAGGCCGGCCGTGAGGGTGAGGACCTGCAGGCCGCCGGGGTAGCCGGTGACGGTGAGGTCGCCGGGGAACGCGTCGGTCCAGGTCCATGCCAGGAAGGTGCTGGCGACGGTGGCGGCGCCGCCGAGGGCGGTCACCCAGCGCAGTGCGGTGGCGCGGGACGTCTCCTGAGCGGTACCGGCCGTCTTGGTGGTGTCGGTGGTCATCGTTCTCACGCCCGATCCGCGACGCGCTCACCGAGCAGACCCTGCGGCCTGACGAGGAGCACGACGATGAGGAGTACGAAAGCCCAGACGTTGGACCAGGCGCCACCGCCGAGCTGCTGCATGCCGGGGATTTCCTCGATGTAGGCGATCGACAGCGCCTCGGCGAGGCCGAGCACCACGCCGCCCACCATGGCGCCGTAGATGTTGCCGATGCCGCCGAGCACGGCGGCGGTGAACGCCTTCAGGCCGAGGATGAAGCCCATCTCGAAGTTGATCTGGCCCTTGTCGAGGCCGTAGGCGACCGCGGCGACCGCTGCGAAGGCGGCACCGATGGCGAACGCCATCACGATGATGCGGTCGGTGTTGATGCCCATCAGCTTCGCGGTGTCGGGGTCCTGCGCGGTGGCCTGCATGGCGCGGCCGCTGCGGCTCTTGGAGACGAAGAGACCGAGGGCGAGCATGCACAGCGGGGCGAGGACGAGCACGAAGGCGTCGGCGCGCTGGATGGCGAGGTTGTCAAAGATCTTGAAGGAGTCCCCGGTGAACTCGGGGAAGCTCTTCGCCGCCTTGGCGTCGGGGTAGAACCCCCAGACGAGCTGCTGCAGGGCGATGGACAGACCGATCGCCGTGATGAGCGGGGCGAGCCGTGGTGCGGAGCGCAGTGGCCGGTAGGCGAAGCGCTCCGCGGCCGTGGCGACGGCGACGGAGGCAATGGCGCCGCCGATGATCATGAGTGGTATCGCCACCAGGAGACTGGTTCCGCTGGGGAGCCATATATAGGTGGTGAGGGCGCCGAAGCCCCCGATCATGAAGATCTCGCCGTGGGCGAAGTTGATGAGCTGGACGATGCCGTAGACCATGGTGTACCCGATGGCGATCAGACCATAAAGGGCGCCGAGGGCAAGGCCGTTGGCCAGCTGTTGCGGCAGTTCGTTCACCGCAGGGCCTCCGATGAGCGTGTCGGATATGAGTCCGCGCGAGGGCGCTGTTTGCGCCCTCGCGCGGCTGTGTTCAGTTCGGTGGGGTCCGGGGGATGGAACCGCGGAGCGGTCCGTCCGGGATCAGTCCTCGAAGGTCGCGGACTTGACGTCGGTCCAGTCGGCACCCTTCACCGCGTACACGGTGAGCTGCTTGTTGGTGGTGTCGCCGAACTCGTCGAACGAGACCTTGCCGGTCACACCGTCGAAGGAGACCTTGGACATCGCGTCGGTGACCTTCTTGCGGGCGTCGGCCGGCACCTTGCCGTCGTTGGCCGCGACGACCGCCTTGACGGCCTGGATGATGCTCCAGGCTGCGTCGTAGGAGTAGCCGCCGTACGCCGCGTACGGGTCCTTGTAGCCGCCGGCCTTGTAGTCCTCGATGAACTTCTTGGCGGTCGGGAGCTTCTCGACCGGGTAGCCGACGGAGGTCGCGAGGTCGCCGTCGTTGGCCACACCCGAGGCCTTGATGAACGCCGGGTCGTAGATGCCGTCGCCACCCATGGTGGGGATCTTCGCTCCGGCCTTCTTGACCTGGTCGGAGAGCAGGCCGCCCTCGGGGTACTGACCACCGAAGTAGACGGAGTCCGCGCCGGTGGCCTTGACCTTGTCGGCGGTGGAGGAGAAGTCGGTCTCCTTCACGGTCACGTGGTCGGTGCCGGCGATGGTGCCGCCGAGGCGCTTGAACTCCTCGGCGAAGATCGCCGCGAGGCCGGCGCCGTAGGTCTGCTTGTCGTCGACGACGAAGACCTTGCGCTTCTTGGCGTCGTTGTACAGGTACTGGGCGGCGAACTTGCCCTGGATGACGTCCGTCGTGGCGGTACGGAAGTAGGTGGCGAACGGCCGCTTCTTCTCGCCCTTGGCCCAGTTGTCGCCCTGGCTGAGCGCCGGGTTGGTGTTGGCCGGGGAGACCTGGGTGAGGTTGGCCGTGTTGAAGACACCCTGCATCGACTGGGACACGCCGGAGTTCAGCGGTCCGACGACGCCGAGGACGTCCTTGTTGCCGACCAGTTTGGTGGCGTTGGCCTGACCGGAGGCGGGAACGGCCTGGTCGTCGAGGGCTTCGATCTTGAACTCGACGCCGGGGACCTCGTTGTTCTTGTTGGCGGTCTTGACCGCCAGGTCCACGGAGTTCTTGATGCCCTGGCCGAGCGCGGAGAGGGAGCCGGTGAGCGGCGCATCGACACCGATGACAACGGTGGTCTTGCCGCCACCCTCATTGCTGCCACCCTTGTTGTCGTCGCGCGAGCCGCAGGCGGAGAGGGTGAGCGCTCCTGTGGTGACCATGGTGGTGAGGATGAGCAAGGAACGGTGTCGCACGATTAATCCTTTCCCTGGCGCGGCCCCCTCTGCTGAGGTGCCGTTTCTTCGCCGGGCCGTACTGCGGAGATACACGGCCTGCTGAAGGCGCGCCCTTCGGCGCGGTGACTGGCCGTGACTCTAGGCGGAGGCGGGGGAGCCTGGGAGTCGGGAAGTCAGGATGTGACGCTCTTGTTATGCCAAGGCCAAAGATGTGTGGGGGGAGTATGGACAGATCGGGCTTTTGGCCAGGGTGCGGAATGCCCACATGGTGAGAATCTGCAGTTCCGCTAAGGGGCTTGGATAGTTCTTGGTCCTGACACCTGCCAGGAGTTTGCTCGGGTTACTGGGACATAGGAGCCACAGGCAACCGCGAGGCCGAAACCGAATTCCGGACACGATCTTCGTTACCCAGAGTGACGGAGGCGCAGATGTGGATCATGTTGCGGCGTCATGTCGGGGAGGTGAATCGGTCGGACTCTGCCGCGCTGAGTAATCGGCCACTGTCCGAATTCCGGACACCTCGTCAGTCATTGCGGGGAGTGGACTCCGTGCGGTGGGCGCCAGTTCTCGGAACTGCCGGTCGCTCCGTTCCGCTTCTCGCACTCCCGTTTCGCCTGGTGGTCGATCAGTTCCAGCGCTTTCCGCCGCCCTTGGCGCTTTTCCTCGGCGCGGGCTGCGGCGACGATGCTCTCATGGAGGGCGTACTGATCATTGGAAAGCCCTTTTTGTTCCCAGTCGATTCCCGACCATTTGCTGCCCTTGAGGGTCTCTTTGGCCCAGTACGAGACGAGACTTGTGCAAATCTGGGCCGGAGAAGTGGTCTGCGGTGCGGGAGTTGACGGCCCCGGATGACCGGCGATGGGGGCGGTCGAGCAGGCGGCCGCGGTGAGGGAGAGCAGGAGTGCGCCGACGGCGTACCTGGCCTGACTGTGCGGCTTGGTGGCCATGAGGAGACGCTAGGCCGTCACCATCGGTGACACAACGGTCCGGAACGGCGATGCATCCGCAAAGCGTGACCTTGCCCCGCAAAGCGCCTCAGGCGGCGCTGCCGGCCGGCCGGAGAGGCGCCGGACCCCTGGGGCGGGCGGGACCACGGGCCCCCTGGCGGGCGGGCCCGGGCGGAGGCGGCGGCCGGGGTGGCGGGCCGAGACCTGAGGTCTCGTCGGCCGGGCGGAGGCGGAGGCGGCGGCCCGGGGCGGCGGGCCGCCGGTCGGCGACTCAGCCCTGGGCGTCGCGCAGCAGGCACGTCAGCCGCGCCGTGCAGACCCGCTTGTCCTGCTCGTCCGTGATCACGATCTCGTACGTGGCCGTCGAGCGCCCCCGGTGCACCGGCGTGGCCACGCCGGTGACCTGACCCGAGCGCACCCCGCGGTGGTGCGTGCAGTTGAGATCGACGCCCACCGCGATCTTGGAGGAGCCGCCGTGGAGCATCGAGCCCACCGATCCCAGCGTCTCCGCCAGCACCGCGGAGGCGCCGCCGTGCAGGAGGCCGTACGGCTGGGTGTTGCCCTCCACGGGCATCGTGCCGACGACCCGGTCTGCCGATGCCTCGACGATCTGCACGCCCATGCGGTTGCCCAGGCTCCCGGCGGAGAAGAGTGCGGGCAGGTCGATGCCGAGCTCCGCGTACTCGTCGATGACCTCTTGCGGGAACTTCACGGTGGTCTGCTCGCCCATGGGGCCGGCTCCGATCGTCGTACGGCTGTCCCTGACTGCCTGAGCAAACGCTTAGGCGGACGGAGATTGTTCCAGACGCACGATCACGGACTTGCTGGCGGGGGTGTTGCTCGTGTCCGCCGTGGAGTCCAGCGGCACCAGCACGTTCGTCTCCGGGTAGTAGGCCGCGGCGCAGCCGCGCGCCGTGGGGTAGTGGACCACCCGGAAACCGGGCGCGCGGCGCTCGACGCCGTCCTTCCACTCGCCGACCAGATCGGCGTACGAACCGTCCGCCAGTCCCAGCTCGCGCGCGTCCTCGGGGTGGACGAGCACCACGCGGCGGCCGCCCTTGATGCCGCGGTAACGGTCGTCGAGACCGTAGATCGTGGTGTTGTACTGGTCGTGCGAACGCAGGGTCTGCAGCAGCAGCCGGCCCTCGGGCACCTCGGGGTACTCGACGGGGGCCGCCGTGAAGTTCGCCTTCCCCGTCGCGGTCGGGAAGCGGCGCTCGTCGCGCGGCGCGTGGGGCAGGGTGAAACCGCCCGGCCGGGCGATCTTCTCGTTGAAGTCCTCGAAGCCGGGAACCACCCGGGCGATCCGGTCGCGGATCGTCCCGTAGTCCTTCTCGAACTCCTCCCAGGGCGTCGTCGACGCCGGCCCCAGCACCGCGCGCGCCATCCGCGCGACGATGGCCGGCTCGGAGAGCAGATGCGGGCTCGCGGGCGGCAGATTTCCCCGGGAGGCGTGGACCATGCCCATCGAGTCCTCGACGGTGACTACCTGACGGCCGCCCGCCTGGACGTCCTTGTCGGTGCGGCCCAGGGTCGGCAGGATCAGCGCGCGCCGGCCGGTGACGGCGTGGGAGCGGTTCAGCTTCGTCGACACGTGCACGGTCAGGCGCGCCCGGCGCATCGCCGCCTCGGTGACCTCCGTGTCGGGGGTCGCGCCCACGAAGTTGCCGCCCATGGCGAAGAACACCTTGGCCCGGCCGTCGCGCAGCGCCTCGATCGAGCGGACGACGTCCAGCCCGTGGTGGCGCGGCGGCGCGAAGCCGAACTCCCTCTCCAACGCGTCCAGAAACGCCTCCGAGGGACGCTCGAAGATGCCCATCGTGCGGTCGCCCTGCACATTCGAATGACCGCGCACCGGGCACACGCCCGCGCCCGGACGGCCGATGTTGCCCCGCAGCAGAAGGAAGTTGACCACTTCGCGGATAGTGGCCACGGAGTGCTTGTGCTGGGTCAGGCCCATCGCCCAGCACACGATGACGCGCTCGGACTCCAGCACCATGGCGAGTGCGCGCTCGATCTCCTCGCGCCGCAGGCCGGTCGCGGCGAGGGTGTCCTCCCAGTCCGCCGCCCGCGCGGCGGCAGCGAACTCCTCGTACCCATGGGTGTGTTCGCGGACGAACTCCTCGTCGACCGCGCGCTTCGTCTCCAGGACCAGCTTGTTCAGCAGCCGGAAGAGCGCCTGGTCACCACCGATGCGGATCTGCAGGAACAGATCGGTCAGGGACACGCCCTTGACCATGCCGCGCGGGGTCTGCGGGTTCTTGAACCGCTCCAGGCCCGCCTCGGGCAGCGGATTCACGGAGATGATCCTCGCGCCCGCGCCCTTGGCCTTCTCCAGGGCCGAGAGCATCCGGGGGTGGTTCGTCCCGGGGTTCTGCCCGGCCACGATGATCAGATCGGCCCGGTGCAGGTCCTCCAGCGAGACGCTGCCCTTGCCGATGCCGATCGTCTCGGTCAGCGCGGAGCCGGACGACTCGTGGCACATGTTGGAGCAGTCGGGCAGATTGTTCGTCCCGAATTCGCGGGCGAACAGCTGCAGCAGGAACGCTGCCTCGTTGCTCGTGCGGCCCGATGTGTAGAACAGCGCCTCGTCCGGCGACGACAGCGCGCCCAGCTCCTCGGCGATGATCGCGAACGCCCGCTCCCAGGTCACCGCCTCGTACCGCTCGGCGCCCTCCGGGAGGTACATGGGCTGGGTGATACGGCCCTGCTGGCCCAGCCAGTAACCACTGCGGTTCGCGAGGTCGGCGAGCGGGTGCGCGGCGAAGAAGTCCGGCGTCACCCGGCGCAGCGTCGCCTCCTCGGCGACGGCCTTCGCCCCGTTCTCGCAGAACTCGGCGACGTGGCGCTTGTCGTCCTCGGGCCAGGCGCAGCCGGGACAGTCGAAGCCGTCCTTCTGGTTGACCTGCAGCAGTGTCTGCGCCGTGCGGCGCACACCCATCTGCTGCCGGGCGATGCGCAGGGTGTGCCCGATGGCGGGCAGGCCGGCCGCGGCATGCTGCGGCTCCGCGACCTGGGGCGCGTCCTGGACCGGGTCACCTGCGGGCGGCTTGCTGGCCATCGCGCTCTCCTTCGAGCGTCGTGTGCACTGGTACGACTCCGATCCTTTCACGTACCACCGACAGCGGCCCAGGCCGCGACGTGACCCGGCGCCCCGGACGGGCCCGGCGCCGGGGGCAGGGGCCCGGCGCCGCGGACGGCGGTCGGGAATGTCAGTGGTCCGTGGCAGGATCGGGTCCGTGGCTGAGACAGCATCGAAGAAGACGGCAGACAACCGACCGCGCCTGCTCCTCATGGACGGGCACTCCCTGGCGTACCGGGCGTTCTTCGCGCTGCCCGCGGAGAATTTCACGACCGCGAGCGGCCAGACGACGAACGCGATCTACGGCTTCGCGTCGATGCTGGCGAACACGCTGCGCGACGAGTCGCCCACGCATTTCGCCGTGGCCTTCGACGTGTCCCGCAAGACCTGGCGATCGGCGGACTTCCCCGAGTACAAGGCGAACCGCTCGACGACCCCGGACGAGTTCAAGGGGCAGGTCGAGCTGATCGGCGAGCTGCTCGACACGATGAACGCGGTGCGCTTCGCCGTCGAGGGCTTCGAGGCCGACGACGTCATCGCCACCCTGGCCACGCAGGCGGAGGCCGCCGGTTTCGAGGTGCTGATCGTCACCGGCGACCGGGACTCGTTCCAGCTGGTCAGCGAGCACACCACGGTGCTGTACCCGACCAAGGGCGTCTCCGAGCTGACCCGCTTCACCCCGGCCAAGGTCGAGGAGAAGTACGGCCTGACCCCCCAGCAGTACCCGGACTTCGCCGCCCTGCGCGGCGACCCGTCGGACAACCTGCCGGGCATCCCCGGGGTCGGCGAGAAGACGGCCACGAAGTGGATCAACCAGTTCGGCTCGTTCGCCGAGCTGGTCGAGCGCGCCGACGAGGTCAAGGGCAAGGTCGGGCAGGCGCTGCGCGACCACCTGGAGTCCGTCAAGCTCAACCGCCACCTCACCGAGCTGGTGCGCGACGTGGAGCTGCCGAAGTCCGTCGCCGACCTGGAGCGCGCTCCCTACGACCGCACCGCGCTCAAGGGTTTCCTGGAGGTCCTGGAGATCCGCAATCCGAGCCTGCGCGAGCGGCTGCTCGCTGTGGACCCCGGCGCCGAGGCGGAGGAGGCCCCGGCCCCTGCCGCCGGCGTCGAGCTCGACGGCAGCGTGCTGGGCTCCGGCGAGCTGGCGTACTGGCTGGAGCAGCACGCCGCGCAGCCGCTGGGCGTGGCCACCGTCCACAGCTGGGCGCTGGGCGTCGGCAATGTCAGCGAGGTAGCCCTTGCAGCCGCCGACGGGAAGGCGGCCTGGATCGACACCACGCAGCTGGACGAGTCGGACGAGAAGGCGTTCGCCGCCTGGCTCGCCGACGCGTCCCGCCCCAAGATCATGCACAACGCGAAGGACGCCCTGCGGGTCTTCCCGGAGCACGGCTGGGAGATCGCGGGCGTCACGATGGACACCGCGCTCGCCGCGTATCTCGTCAAGCCCGGACGCCGGTCCTTCGCGCTGGACGCCCTGTCGGTCGAGTACCTGCACCGTGAGCTCGCGCCCGCCGCGGCCGACGGGCAGCTGGCCTTCGGCGCCGACGAGCAGGCCGAGGCCGACGCGCTGATGGCGCAGGCCCGTGCGGTCCTCGATCTGGGTGAGGCATTCGGCGAGAGGCTGACGGAGGTCGGAGCGGCCGACCTGCTCCACGACGTGGAGCTGCCCACATCCCTGCTGCTCGCACGGATGGAGCGGCACGGCATCGCCGCCGACCGCGCCCACCTGGAGGCGATGGAGCAGCAGTTCGCCGGCGCCGTGCAGCAGGCGGTGAAGGAGGCGCACGCCGCGGTCGGCCACGAGTTCAACCTCGGCTCGCCCAAGCAGCTCCAGGAGGTCTTCTTCGGCGAGCTGAACCTGCCGAAGACCAAGAAGACCAAGACCGGTTACACCACGGACGCGGACGCGCTGGCCTGGCTCGCCGCCCAGACCGACCACGAGCTGCCGGTCATCATGCTGCGCCACCGCGAGCAGGCCCGGCTGCGGTCCACGGTCGAGGGCCTGATCAAGACCATCGCGGCGGACGGGCGTATCCACACCACCTTCAGTCAGACCGTCGCCGCGACGGGCCGCCTCTCGTCCACCGACCCGAACCTGCAGAACGTGCCGGTGCGGACGGACGAGGGCCGCGCGATCCGCCGCGGGTTCGTGGTGGGCGAGGGCTTCGAGTCGCTGATGACCGCCGACTACAGCCAGATCGAGCTGCGCGTGATGGCGCACCTGTCGGAGGACGAGGGCCTCATCGAGGCGTTCACCTCCGGCGAGGACCTGCACACCACGGTCGCCTCCCAGGTGTTCTCGGTGGAGCGGTCCGCCGTCGACGCGGAGATGCGCCGCAAGATCAAGGCCATGTCGTACGGACTCGCCTACGGGCTCTCGGCGTTCGGCCTCTCCCAGCAGCTGAACATCGAACCGGCCGAGGCGCGCGTCCTGATGGACACCTACTTCGAGCGGTTCGGCGGGGTCCGCGACTATCTGCGCCGCGTCGTCGACGAGGCCCGGGCGACGGGCTACACGGCGACGATGCTGGGCCGCCGCCGCTATCTCCCCGACCTGAACAGCGACAACAGGCAGCGCCGGGAGGCGGCCGAGCGGATGGCGCTGAACGCGCCGATCCAGGGCACGGCGGCGGACATCGTCAAGGTGGCCATGCTCAACGTGGACCGCGCGCTGACGGAGGCGAAGCTCACCTCCCGCCTCCTGCTCCAGGTCCACGACGAAATCGTGCTGGAGGTGTCCCCGGGCGAGCGCGAGGAGGTCGAGGCGCTCGTCCGCCGGGAGATGTCCTCGGCAGTGTCCCTGCGGGCGCCGCTGGACGTCTCGGTGGGGGTCGGCCCGGACTGGGAGTCCGCCGCCCACTGAGTAGTTCTCCATGGACACCGGCGCCCCGGGGGCCTTGTGCCCCGGGGCGCCGGTGTCACCCGCGGGCGCGGACCCGGGCCGCTGCCCCGTAGAGCAGCAGACCCGCCGCCAGCCCCGCCCCCGCGCCGAAGCACACGGTCGGGATCAGGTCGAGCGGAGTCTCGACGCGACCCCAGTACGCGTACCAGCGCACACAGCGGTGCACGATCCCCGCGAGCACGCACAGCGCCAGCACCGCCCCGGCCGCGCGGCGCTCACTACGGCCGAGCGGCGGCAGGCCGGGCCCGGGCTGCGGCGTCGCCGGCTCCGCACGGCGCAGCGCCGAAGCGAGGAACCAGGTCAGCGCGACCAGCCCCAGGGCCGAACTCCCGTACTGCGTATACGTGTAGAGCGGGAACCCCGCGACCACCTCACCCAGCACGGGCACCAACCGCACCCCCCACCGGTCGACATGGGTGAACGCGTCCCACACCACATGCGTCGTCGCCCCGATCACCGCCGAGACGTAGAACCAGAACGCGGCGACCAGCGGCGGCCGGTCCCGCCAGTCGCGCCCCCGCAGGACCGTGTGCACCCGGGGCCGCCAGGTGTCCGGAAGGAGTGCCACCAGCGGATCACGCACCATCAGCCAGAGCGCGAGCAGCACCGCGGTGACGGCGACGTCCACCGTGAGCACTCCCACGGGCCCGTGTGTCACGCCCCCGAACTCCATCGCGCCCGGTACGAAACTCGCCGCGAAATAGGTCATGTCGGGCGCGAACGAACCAAGGACGAGTGCCGAGGCGAGCAGAGGTCCGCGTGCCGTCCCGTCCCTCCGGATACCCGGCAGCACCGCCGCGGCGTGGCTCACGGTGAACGGCATGGTGTCATCCCCCTGTGGAGACCGCTGTTGATCAACGCGACCCAGTATGCGCGATTCCCCGGTGCCCCCTCCGTGCGCAGCGGATCCGGAATCCGCGGTACCGGTAGGTGGCGAAGTGGTGAATACCGGTCAGGGCCCGGTGTTCTGGGGCCCGCAGGTGCACTAGGGTCACGAGAGACTTCGCGCAGGGGAGCGCGACCAGCCGCCCACGGGGAGGGACCAGACGTATGGCAGCGCAATTCGGCCGCCGGCTGCGCAGGGGAGCCACGACGACCGCCGTTGCCGCGGCCGCCGTGGCCGCACTCTCCGCCTCCCAGGCGCCGGGCGTCGCGCCCGCCACCTCGGGTGGAAGTCAGGAAGCGACCGATGCGACTCCTCCGCCCGGTACGCCGGTCACCGGCAACTCCCCGTACTACACGGACCTCCCCCCACTGAATACCCCTGACAATCCGGGCACTTCGGGTGATGTGCCGGTGACCGGCCCCGGGGAGGCGGGCATACCCGCGACCGTCCTCGCGGCGTACAAGCAGGCGGAGAGGACCCTCGCCGAGACCGATCCCGCGTGCCGTCTCCCGTGGCAGCTGCTCGCGGCCATCGGCAAGGTGGAGTCGGGTCAGGCGCGCGGCGGGCGGGTGGACGCGAACGGCACGACGCTGTCGCCGATCCTGGGCCCGGTGCTGAACGGCGTCGGATTCGCGAACATCTCCGACACCGACAACGGCGCCTACGACGGCGACACCGTGCACGACCGGGCCGTCGGTCCCATGCAGTTCATCCCATCCACCTGGGCCACCTGGGGGCAGGACGCCAACGGCGACGGCCGCAAGGACCCCAACAACATCTACGACGCCGCCCTCGCCGCCGGCCGCTACCTCTGCCACGGCGGCCGGGATCTGACGGTCCAGGACGACCTGGACAGGGCGATCCTCGGCTACAACCACTCGCGCGAGTACCTGCGCACGGTGATGTCGTGGTTCGAGTACTACAAGCGCGGCACCCACGTGGTCCCGGACGGCACCGGTGTGCTGCCCGTGGGCGACGGACCCGACAGCGCCGGGCCCCTGCCCACTCCGACCCCGAACCCGACTCCCACCCCCAAACCGACGCCCACGCCCGGCCCGTCCAAGCCGTCGACGCCGGGTACCGGACCCGCCCAGCCCGGTGAGAACCCCGGCGGCGCGCCCGCGCCGACGCCGCCCCCCACCCCCGCGCCCGTCTCGCGCATCGAGGACGCCGGCACCGGGCGCATGACGGCGACGGCCGGTCAGGTCTTCACCGAGCGCGCCAAGGTCCGGGTGGAGAACTCCGCAGGCAACGGCGTGGCCCGGGAAGCCGTGCGGTTCACCGTCATCGGGGACACCGACACCCGCTTCCCGGACGGCAAGGAGAGCGTGGTCCTGCTCACCGGGGCAGACGGCACGGCCACGGCTCCCGCCCTGCGCGCGGGCGAGAAGACCGGCACCTTCACCGTCCGCGCCACTGTCGAGGGACGGAGCCTGGCGCCCGCCGACTTCATCGCCACCGTGACGCAGCGGGTCGCGGACACGATCGTGAGGACCGGCAGCGAGGCGCAGACGGCCGAGGCCGGCGGCGAGTTCGCCGACGCCATCCAGGTCAAGGCCACCTGCCGAGGCGTGGCTGCCTCCGGTGTCGAGATGACGGCCACCATGATCAAGTCCGGCGAGGACCCGAGTGTGAACGACATGGGCCCCTACTTCAAGGACGCCCAGGGCCGCACCATCCGCACCCTCACCGGCCTGAAGACCGACGCCAACGGCCTGCTGACGCTCCCGAAGATCTACGCGGACACCAACACGGGCACCTTCCGCCTGCGTCTCACCGCACCCGGCGGCGGATCCCTCGACATCGACCTGCAAGTCATGGCCCCGGCCGAGTCCGCGTCCCCGTCCCCGACGCCCACCGGCTGATCCCGACACCGGCTGATCCGGACACCGTCACCGCACCGCCCCTCCGCCCCGGGCCGAGGGGCGGTCGCATGCGTTCCTCCTTTTCTCCCGTTCTCGCGTTCTCACGTTGTTCCGTTCTCCTGTTGTCCTGTTCTTGTGTCGTCGGCTGTTCTCATCTCACGGCGGCATTGCTACGGTGCCCCCTCCCTGACGCTGCATCAGATCAGAACCGGGAGGCCGAGCATGCGAGCCCTCGCCGCCGCTGCCGTCGGACTGGCCGCTGCGTTCGCCCTGGTCCTCACCATGACGGCGATCGGCTCACCCGCCGGTGAGACCTCGCCGAAGCCGCTGCTGACCACCGTCCCCGGCCCCAAGAAGTAGGGAGACGGCCATGCGCCGCAGAGCCGGACTCGTCCTCGTCGCCCTCGCCGTCTTCTTCGCCGCCCTCGCGCCCCTGCTGCGCTGGTACGCCTTTCCCCGGCTCGCCAAGATCCCCGCCGGGCAGTACCAGGAGATGGTGCTCGAGGCGAAGCCGGCGACCCTCCTCGATTACGGCACTCTCACGGCCAAGGAGGTCGAGAAGGTCACCATCGTCCAGACTCTCAAGGGCAACGTGGAGGAGTCCGAGCGGATCGAAGGCAGCGCGGGCCGCGATGTGATCGTCTGGGACACGCTCTCCTACGTCCAGGGGCCCGACGGCAAGATGGTCTCCCAGATCCCCGAGCGCTACATCTTCGACGCCCACAGCCAGGAACCCGTCCACGCCACCGGCGAGTCCGTCGACGGCGACGCCGTGCGACGCGAGGGCATCGAATTCAAGTGGCCCTTCCTCACCGAGAAGCGCGACTACACGTACTTCGACGCCCAGGCCCGGACCTCCGCCCCCATCCACTACAAGGGGACCCGCACCTTCCGCGACCTCGAGGTCTACTACTTCGAGCAGACCATCCCGTGGACCAAGGTGCCCTACCCCAAGAAGATGCCCATCCCCGGTGTGGACGCCACCACCCTCGAGAAGCAGACAGGCACCACCCGCTGGTACACCACCAAGCGCATGTTCTGGGTGGAGCCGGTCACGGGCGCGCCCGTCAACGGAGAGGAGATCCACAAGGAAGAACTCCGCGGCGGCACCCTCCTCGGCGGCCGCGACCGGGTCACGGCCTTCGCCGGCCATGTGAAGATGCGCGAGGACTACATCGACCACACGGTCGACCTCGTGAGCTCCCAGCGACGGCTCGTGCTCCTGATGACCTCCTTCCTTCCGTGGGGTTTTGTCACCCTGGGCGGTGGCCTGCTGATCCTGGCCCTCGTTCTGGAGAGCCGGGGCCGCCGGCCACAGGGCCCCGCTCCAGTGACGACGACAGCGGACACGGAGCCTGCCCGCACCTGACCCGGCCGATGTCAGCCGCCCGGCCCCGGACTCCGTCAGCCGTGAGGCTCCGTCAGCCACGGGGCTCCGTCATCCCTGGGGCGCCGTCAGACGGGCGGCCAGGCTCGTGGCGCCCCTGCGTTCCCGGGGCCGCCCGGCAATCGGAAGCTCACCGGGGGCAGACCGGCCCGTCCTCCCGCCCGCACCCGCCGGCCGGCATCCGTACCTAAGACGACGAGCGCGCGGCGCGGGCCTTCGTGTGGCGGGTGGGCTCGGCCGTCCCCGGGTCCTCGGGCCACGGATGCTTCGGGTAGCGACCACGCAGCTCCGCCCGCACCGAGCGGTACCCCTCCCGCCAGAACGAGGCCAGGTCCGCCGTGACCGCGGCGGGCCGCCCTGCCGGGGAGAGCAGGTGCACCAGCACGGACACCCCCGCGACCTTCGGCGTCTCCCGCAGACCGAAGACCTCCTGGAGCTTCACGGCCAGGACCGGCTGCTCGCCGCCGTACTCCACCCGTATCCGAGACCCGCTCGGCACCTCGATCCGCTCCGGCGCCAGCTCCTCCAGCCGTGCCGCGTCCCCCGTCGCCCATGGCAGCAGACGCTGCAACGCCTCGCCCGCCCGGATGCGGCCCAGATCCACCCGCCGGGCGGCCCGGGACAACTCGGGCTCCAGCCAGTCCCCGGCCCGCTCCAGCAGCGCGGCATCCGAGACATCCGGCCACGGCGCACCCAACACCCGGTGCAGAAACGCGAGCCGCTCCCGCAACCCCTGCGCCTCACGGGTCCAGTGCAGCAGCGCCGGCCCCTCCTGGCTCAGCCCGTCCAGCAAAGCCTGTCGCACGAGAGCCGGATCGGCGTCGACCAAGGGCCGTACGGACAGCTCCACCGCACCCAGGCGCTCCACCCGCCGGGCGACCACGTCCCCGTCCTCCCAGTGCACCTCCTCCCGTTCCGACAGCAGATGAGAGGCGGCCGCGCGCGCCGCCCCCTCGTCGACGACCGCCGCCAGCCGGACCCGCGCGGAGGCCGCGTGCGCGGGCCGGTCGGCGACCGCGACGGCGAGCCATGGAGCCCGCCGCAGGCGCGAGCCCTCGCCGACCTCGGCCCCGGTGCCGGAGACCATGAGAAACGACTGCTCTCCGCGCGCCCGGGCCACCCGCTCCGGGAAGGCGAGCGCCGCGACGAGCCCCGCCGAGGCGTCCTGCCCCATGGCCGCCGCCCCGGACTCGCCTCCGGGAGTGCCGGTGCGGTCATCGGACCGCCCGACTGTTCCTTGGCCCGCACCGGTGCCGGCGTCTTGAGTCGACCTCCCCGGCTCCGGGCGGTCCGCCGCCGCCAACGACGACATCAGCCGGTCGGCCTCGGCCCGCCACCGTGCACCGTAGGCGTCGCCGCCTCGACGCGCCGTGCGCCACGCGGCCGCGAGGTCGTCGCCGTACTCGCGCGGCGGCTCCTCGCTCAGCACCGCCACGATCTCCGCCGCGCGCCGCGCACCCACTTCCGGTGCGCCGTCGAGCAGGGCCCGCGCCAGCCGTGGATGGACCCCGAGCCGCGCCATGCGTATCCCGCGCGCGGTCGCCCGGCCGCTGTCGTACACGGCGCCGATGGCGCTCAGCACGGACCGTGCCGCGGCCATGGCGCCTGCCGGCGGCGCGTCCAGGAGGGCGAGACCGCTCGCATCCGGGTCTCCCCAGCAGGCCGTCCGCAGTGCGAAGGACGCGAGATCGGCGATCTTGATCTCGGGGGAGGGATGGCGCGGCCGCCGGACGTCGTCCGCTTCCGACCAGCAGCGGTACACCGTGCCGAACGCCTCCCGGCCCGCTCGGCCCGTCCGCTGCGTCGCACTGGCCGCGGACACGGGCACCGTCGCCAGCGAGCCCAGCCCCCGTGCGTGGTCGACACGCGGCTCCCGGGCCAGGCCCGAGTCGACGACGATCCGCACGCCGGGCACGGTCAGACCGGACTCGGCGACCGAGGTCGCCAGCACCACCCGCCGCCGGTCACCCCCGCGCAACACCGCCTCCTGCACGGCCGCCGGTGCCCGTCCGTGCAGCTGAAGGACCTCGGCGTCCACTCCGTCGAGCATCCCGGCCGTACGCGCGATCTCGCCCGTGCCCGGCAGGAAGCACAGGATGTCGCCCTCGTCGCGGTCGAGCGCCAGGCGCACGGTCGCCGCCACGTGGCGGAGCATCTGCGGATCGACCCAGGTGCCATGCGCCGGGCGGACACCGGCGGGTGGCGGCGCGAAACGGACCTCCGCCCCGTACCCCTGGCCCTCGCTGCGGACGACAGGCGCGGGCCCCGAGCCGTCGAGCCGGGTCAGCAGCTTGGACCACGCTTCCGCGTCGCTCGTCGCCGACGCCGCGATCAGCCGCAGCTCGGGGCGCAGCGTCGCCCGTACGTCGACCAGGAAGGCGAGCGCGCTGTCCGCGTCCAGATGCCGCTCATGGCATTCGTCGAGCAGGACCACGTCCACACCGGTCAGCTCTGGATCGCGCTGCAAGCGCTGGAGCAGCACGCCCGTTGTGACCACCTCGACGCGCGTCCGGGATCCGGTCCTCCGCTCACCGCGCACAGAGAACCCGACGCCGTCGCCCACTTCCTGACCCAGAAGCCACGCCATCCGGCGCGCGGCGGCCCGCACCGCCATCCTGCGCGGCTCGGCCACCAGCACCCGGCGCCGCGGGCCGTCCCCTATGAAGCCGGCGAGCGCCAGCGGCACCAGCGTGGTCTTGCCGGTGCCAGGCGGGGCGTGCAGGACGGCCGTGCCGCGCTCGTCGAGCGCGGCCAGCAGGTCGGGCACGGCATGGCGGACGGGAAGGCGGTCGATTGCTTCGGTTCGGATCACGCCATCAGTCTCGTACGGACCGCCGATCTGCCGTTCCGGGTTGTCCACAGAGCAGCGGCACTCGTGCGTTCATACGACAAACGCGGCTCAGGAGTGGCGGTGGTCCGACGGCGGGGTCGGCACCGGGCGGCGGACCGCCACTGGACGCCGGCCCGCCGCGGAGCGCCGGCCCGCCGCGGAGCGCCGGTCCGGCAGCGGGGTGCCGGCGCCGGGCGCCGGCCCGCCACTGGACGCCGGCCCGCCACTGGACGCCGGCCCGCCGCCGGGCGCCGGACCCGCAGCGACGGCTCAGTCCCGTTCGCAGACGAAGATCGCCGTTCCCGGAATCAGATTCCCCCGCAGTGGCGACCAGCCGCCCCACTCCTGGCTGTTCCACGCCGGCCACTCCGGCTCGACCAGGTCCACCAGCCGGAAGCCGCCCGCCACCACGTCGCGCACCCGGTCCCCGAGTGTGCGGTGGTGTTCGACGTAGACGGCGCGGCCGTCCTCGTCCTGTTCGACGTACGGAGTGCGGTCGAAGTACGAGGCCGCGACCGACAGCCCCTCGGGTCCCGGCTCGTCGGGGAAGGCCCACCGGATCGGGTGCGTCACCGAGAAGACCCACCGCCCGCCCGGCCGCAGCACTCGCCGGACCTCGCGGAAGACCCGCACCGGGTCCGCCACGAAGGGCACCGCGCCGTAGGCGGAACAGGCCAGGTCGAAGGAGCCGTCCCGGAAGGGGAGCGTCCCGGCGTCCGCCTCCACGAGCGGGACGCCCCCGCCGATGCGCAGGGCGTGCTGCAACTGCCGGTGGGAGAGGTCCATGGCCACGGGCCGGGCGCCCTGCGCCGCCAGCCAGCGCGAGCACTGCGCCGCGCCGGCGCCTATCTCCAGAATGTCGAGGCCCTTCAGTGACCCGGCGGGCCCGAGCAGCCCCGCCTCCGCCTCGTCGAGTCCCTCGGGGCCCCAGACGAAGCGGTCGTCGCCCAGAAAGGCGCCGTGGTCCTGCTGGTACTCGTCAGCGTTCCGGTCCCACCAGCAGCGGTTTGCCCGGCTGCTCTCCGCGTCTCCGGCATCACGGCGGGTCGCTTCCGGTTCGAATTCTTGGCTCATCGTCACCGTCGTTGTAGTTTGCGTATCGCGCCGTCGGCGGGCCCGAACGAGGCCATTGTGGCCTCGGCAAACATTAGTTGTGCCGGGTATGTGGTGTTCTGCCCCGGGTGTGCGGCTTCGCGCATTGACCGTGTCCGGCTGCCCCCGTATGCTACAAGTTGCGCTGCGGGCCTGCGCGCCTCAGACGGAGCAGGCCGCGCTCGCATCTGTATGTATGTCCCCTCGGTTCACGAGGCGCCTCCGGATTCCTGGTCGGCGCTTCCTAGGCTGTCCGGTCTTCTGCAGCTGCGATACGGGCTCTCGGCGTAGCAGTACCTACGACTTCAATGTCCGTACCGGAGCCCTTTCCCACATGACGAGCAGCACCGAGACCACCGCCACCACCCCGCAGGTTGCGGTCAACGACATCGGTAACGAGGAAGCCTTCCTCGCCGCGATCGACGAGACGATCAAGTACTTCAACGACGGCGACATCGTCGACGGCGTCATCGTGAAGGTCGACCGGGACGAGGTCCTGCTCGACATCGGTTACAAGACCGAAGGTGTCATCCCGAGCCGCGAGCTCTCGATCAAGCACGACGTCGACCCGAACGAGGTCGTCAAGGTCGGCGACGAGATCGAGGCCCTGGTTCTCCAGAAGGAGGACAAGGAAGGCCGCCTGATCCTCTCGAAGAAGCGCGCCCAGTACGAGCGTGCCTGGGGCACCATCGAGAAGATCAAGGAAGAGGACGGCATCGTCACCGGTACCGTCATCGAGGTCGTCAAGGGTGGTCTCATCCTTGACATCGGCCTCCGTGGCTTCCTGCCGGCCTCCCTCGTCGAGATGCGTCGTGTCCGCGACCTCCAGCCCTACGTGGGCAAGGAGCTCGAGGCCAAGATCATCGAGCTGGACAAGAACCGCAACAACGTGGTCCTGTCCCGCCGCGCCTGGCTCGAGCAGACCCAGTCCGAGGTTCGCCAGACCTTCCTCACCACCCTCCAGAAGGGTCAGGTCCGCTCCGGCGTCGTTTCCTCGATCGTCAACTTCGGTGCCTTCGTGGACCTGGGTGGCGTCGACGGTCTCGTCCACGTCTCCGAGCTGTCCTGGAAGCACATCGACCACCCGTCCGAGGTTGTCGAGGTCGGCCAGGAGGTCACCGTCGAGGTTCTCGACGTGGACATGGACCGCGAGCGTGTCTCCCTGTCGCTGAAGGCGACGCAGGAGGACCCGTGGCAGCAGTTCGCCCGGACCCACCAGATCGGTCAGGTCGTCCCGGGTAAGGTCACCAAGCTCGTTCCGTTCGGTGCGTTCGTCCGCGTCGACGAGGGCATCGAGGGTCTGGTCCACATCTCCGAGCTGGCCGAGCGCCACGTGGAGATCCCGGAGCAGGTCGTCCAGGTCAACGACGAGATCTTCGTCAAGGTCATCGACATCGACCTCGAGCGTCGTCGCATCAGCCTCTCGCTGAAGCAGGCCAACGAGTCCTTCGGTGCCGACCCGGCCTCGGTCGAGTTCGACCCGACTCTGTACGGCATGGCCGCGTCGTACGACGACCAGGGGAACTACATCTACCCCGAGGGCTTCGACCCGGAGACCAACGACTGGCTGCCGGGCTACGAGGCCCAGCGCGAGGCGTGGGAGACCCAGTACGCCGAGGCGCAGCAGCGCTTCGAGCAGCACCAGGCTCAGGTCATCAAGTCCCGCGAGGCCGACGAGGCCGCTGCTGCCGAGGGTGGCGCCGCCGCTCCGGCCGCCGCGCCGACCGGCGGTTCGTACTCCTCGGAGTCGGACGACAGCTCCGGCGCCCTGGCGTCGGACGAGGCGCTGGCCGCCCTGCGCGAGAAGCTGGCCGGCGGCCAGAGCTGAGGCTCTGACCCCGGGCTGCTGAGCAGCTGATGTAAGGCCCGCTCCCCATGGGGAGCGGGCCTTACTGCGTTCCAGGGGTCGTCCGGCCCGCGGGCAGGGGTCGTCCGGCTCGCGGGCATGGGCGGCACGGGGCCGGGCCTAGGGGGTGACGGGGATGTTCGTCAGCTCCTTGCCTCCGGTGACGGTGTTGCTCGCGTACACCGTGGTCGGACAGCTCGCGCTGTGGTTGGTGACGTAGATGGCCAGCTGCTTCGAGCCTGTGGCCCCGGTCAGGTCGGAGCGGTTGCCGCGGAAGACGGTGCCGCATCCCCAGCCCGACTGCTGGGTGTGGGTCTCGAAGCCGTTGTTGGTGGTGTTCTTGCCGGTGTTGTTCTCGACGAGGACCTTGTTGCCCTTCACGTCGACCCATGAGTCGTCGTAGTTGGCGCCCGTCAGGCCCCGGCCGTCGAAGGTGTTGCCGATGATCCTCGCGCCGGTCGTGCCCTCCTTGATGTCGACGGCCTCGCCGCCGACGTCCGGGCCGATGGTGTTGTTGAGGATCTGGGCGTTGTCGCTCCTGTCCGAGGTGCCGCCCGCGGAGCCGACGTAGACGCCCTCGCCCATGCCCCGGCCGTCATTGCCGGTGTCGTAGATCCGCGAGTTCTTGATCACGCCGTTGCGGCTGGAGTTGCGGAAGTGGACGCCCTCCATGTCCAGGTCGTGCACGGTCACCGCATCGATGACGACGCCGTCGGCTGTGTCCGCCATGATGCCCTTCTGGCCGCCGGTGACGGTGATGCCCTTGACCGTCCAGTACGAGGCGCCGTTGAGGTGCAGTCCGTATCCGCCGCCGGCCTTGAGCACAGCCCTGGAGGAGCCGGTCAGCGTGATCCGGGCGCCGGAGGAGCCGTCCGCGGTGGTCTTGAAGTTGCCGGTGTAGGTGCCGTCGGCGAGCTGGATGGTGTCGCCCGGGCGAGCGGCGGTCAGGGCCGCCTTGAGCTCGGACGCCGTGTCCACATCGATGACCGTCGCCGCGTCGGCGGGAGCGGCGAGCAGGGTCAGGCCGCCGGTGGCGATGGCGGAGGCCACCAGTGCGGGGAGCAGCTTTCGGGTACGCATGGGGGGTGCCTTCCCGTGGGGATCCGACGTCCATTTGTTCTCGTACATGGACGATGGGCGCGTGCGTGAACGTGCGTTGCCCGGAGACGCTAGGGACGGCCCAGGAGGGTGTCAAGGTCTGTACCAGAAGCGGACGCGCCCGGGCCGCGCCGCGAACTGGCCGCTCTCCCCGCGCCGTTCACCGGCGCAGCGGGGAATGACCGCGTGCTACCAGGCGTTCTTCTCGATGAACACGAGGAGGAGCGGTAATCGTGCTTGATCCGCAGGGTTTGTACGAATGGGAGCCGAAGGGCCTCGCGGTCGTCGACGTGGCGCTCGCGCAGGAGTCTGCCGGCCTGGTCATGCTGTACCACTTCGACGGCTACATCGACGCGGGTGAGACCGGCGAGCAGATCGTCGACGCCCTGCTGGAGTCGCTTCCCCACCAGGTGGTGGCGCGTTTCGACCACGACAGGCTGGTGGACTACCGGGCCCGTCGGCCGCTGCTGACTTTCCGCCGCGACCGCTGGAGCGGCTACGAGACCCCCTCCCTGGAGGTACGGCTCGTCCAGGACGCCACGGGCGCGCCGTTCCTCCTGCTGTCGGGGCCGGAGCCGGACGTCGAGTGGGAGCGTTTCGCGGCGGCGGTGGGCCAGATCGTCGAACGGCTCGGCGTTCGCCTCGCCGTCAACTTCCATGGCATCCCCATGGGCGTGCCGCACACCCGCCCGGTCGGCCTCACCCCCCATGGCAACCGCACGGACCTCATGCCCGGCCACCGCAGCCCCTTCGACGAGGCCCAGGTGCCCGGCAGTGCGGAGGCCCTCGTCGAGTACCGCCTCATGGAGGCCGGCCACGACGTGCTCGGCGTCGCGGCCCACGTCCCGCACTACGTCGCACGTTCCGCCTATCCGGACGCGGCGCTCACCGCGCTCGAGGCGATCACCGCCGCGACCGGTCTGGTGCTGCCCGGAGTCGCGCACTCGCTGCGTACCGAGGCGCACCGCACCCAGACCGAGATCGAGCGGCAGATCGGCGAGGGCGACGAGGAGCTCGTGGCCCTCGTCCAGGGGCTCGAGCACCAGTACGACGCGATGGCCGGTGCCGAGACCAGGGGCAGCCTGGTCGCCGAGCCCGTCGACCTGCCCTCCGCCGACGAGATCGGCCGCGAATTCGAGCGCTTCCTCGCCGAGCGCGAGGGGGACGCGTAGCCGGGACGGGGTCGCAGGGGGACGCGTGCGGCGCTCGCGTAGGCTGCGCGCATGCTGAAAGTGGGCCTCACCGGTGGAATCGGCGCCGGGAAGAGCGAAGTGTCCCGGCTTCTCGCTTCGTACGGCGCGGTGATCATCGACGCCGACAAGATCGCACGTGAGGTCGTGGAGCCCGGCACCGAGGGACTGGCGGCCGTCGTCGATGCCTTCGGAGCGGACGTCCTGACGCCAGCGGGCACGCTGGACCGGCCCAGGCTCGGGGCCATCGTCTTCAACGACCCCGAGCGGCTCGCCGCGCTGAACGCGATCGTCCACCCGTTGGTCGGCGCACGCTCCCGTGAGCTGGAGGCCGCTGCGGGGCCGGACGCCGTGGTGATCCACGACGTACCGCTGCTCACCGAGAACGGTCTGGCGCCCCTGTACGACCTGGTCGTCGTCGTGGACGCGACGCCCGAGACGCAGCTCGACCGGCTGGTACGGCTGCGGGGTATGAGCGAGGCCGATGCGCGGGCGCGGATGGCGGCGCAGGCGACCCGCGAACAGCGGCGGGCGATCGCCGACCTCGTGATCGACAATGACGGGCCGCTCGCGGAGCTGGAACCGCAGGTCCGCAAGGTGTGGGACGAGCTGAACCGCAGAGCGTCCGCCGAGGGGTAGTCGGCGCCACCCCTGGCCGGAATACCGTTGCCTCGGGCAGTGTTGGAACCGGGGAGCGAGGGGAAGGATCGCAGCGTGCCCAACAGCAACCCGGAGACGCACGTCATCGACTATCGCGCGGCCGAGCAGCTGCTGGCGGCGCGGGATCCGCGCGGCGCTGTGAAGCTCCTCGACTCCGTGATAGCCGCCCACCCGGAGAACACCGCGGCCCGGTTGCTGCGCGCACGGGCGTTCTTCGCCGCGGCGCAACTGCGCCCTGCCGAGCTCGAATTCGAGCTGGTCCTGGAGCGCGAGCCGGACAACGCGTTTGCTCACTTCGCCCTCGCCCGGACCTTCGAGCGCTCGGGCCGGCCCGAGCAGGCCAAGCGGCATTTCCGTCTGGCGGCGGCGTTGGACCCCAACCCGGAGTACGTGCGGGCCGCCCGTTTCGACGGCGATTCCTGAGCCGTTCCCTTCGACAGCTCGACAGCTCGACAGCTCGACAGCTCGACAGCTCGACTGTTGGACAGCCATGACTGGCGCACAGGCCGCCGCGGCGCCGTCGGTCCCGGTCCGTCAGCCGTGGTCCGGTTCGTACGGAGGGATGTCGCGGCCGGGCTGATAGTGCGGTCCCTGGCGGATGTGCCGGATGACCATCACCACGTCAACCGCGACGACCAGGAACAACGCTCCGCACGCGGCCGCCCAGCCCGGACGGCCCGCCCAGGCGAACGCCGTGGTGCCCGCGGCGGTCCACAGCAGTCCCCAGATACCGAGCCCGAGCCGCAGACGCAGAGGGCTTCGGGCGGTGACGGGTTCATTCCCGGTACGCATGACAGTCGCCTCTCCACCTTCAGTGTGTACCCGCACGGCGAAGAGCCGAGAACGCGGGCGGCGGGCGATGAGTCCTGGGCGCGGGCGCAGTCAGATCCGGTGACACGCAACGACACGCCTCACCGAGGAGATCACGATGTCCGCCACGACGACGAACACCCCCACCACCGCCGCCTCCCCGACGGCCGGCCGCCGCACGGACATCGCGGTCCGCGTCCTGCAGATCGTCCTCGCCCTGTTCTTCGCGGTCGCCAGCGCGGCTCCGAAGCTCGCCGCACATGCCTCGGCGACCGAGGGGTTCGACAAGATCGGGTACGGCGACTGGTACATGTACCTGGTCGGTGGCCTGGAGCTGGCGGGTGCCGTCGCCCTCGTGATCCCGATCCTCTCCGGAGTCTCCGCGATCGCCCTGATGGGGCTGATGATCGGCGCCTTCGTCACCCAGATCACCGTGTTCGACGGCGAGTACGCGATCACCCCCGTGATCTTCTTCGTCCTCCTCGCGGTCGTGGCGTGCGTCCGCCGCGACCGGACGGCGCGACTGGTCGCCACCCTGCTGCGCAGGCCGTCCGCCGGCACTCGTGGGTGAGGGCTCGTCCTCGGGGCATAACGGTCATACCGTGGTAGTGCAATCTGCGGCCCGACGACAGGGGGTGCCCCCATGGTCGAGGAGCTGGTGGTGGCCGGCGTTGCGGTCCTGACCGGATGCGCTGCGTATGTGATGGCTGCCGCCAAGGTGGTCAGGCAGTACGAGCGAGGTGTGGTCCTCCGGCTCGGGCGGCTGCGCAAGGAAGTGCGGGCGCCGGGGTTTACCTTGATCGTTCCGGCGGTCGACCGGATGCACAAAGTGAACATGCAGATCGTGACCATGCCCGTACCCGCTCAGGAAGGCATCACCCGCGACAACGTGACCGTGCGCGTCGACGCGGTCGTCTACTTCCGGGTCGTCGACGCGGTCAACGCCGTCATCGAGGTCGAGGACTACCGTTTCGCGGTGTCCCAGATGGCCCAGACGTCACTGCGTTCCATCATCGGCAAGAGCGACCTCGACGATCTGCTCTCCAACCGCGAAAAGCTCAATCAGGGGCTCGAGTTGATGATCGACAGCCCCGCCGTCGGATGGGGTGTCCAGATCGACCGCGTGGAGATCAAGGACGTGTCGCTGCCGGAGGCCATGAAGCGGTCGATGGCGCGGCAGGCCGAGGCGGACCGAGAGCGCCGGGCGCGGGTCATCAACGCCGACGCCGAGCTTCAGGCGTCGAAGAAGCTGGCAGAGGCCGCCGGGGAGATGTCGAAGCAGCCTGCCGCTCTTCAGCTGCGACTGCTCCAGACCGTGGTCGCCGTCGCGGCCGAGAAGAACTCCACGCTGGTCCTGCCGTTCCCCGTCGAGCTGCTGCGCTTCCTGGAGCGGGCTCATCCGTCCGGTCCGGCGGGCCAGACGTTCCCGCAGCAAGAGGTGACGGCAGGCGGCACCCGGCCGGAGGCGGCTCCCACCGGGCCGGAGGCGGTCCCGCCGGACGTGGCGAGCGGGTCGGGCGCGCCTGACGCCTCGGGCACCTCTGACACATCGGGCGGGGTCTACACACCCGAGGTGAGCGACGTGCCGAGCCTGACGGAGTCCCAGGTCCAGGAGCAGCGAGGCGCTCCGTCGGTCGAGGCACCGTCCGGCCGGCAGGCCGCACCGCCTACGACACCCACTCCTACCGCCTGAGCAGCAGGAACCGCGCTCGGGCCGATGCGCCTCGCGCCGGCGCCGAGCCTGCGGTCCCTGCGCCCGCGGCCGGTCGTCGTGGCGGTCCGCGTGGGGGCGAACGCGCAGGTCAACCCGGTCACGGGGTCGATTGTCAGACCCCGCCCGTAAGGTCGTAGATCCAGTGACCCATACGTTGCTGCCGACCTGCGGGAGGAGGTGACCCCATGGCCCTGAACCTTGCGCTCTCCACCGAGACGCCCCCCGACCTGGCGCGCCCGCTGCTGCGCTGCGCGGCAGTCTTCCTGCCCGGGGCCCTGCCTCGCGAGGGGCGGGTCGCCTTCTGGGACCCGGACGGCACCGAAGTCCCCGGCGCCGACGCCGAGCTCACCGTTGTCGGCCCGGACGGCGCGGGCGTCCGGAGCCGTACCGTCCCCGTCCGTACCTTCTCCGTCGCCGATGCCGCTCCGCTGCTCATGCAGGCACGCCATGACCCTCTGGCCCACCCAGCCGCCACCTGCTGGGGTGCCGCCGTGCTGCACGCGCTGCACCTCGTGGCGCGCGGCCGCGTCATGCCGGGCCTGACCGCGACGGACCACGACGCCTGGCGGGCCGGTCCGCTCGACGCGGACGACATCGCCCAGTTGCGCGCCATCGCGGCCGCCATGCCGTACGAGGCGCATGCCGTACCCGTCCCAGCGGTGCGGCCGCTGTCCCTGCCCGAGCCCGAGGCCCTGGTGCGGCAGTTCTTCGATGCGGTCGCCGACACCCTGCCGCGCACACCGGCCGCCGCACACGCGGCGGGCGCGCCGTTCGCCGCGGCCGGGGCGCAGCATCTGCCCGGCGCCCGCGAGTGGGCGGCGGAGGCAGCCGCGGGTATGGACGCGGGCGTGCGGGTCTCGCTGCGCCTGGACCTCTCCGCGTTCGAGCTCTTCGACCTGGCCGAGGAGGACGGGACGCAGCGCAGCGCCGGGGCCGCTCTGGTGCAGGTGCACAGCCTCGCCGACCCGACGCTGGTCATGGACGCGGCCCGGCTGTGGGCCGGCGCCGGGGACGAGCAGTTCGGGCCGCGGGCGAGGATCGACGCGATGCTGGCGCTGCGCCGCGCGGCTCGCGTCTGGTCACCGCTCACCCGGCTGCTGGAGATGGACGTGCCGGACGTCCTGCCCCTGACCGAGGACGAGCTGTACGAGCTGCTGGGGCCCGGGGCCGCGCGCCTCGACGCGGCCGGTGTGGAAGTGCACTGGCCGAAGGAGCTCGCGCGGTCGCTCAGCGCGGCTGCCGTCGTGCGGCCGGCGCCGGGATCGGCGACCGACGGCACACCGTTCTTCGACAGCGACGACCTGCTCAGGTTCGACTGGCAGCTGGCCCTGGACGGCGATCCGCTGACCGAGGGCGAGATGGACGCGCTGGCCGAGTCGCACCGGCCCATCGTGCGGTTGCGCGACCGGTGGGTGGTGGTGGACCCCGGTCTCGTCCGCAAGGCGCGCAAGCGCGAGTTGGGGCTGCTGGAGCCGGTCGACGCGCTGGCAGCGGCACTGACCGGCACGGCCCAGGTCGACGGGGAGACGGTCGAGGCGGTGCCGACCGGGGCGCTCGCCGCACTGCGGGACCGGCTCACCGCGGCCTCGGACCCCGTGAGCCCACCCGACGGACTCGCCGCCACCCTCCGCGACTACCAGATGCGCGGTCTGGCCTGGCTGGACCTGATGACCTCGCTCGGCCTCGGCGGCTGCCTCGCCGACGACATGGGTCTCGGCAAGACCGTCACCGTCATCGCCCTGCATCTGCGCAGGGCGCGCAGGGAGGCGACCCTGGTCGTCTGCCCGGCATCCCTCCTCGGCAACTGGCAGAGGGAGATCGCGCGGTTCGCACCCGGCGTCCCCGTGCGCCGCTTCCACGGCGCCGACCGCACCCTGCCGTCCTCCGGCGGCGGCTTCGTCCTGACCACGTACGGCACGATGCGCACCAGCGCGGAGCTGCTGGCCGGGCACCCCTGGGGCATGGTCGTCGCGGACGAGGCCCAGCACGTGAAGAACCCGTTCTCGGCGACCGCCAAGGCGCTGCGCACGATTCCCGCGCCCGCGCGCGTCGCCCTCACCGGCACGCCCGTGGAGAACAACCTCTCCGAGCTGTGGGCGCTGCTGGACTGGACGACGCCCGGCCTGCTCGGGCCGCTCAAGGCATTCCGGGCCCGGCACGCCCGCATCGTGGAGAACGGTGAGGACGAGGAGGCGGCCGAGCGCCTCGCCCGCCTGGTGCGGCCGTTCCTCCTGCGCCGCAGGAAGTCCGACCCGGGCATCGTGCCGGAGCTGCCGCCGAAGACCGAGACCGACCACCCCGTCCCGCTGACCCGCGAGCAGGCCTCGCTCTACGAGGCGGTCGTGCGCGAGACCATGGCGGCCATCGAGGGCGCGGAGGGCATCGCGCGCCGCGGCCTCGTGATGAAGCTGCTGACCGGGTTGAAGCAGATCTGCAACCACCCCGCCCAGTTCCTCAAGGAGCACGCCACGGGCCACACCTCCGGGTACGGGCAGGGCGTCGGCGCACCCAGGCTGTCGGGCCGCTCGGGCAAGCTCGCTCTCCTCGACGAACTGCTCGAGACCATCCTGTCCGAGGACGGCTCCGTCCTGGTCTTCACGCAGTACGTCGCCATGGCCCGCCTCCTCTCGGACCATCTGGCGTCCCGCGCGATCCCGAGCCAGCTGCTGCACGGCGGCACCCCGGTGGCGGAGCGGGAGCGGATGGTCGACCGCTTCCAGTCCGGCGAGGTCCCGGTGTTCGTCCTCTCCCTGAAAGCCGCGGGCACCGGGCTCAACCTCACGAGGGCCGGTCATGTCGTCCACTTCGACCGCTGGTGGAACCCGGCAGTCGAGGAACAGGCGACCGACCGGGCCTACCGCATCGGACAGACACAGCCCGTGCAGGTCCACCGGCTCATCGCCGAGGGCACGGTCGAGGACCGGATCGCGGAGATGCTGGCCTCCAAGCGGGCCCTGGCCGACGCGGTGCTCGGTTCCGGCGAGGCCGCGCTGACCGAGCTCACCGACCGGGAGCTCGCCGACCTCGTCTCGCTGAGGAGGCCGTCATGAGCCCGTCCATGCGGCCGCGCGCCGGCCGCAGGTCCACCGGCCGCACCGATCCCCGCCACGACGACCTGCGCCGCACGTTCCCCGCTCTCGATCCCCTTCAGGGAGAGGAAGTCGCCGCCACCTGGTGGGGCCACGCCTGGGTGGAGGCCCTGGAGGACACGGCCCTCGACCGTGCCCGCCTGGAGCGCGGCCGCGCCTACGCGGGCCGGGGCAACGTCGCGTCGATCACCGTCACCCCGGGCCGGGTCACGGCGTACGTCCACGGCAGCCGACCGCGCCCCTACCGCACCGAGATCCGCCTGCGCACCCTCGGCGACGACGAGTGGGACGACTTCCTCGCCGCCGCCTCGGCCCGCCCCGACCACATCGCCGCGCTGCTCGACAAGGACGTCCCGCACGCCCTGGCGGATGCCGCCGACCTGCTGCCGACACCCGGCGACCTGATCCCCGACTGCTCCTGCCCCGACAACGGCTACCCGTGCAAGCACGCGGCCGCCCTGTGCTACCAGACGGCCAGGCTCCTCGACGAGGACCCGTTCGTGTTGTTCCTGATGCGCGGCCGGGGCGAGCGGGACATCCTCTCCGCCCTGTCCCACCGCAACGCGACCCGGTCCGCGGCCGAGCGCGCCGCGGCAGCGGCCGAGACCCCGGCGGCGACCGTGCCCGCCGGTGAGGCCCTCGCCACGCGGGAACGGCCGCCGCTGCCACCACCGTTCCCGCTGCCCGCACGGCCCGGCCGTCCGCCCGCCTATCCGCACGCGCCCGGCGCCCCGGACCCGCTCGCGCTCGATCTCCTCGCGGGTGAGGCGGCGGCCCGCGCCCATGTCCTCCTCGCCACCGGCAAGGACCCCGTCGCCGGGCTCACCCCCTGGCAGGACGCTGTCCGCCTGGCCGCCGCCCACCCCGGCTCCGGGCTCACCGCCTCCACCCGCGCCCTCTACCGGGACCTCGCAGCCGCAGCCGACCGCACGCCCACCGACCTGGCCCGGGCCGTCGCCGCGTGGCGTCAGGGCGGCCTTGCCGCGCTGCGCGTCCTGGAGGAGCCCTGGGACCCGCCCGCCGGTCCCTTCGACCGGGCCAGGCCCGCCCTGGCCGCCGCCGACTTCCCGCACTTCCGGCCCTGGCGCAACCACCTCTCGTCCCGCTCCTTCCAGCTCCGCCTCGGCCGCGACGGCCTCTGGTACGGCTACGAGTCGGACCCCGACCGCGAGGACTGGTGGCCCCGCGGCACACCCGACACGGACCCGGTCGGAGCCCTTACGGCGCTGGTGGGCGGATGACCTGCGAGGCGCTCCGCCCCAGGGCCCGACCGGCCCCCTGCGATGCCGCTCCCACCGCGCGCGCTTCCCCTGGTTCCGTCGTCACAGCGGGCGTGCCCACGGCCAGGGGCGCCGCTCAGAAGTCCGCGAGGGTCGGTTCGTCGAGGCGCGCCACCGAATCCTGGGCGTACGTCTTCACGTACGCCTCCCGGATCGCCTCGATGAGCGGATCACGCTCACGCGCTTCGGTGGCGGGGTAGAGCAGGGTCAGTTCGTACGAACGCTCGCGCTCGATCGTGCCGTTGGAGTCGCGCCACTGGCCGCGGCCCTCCTGGATCGTGAGGCCGTCGGGGAAGTCGGGGGTCACATGTCGGTCGATGAAGGACATGAACTGCGCGTCCGTCACGTCCGGGCCGCCGTCGGGGCGCTCCGTCCCGAAGAACAGCCGGGTCTCGAGGTAGCGTTCGCCGCGTTGCACCTGCGTGGTGGCGGACGAGGCGATGGACACGGTCCGGTCACCGTCGAGACCGGCCCGGGCGTTGGGCGCGGCGACGGCCAGGACGGCGATGGCGGCGCCCACGACGGCGAGCAGGGTCCGGTGTTTCACGGAGCGGGCGTGGGGACGTGACGGGTTCGCGGAGGACAACGGATGATCCCTTCGTTCGGTGGGGCGGCGGCACCACGGCCGCCGTGCCGCGGGGCCGCAGCCTGCGGCGCCGGGGCGCGCGTACGGCGGACGGCCTTCACTGTGGCAACCACTCCCGCTCCGGGGCCGACGGAACACCGACGTCGTCCGGAATCCACCCGCATGAGCGCAAGGCCCTCTCGGCGGCAGGCAGATGACGCCAGACTGGGGGCCGCCTCCCCTACGTCCCGGAAGGAATGCCGATGTCCGGAGCGACCCCCACCGGCCGAGGGCCCTCGCCGGGATCCCCGGAGCGGCCCGCCGATCTCGTGATCTCCGGCTGCACCGCTCTGATCCATGACGACGACGGAAGCATCGGCTTCGCGGACGACGCGGCCGTCGTCGTGCGCGACGGAGTCATCGACGCGGTCACCACGTCGGCCGCCGTCGCCGCGCTGCCCGCTGCCGAGCACATCGACGGGCGCGGACAGGTGGCCATGCCCGGCCTCATCAACTGCCATACGCACTCACCGATGGTGGCGCTGCGCGGGATCGCGGAGGACCTGCCGGTCGAGGAGTGGTTCAACGACCGGATCTGGCCCATCGAGTCCAACCTCACCGAATCGGTCGTCGCGCTGGGCGCGCTGCTGGCCTGTGCCGAAATGATCAGGGGTGGGGTCACCACCTTCGCCGACCACTACTTCGCGATGGACTCGGTCGCCGCCGCCGTGACACGCAGCGGACTGCGGGCGGATCTCGGCTGGGCGTTCTTCTCCAGCCAGGGGCCCGAGGGCCGGGAGCGCTCGCTCGACTTCGCACTGCGTACGCGGGGCGCGGCCGGCGGACGGATCACCACCTCGCTCGCGCCGCACGCCCCCTACACGGTCGACGACGCCGACCTCGCCGCCACCGCCGAACTGGCCCGGGAGCACGGCCTGCCGGTCCACCTCCATGCGGCGGAGAACCGAGCCCAGACGACACACAGCCTGGAACGGCACGGCCGCACACCCATCCAGGTCCTGGAGCGGGCCGGACTGCTGGACACCGATGTCCTCATCGCGCACGGCACGGGCATCACGGATGCCGATCTGCCCGTACTGGCGCACGGATCCGGACGGATCGCCGTCGCGAGCGCGCCCCGCGGATATCTCAAGTTCGGCTGGGACACGACACCGGTCCGTGCGCTGGCGTCCATCGGTGTTCCGGTCGGCCTCGCCACGGACGGCGCGGCGTCGAACAACACCCTGGACGTATGGGAGTCGATGACGCTCACGGCCCTGGTGCAGAAGTCGGCGGAACGCGATCCGTCCTGGCTCACCGCCCGGCAGGCCCTCGGCCACGCCACCACCCAGAGCGCCCGGGCGCTGGGCCTGGACGGGCGGATCGGTGCACTGGCACCCGGCCACCGGGCGGACGTGATCCTGGTCGATCTCACCGGACCGCACACCCAGCCGCTGCATGACCTCGCCGCGACGCTGGTGCACAGCGCCCGCTCGTCGGACGTGCGCACGACGGTGGTGGACGGGCGGGTGCTCATGCGGGACCGCCGGTTGCTGACCCTGGACGTACCCGCTGTCGTTGCCGAACTCACCGCACAGCTCCCGGAGCTGACGCAACGCAAGGAGGGGCACCGCATCCAGACGTACGACGCCTGATCTGTCGACAGAATCGGCCCGACCCGTGACGAGGCCGGGGGGGCGGCATCGTGCGTTCGAGGCCTCACGCACCCGAATGGGTGAATGCCTCAATTGGCGGAACCGATGTGGCCTCTTGGCGTTAATTCCGGTGCGGGCGAGTGACCCGCGATTTTCTCCTGAAGGCAGGAATCCATGAGGCAGGTTCACCGAAAGGGCCTGGCCACCGTGATGCTCACGGGTGGCGCACTGGCCATGGCCACCGGCTATGCGCACGCCGACGCGAACGCGGACGGCGCCGCCGTCGGATCGCCCGGCGTAGGGTCCGGCAACACGGTGCAGCTGCCCGTGCACGTCCCCGTCAACGTCTGCGGCAACACGGTCAATGTCGTCGGGCTGCTCAACCCGGCGGCGGGTAACTCCTGCGCGAACGTCTCGCAGGCCGGGGGCTCGCACAGCGGGGGTTCGCAAGGAGGTCAGCACGGTGACGGCTCGCAGAGCGGGGGTCAGCACAGCTCCGGCGGTGCTGACGCCCACGGCGCCGCCGTAGGCTCCCCGGGCGTCCTGTCGGGCAATGGTGTCCAGCTGCCCGTCCACGTCCCGGTCAACGTCACCGGAAACTCGGTGAACGTCGTCGGCATCGGCAACCCGGCCATCGGGAACACCTCGACGAACGTGTCCGGCAAGCCGCCCGTCGAGGTGAAGCCGGCCACGCCGAAGCCCGCGACGCCGCCGACGGCCGCTCAGCCGCAGAAGCCGTCCCAGAGTGGTGCGGTCAACGCCCCGAAGCCGGCCGGTGCCTCGCTCGCCGAGACCGGTGCCGACCAGCTCGGGTTCGCCGTGCCCGTGGGCGCGGCCATGGTGCTCGGCGGATTGGTGCTCTACCGCCGATTCCGGCCCGCCCAGGTCTGACGCCCCGCCCTGACCTCGGCCGTATCGGGCGGTGCCTCCTCAGAGGAGGCCCGCCACGACTCCAGGACAGCATCGATGTCCGCCGCCACCAGCGCCCGTGCACGGTGGCGGGCGACCCCGGCCGTGAGCAGGGCGTCGTACCCGGTGTCGAGATGCCGTACCGACGCGCGTACCGCGGCCGTGACCGCTCCTTCGTCCAGGGACCGGCCGGCCGCGGTCCTGCCCACCCGCCCGCTGCCTCGCACCGACGCATGCGCCGCGATGCCGGCGGCCCGATCGGCGGGACAGCGGGGGAACAGCCGCAGGATCTCCGCCGTCAGGGCCGCGGTGAACCGCACGTCCTGAGCCGCCCGGCGCTCTGCGTCCCGGGCCCGCCGGCGGGCCCGCGCCTCCGCGTCGGCCAGACACGCCGACTCCGCGCGGGCGAGCGCGGCCTCCTCGACCAGCAGCCCCTGGCGTTCGTAACGGCTGTGGCGACGGTTCAGGCGCACCACGACGGCGAACAGGGAACTGCCCTCACGCGCACGCCGGGTGAGGGCCGCGCTGCCCCGCGGGAGGAACACGAGATGACCGAGATCGGCACAGTCCAGGCAGACGGGGACACCGGAGTCCAGTACATGCATCTCCAGCGGCCCTTGGCGGCACTCCCCGCAGTGCCTGCCCTTGAGTGGCTGGATCACCACCAGGTCCATATCGGCAGCGTACCCAGCAGGTACGCTCCGCTCCCATGATGCTTCGCTGTGCCGTGCTCGACGACTACCAGGACGTCGCGCTCACCCTGGCCGACTGGTCCTCGCTCGCCGGATCGGTCGAAGTCCGTTCCCTCCAGGAGCACTTCGCCTCGGAGGATGCTCTTGCCGCCGAGGTGGGCGACTGCGAGATCCTCGTCGTGATGCGCGAGCGGACACCCGTCACGGCGTCGCTGCTGGCACGGCTGCCGCGGCTGAAGCTGCTCATCACCTCGGGCATGCGCAACGCGTCCATCGACCTCGAAGCGGCGGCACGCCACGGTGTCACCGTCTGCGGAACCGCCAGCAGCTCCGAACCGCCCGCCGAGCTGACCTGGGCGCTCATCCTGGGACTCGCCCGGCATGTGACTGCGGAGAGCGCGGCGTTGCGTGCCGGCGGACCGTGGCAGTCGACGCTCGGGACGGATCTGCACGGCAGCAGGCTCGCCCTGGTCGGTCTCGGGAAGATCGGCGCCAAGGTCGCCCGGGTCGGGCAGGCCTTCGGCATGGACGTCATGGCGTGGAGCCGCAACCTCACGGACGAGCGGGCGGCCGAGCACGGCGTGGCACGCGCCGCGTCGCTCGAAGAGCTTCTCGAGGCGGGGGACTTCGTCTCGGTGCACCTGCAGCTATCCGACCGCACGCGGGGGCTGATCGGCGCCGACGAGCTGCGGCGGATGCGCAGCACCGCCTACCTGGTCAACACCTCGCGAGCCGCGATCGTCGACCAGGAGGCACTGGTGCGGGCGCTGCGGGAGGGCTGGATCGCGGGTGCCGGTTCCGATGTGTTCGCACAGGAGCCGCTGCCCGCCGACGACCCGCTGCGCACCGCGCCGAACTTCCTGGGGCTGCCCCACCTCGATACGTCACGCAGCGCAACTACGAGGGGTACTTCCAGCAGGCGGTCGAGGACATCGCCGCGTACCTCGCCGGCAGCCCCGTCCGTACGCTCATCGACCCGGGGGACAGGCCGGTCCGCTGAGCGGCCCCGGGGGACGGGCCCGGTCCGGTGAGCGGCGCGGGGGCCAGGCCGGTCCGGTGAGCGGCCCGGCGGGCGGCGGCGGTTGCGGCATCAGCGCTCGTCGGATCCTCTAGCGCACACCGGGTGCCGCGGTGCCGATGAACTCCGACAGCGTCTCGCGGGCCTGCTCGGAACGCTGCGAGCGGTCCGTCTCGTCCGGTGCCTCGTGCATGCAGTTGGTGACCTCGAAGGCGGCGGCGGCCAGGTCCAGCGCCTGCGGGTCGTCGCACACCAACTGCACGCGGATCAGCGCCTGATGGGCGCTGGAGCGCAGCCGGTAGGAGTCGATACGGGCCTCCTCGGCGGCGACGCTGCCCGGAGCCTCCATCGCCCGGTGCCACCGGTCGTTCTGGCCGCGCCGGTAGTCGACGAGCGCGCCGGCGAAGGCGCTGTACGCCGCGATCCGTTCCTGGCGCAGCTGCTCGGCGCGGGCGAGGACGGCGCTGCGCTCGGCCGTCTGGCGCTGGAACAGGTGCGTCGCCACCGATCCGAGCAGAGTGCCGACTACGGCGATGACGGCTGTCCACATGCGCGCGCTCCAGAGCTGCGGTGAATCGGTGGGGGCAACGGCCGGTGGCACCGGCTTCGCCCCGTGGCGGAACCCATCAGATCATCGCTGTGGAGAACGGCGTCAAGAGCGCGGTCCGGCCGCCCGGCCCGGCCTCGACGCGAGCGAGCCCGTTTCGCCGGCGAGCGGCCGCCTACTGGCGGTAGCCGCTCAGGAAGCGGCCGATGCGGCTGATCGCGGCGTCCAGGTCGTCGGCGTGCGGGAGAGTGAGGATCCGGAAGTGGTCGGGGCGGGGCCAGTTGAAGCCCCTGCCCTGCACGACCTGGATCTTCTCGCGCAGCAGCAGGTCCAGCACGAACTTCTCGTCGTCGTGGATCGGGTGGACCTTCGGGTCGAGCCGGGGGAAGGCGTACAGCGCGCCCTTCGGCTTGACGCAGGAGACGCCCGGGATCTCGTTCAGCTTCTCCCACGCCCGCTCGCGCTGCTCGTGGAGCCTGCCGCCGGGCGCCACCAGCTCGCGGATGGACTGCCGGCCGCCGAGTGCGGCCTGGATGGCGTACTGGGCGGGCGCGTTGGCGCACAACCGCATCGAGGCGAGCATCGTCAGGCCCTCGAGATAGTTGCGGGCGTGCTGCCGCGGCCCGGTGACGACCAGCCAGCCGGAGCGGAAACCGGCGACGCGGTACGTCTTGGACAGGCCGCCGAAGGTCAGGACGACGAGGTCGGGGGCGAGCGCGGCGGCGGGGTGGTGCACGGCGTCGTCGTACACGATCTGGTCGTAGATCTCATCGGCGAACACCATCAGCTGGTGGCGGCGGGCCAGGTCGAGGATGCCCTCGACGACCTCGCGCGGATAGACCGCGCCGGTGGGGTTGTTGGGGTTGATGATGACAACGGCCCGGGTGCGGTCGGTGATCTTGGACGCCATGTCGTCGAGGTCCGGGTACCAGTCGGACTCCTCGTCGCACAGGTAGTGCACCGCCTTGCCCCCCGCGAGCGTGGTCACGGCGGTCCACAGGGGGAAGTCCGGGGCCGGGATCAGGACTTCGTCGCCGTCCTCCAGGAGCGCCTGTACGGCCATCGAGACCAGCTCGGAGACGCCGTTGCCGAGGAAGATGTCGTCGACGTCGACATCGGCGAGGCCCATGGCCTGATAGCGCTGGGCGACCGCGCGGCGGGCGGAGAGGATGCCGCGCGAGTCGGTGTAGCCGTGGGCCTGCGGCAGCATCCGGATCATGTCCTGGACGATCTCCTCCGGCGCCTCGAAGCCGAAGAGGGCGGGGTTGCCGGTGTTCAGCCGCAGGACGCTGTGGCCCGCTTCCTCCAGCGCGTTGGCGTGCTCTATCACCGGACCGCGGATCTCGTAACAGACCTCGCTGAGCTTGCTCGACTGCCGGAACTCCATGCCGTGCCTCCCGGGCTGAATGGTGTACTTGGTTTTACCAAGTACGGGCTTGGAAAGTCCAACGACTTGTCTACACTGCGTCGTATGCCACGTGAGACGCGCCGCCGGAGCTACGACCAGTACTGCGCCGCAGCCCGCGCCCTGGACGCGGTCGGTGACCGCTGGACGCTCCTCGTCGTCCGGGAGCTGCTGGCCGGTCCCCGCCGCTACACGGACCTGCACGCCGATCTGCCGGGCGTCAGCACCGACGTCCTGGCGTCCCGGCTGAAGGACATGGAGCGGGACGGGCTGGCGACCCGTCGCCGGCTGCCGCCGCCGTCGGCCGCGTACGTCTACGAACTGACCGAACGGGGACGCGGACTGTTGCCCGTCCTGACCGCTCTCGCCGAGTGGGGCGCACCGGCCCTCGCCGAATGCAGGCCCACCGATGCTGTCCGGGCGCACTGGTTCGCCGTTCCGCTGCTGCGCGCCCTCCAGGCGCCGGGCCGGGCCGGGGTGGTCGAGGTCAGACTCGACGAGGGCGTGTTCCATCTGCGGCTGGGGGACACCGAGACCTCCCCGTACGGTGACGGGCCCGCCGATGCGCCCGACGTGTGCCTGACCCTCGACGCCGAGACCTGTGTCGCTCTCGGCGGCGGAGAGCTGACGGTCGCCGAGGGCGTACGGGCCGGGCGGATCAAGGCCGAGGGGGACGCGTCGCTCGTCGGTGTGCCGGATGCCTGAGGTGCGGCCGCCCGGCGCGCGAAGGGGCCGTCAGCCCTCGCCGGTGACCGTGACGGTGGCCGCAGAGGTGGTCAGGCGCGGGTCCTTCAGCGGGTCGCTGCCCGTGAACGGCTTCGGGTCCTTGTACTCCACGCGCACCGTCCGCACCCGCCCGTCGGCGAACTCGTCGGTGTAGACGGCGCCGGTGGGCGACGCCACGCCCTTCCCGTGCCGGCCCACCTCGTAGGTGCGGACGAAGTCGGCCACGCTGCTGTCGCGCACGACATCGACGTCGTAACGCAGCCGGGCCGAGACGACCTCGCCGGACGCTGAGCGCGCGACCGTCGCGTCGACCGGCACGTAGAAACGGATCTCGTCCGGGTACTGGTCGATGTGGACGTGGGCGAACGTCTCGGCCGCGTCCACATCCGAACCGCGCGACCGCGGCTCGTGCGTCGTCATCGCGAGCGTCAGCCACACCAGTCCCAGCCCCAACAGCACGAGCGGCACGGCCACCAGAGCGACCACGAGCCCCCGGCGGCGAGGCCGTGCCTCCGCCCTGCCCGTCGCCGCGCCCCCGCGCACATCCGCGGACCTTCCACCGTCGAGCACCGCGCCCACCTCCTGCGCTCATCCTGGCACCAGCCGGCGACCGGCGCGTCAACCCATCTGCGGACAGGGCGATTTGGCGCACCGGGTGATGATGGGGGCGTGCGACTCGAAGCGATCACCTGGGAGCGGCTCGCCGAGGCCGTGGCCGAGCGGGTGCTGACGACCAACGCCCAGGACGACAGCCCGTGGCTGCGCATCGGCATCGACGGCGCGCCCGCAGCCCGGCCCGGTGAACTGGCGGAGCGTATCGGCGACGTGCTGCGGCTGCGCGGACGCCGCGTACTCGTCGTCGGCACGGGCGGCTTTCTGCGGCCCGCGTCGCTGCGGTACGAGTACGGGCGCGAGGACCCCGACGCGTACTACGGCTCCTGGTTCGACACCGGAGCCCTGTGGCGGGAGGTCTTCGGGCCTCTGGAGGCGGGCGGCAGCGGGCGGGTGCTGCCGGACCTGTGGGACCCGGTGACGGACCGCGCGACCCGTTCGGCGCACGTCGAACTCCCGGCGGACGGTGTGCTGGTGCTGCACGGGCCGTTCCTGCTTGGCCATTGGTTCCCGTTCGACCTGACCGTGCATGTGCGGCTCTCGCCGGGCGCGCTGGAGCGCCGCACCGACGAGCGGGAGCGCTGGACGCTGCCGGCGTACGCGCGGTACGAGGACGAGGTCCGTCCCGCGGAATCGGCCGACGTCCTCGTACGCGCCGACGATCCGCGGCATCCCGCCTGGGGCGGGCTGCCGTGACAACCACCCGTGCGGGGCGGTCGACTCGGGCCCCCTGGCAGCTCCCTGCCCCGGCGCCGCGCCCTCGCGGGGGCGGGGACGGCGTCGCCCCTTGTCGGGTCGCCCGGCGCGGGTGGCCGCCGCCTTGATGGGTTGGCCGGGGCCGGCGGCCAACTGCCGGTGCCGACACGGTCGGCCGCCGCCTTGATGGGTTGCCAGGCGCGGGCGGCCAACTGCCGGTTTGCCGACATGGTCAGCCGCGCCCTGACGTCGCTCGGCGCGGGTGGCCAACCCTAGGTGCCGACACGGTCGGCCGCGGCTTGACCTCACCCGGCGCGGGGCGGCCAGCCCTCGGCGCGCGCGGCCGCCGGCCCGACTCTCGCCCGGCCGGGGCGCGTCACTCGCGGGCCCCTGACGTCACCCCGCCCTGGCGTCTCATGGGCGGCCGCCCACCCGTGTCACCGCGCCGGCGCCCGCGCGGCAGCCCTCCGCCGCCGCCGTGGCGGTGTCCGCTCCCGCCAGGCGGGCGGCGAGGAACGCGCCCGTGAACGCGTCGCCCGCTCCCGTCGTGTCCACCGCCTCGGCCGGTACGGCCGGAACGCGCGCCGTGACCCGGCCCGACTCGGCGACCAGGGCACCCCGTCCGCCCAGGGTCACGACCGTGAGCGGCACGACGCGGCTGAGCTTCGCCGCCGCGTCGGCCGCATCCGGCAGGCCGGTGAGCAGTCGGGCCTCGTCCTCGTTGGGGAACAGTACGTCCGCGCCGTCGAGGGCCGACAGCACGGTGTCGACGCCCAGTTCGGCGATGAAGCCCGCCGACGCCGGGTCCACACTCACCGGAACGCCACGTTCCCGTGCGGACCGCATCGCGAGGCCCGCAGCCTGCCTGCTCGTACCGGAGAACAGGAGGTAGCCCGACACGTGCAGATGCCCGACCCCGTCCAGCAGGGACGGTGCCCAGTCGTCGGTGCCCAGTCGCAGCACCGCGCCGCTGTCCGTGAGGAAGGTGCGCTCGGCGCCCTCGTCGACGAGGGCCACCACGGTCGCGGTCGGCGCCTCGGCGTCGGCCACCAGAAGCGGACGCACACCCGCCGACGTCAGCCGCTCGGCGTGCCAGGCCGCGTCCGCCTCGCCCGCGCAGGCGAGGAGACGGACGTCGGCGCAGCCCCAACGGGCGGCCCAACAGGCGACATTGGCCCCCGCTCCGCCCGGCAGGATGCGGATACGGGCGGCCGTGTCGGTGCCCCGCGCGAGCGGCGTGCGATGACGTGCCACGACGTCCGTGACGACGTCGCCGACCACGAGCAGTCCCGGCGGGCCGGCCGGCGGCCCGGCTCCGTCCGCCCCTCCCGCCCGGCCGGCCCTCCTCGCGCCGCCCGTCATGCGTACGCCGCGGCGATGCGCGCCGCGAGCCGTACGTTGCCCCGCACCGCCGCCAGGTTGGCCTCCAGCGACGCGCCCTCGGTGTAGCGCATCAGCCGTTCCAGCAGGAAGGGAGTGACGGCCTGCCCGGTGATGCCCTCCTCCCGTGCCTCGCCGAGCGCCCGCGCGAGCACCCGGTCGTGCAGGTCGGGGTCCAGCTGGTCCTCGACGGAGACCGGATTGGCCACGACAAGGGCGGAGTACGGCTCGGCGAGCAGGTCCTTGGCGTGCATCACCGCGGCGACCTCCTCGGGCGTGCTGACGGTCCAGTCGACCGGTTCGCCCGACGACGTCAGGTAGAAGCCGGGGAAGTGGTCGGTCCCGTAGCCGACGACCCCCACGCCGAGCGTCTCCAGCCGCTGGAGGGTGGCGGGGACGTCCAGGATCGACTTGACGCCCGCGCAGACCACGGTGAGGCCGACCTGCGCGAGCAGCCGCAGGTCGGCCGACTCGTCCTGTGTCTCGGTCCAGCCCCGGTGCACACCGCCGAGTCCGCCGGTCGCGAAGACGGGGATGCCTGTCCGGTCGGCGAGGAACGCCGTGGCGGAGACCGTCGTCGCCCCGCTCGCGCCGGTCGCCAGGGCGGGAGCCAGATCGCGGTGGCCCAGCTTGCGCATGCCGGGGTCGCCCGCGACGCGCTCCAACTCGGCCTTCCCCAGGCCGATGTGCGCCCGCCCGTCGAGCACGGCGATCGTGGCGGGTACGGCTCCCTCGGCCCGTACCAGCGCTTCCAGTTCCTCGGCCACGGCCAGATTGCGGGGGCGGGGCAGCCCGTGCGCGATGATCGTCGACTCCAGGGCGACGACGGGCGCGCCGGCGTCGAGCGCCTCCTGGACCTCTTCGGACACTGTTATCGCGGTCTTCACCATGTCCCCATCCCTGGCACGGCGGCGGGCCGCCCAAACGTGGACCGGCGGGCGTACGGAAGCCCGCCCCGGATGCCGCACGACACTGATAGGAAAGTTTCCTGACAACTATTGACAGGGGCATGGCCTCTTGCCACCATCCCGGCAGCGGCTTGGCGCGGCGCCCTGTCCCCACGGGCGTGACGCGCTCAGCGAGAGCTCTGACCCGGCCGCCGGTACGCCGTGCCCTGCCCCCTGCACGGCGCCTCGCACGGAGTCCAGCTCTCGCCGTCCCCCCGCACAGGGAGCCCCGGTATGCGCCTGACCGTCTCCGCCCCACCACGCCGGACCACGGCACTCGCCCTCGCCGCCGTCCTGCTGCTCGTCGTCGGCGTGCTCGTCGTCCGCCCGGACCGCGCCGACGCCGTCGCCGGCGGCCCGAGGGCCGCCGTGCCGCTCGCCGACCCGCTCATCTCGCGCGGCAAACCCGCCACCGCGTCGTCGCTCGAAGGCTCCGGCTTCGCCGCCGGCAACGCCTTCGACGGTGACCCCGCCACCCGCTGGGCCTCCGCCGAGGGAAAGGACCCGCAATGGATCCGCGTCGACCTCGGCGCGACGGCGACCGTGTCCCGGGTGACCCTCACCTGGGAGGCCGCCCACGCCAAGGCGTACCGCGTCGAAATCTCCGCGGACGGCGCCTCCTGGACCCGGCTCGCCGAGGAATCGGCGGGCAACGGAGGCACCGACGACCTCACCTCGCTCTCCGGCAAGGGCCGCTACCTGCGTGTCTACGGCACCGTCCGCGGCACCCCGTACGGCTACTCCCTCTTCGAGGCGGACGTCTACGGCACCACCGGCGGCGGTCAGCCGCCCACCGGGGCCTTCACCGTGGTCGCCGCGGGCGACATCGCGGCCCAGTGCACCGCGTCGTCCAGCTCCTGCGCCCACCCGAAGACCGCCGCGCAGGCCCAGCGGATCAACCCGAAGTTCTATCTGACGATGGGCGACAACCAGTACGACGACGCCCGGATCTCCGACTTCCGCAACTACTACGACAGGACCTGGGGCGCCTTCAAGGCGAAGACACGTCCCGTGCCCGGCAACCACGAGTCGTACGACCCGGCGGGCCCGTTCCGGGGCTACAAGGAGTACTTCGGCTCCCTCGCCTACCCGCAGGGCAAGCCGTACTACAGCTACGACGAGGGCAACTGGCACTTCATCGCCCTCGACTCCAACACCTTCGACGACGCCGCGCAGATCCAGTGGCTCAAGGACGACCTCGCCCGCACCACCAAGCGCTGCGTCGCCGCCTACTGGCACCACCCGCTGTTCAGCTCGGGCGGACACGGCAACGATCCGGTGAGCAAGCCCGTGTGGAAGCTGCTGTACGGCGCGCGGGCCGACCTCGTACTCGGCGGGCACGACCACCACTACGAGCGGTTCGCACCGCAGGATCCCGAGGGCCGCGCCACCCCGGACGGCATCGTCGAGATCGTCGGCGGCATGGGCGGCGCCGAGCCGTATCCGATCGAGCAGGTCCAGCCCAACAGCCAGAAGCGCATCAGCGGCTCCTACGGCGTGCTGAAGCTGGACTTCACCGACTCCACATACCGATGGAGCTACATCGGAACGGACGGGACGGCCAAGGACACCAGCCCCACCTACACCTGCCACTGATGTACCTGGCCACCACCGGCCGCCGCGACGCGCCGCCCGCCCCGGGGACACCCCCTGGGGCGGCGCGGCGGGTCCCCGGCGCCGTGATCGCGCTCGGAACGGTCAGCCTCGTCACCGACATCTCCTCCGAGATGGTCACCGCGGTGCTGCCGCTCTACTTCGTCCTCGGACTCGGCCTCTCGCCCCTCCAATTCGGCTTCCTGGACGGGCTCTTCAACGGCGTCACCGCACTCGTACGGCTCCTAGGCGGCCACGCCGCCGACCGCGGCGGCCGCCACAAACGCGTGGCCGGAGCCGGTTACGCGCTGTCCGCGCTCTCCCGCATCGGACTGCTGCTCGCGGGCGGCGCGACCTTCGGCATCGCCGCCGCGCTGGCCGCCGACCGCATCGGCAAGGGCATCCGCACGGCGCCCAGGGACGCCCTGATCACCCTCAGCAGCCCGCCGGACGGACTCGGGCGGGCCTTCGGCGTGCACCGCGCGATGGACACCACCGGCGCGCTGCTCGGACCGCTCGCCGCGTTCGCGCTGCTGTGGGCGACGGCGGACGCCTACGACGCCGTCTTCGTCGTCAGCTTCTGCACCGGGCTGCTCGGCGTCGTGCTGCTCGTCGTCCTCGTCCCCGGCAGGGCGGCCCACGGCGACGTCCCGGGCCGTGCCGCGGCCCCGCCCGACCGGCCCACGCTGCGCGCCTCCGTCCTCGGACCCCTGCGCAGCCCGGTCTTCCGCCGCATCCTGCTCGCCGCCGCCGTACTCGGCGCGGCAACCGTCGGCGACGCCTTCGTCTACCTACTGCTCCAGCGCACGCTCGACATCGGCGTGAACTGGTTCCCCCTGCTGCCGCTCGGCGCGGCCGCCGTCTATCTGCTGCTCGCCGTGCCCGCGGGCCGCGCGGCGGACCGGTTCGGACGCCGACTGCCCTTCCTGTGCGGGCACGGCGCACTGCTCGCCGCGTACCTGCTGCTGCTCGGGCCGGCCGGCGGAGTCCTGCTGCTGACGACTGTCCTGCTGCTGCTCGGCGTCTTCTACGCGGCGACGGACGGCGTACTCATGGCGCTGGCCGGTCCGGTGCTCCCGGCCGCCCGCAGGGCCGGGGGGCTCGCGCTCCTCCAGACCGGCCAGGCCGTCGCGCGGCTGTGCGCGGCGGCCGGATTCGGGGCGGCGTGGACCGTATGGGGTCCGGGGACCGCGCTGGTGCTGGCGGCGGCGGCGATGGGCGCGGCACTGGCGGTGGCGTGGGCCGTACTGCCCCGGACCGATGCGGTTCCCGGCGAACGGAGTGTGCGATGAACGCGTCCCGGCTCAGCATGCGGGCACGTGCCGGATTGCTCGCGCTCGCGGCACTCGTCCTGGCGGGAGTGGCCGTCGGCTACACGGTGCGTGCCGCGGAACGCCGCCCCGAACCGGCCGCGGCGGAGGCGACGTTCACCCTGGAGGGCCCCCGCCTCTACTTCCGCAGCGCCGGATCCGAGGGCAAGGGGAACGGCGGCCGTGTCGCGTACCGGCCCGTCGACGGCCCGGCCCCCGGCGCGCGCACGGTCGGCGGCGGTCCCGCCTGCGAGCGGTTCTACGCGGCGGGCGGCACGGGCCTGTGCCTGCAACGCCGCCCCGGGGTGCCGCCGCGCACCTACGCCGTCGTCCTCGACCGGCGCATGCGCGAGGTGCGCCGCGTCGCGGTGCCCGGCATTCCGAACCGGGCCCGGGTGTCGGCGTCCGGGCGGATGCTGTCGTGGACGAACTTCGCCGTCGGCGACTCCTACGCGTCCTCGTCCTTCTCGACGCGCACGTCCATCCTCGATCTGCGCACGGGCTTCCTGGTCAAGAACATGGAACAGATCCCGCTGACCATCGACGGACGCCGCTACCACGCACCGGACGTCAACTACTGGGGCGTGACGTTCGCACGCGACGACAACCGCTTCTACGCGACCGTCTCGACGAAGGGCCGCACCTATCTCGTGGAGGGCGACATGCGCGCATGGTCGGCCCGGGCGCTGCGGGAGAACGTCGAATGCCCGTCCCTGTCCCCGGACAACACCCGGCTGGTCTTCAAGAAGCAGGTCCGCGACGACCCCCGCCGCCCGTGGCGTCTGTACGCCCTGGATCTGCGCACGATGCGGGAGTGGCCGCTGGCGGAGACGCGCAGCGTGGACGACCAGGCGGCATGGCTGGACAACGACACCGTGGCGTACGGACTGGCACCGGGCGACATCTGGTCGGTCCCGGCCTCCGGCACGGCCCGTCCCCGCCTGCTGATCCGCGGGGGGACGTCGCCGTCGCCGGTGCGGTGACCGCCACGGGGCGCTGCCACCCGTTCCCGAAACGCCCCGCGCGGCGCCCCCCGTCCCGCTCACGCGCCGTGCAGCGCCCCCGTTCGGATCACGCCTCGCACAGGGCCCCCACAGCCCCCCGCCCCGCTCACGTCCGCGTCAGGGCCCGCCGTACCGCGAGCGCGGCCATCGGCAGCAGCAGCACCGCGCCGATCGCGTTCAGCCAGCCGTACCCCGCCTGGGCCACCACCAGTCCGGCCGCCGCCCCGCCCAGACCGGCCGCCGTGTTCATCGTCAGGTCCGACAGGCCCTGGACCGCCGCCCGCGCAGGCTGCGGCACGGAGTCCGTCAGCAGCGTGGAGCCCGCGACCAGCCCCGCCGACCAGCCGAGGCCCAGCAGAAACAGGCCGAGCGCCGTCCGGCCGTGGCTCGGCCCCGCCGTACCGGCCAGCAGCGCGGCCGTACTGAGCAGGCCGGCCGCCAGACCGATCACAGCCAGCCGTCCGATACGGTCCGCCAGCCAGCCCATCAGCGGCGAGAACGCGTACATGCCCGCGATATGGCCGCTGATGACCAGACCGATCAGTTGGATCCCCGCACCGTGATGGCTCAGCGCGACCGGGGTCATCGACATGATCGACACCATCGCCGTATGCGACACGGCGACGGTGACCAGCGCCAGCTGCGCCATGGGGGAGTCCCGTACCGCCCGCACTCCCGCACGCAGCGAACGCCCCTCGGGCGAGCGGTCGGCGGGCGACAGCGCGCGGGCCGTCAGCAGCGGGTCGGGGCGCAGCAGGACCAGGACCAGAACCGCCGAGACCAGGAAGACACCCGCCGCCCAGAGGAACGGACCCGCGGCCGCCGGAATGCCGAGGCCGGACACACTGCGGCCGGCGGGCGAGGCGATGTTCGGGCCGACGACCGCCCCGATCGTCGTCGCCCACACCACCGTGGAGATCGCCCGCCCGCGCCGCTCCGGCTCGGCCAGGTCCGCGGCCGCGAACCGGGCCTGGAGATTGGCCGAGGAGGCAGCGCCGAATCCGGCCATGCCGAGCAGCAGGAGCGGGAAGCTGCCGATGACGGCCGCCACCACGACCACGCCCGCGCCCAGCGCCCCGATCACGTACGCGAGGACCAGGCCCGGCCGCCGCCCCCGTGCGGTCATCAGGGCGGCCAGCGGCACCGAGAGCAGCGCGGTCCCGGCCACGGTCGCGGTCGGGGCGAGGCCGGACAGGGCTTCCGTACCACTGACTTCCTGCGCCAGCACCGCGGCGAGCGCGATTCCGGTGGCGACGCCCAGGCCGCCCAGGATCTGGCTGGCGATCAGCACGGCGTTGATCCGGCGCCGCAGCGCCGGGAGCTCGGCGGCCCCGATCACCGGGGCCTCGGATATGTCAGGAGCGTCAGGGCTGATGGTCACTGGCGCAGTGTGCCAGCGACCGCGCCGGTGCGGAACAGCGCGGGCACCGCATCAGGAACCGCGGCGACGCCTTCCCACGGCTCGCACGGGCGCCGGGGCGATCCGGCCCGCGGCCCCCGAAGGGACCGTGCCGAGCGGGTCAGAACAGCGGCTCCGGCAGCACGCCCTCCAGCGCGAGCAGCCTGCGCTTGGTCTCCAGGCCCCCGCCGAAGCCGCCCAGGCCGCCGTCCGTCTCCACCACCCGGTGGCACGGCACGACGACCGGCAGCGGGTTGGAGCCCATCGCCGCCCCGACCGCCTGGGCCGCGCCCGGCTGACCGACCCGTGCCGCGAGGTCGCCGTAGCCGATGACCGTCCCGTACGGCGCGGCGGCCGGCAGCTCGCGCAGCACCTGGCGGTTGAAACCCGCTGACAGCGACCAGTCCAGGGGGAGGTCGAAAACCCGCAGCGTGCCCTCGAAGTACGCGCGCAGCTGGCGTATCGGCTCGGCGAGCCGCCCGGTGGCCGACTCGGCGGGCAGCGCACCGAGCCGGTCCGTGAGCTGCTTCAGTGCCCGGTCCCGTATCGCGGGCCGCGCATGGAACACCACGCTCACGAGGCCGTCACCGCTCGCCGCGAGCAGCAGCGGCCCGATGTCCGTGGCGACGACGCTCCACTCGAGGGTGTTCCTGCCGGTCGTGTTCATGGGGACCACGGTACGACCGGGCACTGACAGTCCGTCCGGAACGGGCGTCAGCTCACCGCGTCCCGCACGACGTCCGGGTTGTTGGTGATGATCCCGTCCACTCCGAAGGCGTCCACGCGCGCGGCGCCCGCCGCGTCGTTCACCGTCCAGGTGTTGACCCGCAGCGGCTTGCCGTGCGCGCCCTTCAGGGCGTGGACGGCGGCCACGTAGTCGGCCGTGAGGGAGGAGTGCGTGGGGTTGATCTGGTCCGTGAACGCCGCGTACGCCGGCAGATCGGCGACCGCCGGCGTACCGAGGAAGCCGGTGGTGAGGTCCGGCCGCTGCTCGTGCACGGCCTTCACGCTGTCCGCGCCGAAGCTCTGGATGACGAGCCGGCCCGCCACGTGCCGGCGGTCCAGCCAGCCCTCCTCGCCGAGCACCCGGAGCGTGTCCTTCTCGATGCCCGGGTACAGCTCGGGCTTCTTGATCTCCAGGAGGAGCTTCTGGTTGTTGTCGTCGACGCGGTTCAGGTACTGCTTGAGCGTGGGCACGCGCGCGCCCGCCCACTCCGCGCCGCGCCAGCTGCCCGCGTCGAGGCGGGCGATCTCGGCGGCGGTGAAGTCCTTGACCTTCCACGGCGCGCGGTCGGGGAAGACCTGCTCCACGTCGGTGGTCCGGGCGAGTGAGTCGTCGTGCACGACGACGAGCTCGCCGTCCTTGGCGCGCTGGACGTCGTTCTCGACCCAGACGAAGCCCATCCGGTCCGCGAGATCGACCGCCGCGAGGGTGTTCTCGGGCGCGTACGCGGAGGCGCCGCGGTGGGCGATCACCAGGGGTTCGTCGTGCTGCGTGGCGGCTTCCGCGGTGCCGGATGCGGTACCGGGCGCGAGGAACGCGGTGATTCCGAGGGCGGTGGCGGCCAGGGCTGCGACGGGGCGTGCGTGCACGGGATTTCCTCACGTCGTCGGATCGGGACGGGCCGAGAGTGACAGTTGTCGGCCAACGCGGGACAGGCGAAGTATGGCCACAACGTGAACGGACCGCCCGCAGGCGATCACCCCGTGTCCCCCATGTCGACAAATCGCCGCCCCGGCGTTTCCACAGCGTTCCCCGGGCCGTACTCTCGCCCACAACCGGACGTTCCTTCCCGGATCGCGGGGATCGCGGGGATCGCGGAGGAACGAGGGGGCACGGGGCAGGGGACCGCACGGGGCGAAGGGCGCACGGGATGCAGGGCACGGTGGACGGTTTCGGCTATGGCCTCGTCACCCCGGTGGCGGCCTACCTCATGGCCTGCCTCGGCGGCGCCCTGGGGCTGCGCTGCACCACGCGGTCGGTGCGCCACGGCCGGGGCTTCAAGGCAGGATGGCTCGCGCTCGGCGCCACGGCCATCGGCTCGGGGATCTGGACGATGCACTTCATCGCGATGATGGGGTTCACCGTCGAGGAGGTCCCCATCAGCTACGACAAACCGACCACCTTCGCGAGCCTCGCCGTGGCCGTCGTCATGGTCGGCATCGGGATCTTCATCGTCGGCTACCGCGGCGCGACCGTGATGGCGCGGGTCACCGGCGGAACTCTCACCGGACTCGGCATCGCCTCCATGCACTACCTCGGCATGGCCGGAATGCGACTGCAGGGCGTCCTCGAATACGACACCCTCACCGTCGCGCTCTCCGTGGTCATCGCCGTCGTCGCGGCGACCGCCGCGCTGTGGGCGGCGGTGTCGGTGCACGGCTTCCCGGCCAGTCTCGGCGCCAGCCTGGTAATGGGCATCGCCGTGAGCGGGATGCACTACGTCGGGATGGCGGCGGTGAGCGTCCATCTGCACCCCACGATCGACCTGACCGCCACCGGCGAGTCCCCGGTCGGCCTGCTCGCCCCCGTCCTGGTGGGTCCCGCGGTCTTCCTGCTGCTCGCCGCCGTCGTGGTGATGTTCGATCCGCTGCTCGTGCTGGGCGAACCGGAACGGGACGACCTGCGGCGCGCCGGCGTGCCGGCCCGCCACGGGACGCTGCCGGGCCGTCGCCCCGCGTCCTGGGCCGCCGACCGCGGCCGCCGCCGGCGCTTCGCGGATCCCGACGGCCGCTGAGCCCGGGCCCGCGGGCCCGGCAGGCGCCGGAAAGCGAGCGAAACTGCTGGTGGGAGCGGGTCGGTCCGGTGGCCGGGAACCCGTGGCGGCCGGCGATCGGCAGCGGTTCGCCCCCGGCTGTCAGTGGTGGGTCGTACGGTGGATTCCATGCGGCCCGTTTCCAAGATCGAACGTACGGTGGCGCCCTTCGAGGTCGTCAGCCCCTACCAGCCCAGCGGCGACCAGCCGACGGCCATCGCCGACCTGGAGCGGCGTATCCGCGCGGGCGAGAAGGACGTCGTCCTGCTCGGCGCGACCGGCACCGGCAAGTCGGCGACCACCGCGTGGATGATCGAGAGGCTCCAGCGCCCCACCCTGGTGATGGCGCCGAACAAGACCCTGGCCGCCCAGCTGGCGAACGAATTCCGCGAGCTCCTCCCGAACAACGCGGTGGAGTACTTCGTCTCGTACTACGACTACTACCAGCCCGAGGCGTACGTCCCGCAGTCGGACACCTACATCGAGAAGGACTCCTCGATCAACGAGGAGGTCGAGCGCCTGCGCCACTCCGCGACCAACTCGCTGCTGACCCGCCGCGACGTCGTCGTGGTCGCCTCCGTCTCCTGCATCTACGGCCTCGGCACCCCGCAGGAGTACGTCGACCGCATGGTCCAGCTCAACGTCGGCGACGAGATCGACCGCGACCAGCTGCTGCGCCGCTTCGTCGACATCCAGTACACGCGCAACGACATGGCGTTCCAGCGCGGCACCTTCCGGGTCCGCGGCGACACCATCGAGATCTTCCCGGTCTACGAGGAGCTCGCCGTCCGCATCGAGATGTTCGGCGACGAGATCGAGGCCCTGTCCACCCTCCACCCGCTCACCGGCGAGATCCTCAGCGAGGACCAGTCGCTGTACGTCTTCCCCGCCAGTCACTACGTGGCCGGCCCCGAGCGCATGGAGAAGGCGGTCAACGGGATCGAGGCCGAGCTGGAGCAGCGCCTCGCGGAGCTCGACAAGCAGGGCAAGCTGCTGGAGTCCCAGCGGCTGCGCATGCGCACGACGTACGACATCGAGATGATGCGCCAGATCGGCTCCTGCTCGGGCATCGAGAACTACTCGATGCACTTCGACGACCGCGAGCCCGGCTCCCCGCCCAACACCCTCCTCGACTACTTCCCCGAGGACTTCCTCCTCGTCATCGACGAGTCGCATGTGACGGTCCCCCAGATCGGCGCGATGTACGAGGGCGACGCCTCCCGCAAGCGCACCCTCGTCGACCACGGCTTCCGGCTGCCGTCCGCCCTCGACAACCGCCCGCTGAAGTGGGAGGAGTTCAAGGAGCGGATCGGCCAGACCGTCTACCTGTCCGCCACCCCCGGCACCTACGAGCTCTCGCGCGGCGACGGCTTCGTGGAGCAGATCATCCGCCCCACGGGTCTCGTCGACCCGGAGGTCGTCGTCAAGCCCACCGAGGGCCAGATCGACGACCTGGTCCACGAGATCCGGCTGCGCACGGAGAAGGACGAGCGGGTCCTCGTCACCACGCTCACCAAGAAGATGGCCGAGGACCTCACCGACTACTTCCTCGAACTGGGCATCCAGGTCCGCTACCTCCACAGCGACGTCGACACCCTCCGCCGCGTCGAGCTGCTGCGCGAACTGCGCGCCGGCGAGTACGACGTCCTGGTCGGCATCAACCTCCTGCGTGAGGGCCTCGACCTCCCCGAGGTCTCGCTGGTGGCCATCCTGGACGCGGACAAGGAGGGGTTCCTGCGCTCCGGCACGTCCCTGATCCAGACCATCGGCCGCGCGGCGCGCAACGTCTCCGGCCAGGTCCACATGTACGCGGACAAGGTCACGCCCGCGATGGAGAAGGCCATCGAGGAGACCAATCGCCGCCGCGAGAAGCAGATCGCGTACAACACCGAGAAGGGCATCGACCCGCAGCCCCTCCGCAAGAAGATCAACGACATCGTCGCGACGATCGCCCGCGAGGAGGTCGACACGGAGCAGCTGCTCGGCACCGGCTACCGGCAGGCGAAGGCCGAGAAGGCCGGCAAGGCCGCCAAGGCCCCCGTGCCCGCGCTCGGCACGTCGGGCGCGAGGAAGGGCGAGGTGCTCAGCGACCGCCCCGCGACCGAACTGGCCGGAATCATCGAGGAGATGACCGAGCGGATGCGGGCCGCGGCGGCAGAGCTGCAGTTCGAGGTGGCCGCGCGACTGCGCGACGAGGTGAGCGAGTTGAAGAAGGAGCTCCGCCAGATGAAGGAGGCGGGCCTCGCCTGACGCAGGCCACGGACGCTGTGTTGCAAGACCGACACAAATTCGGGCGGACGGTCCTGCTCCGCCGCCCCGACTGCGTAGGGTGCAGGTCAACCGCACATTTGGGCGGTGGCAATTCTCAAGAAGGGGACAGCGCGTGACGGTCAACATGACCAAGGGCCAGGCCATCAGCCTGCAGAAGAGCGACGGGGGTACCCTCACTGCTGTGCGGATGGGGCTCGGCTGGCAGGCGGCGCCGCGCCGCGGTCTGTTCGGCTCGCGCACCCGCGAGATCGACCTCGACGCGTCGGCCGTGCTGTTCGCCGACAAGCAGCCGGTGGACGTGGTCTTCTTCCGTCACCTCGTCAGCGACGACGGCTCGGTCAAGCACACCGGTGACAACCTGGTGGGCGGCGCCGGTTCCGGCGGCGACGACGAGGCGATCCTCGTCGACCTGCAGCGGGTGCCGGTCCACATCGACCAGATCGTCTTCACGGTGAACTCGTTCACCGGCCAGACGTTCCAGGAGGTGCAGAACGCCTTCTGCCGCATCGTCGACGAGACCAACGGCCAGGAGCTCGCCCGCTACACGCTCGACGGCGGCGGCCAGTACACGGCGCAGATCATGGCCAAGGTGCACCGCGCCGGCGCCGGCTGGCAGATGACGGCCCTCGGCAACCCGGCCAACGGCCGGACGTTCCAGGACCTGATGCCGTCGATCCTGCCGCACCTGTAGGCGTTCACCGCAGGCCGGACCGTATCGACGGACCCGCAGCTCCCGGAGGCATCGCCGCCGGGAGCTGCACCGCTTGCACCGCACGACACGAACCGCCGGGCGCCCGCACGCCGGCGATGTCGCACGCCTTGCGACGCACACACCACGAGCACCGCAGAGCACCGAGGGGACAGAGCGATGACGGCCGAGCTGGTACGGGGGCAGAACCACCCGCTGCCGCACACCCGCCTGGACGTACGGGTGTCGGCCGGACATCCGGTCGTGGCCTGCGCCAGCTACGTCGACGACCGCGGCACCGGACGCGAGGAGTGGGTCGCCCACCCCGGCGCCCGCACACTGCCCGGCGTCGAGGTGCCGGGACAGGCCGAACGGACGCCCCGGTTCAGCCTCCACCTGGACGCCGTGCCCGAGGAGGCGCAGCAGATCAACGTGCTCCTCGCGCTCGCGGCCACGGGCGGCCCCGACCGTTTCGGCGCCACCGCGGCGCCCTTCGTCGCCGTCGTCGGTGAGGACGGCGGCGAGATCGCCAGCTTCACCATCACCGGACTCGACACCGAGACCGCGCTCGTCGCCGTCGAGATCTACCGGCGCCAGGGCACCTGGAAGATCCGCGCGGTGGGCCAGGGATACGAGGGCGGGCTCGCGGACCTCCTCGCCGACCAGGGCCTGGCCGGGGCCCGGGAGATCGCCGCCGGTATCCAGCAGACAGTGGCTCCACGGGCTCCCCGTACCGAACCGGCGCGGCTCGGTACGGGCGCAGACGCGGGTCCGGCCGCCTCTGCCGCCCCCGACCAGTCCACCGCCCCGGACGCGACGCCGTCCGGCGGCCGCTCCCTCTCCGACGGCCTGTCCGTGCCCGCGGCCCAGGCTGCGGCCGCCTCCGCGGGACCGCAGCAGACCCCGGAGCCCGACGCCCCGCAGATCCCGAACGGCCCCATCAACTACGCGCACCCCCGGCGCCAGTCGGCTCCCCCGCCGCCCCATCCGGCCGCACCGCCCAGGGAGCCCGGACGTCCCTCCTCGCCGGTCGCGGGCGACGCCACCGGCTGGTCCATGGAGGAGCGCCTCTACAACCAGATCTGGGGCATGTTCGAGGATCTGGCCCGGACCGTCGCCGCGTACCGCAGCGCGGTCGAGTTTGCCGAGACCCGCATGGACAAGGAGCTCGACCAGGTCCTGTCGGACCCGCGCAGCCGCATCGGCAGCGGCGGGGACGAGGCCAGGGCCGCGGCCCGCGCCAAGTACGAGCAGCTGACCGACCAGGCCCGGCAGGTCCTCGACCGGGATCTCGCCCAGCTCACCGCCGAGGCGGAGGTCGTGGAGCCCGCTCTCCCGCCGGCCTTCGCGCGCTGGGACAACCCTGCCTGGCACGCCTACCGGGTTCCGATGGAGATCCCCATGGCGCTGCGCATCGGCGACATCCACCTGCCCGAGAGCCCCGAGCTGCGTCTTCCGCTGCTCGTCCGGCTGCCGCTGGAGCGGGGGCTGTGGGTGGACAGCGGACGGTCGAGCTCGGACGCGGCCATGGCGCTGGACGAGGGGCTGCTGCGCCGGCAGGCCGCCGACACGGCGGTCGCGCTCGCCGCCCGGCTCCTCGCGGTGTACCCGCCCGGTGAGTTCTCGGTGCATGTGATCGACCCGGCCGGGTCGGCGGCCGGCTCCCTGGCCCCGCTGGTGAGCTCGGGCGTGCTCGCCGGGCCGCCGGCGGCAGGGGCCCAGGGCGTGAGCGCCGTCCTGGCGCAGCTGACCCAGCGGGTCGACCTCGTGACCATGGCGCTGCGCGGAGACGCGGCCGACTCCCTCCCGCCGGACCTCGACCGGGCCGAGCAGCTGCTGATCGTCAACGACTTCCCGCACGGCTTCGACGACCGGGCGGTCACCCAGCTGCGGTACCTCGCCGACGAGGGACCCGCCGTCGGAGTTCACCTGCTGATGGTCGCCGACCGAGAGGATGCCTCCGCGTACGGTCCGGTGCTCGATCCGCTGTGGCGCTCGCTCCTGCGGATCACGCCTGTTCCCGACGACCACCTCGCCGACCCCTGGGTGCGGCACGCGTGGACGTACGAGCCGCTGACCGTGCCGCCGGGCAGTGCCGTGCTGCGTGAGGTGCTGGACCGGGTGGCCGACGCCCGCCGCTCCTGGGGGCGCTGACCTGGGAATTTGATAATCGCATTACCTTCTCCTTTACCTTTCCTTGGTCTTTCCGGTACTCTTCCTTGGAGCGGAGGGGAGTACTCCCGACTCGCGGCGTGCCCGTCAGTACGGACCCACAGAGAAGGTCCCGGGGCGCCGGCCCGTGATGCGGTGCGACACCGCCCGGGTGGAGGAGACCTCCGGCAGCGACGACGCTGATCAGTAGCCGTACGAAGCCGGAGGCGCAGTGGACGTTTCAATGACCCTTTGGGTGCTGACCATTCTTGGTCTCAGTGCCCTGATCGCTGTCGATTTCTTCATCGGGCGCAAGCCTCATGACGTGTCGATCAAGGAAGCCGGTACCTGGTCCGTCGTCTGGATCGTGCTGGCGGCGCTCTTCGGCCTCGGCCTGCTCGTCTTCGGCGAGAGCCAGGCGTCGGGCGAGTTCTTCGCGGGATTCATCACCGAGAAGTCGCTGAGCGTCGACAACCTCTTCGTCTTCGTCCTGATCATGGCGAAGTTCTCGGTGCCGTCCCACCTCCAGCAGCGGGTGCTGCTGATCGGTGTGCTGATCGCGCTTGTGCTGCGGGCGATCTTCATCGCCGCGGGCGCCGCGATCATCGCCAGCTTCTCGTGGGTGTTCTACATCTTCGGCGCCTTCCTCATCTACACCGCCTGGAAGCTCATCCAGGAGGCGCGCTCGGACGAGGAAGAGGAGGAGTTCGAGGAGAACAGGCTCCTCAAGTCCGTCGAGAAGAAGTTCGGTGTCGCCGACCGCTACCACGGCACCAAGCTCTTCATACGTAACAACGGCAAGCGCGTCCTGACCCCGCTGATGGTGGTCATGCTCGCCATCGGCACCACCGATGTGCTCTTCGCGCTGGACTCCATCCCCGCGATCTTCGGCCTCACCCAGGACCCGTACATCGTCTTCACGGCCAACGCGTTCGCGCTCATGGGTCTGCGACAGCTGTACTTCCTGATCGGCGGACTGCTGAAGAAGCTGGTCCACCTCAGCTACGGCCTGTCGGTGATCCTCGGCTTCATCGGCGTCAAGCTGGTGCTGCACGCACTGCACGAGAGCGGGGTGCACGTCCCCGAGATCTCCATCCCGTTCTCGCTGGCCGTCATCTGCGGCGTGCTGGTCGTCACCACGATCACCAGCCTGATCGCCTCCAAGAAGCAGGCCGAGCGGGAAGCGGCCAAGGCCGGGCGGAGCGCCGACGAGGTCCCCGCCGAGAAGGACAAGGACAGCGTCGAGGCCTGACACACCAGGCCCGGTCACCCGACGTGGCAGCCCCGGCCGGGGCGAGGACGAGAGCCCTCGCCCCGGCCGGCGGCGTATCCGCCGGCCGGCGGTCTTCCGGTCCCGCATACCGTGGCGTACGACAGCCCCGAGCACCGAGGACGTGAGAGTCATCGCCGCACGCCGACAACAACCCGCGTCCGCCGCCCTGGTGACCCTGCGCGCCGTCCATTCGCCCCGAGCGGCCGTCCTTCTGCTGCACGGCGGCCGGGCCGACGCCCTGGAGCCGCCGCCCGTCGTCAACCTGCCCGCGGTGCGGATGCGTCCCCTCGCCAGGTCCATCGCCCGCGCCACCGCCGGCCACCGCATCGCCCTCGGCCGGGTCCGCTACGTCCACCGGGGCTGGAACGGCGAGCGCGCCGACGCGGCGCGTGACGCGGCACGGGCCCTGGAAGAGCTGTCCCTGGCGGCCGGGCCGGTACCCGTCGTGCTGGTGGGACATTCGATGGGAGGCCGGGCCGCCCTGCGGGCCGCCGCGCATCCCCGGGTGTCCGCCGTGGTCGGGCTCGCGCCCTGGTGCCCCGCCGGTGAACCGGTGGACCACCTCGCGGGCCGGCGGGTCGTTCTGCTGCACGGCGACCGGGACCGGGTGACCGACCCGGCCGACACCTGGGCCCTCGCCGCCCGTGCCCTGGCCGCCGGCTCGGAGGTCTGCGCATTGCCGGTGTCCGGCGGCGACCACGCCATGCTGCGCGGCGCCGCCTCGTGGCACGCCCTCACCACCGCGGCGGTCACCGGCCTGCTGGGGCTGGGGCCGCTGCCGGCACGCGTCGCGGAAGGGTTCGCGGCGCCCGGAGCGGCGCCGCGTCCGACCGCACAGCCGGCGCCGGAGCCGCCGGGCCCCACGCCCGACCCGGCGGCCTGAGCCGAACGCCGCGGACTACCAGCCGCGTTCGCGCCACTCCGGCAGCTTCGGCCGCTCGTCGCCGAGCGTCGTGTCCTTGCCGTGCCCCGGGTAGATCCACGTCTCGTCGGGGAGCCGGCCGAAGAGCTTCTCCTCGACACCGTTCAGCAGATCGGCGAACGCCTTTGGATCGTCATGGGTGTTGCCCACACCGCCCGGGAAGAGGCAGTCACCGGTGAACACATGGGGATGCCCGTGCGGGTCGTCGTAGACCAGAGCGATCGAGCCCGGGGTGTGGCCCACCAGGTGACGGGCGGTCAGCTCCACGCGGCCCACCCGGATCGTGTCCCCGTCGTCCACCGACACATCGGTGGGGACGGGGATGCCCTCGGCGTCGTGGCGCCCCGCGTACGTCCGGGCGCCCGTCGCCGCGACCACCTCGGCGAGCGCCTGCCAGTGGTCGCCGTGGCGGTGGGTGGTGACGACCGACGCGATCGAGTCGTCACCGATCAGCCGCAGCAGGGTGTCCGGCTCGGCGGCGGCGTCGATCAACAGCTGCTCTCCGGTGGCGCGGCAGCGCAGCAGATAGGCGTTGTTGTCCATCGGGCCGACGGCGACCTTGGAAATCATCAGGTCCGTCAGTTCGTGCACATCCGCGGGCCCGCCGACCTTGACCACTCCGCTGTATGTCATACGTCTCAGCCTATAGCGGGGGGATGACAGGCAGCGGTCCTCCCGCGGCCGCGAGCGCCGCGCCGTCCCGCCGTCCCGCGAGCCAGCCCAGCACGTCCGCCGGGGTTCCGGAGACCGTCACCTCGGGCCCCTCGGTGCCGCCGGTGCGCCACTCGCCGACGGCGGTGACGATCCGCGTCGGCGGGACGCTCGCGGCGCCGCCGAAGCGCTGGGCGAGGAACTCGGTCTCCCGCTGGGTGAACTCCTTCGGCAGGTCCTCCAGCTCGTAGCCGATGCCCAGGTCGACATGGTGCAGCTCGACCTCGACGAGGCGGCGGAACGGCACCCGCGCCGCACGGTCGGTGACGCCGTTGCGCAGCTCGACCGTGCGGTTCCAGTCCGCCAGCACGGAGCCGGCGTCCTGGAAGCGCGCGGCGCTCGCGCGCAGGTCGTCGAGCTGGTCGGCGAGGGGGCGGGGCGCGTCGCGCTCGATGTCGGCGTCGCGGGCCTCGCCGCTGACGTACATGGGGCGGCCCTCGAGAACATTCACGAGTGCGTCGGCGTTACGGGAGAGGTGGGCCAGCACATGGCCGCGGGTCCAGCCCGGCAGCCGTGACGGCCCCGCCACGGCGGCGTTGTCCAGTGCGGCGACGGCGGCGAGCAGCCGGTCGGTCGCTTCGCGTACGGAGCGCAGGTCGCTGTGAGGATCGATCATGAGGCCGACCCTAGCCCTCGGCACTCGATCGGGTGAAGGAATCGGCGGGCGTCCGTAAATCGAATGCGCGTGCTATACGCTCGGTGGAGGCATCCTTGAAAGTCAGGCATTCATCCATCCGGCGGCCCCCCTAGGCTTGGAACAGTCTGGGACGGGGGCCGTGCCCCCGCTTCTCTCAAGAAAGGTGCGGACCGGCGTGGCCGACCGTCTCATCGTCCGTGGCGCGCGCGAGCACAATCTGAAGAACGTCTCGCTCGACCTCCCGCGTGACTCCCTCATCGTCTTCACCGGGCTCTCGGGGTCGGGGAAGTCCTCTCTCGCGTTCGACACGATCTTCGCCGAGGGGCAGCGCCGCTACGTCGAATCCCTCTCCTCCTACGCCCGGCAGTTCCTCGGCCAGATGGACAAGCCGGACGTCGACTTCATCGAGGGCCTGTCCCCGGCTGTCTCGATCGACCAGAAGTCGACCTCGCGCAATCCGCGCTCCACCGTCGGCACCATCACCGAGGTCTACGACTACCTCCGTCTGCTGTTCGCCCGCATCGGCAAGCCGCACTGCCCCGAGTGCGGCCGCCCCATCTCGCGCCAGTCGCCGCAGGCCATCGTCGACAAGGTCCTGGAGCTGCCCGAGGGCAGCCGCTTCCAGGTCCTCTCGCCGCTGGTGCGCGAGCGCAAGGGCGAGTTCGTCGACCTCTTCTCCGACCTCCAGACGAAGGGGTACAGCCGGGCCAGGGTCGACGGGAAGACGATCCAGCTCGCCGAGCCGCCCACGCTCAAGAAGCAGGAGAAGCACACCATCGAGGTGGTCGTCGACCGCCTCACGGTCAAGGACAGCGCCAAGCGCCGGCTGACCGACTCCGTCGAGACCGCGCTCGGCCTCTCCGGCGGCATGGTCGTGCTCGACTTCGTCGACCTCCCCGAGGACGACCCCGAGCGCGAGCGGATGTACTCGGAGCACCTGTACTGCCCCTACGACGACCTGTCCTTCGAGGAGCTCGAGCCCCGCTCCTTCTCGTTCAACTCGCCGTTCGGCGCCTGCCCCGACTGCACCGGCATCGGCACGCGCATGGAGGTCGACCCCGAGCTGATCGTCCCCGACGAGGAGCGGTCCCTCGACGACGGCGCGATCCACCCCTGGTCGCACGGCCACACCAAGGAATACTTCGGGCGCCTGATCGGCGGGCTCGCCCAGGCGCTCGGCTTCTCCACCGACATGCCCTGGGCCGGGCTGCCGCAGCGCGCCAAGAAGGCCCTGCTGTTCGGCCACAAGACCCAGGTCGAGGTCCGCTACCGCAACAGGTACGGCCGGGAGCGGGCGTACACCACCCCCGCCTTCGAGGGCGCCGTCCAGTTCGTGAAGCGGCGGCACTCCGAGGCCGAGAGCGACTCCAGCAGGGAGCGCTTCGAGGGCTACATGCGCGAGGTCCCGTGCCCTACCTGCGAGGGCACCCGCCTCAAGCCGATCGTCCTCGCGGTCACCGTGATGGAGAAGTCCATCGCCGAGGTGTCCGCCATGTCGATCAGCGAGTGCGCGGACTTCCTCGGCCGCCTCAAGCTGAACGCCCGCGACAAGAAGATCGCCGAGCGCGTCCTCAAGGAGGTCAACGAGCGGCTCCGCTTCCTCGTCGACGTCGGCCTGGACTACCTCTCCCTCAACCGCGCCGCCGGCACCCTCTCCGGCGGCGAGGCACAGCGCATCCGGCTCGCCACCCAGATCGGCTCCGGCCTGGTCGGCGTGCTGTACGTGCTGGACGAGCCGTCCATCGGCCTGCACCAGCGCGACAACCACCGGCTCATCGAGACGCTGGTGCGCCTGCGCGACATGGGCAACACCCTGATCGTCGTCGAGCACGACGAGGACACGATCAAGGTCGCGGACTGGGTCGTCGACATCGGCCCCGGCGCGGGCGAGCACGGCGGCAAGGTCGTCCACTCCGGCCCGTTGAAGGAGCTGCTGGCCAACCAGGAGTCGATGACCGGGCAGTATCTGGCCGGGATTCGGTCCATCCCGACGCCCGAGCTGCGCCGCCCGGTGGACCCGACGCGCCGGCTCACGGTGCACGGGGCCCGGGAGAACAACCTGCGGGACATCGACGTGTCCTTCCCGCTCGGCGTTCTCACCGCGGTCACCGGCGTCTCCGGCTCCGGAAAGTCGACCCTGGTCAACGACATCCTCTACACCCACCTGGCCCGCGAGCTGAACGGCGCCAAGTCGGTGCCGGGACGGCACACCCGCGTCGACGGCGACGACCTCGTCGACAAGGTCGTGCACGTCGACCAGTCGCCCATCGGCCGCACGCCGAGGTCGAACCCTGCGACGTACACCGGCGTCTTCGACCACGTCCGCAAGCTCTTCGCGGAGACGATGGAGGCGAAGGTCCGGGGCTACCTGCCCGGCCGCTTCTCCTTCAACGTCAAGGGCGGCCGCTGCGAGAACTGCTCCGGCGACGGCACCATCAAGATCGAGATGAACTTCCTCCCGGACGTGTACGTCCCGTGCGAGGTCTGCCACGGCGCGCGGTACAACCGCGAGACCCTGGAGGTCCACTACAAGGGCAAGTCCATCGCCGAGGTGCTGGACATGCCGATCGAGGAGGCGCTGGACTTCTTCGAGGCCGTCCCGACGATCTCCCGCCACCTGCGCACGCTCAACGAGGTCGGCCTCGGATACGTCCGGCTCGGCCAGTCCGCGCCGACGCTCTCGGGCGGCGAGGCGCAGCGCGTGAAGCTGGCCTCCGAGCTGCAGAAGCGTTCCACCGGGCGCACGGTCTACGTGCTGGACGAGCCGACCACCGGCCTGCACTTCGAGGACATCAGCAAGCTGATCAACGTGCTGTCCAACCTCGTCGACAAGGGCAACTCGGTGATCGTCATCGAGCACAACCTCGACGTGATCAAGACGGCCGACTGGGTCGTCGACATGGGCCCCGAGGGCGGCAGCGGCGGCGGACTCGTGGTCGCCGAGGGCACCCCGGAGCAGGTCGCGGGCGTCCCGGCGAGCCACACCGGCAAGTTCCTGCGGGACATCCTGGACGCGGAGCGCATCAGCGACGCCGTGTCGGTGCCGGCGGCGCGTAAGCCTGCGCGGAAGGCGGCGCCGAGGAAGACGACGGCCGGGGCGGCGCGAGCGCGTCGCGCCTGACTCGGGGGTTCCGCCCCCGTCACCCCCGCGCCTCAAACGACGGCGGAGGCTGTGTGTGCAGCCCCGCCGTCGTTCGAGGACACCGCGCGCTAGGGTCTTTCGTTTGGATCAGGCCGGATCAGTGAGTGGGGGTCCCCCCTACGCCCGCAGGGCGTAGGGGGAGGGTCTGGTGCGTGCGATCGCAAGGCGGAGGTGGGGGTACCTCCCACGCCGAAGGCGTAGGGGGAGGAGACAATGGCGGAGCCATGGCGACCGACGACAACGCGGCGTGGGGGCACCTCCCGTGCCCGAAGGGCTACGGGGGTGGGGGTACCTCCCACGCCGAAGGCTGCGGGGGAGCGTGCCAGGGCCCGCGAGCCCGGCATGATCCAAACGAGAGGCCCTAGGCCAGCTCCGCCGCGTACGGGGGCTCCGCTCCCGTACGGGAGCACGTCACCGCCGCCGCGCGTGCCGCGAACGTCAGCACCTCGGCCCAGGCGGCAGCGTCCAGCGACGACAGCGCGTCGGGGGACAGCGCGTCCCGGGCAGCGAGCCCGTGCAACAGCGCCGCGTTCACCGTGTCGCCGGCTCCGATGGTGTCCGCGACCGTCACCGGCGCCGCCGGGACCGAGACCTCGACACCGGACCGGGTGCGTACCGACAGCCCCGAGCCGCCCCGGGTCAGTACCACCGCCTCCGGGCCCTCGGGCATGCCACCCAGCCACGCGGCGTCGTCCTCGGAGAGCTTCAGCAGCGAGACGAACGGCAGCCAGCCCGCGAACCGGGCCCGGTAGGCGTCCGCATCCGGTATCAGACCGGCCCGGATGTTCGGGTCGAGCAGCGTGAAGATCCCGCGACCCGCCTCCCGCCGCAGCAGCGCCTCGTATGCGCTCGCGCCCGGTTCCAGCACCAGCGAGCACGTGCCGAGCGCCAGCGCCCGCACGTCCTCGGGCAGGGCGCCGGGCAGCTCGAAGAGACGGTCCGCGCTGCCCTCCGCGTAGAAGCCGTACCCCGCCGAGCCGTCCGAACCGATCGCCGCCACCGCCAGCGTCGTCGGCTCCGGGCCGCGCTGGACCAGCGAGACGTCGACCCCCGCCGCGCGCAGTCCGCCCAGCAGTGCCTCGCCGAAGGCGTCCGTCGACACCCGCGAGCAGAATCCCACCGGGGAACCCAGCCGGCCGAGAGCCACCGCCGTGTTGTAGGGCCCGCCGCCGAGGCGGGGCAGCAGCATGGGCAGGGGAGTGGCGGCCCCCTGGGGGACCAGGTCGATCAGGGATTCACCGGCGACGACGATCACGGGCCAGAACGTAGCCCATGCCCGAGCGCCCCGACCAGGGAGCCCGCCCCGGGCTGCGCCGATCTCCGCCGGTATCGTCGTTTCCGTCACCGACACGCGCCCTCGGACGCATCCGACGCCCTGAACTGTGGAGTTCCCATGCCCGGCCAGCCGACCGCCCGCCGTACCGTCCTGAAGGGCGCGGCCCTCGCCGGGACCGCCGGGCTGGGCGTCGCCGCCTGCTCCACCGAGTCCAAGGTCGGCCACGCCGAGAACCCGACGCCCACCGCATCCGTCGACCTCGGCGCCGCCGATGCCGTTCCCGTCGGCGGGGCGAAGCTCTACCGCGAGCAGCGGCTGGTCGTGCACTGCCCGGCGAAGGGGCAGTACAAGGCGTTCAGCGCCCAGTGCACCCACGCCGGCTGCGTACTCGACAAGCTCGAGGGGACGGAGGGCAACTGCCCCTGCCACGGCAGCCGATTCGACGTGACGACCGGCAAGGCGCTCGTGGGCCCGGCCACCGTGCCGCTGCCCGAGGTCCCGGTCAAGGCGGAGGGCGGCAGGCTCGTCGCCGGCCCCGACGCCTAGATCGCGTACCGGCGCGCTCGACGATCCCCAGCCGTCAGTCCCAGTCCCAGTCGATCCCGAGGATCCCCGGGCGCACCCCCTGCTCCACCAGGTGCACCGTGCGATGGCGCCCGCTGAGCGTCAGATCCGTCCGCGCGCCGCGGGGCGCACCCGTCGTCGCCCGGGCGAACCGCCGGCAGCGCACCGGCAGCGCGCCCTCGTCGAACCGCACCTGGAGCACGTACTGCCCGCCCGCGAAGCCGAAACCGCGCACGTACTCGCTGCTCGGGCCGCCGGTGCCGTCCTCGAAGCCGTAGCCGAAGACGTATGTCTCGCCGACGCGCAGCCGCGTGTCGAAGAGGAGCTCGGCGACTACCACGCGGGAGTCGGTGTCCCACCGGACCCGGCCCGTACGGCAGTTCTCCAGCGCCTTCACCCGCACCCGTGCCGGATCGCAGCCCGGATCGCCGTGGTGCACGGCCAGATAGCGGTCGATGCCGTCCTGCTGGGCGCGTACGACGTGGTGCGAGTCGCGCCCGGCGAGGCGCCGGTCGGCGCCGATGCGCACCCGCTCCTGGTGTCCGACCGTGTGCAGTGCGCCGCCCGCAGGCGGCGTGAGGCCCGCGAAGAGCCGTTCGGCCGTGCCGGATGCCTCCGCGAGCGAGCGGTAGGAACGCCCGCCGGGGCGATCGGCGTCCGCGTGGGCGCTGTCGGTCCCGGGGCCGAGCAGCCGGACCAGTGACTGCGCGGGCAGCTCCAGCACCTCCTCCAGTGCGCGCACCGCCCGCAGCGACTCGGGGCGCTGGGGACGGCGCGCGCCCTGCTGCCAGTAGCTGAGGCTGGTCACGCCGACCTTGATCCCCCGGTGGGCGAGGTGGTGCTGGACGCGCTGGAGCGGCAGACCGCGCACCGCGAGGGCGGCGCGCAGGGCCAGGTGGAACGGGCCGCTGTTCAGCACCTGTGCCAGATCTGCCTGGGTGTGGCCCATGGACTCCTCCGGGGGCTCATGGCGTTCGCGGAATGATCACGTGGCGGGGGCGCCGCTGGGGGTGGGCGGCGGCATTCCGGGCGGGGAGGGACGGAGGTCTTCACATCCGGGCCGTACCGATCACAGCGCCGCGTCACCCCGCATTGAAGCGTGTTGATCTTCCTGGGACAAGGATGGGGGCAGGGCTTGTGGCCAGGATCCGTCCCTTGCCACCCCCGCGGCGGTCATCCGGGCCCGTACCCGCGTCCACAGCGGGGGCCCAGGCCCTCGCGGCCGCCTCCGCGGCCCTCCCCGTAGGGGGCCCGCGCCGACTGATCATGTCCCTGTCCGGAGAGGACCACGTTGTCACCGCCCGCCAGTAGGGTGGTCGACATGGCAGACCCCTCCAGCTACCGCCCCAAGCCGGGACAGATCCCCGACTCGCCGGGGGTCTACAGGTTCCGCGACGAGCACCGTCGTGTGATCTACGTCGGCAAGGCGAAAAGCCTGCGCCAGCGCCTGTCCAGCTACTTCCAGGACCTGGCGGGTCTCCACCCGCGCACGCGCACCATGGTCACCACCGCAGCCTCCGTCGAGTGGACGGTGGTCTCCACCGAGGTCGAGGCGCTCCAGCTGGAATACTCCTGGATCAAGGAGTTCGACCCCCGGTTCAACGTCAAGTACCGCGACGACAAGAGCTATCCGTATCTCGCGGTCACGCTGAACGAGGAGTTCCCGAGGGTCCAGGTCATGCGCGGCGCCAAGCGGAAAGGCGTGCGCTACTTCGGTCCGTACGGGCACGCGTGGGCGATCCGCGAGACCGTCGACCTGATGCTCCGCGTCTTCCCCGTGCGCACCTGCTCCGCGGGCGTGTTCAGGAACCACGTGCAGAAGGGCCGTCCCTGCCTCCTCGGCTACATCGGCAAGTGCTCCGCCCCGTGCGTCGGCCGGGTCACCCCCGAGGAGCACCGCGAACTGGCCGAGGAGTTCTGCGACTTCATGGCCGGCCGCACCGGCACCTACATCCGCCGCCTGGAGAAGCAGATGATGGCGGCCGCCGACGAGATGGAGTACGAGAAGGCCGCCCGGCTGCGTGACGACATAGAGGCGCTCAGGCGCGCCCTGGAGAAGAACGCCGTCGTGCTCGCCGACGCGACCGACGCCGACCTGATCGCCCTCGCCGAGGACGAGCTGGAAGCCGCCGTGCAGATCTTCCACGTACGCGGCGGACGGGTGCGCGGCCAGCGCGGCTGGGTCACCGACAAGGTGGAGAACGTCGACACCGCCGGCCTGGTCGAGCACGCGCTCCAGCAGCTGTACGGCGAGGAGAGTGGCGACGCGGTCCCCAAGGAGGTCCTCGTCCCGGCGCTTCCCGAGGACGACAGCGCCGTCAGCCAGTGGCTGAGCGGCCGCCGGGGGGCGCAGGTGTCGCTGCGCGTCCCGCAGCGCGGCGACAAGAAGGCGCTCATGGAGACCGTCGAGCGCAACGCCCTCCAGGCCCTCGCGCTCCACAAGACCAAGCGCGCCAGCGATCTGACCACCCGCTCGCGGGCCCTGGAGGAGATCGCGGAGGCCCTCGGTCTCGACTCGGCGCCCCTGCGCATCGAGTGCTTCGACATCTCCCACCTCCAGGGCGAGGACGTGGTGGCGTCGATGGTGGTCTTCGAGGACGGCCTCGCGCGCAAGAGCGAGTACCGCCGCTTCCAGATCAAGGGCTTCGAGGGCCAGGACGACGTCCGGTCCATGCACGAGGTGATCACCCGGCGGTTCAAGCGGTACCTCGTCGAGAAGGACAGGACGGGGGAGTGGATCGGCGGCGACGACCCCGGGAGTGAGCCTCCCGAGGACGACGGCCGTCCGAAGAAGTTCGCCTACCCGCCCCAGCTCGTGGTCGTCGACGGTGGAAAGCCGCAGGTCACGGCCGCCCAGCGGGCCCTGGACGAGCTCGGCATCGACGACGTGGCCGTCTGCGGCCTCGCCAAGCGCCTCGAAGAGGTCTGGCTGCCGCACGACGACGACCCGGTCGTGCTCCCCCGGTCCAGCGAGGGCCTGTACCTGCTGCAGCGCGTCCGTGACACGGCTCACGACTTCGCCATCCGCTATCAGCGCTCCAAGCGGACGAAGCGGATCAGGACCAGCCCGCTCGACGCCGTCCCCGGCCTCGGGGACATGCGGAAACAGGCTCTGATCAAGCATTTCGGCTCGGTGAAGCGGCTCCGGCAGGCGACAATCGAGCAGATCTGCGAGGTCCCCGGCATGGGCCGCAAGACGGCCGAGTCGGTCGTCGTGGCCCTTGCCCAGGCGGCTCCGGCCGCACCCGCCGTGAATACGGCGACAGGAGAGATCATTGAAGAGAACGACGGGGGCGGAACGACATGACTGAGCACGACGGAGACGGAGCAGCAGACGTGAGTACGGGCAATACGGCCGAGCCCGCCGAGGCCGCGGCGGACGTGGCCATCCCCGAGCTGGTGATCATCTCCGGCATGTCCGGTGCCGGTCGCAGCACGGCGGCGAAGTGCCTGGAGGACCTGGGCTGGTTCGTCGTGGACAACCTGCCGCCCGCGCTGATCCCCACCATGGTGGAGCTCGGCGCCCGCTCGCAGGGCAACGTCGCCCGCATCGCCGTCGTCGTGGACGTGCGCGGCCGGCGCTTCTTCGACAATCTCCGCGAGTCCCTCGCCGATCTCGACGCCAAGCAGGTCACGCGCCGGACCGTCTTCCTGGAGTCCTCCGACGACGCCCTCGTGCGTCGCTTCGAGTCGGTCCGCCGTCCGCACCCGCTGCAGGGCGACGGCCGGATCGTCGACGGCATCGCGGCCGAGCGCGACCTGCTGCGCGAGCTGCGCGGCGACGCCGACCTGGTGATCGACACCTCCAGCCTCAATGTGCACGAGCTGCGCGCCAAGATGGACGCCCAGTTCGCGGGCGAGGAGGAGCCGGAGCTGCGGGCGACGGTGATGTCGTTCGGGTTCAAGTACGGACTGCCCGTCGACGCCGACCTCGTCGTCGACATGCGCTTCCTGCCCAACCCGCACTGGGTCCCCGAGCTGCGCCCCTTCACCGGCCTGAATGAAGAGGTGTCGAACTACGTCTTCAACCAGCCCGGTGCCAAGGAGTTCCTGGACCGCTACACCGAGCTGCTCCAGCTGATCGCCTCCGGCTACCGCCGCGAGGGCAAGCGGTACGTGACCATCGCGGTGGGCTGCACGGGCGGCAAGCACCGCTCGGTCGCCACCTCCGAGAAGCTGGCGGCCCGGCTGTCCTCCGCCGGCGTCGAGACCGTGGTCGTGCACCGGGACATGGGGCGCGAGTGACCGGACGGACCCTCCGTCTGCGACGACTGCGCCGGTCCACGCGCACTCCGTCGACACGGAAGCGCGGCGCACAGCCCAAGGTCGTCGCCCTCGGCGGCGGCATGGGCCTGTCCGCGTCGCTCGCGGCCCTGCGCCGCATCACCGGCGACCTGACCGCGGTCGTCACCGTCGCCGACGACGGCGGCTCCAGCGGCCGGCTCCGGGAGGAGCTCGGCGTGCTGCCGCCGGGCGACCTCCGCAAGGCGCTGGCCGCCCTGTGCGGCGACGACGACTGGGGCCAGACCTGGGCCCGCGTCATCCAGCACCGCTTCCAGTCCCAGGGGGACCTGCACGAGCACGCGGTCGGCAATCTGCTGATCGTGGCGCTGTGGGAGCAGTTCGGCGACCATGTGCAGGCCCTCGACCTGGTGGGCAAGCTGCTCGGCGCCCACGGCCGGGTGCTGCCCATGTCGGCCGTCCCGCTGGAGCTCCAGGCGCTGGTGCGCGGGCACGACCCGGCGCGCCCGGACGAGGTGTCCACGGTCCGCGGCCAGGCGACCGTCGCGCTCACCCCGGGCGAGGTGCAGTCGGTGCACCTCGTGCCGAACGACCCGCCCGCCGTCCCGGAGGCCGTCGAGGCCGTCCTGGACGCCGACTGGGTGGTTCTGGGGCCCGGGTCCTGGTTCTCCTCGGTGATACCCCACCTGCTCGTGCCCGAGCTGCTGGACGCCCTGGTCGGGACGAAGGCGCGACGGGTCCTCTCCCTCAATCTCGCGCCGCAGCCCGGCGAAACAGAAGGCTTCTCCCCGCAGCGTCATTTGGAGGTTTTGGGACGACACGCGCCTAAACTCGCCCTGGACGTGGTGCTGGCCGACGCGGCCGCCGTGCCCGACCGCGAGTCCCTCGACGAAGCCGCCAAGCGGCTCGGCGCCGCGGTCGAGCTGGCGCCGGTGGCCTCTCCCGACGGCGCTCCGAAGCACGACCCGGAGCTGTTGGCCGCCGCGTACGACCGTATTTTTCGGATGCATGGAAGGATCGGCCCATGGCGATGACGGCAGCGGTGAAGGACGAGATCTCCCGGCTTCCCGTCACCCGGACCTGCTGCAGAAAGGCAGAGGTCTCGGCGATCCTGCGGTTCGCGGGCGGTCTGCACCTGGTCAGCGGCCGCATCGTGATCGAGGCGGAGCTCGACACCGGGATCGCGGCACGCCGTCTCAAGCGCGACATCCTGGAGATCTTCGGCCACAGCTCGGAGCTGATGGTGATGGCCCCCGGCGGGCTGCGCCGCGGCTCCCGCTTCGTCGTGCGGGTGGTGGCGGGCGGCGACCAGCTCGCGCGCCAGACCGGCCTGGTCGACGGCCGCGGCCGCCCGATCCGCGGCCTGCCGCCCCAGGTCGTCTCCGGCGCCACCTGCGACGCCGAGGCCGCCTGGCGGGGCGCGTTCCTGGCGCACGGCTCGCTGACCGAGCCGGGCCGGTCCTCCTCGCTGGAGGTCACCTGCCCCGGCCCGGAGGCGGCCCTGGCCCTGGTCGGCGCCGCCCGCCGGCTGTCCATCGCCGCCAAGGCGCGCGAGGTGCGGGGTGTGGACCGGGTCGTCGTCCGGGACGGTGACGCGATCGGCGCGCTGTTGACCCGCCTCGGGGCGCACGAGTCGGTGCTCGCCTGGGAGGAGCGGCGGATGCGCCGCGAGGTCCGGGCCACCGCCAACCGCCTGGCGAACTTCGACGACGCCAACCTGCGCCGCTCGGCCCGCGCCGCCGTCGCGGCCGGGGCCCGGGTGCAGCGCGCTCTGGAGATCCTGGGCGAGGAGGTGCCCGAGCACCTCGCCGCCGCGGGCCGGCTGCGCATGGAGCACAAGCAGGCGTCCCTGGAGGAGCTGGGAGCCCTCGCCGACCCGCCGCTGACGAAGGACGCGGTCGCCGGCCGTATCCGGCGGCTGCTGGCGATGGCCGACAAGCGGGCCCAGGACCTGGGCATTCCGGGTACGGAGTCCAATCTGACCGAGGAGATGGCCGACGGACTCGTCGGCTGAGCCTCCCCGGCATGCAGCTCAAGAGCTTTGCTGCCGACGCCCGTTGGGGCGTCGGCAGCGTCGTTTGCGGACATCGGCGGGCGCACCCACGCCCTATTGACATGATCATGGAGAGTCATGAGCCTGGCGCCTGTTCACTCATCGGGCAGACAACAGCAAGGGGGGCGCATGAGACGCAGAGCGAGATCGATCCTCGCGGCGGCTTCACTGCTCGTCGCGGGACTGTCGGCCGCGCCGATCGCGCAGGCCGAACCGGGGGGGCAGGACAATGACGAACTCTCCGTATGGCATGCGAAGGTCACCAGGGCGCAGGTGCCGCTGATCCTGGCGGCGGGCGCCGACGGGCACGAACTCACCGAGCGGGTGCCGGAGAAGGGCACCGCCACGGTCGAGCTGTACCTCACCGACCGGCAGGCGGACGAGCTGCGCGCGCAGGGCGTCGGCGTCACCGAGCACACCGTCTCCGCCGCGGCCGAGCGGCGCGTCGCCGCCGCGGGCGACGGCGTCTACCGCCCGTACGGCGGCGAGGGCGGCCTCAAGAGCGAAATTCTCGCGACCGCCGCCGCCCATCCCGGCCTGACCAAGGCCGTCAGCATCGGCAAGACGGTCAAGGGCCAGGACATCCTCGCCCTCAAGATCTCCAAGGGCGCCACGAAGCACCGGGACGGCGCCAAGCCGGCCACGCTCTACATGTCGAACCAGCACGCCAGGGAATGGATCACGCCGGAGATGACCCGGCGGCTGATGCACCATTACCTCACGAACTACGGCAAGGACCCGCGGATCACGAGGATCGTGGACTCCACCGAGCTGTGGTTCGTGCTCTCGGCCAACCCCGACGGCTACGACTACACGTTCACCGGCACCGCCGAGCGCCAGTGGCGCAAGAACATGCGCGACAACAACGGCGACGGGAAGATCGCCCCCGGCGACGGCGTCGACCTCAACCGGAACTTCGCCTACAAGTGGGGCTACGACAACGAGGGTTCGTCACCCGACCCGTTCGACGAGACCTACCGCGGCACCGGCCCGGCGTCCGAGCCCGAGACCCGGGCCATCGACGCCTTCCAGAAGCGCATCGGCTTCGAGTACGGCATCAACTACCACTCCGCCGCCGAGCTGATCCTCTACGGAGTCGGCTGGCAGGTCGCCACACCCACGCCCGACGACGTGCTCTACAAGGCGCTGGCCGGCACCCCGGAGAACCCGGCCGTCCCCGGCTACCGCCCCCAGGTCTCCTCCGAGCTGTACACCACCAACGGCGAGGCCGACGGCCACGCGGCCAACGTCAACGGGATGATGATGTACACCCCCGAGATGTCGACCTGCGCCACCGCGTCCCGCATCGACCCGAACGACCCCTGGAACGCGGCCGACTGCGCGTCCGTCTTCACCTTCCCGGACGACGAGAAGCTGATCCAGCAGGAGTTCGCGAAGAACATCCCGTTCGCGCTCTCCGTCGCCGAGACCGCCGCCCACCCCGACCGGCCGTCGTCCTCGCTCGGCCTCGACGCGGCCGACTTCACCCCCGACACCTTCACCACCTCCTACGCGCGCGGCGGCGACCAGGAGGTGTCCGTCGTCGCCCGCAAGTCGCTGCGGGACAAGGAGCTCAAGTACCGCGTCAACGGCGGCCGTACGCACGACCAGGCGCTGCGGCCATGGAAGGGCGGCGAGACCTTCGGCGGCGACGACAACATCCGCTTCGACGAGTACCGCGCCCGCGTCCGGGACGGGGACGTCGGCGACACCGTCGAGGTCTGGTTCACCGGCCGTACGCGGGACGGGAAGCGCACTTCCAGCGAGCACTTCACCTACAGGATCGCCGAACGGCCGCGCGCCGCAACGCTCGTGATCGCCGAGGAGGGCGGCAGCGCACCCGCGCGGCACACCGCCGCCTACACCAGGGCCCTCGCCGACAACAAGCGGGGCAGCGCGGTCTGGGACGTCGCCACCCAGGGCGCCCCGCACCCGCTCGCCGTGCTCGGCCACTTCGACACGGTCGTCTGGTACACCGGGGCCGAGGCGCCCTCCTGGGCCACCACGCGGGCCGTGCGTGCCTACCTCAACGAGGGCGGCAAGCTCCTCACCACCGGTGAGCGGGCAGGCGGCGCCGCCGACCTGGGCGACGCGCTGAGCGACGACTTCGCCCAGTACTACCTCGGCGCCTCGGGCCGCGCCTCGCTCGCCGGAGCGGGCGGGTTCCTCGGCGCGGGCCGCCTCGCCGGGGCCTCGGGCGCGCTCGCCGCCGCGCCCGGCAACCCCTTGGACGCGGCCGGTGCGTACACGATCACCTCGGACACCCTGCCGCCGGGCGACTTCCCGCAGTTCAGCAGCGCGGCCGCGGGTGACTACCCGGGCGTCAGGATGCCCTTCTCGCCGTACGAGGGCGACTGGTACGCGGCGGCGAGCCACCGCAACGCCTCCTGGATGCGGCTCACCCGCACGATCGACCTGAGCGGCACGAGCGCGGCGGACGCGCCCGCGCTGGACCTGCGGCTGAGCTACAACACCGAGCCCGGCTACGACAACGCCGTGTTCGAGGTCCATACCGTGGGCCAGGACGACTGGACGACCCTGCCCGACGCCAGGGGCGGCACCTCCACCACCGTCCCCACCCAGTGCGACGGCGGCTTCTACGTCGCCATGCACCCCTTCCTGCGGCACTACCTCACCGTCGGTCCCGACGGATGCACGGCGCGTGGCACCACCGGCAACTGGAACTCCTTCACCGGGGCCTCCGACGGCTGGCGGGCCGCCTCGTTCGACCTGAGCGCCTACGCCGGCAAGCGGATCGAGGTCGCCGTCTCGTACGTCACCGACCCCAGCGACGGCGGCAAAGGCATCTTCGTCGACGACACCCGGCTGGTGACGGCGGGCGCCGGGCAGGACGCCGAGGGCTTCGAGACCTCGCTCGGCCCCTGGGCCGTCGCGGGGCCGCCGCAGGGCAGCCCCGCCCTGCGCGGGAACTGGACACGCAGCCAGGACCTGTACCCGTCCGCCGCGGCGGTCACCACGCGTGACAGCGTCCTGATCGGTTTCGGCCTGGAGCACGTTCCGGCCGCCGCCGACCGGGCGCGGATCATCGGCAGGGCTCTCGGCGCACTGCGGCGCTGACACGGGTCCGCGCGGCCGGTTCCGGACCGATGAGCTGACCGGAACCCGTGCGGATACGCGGCGGTCCGTACCCTACTGGCGGGTACGGACCGCCTTGTCGTACACGGCCCGCTCTGGATGTCACCTCCGGCACTCCGGGGAGGTAGGGTCGGAGGCGGTCGGGGACATCCCTATACAGCTCGCCGGCGTCGAAACCCGGCGTACCAACGAGGAGATCGGTTTCGTGACGATCCGCGTAGGCATCAACGGCTTTGGCCGCATCGGTCGTAACTACTTCCGCGCGCTGCTGGAGCAGGGTGCGGACATCGAGATCGTGGCTGTCAACGACCTGGGTGACACCGCGACCACAGCGCACCTCCTGAAGTACGACACCATCCTCGGCCGCCTCAAGGCCGACGTGACCCACACCGCCGACACGATCACCGTCGACGGTCACACGATCAAGGTGCTCTCCGAGCGCAACCCCGGCGACATCCCGTGGGGCGAGCTGGGCGTCGACATCGTCATCGAGTCGACCGGCATCTTCACCAAGAAGGCCGACGCCGAGAAGCACATCGCCGGCGGCGCCAAGAAGGTCCTCATCTCGGCTCCGGCCACCGACGAGGACATCACCATCGTGATGGGCGTCAACCAGGACAAGTACGACCCGGCCCAGCACAACGTCATCTCCAACGCCTCCTGCACCACCAACTGTGTGGCGCCGATGGCCAAGGTCCTGGACGAGAGCTTCGGCATCGTCAAGGGCATGATGACGACGGTCCACGCGTACACGAATGACCAGCGCATCCTGGACTTCCCGCACAAGGACCTGCGCCGCGCCCGCGCCGCCGCGGAGAACATCATCCCGACCTCGACCGGTGCCGCCAAGGCCACCGCCCTGGTCCTCCCGCAGCTGAAGGGCAAGCTGGACGGCATCGCCATGCGCGTCCCGGTCCCCACCGGCTCCGTCACCGACCTCGTCCTGGAGCTCGACCGCGAGGTCACCAAGGACGAGATCAACACCGCCTTCCAGAAGGCCGCCGAGGGCCAGCTGCAGGGCATCCTGGAGTACACCGAGGACCCGATCGTCTCCTCGGACATCGTGAACTGGCCGGCCTCCTGCACCTTCGACTCCTCCCTGACCATGGTCCAGGGCAAGCAGGTCAAGGTCGTCGGCTGGTACGACAACGAGTGGGGCTACTCCAACCGCCTCGTGGACCTCACGGTCTTCGTCGGCAACCAGCTCTGATCTGCACCTTCTGATCCGAACTGCAGCGAAGAGCACCAAGATGTGAGTGACAGGGCTCGGGCAGCGCGATGAGGCGCCGTTCGAGCCCTGTCGCGCGTGCAGCAGTCCTCCAAGGAGCCGTAGAACACCATGAAGACCATCGACCAGCTGCTGGCCGACGGGGTCGCGGGCAAGCGGGTATTCGTCCGCGCCGACCTCAACGTGCCCCTCGACGGCACGACCATCACCGACGACGGCCGCATCCGCGCCGTCCAGCCGACGATCGCGAAGCTCGCCGAGGCCGGCGCGCGCGTCGTCGTCGCCTCCCACCTCGGCCGCCCGAAGGGCGCCCCGGACCCCGCCTTCTCGCTCGCGCCCGCCGCCGCGCGGCTCGGTGAACTGCTCGGGACCGACGTCGCCTTCGCGACCGACACCGTCGGCGAGTCCGCCCGGGCCGTCGTCGCGGGTCTGGCCGACGGCCAGGTCGCCGTCCTGGAGAACCTGCGCTTCAACGCCGGTGAGACCGCCAAGGACGACGCCGAGCGCGGCGCCTTCGCGGACCAGCTCGCCGCCCTCGCGGACGTCTACGTCGGCGACGGCTTCGGCGCCGTGCACCGCAAGCACGCCTCCGTCTACGACCTCCCGGCCCGGCTGCCGCACGCCGCCGGCTACCTCATCGCCACCGAGGTCGGCGTGCTGAAGAAGCTCACCGACGAGGTGAAGCGGCCGTACGTCGTCGTCCTCGGCGGCGCCAAGGTCTCCGACAAGCTGGCCGTCATCGACCAGCTCCTCGGCAAGGCCGACCGCCTGCTCATCGGCGGCGGCATGGCCTACACCTTCCTGAAGGCCAAGGGCTACGAGGTCGGCATCTCCCTCCTCCAGGAGGACCAGATCCCGACCGTGACCGAGTACATGGAGCGCGCGGAGAGGAACGGCGTCGAGCTGGTGCTCCCGGTCGACGTGCTGGCCTCCGGCGAGTTCCCCGACCTGAAGACGAAGGCCCCGGCCGACTTCATCACGGTGGACGCCGACAAGATCCCCTCCGACAAGGAGGGCCTCGACATCGGCCCGAGGACCCGCGAGCTGTACGCATCCAAGATCGCCGACGCCGAGACCGTCTTCTGGAACGGGCCGGTGGGCGTCTTCGAGCACCCCGACTACGCCGGCGGCACCCAGGCGGTCGCGCAGGCGCTGGTCGACAGCTCCGCCTTCACCGTCGTCGGCGGCGGCGACTCGGCCGCCGCCGTCCGTACGCTCGGCTTCGACGAGAACGCATTCGGCCATATTTCGACCGGCGGTGGCGCGAGCCTCGAGTACCTCGAGGGCAAGACGCTTCCCGGCCTCGCCGCACTGGAGGACTGAACACCCGTGACGACCCGCACCCCGCTGATGGCGGGCAACTGGAAGATGAACCTCAACCACCTCGAGGCCATCGCCCACGTCCAGAAGCTCGCCTTCGCCCTGGGCGACAAGGACTTCGACGCCGTCGAGGTCGCCGTCCTGCCGCCCTTCACCGACCTCAGGTCCGTGCAGACCCTGGTCGACGGCGACAAGCTCAAGATCAAGTACGGCGCCCAGGACATCTCGGCGCACGACTCCGGCGCCTACACCGGCGAGATCTCCGGCCCGATGCTGGCCAAGCTGAAGTGCGCCTACGTCGCCGTGGGCCACTCCGAGCGCCGCCAGTACCACGCCGAGACCGACGAGATCTGCAACGCCAAGGTGAAGGCCGCCTACAAGCACGGCCTGACCCCGATCCTGTGCGTCGGCGAGGGCCTGGACATCCGCAAGGCCGGCCAGCAGGTCCAGTACACCCTGGCCCAGATCGACGGCGGCCTGAAGGACATCCCGGCCGAGCAGGCCGAATCCATCGTGATCGCGTACGAGCCGGTGTGGGCCATCGGCACCGGCGAGGTCGCCACGCCCGAGGACGCGCAGGAGGTCTGCGGGGCGATCCGCGGCCGTCTCGCGGAGCTGTACAGCCAGGAGCTGGCCGACAAGGTCCGCATCCAGTACGGCGGCTCGGTCAAGGCCGGGAACGTCGCCGCGATCATGGCTCAGCCCGACGTCGACGGCGCCCTGGTGGGCGGCGCGGCGCTGGACGCGGACGAGTTCGTCAAGATCGTCCGCTTCCGTGACCAGTGAGCAGGGTGTGAGCGACCGGTGAGTATGCGCTAGCGCGGATCCGGCGTACCCTTGCGGGGGCCGAGGCTCACAGTGCCACGATGCGGCTCCGCCGCGTGGCGGGCCCGGCCCCCGCAGTACATATCGGTATCAGTTCTGATCAGTCCGAGGAAGTTGGTCCAGCCGTGGTTATGGGGTTCTCGATCGCCCTGATCGTCTTCAGCCTGCTGCTGATGCTGCTGGTGCTGATGCACAAGGGGAAGGGCGGCGGCCTCTCCGACATGTTCGGTGGCGGCATGCAGTCGTCCGTCGGCGGCTCGTCGGTCGCCGAGCGCAACCTCGACCGCATCACCGTCGTGGTCGGCCTGCTGTGGTTCGCGTGCATTGTCGTACTTGGTCTGCTGGTAAAGCTGGACAGCTGACCCGCCTCCTTCCCGTCCCGACCTGGGGTGTAACTCCAATCACTGGACGAGCGTTGGGCCTTACGTAGACTGGGGCACTCGCGGCGCAGCCGCTGTGAGACGCTGTGCAGCACCATCACGCAGGGAGTTACGACCGTGGCAAGTGGCAACGCGATCCGGGGAAGCCGGGTCGGAGCGGGGCCGATGGGCGAGGCAGAGCGGGGCGAGTCCGCACCGCGCCTCCGCATCTCCTTCTGGTGCTCCAACGGGCACGAGACGCAGCCGAGCTTCGCCAGTGACGCACAGGTCCCCGACACCTGGGACTGCCCGCGCTGCGGGTTCCCGGCCGGCCAGGACAGGGACAACCCGCCGGACCCGCCGCGCACCGAGCCGTACAAGACGCACCTCGCGTACGTGCGCGAGCGGCGCAGCGACGCGGACGGCGAGGCGATCCTCGCGGAGGCGCTCGCCAAACTGCGGGGCGAGATCTAGTGATCTGAGTCAGAGATTCGTCGGCAGTATGCGGCGACTTTGTCGAGAATCTCGTCGGCGGTCTTCGTCCAGACGAAGGGCCTCGGGTGCT
>NZ_JBIBVE010000018.1:0-145278 GCF_043080095.1 Streptomyces sp. NPDC015127
CCGACCGCGACGGAGCCCACCTGGATCTTCCGGCTGACCCTCCGGTCGGCGAGCTTCGTCGGAACGGACGGAATTCCGAGAGAAATTGCAGTCATCTGCTGTGCAACCCCAAGGTATGGATCGAGGTCCCGAGATCGGCGGGCTCCAGCACCCGAGATTACGGCACTGGCGTTCGGCCGGGCACATCCGCCACCGGAAGTCCACCCAAAGGGGACGGCCGGACACGAAGGTGTCCGGCCGCCTCGAGGATGATCCCTGATCCGTCAGTCAGCTGATCTTCACCGGGTTGACGATGTCCGCGACCAGCACGAGCAGGGTGAAGCAGATGAAGATCCCGGCCACCACATAGGCGACGGGCATCAGCTTCGCCACGTCGAACGGGCCCGGGTCCGGGCGCCGGAACAGCTTGGCGATCCCCCGCCGCACGGACTCCCACAGGGCGCCCGCGATGTGCCCGCCGTCCAGCGGCAGCAGCGGCAGCATGTTGAAGAGGAACAGCGACAGGTTGAAGCCGGCGAGCAGCATCAGGAACGTGGCGACGATGTTGGTCGTCGGCATGTCGAGGTTGAGCACCTCGCCGCTGAGCCGGGCCGCGCCGACGACGCCGACCGGGGAGTCGTCCTTGCGCTCGCCGTCGCCGAAGGCCGCGTCCCACAGGTCGGGGACCTTGGAGGGGAGGGCGATGATCGACTCGGCGCCGTTCTCGATCATGCCGCCCATGCGGTCGACGGAATCGCCGAACGACAGGGGCAGGATCTCGGTCCTGGCGGCGAAGCCGAGGTAGCCGGCCGGTTCGTAGCCGGAGACGACCTCGCCGTCCTCGTCCTTCTTGACCACCATGTTCTCGATGAGCGTCGCCTGGAGGACCTGCTCCTTGCCGGCGCGCTCGACGGTGATGGACGCCGGGCCGATCGTCTCGCGGATGCGCTCGGAGAGGGTGGGCCAGTCGTCGATGCGCTCCCCGTCGAAGGCGACGATCTTGTCGCCCTCCTTGAGGCCGGCGAGGGCGGCGGGCGACTCGGGGTCGCCCTTGGCGCACGTGTCGCGCTTCTCGCTCTGCTCGATGACGCACTGCTGGACCCCCGCCACCTCGGTGGTCTGCGTCGGCGTCCCGAAGGTCATCATCACGCCGACGAAGATCGCCACCGCGAGCACGAGGTTCATGAACGGCCCCGCGAACATCACGATGACGCGCTTCCACGGCTTGCGCGTGTAGAACAGCCGCGTCTCGTCGCCGGGCTGCAGCTCCTCGTACGCGGCGGAGCGGGCGTCCTCGATCATCCCGCGCCAGGGCGAGGTCGAGCGGGCCTCGATCCGGCCGTCGTCGCCGGGCGGGAACATCCCGATCATGCGGATGTAGCCGCCCATCGGGATGGCCTTGATGCCGTACTCCGTCTCGCCCTTGTGCCGCGAGAACAGGGTCGGTCCGAAACCGACCATGTACTGCGGCACCCGGATGCCGAACAGCTTCGCCGTCGACAGATGGCCCAGCTCGTGCCAGGCGATGGAGAAGAGCAGCCCCACGCCGAACAGCACTATGCCGAGAACCGTCAACACCATCGTCATGCGCGAGCCTCCGCAGGCCGTTCTTCGCCGCTGTGTGTGCAGGTCGCCGCCGTCTCACGGGCCCTGGCCCGGGCCCAGGCGTCCGCTTCGAGGACGTCCGCCACCGTGAGCGAGGTTCCCGGGTCGGGGGTCCCGTGCTCGGCGACCACTTGGGTGACCGTATCCATGATGGCGTTGAACGGCAGCCGTCCGGCGAGGAACGCCTCGACGCACTCCTCGTTCGCCGCATTGAACACCGCCGGGGCCGTGCCGCCCAGCTCCCCCACGTGCCGGGCGAGTCCCACGGACGGGAACGCCTCGTTGTCCAGGGGGAAGAACTCCCAGGTCGACGCCGTGGACCAGTCGAACGCGGGGGCCGCGTCCGGGACCCGCTCGGGCCAGCCGAGGCCGATCGCGATCGGGCCGCGCATGTCGGGCGGGGTGGCCTGGGCGAGCGTCGAGCCGTCGGTGAACTCCACCATCGAGTGGACGTACGACTGGGGGTGGACGACGACCTCGATGCGGTCGAACGGGATGTCGTACAGCAGGTGCGCCTCGATGACCTCGAGGCCCTTGTTGACGAGGGTCGCGCTGTTGACGGTGATCACCGGGCCCATGGCCCAGGTGGGGTGCGCGAGGGCGTCCTCGGGCCGGACGTCCGCCAGCTCCGCCTTGGTACGGCCCCGGAAGGGGCCGCCGGACGCCGTGACCACGAGCTTGCGCACATCGGCTCGGGTGCCGCAGGCCAGTGCCTGGAACAGCGCGGCGTGCTCGGAGTCGACCGGGATGATCTGGCCGGGCTTGGCGACCGCCTTGACCAGGGGCCCGCCGACGATGAGCGATTCCTTGTTGGCCAGCGCGAGCGTGCGGCCGGCCTCCAGCGCGGCGAGGGTGGGCGCGAGGCCGATGGAGCCGGTGATGCCGTTGAGCACCGTGTGGCAGGGCGATGCGGCGACTTCGGTGGCCGCGTCGGGTCCGGCCAGGATCGTGGGCAGGGGCTCCGTGCCGTACTGGGCCGCCAGCGCCTCGCGCAGCGCGGGAACGACGTCCTCGCGGGCCACGGCGACGGTCTCGACGCGCAGCCGGTGCGCCTGCTCGGCGAGCAGGCCGACCCGTCCGCCGGCGGCGGACAGCGCGGTGACGCGGAAGCGGTCGGGGTTGCGCAGGACCAGGTCGATGGCCTGCGTGCCGATGGACCCGGTCGAGCCGAGGACGACGATGTCCCGGCGTCCTTCGGAGGCGTCGAAGGTCAGATGCGGGTCGGCGAGGGGTGATGGGCTGTCGCTCATCCCTCCATTGTGGCCGTTCGGACGGTGCGCCCCGACAGGGTGTCCCCGTGCGTCCCCCACCCGGTGCGGCTAGGGGCTGTCCGGCGGATCAGGGTCGGATAGGACGCGGCGTCTGGTGCGGTACATCGCAAGGCGCCGGAGTGCCCTGATAGCGGAGCTATTCGGGCATTTCGGCAACGCAGCGAGGTGCCGTCGCCTGGGGGTGCCCCCAGGCGAAGCCCTGGGGGAGCGTCGTGGCCCCGGCCAAGATCCGCCGGACAGCCCCTAGGTGCCGGTCCCCCGGGCCGAGGAGAACTTCTTCCACTGGGCGTCGATGATCTCCCGGGGCACCGCCCCGATGTCCTTCGTGCCGAGGAAGTCGGCGCGGAAGGAGAGCGTGGTGGTGCCGGAGCGGACGACGGTCAGGTACTCGTAGAGCTTCAGCTCGCCCTTCACGTCGAGGACGGTGAAGCGGAACGCCACGGCCTCGTCGCCGATGGCGGGTGCTTCGGCGGGCTCGACCTTCAGCACCTTGGCCCGCGCGATGGTCCGCACCTCCGTGTAGCCGCCGGCGCAGGCGTCGCCCGCCGCGGCGAGGTCCTTCATGACGGCGGCGGCCCCGTCCCCCGCGTAGGAGCGCAGTTGCACGAGGACGCCGATGCCGGCCACCTCGTCGGCGATGCCGGCCTCGCGGTGGACCTCGGCGGCCGGGTCGTGCGCCGTCGCACCCGCGGCGAGGCTGACCAGGGGCTGACAGCGGGCCGGTTCGGCGGTGTAGTTCTCGCCGAGGGGAGCGCCGTCGGTCTCGTTCGCTGTGTAGGGGCCGATCCGCTCGCCGTCCGTGAAGGCGACGGCCTTCAGGGCGGCCTCGGTGAGCGCACCGGTGCCGGACGCCGGGGCGGAGCCGGACGGGGACGCGGACCGGTCGGCACCGTTCTTGTCCTCGCTGCCCGTACCGCCGTCGCCCCCGCCGCTGCCGCACGCGGCCGTGGTGGCCATGAGTGCGGCCAGCGCGAGGCCGCGGACGCGCGGCAGCCTGCGAGTGTGCCGGTTACCGCTGTCGACGTGTGCTGCCGCCCCGAACATCCCTGCCCCGTTCCCCTGTTGACCGTGACCGACGGTCGATTGTGGGGTCCCGGGGCCGTCGCGCGCCACCTCCTCGCGCCCGGTGCCGACGGTACCGGGGTGCCGCCGGGACGTCCGGCCGCACCCCGGTGCCGCTCAGCGGATCGGCCGGTGCACGTTCTCCCGCTGGGAGGGGCCGGGCGTGGCGTCGGCGATCCAGGGGCCGTCGCCGCTCGGGTCGATCACGCCCTCCTCCAGCCAGGTGTACGTGCCGGCCAGGACGCCCTTGACCACCGCGCGGTCCAGGTCGTCGGTGTTGTTCCAGAGCCGGCCGAAGAGCTCCTCGACGCGGATGCGGGACTGCCGGCAGAAGGCGTCGGCGAGCTGGTAGGCCTCACGGCCGTGCTCCCCGGTGGTCCGCAGCAGCTCGGCCCGCACACAGGCGGCGCTCATCGCGAACAGTTCGGCGCCGATGTCGACGATGCGGCCGAGGAAGCCCTGCTTGGTCTCCATCCGGCCCTGCCACCGGGACATGGCGTAGAACGTGGACCGGGCGAGCTTGCGCGCGGCCCGTTCGACATAGCGCAGATGGGCCGACAGGTCCGCGTGCCCGCGGGGGTGGAACTCGCTGTACGAACGCGGCAGCTGGCCCGGTCCGGCGACGAGCTTCGGCAGCCAGCGGGCATAGAAGGCGCCTGCCTGGACGCCTGCCTTCGCCTTGTCCCCGAGCGATGCCTCGGGATCGATGATGTCGCCGGCGACCGCGAGGTGGGCGTCGACCGCCTCGCGGGCGATCAGCAGGTGCATGATCTCCGTCGATCCCTCGAAGATGCGGTTGATGCGCAGGTCGCGCAGCAACTGCTCGGCGGGGACGGCCCGTTCGCCGCGGGCGGCGAGGGAGTCGGCGGTCTCGAAACCGCGGCCGCCGCGGATCTGGACCAGCTCGTCCGCCATGAGCCAGGCCATCTCGGAGCCGTACAGCTTGGCGAGGGCGGCCTCGATGCGGATGTCGTTGCGGTTCTCGTCCGCCATCTGGCTGGACAGGTCGAGGACGGCTTCGAGGGCGAAGGTGGTGGCGGCGATGAAGGAGATCTTCGCGCCGACGGCCTCGTGGCGGGCGACCGGCTTGCCCCACTGCTCACGGACGGAGGACCACTCTCGGGCGATCTTCAGGCACCACTTGCCGGCGCCCGCGCACATGGCGGGCAGGGAGAGCCGGCCGGTGTTGAGGGTGGTCAGGGCGATCTTGAGGCCGGAGCCCTCGGGGCCGATGCGGTTCGCCGCGGGGACGCGGACCTGGTGGAAGCGGGTGACGCCGTTCTCGAGGCCGCGCAGGCCCATGAAGGCGTTGCGGTTCTCGACCGTGATGCCGGGGGAGCTCGCCTCGACGACGAAGGCGGTGATGCCGCCCTTGTGCCCCTCGCTCTTCGGGACGCGTGCCATGACGACGAGGAGGTCTGCGACGACGCCGTTCGTCGTCCAGAGCTTGACCCCGTCGAGGATGTAGTCGTCCCCGTCGGGGACGGCCGTGGTGGCCAGGCGCGCCGGGTCGGATCCGACGTCCGGCTCGGTGAGCAGGAACGCGGAGATGTCGGTGCGGGCCAGACGCGGCAGGAAGGTGTCCTTCTGCTCCTGGGTGCCGAACAGTTTCAGCGGCTGCGGTACGCCGATCGACTGATGGGCGGAGAGCAGCGCGCCGATCGCCGGGTTCGCCGAGCCTGCCAGGGCCAGGGCCTTGTTGTAGTACACCTGAGTGAGTCCGAGGCCGCCGTACTTGGTGTCGATCTTCATCCCGAGGGCGCCGAGCTCCTTGAGGCCGTCGATCACCGCGTCGGGGATCCTCGCGTCGCGCTCGATCTGCGCGCCGTCGACCTTCGTCTCGCAGAAGTCGCGGAGCTTGGCGAGGAATTCCTCGCCGCGCTCCGCGTCGTCCGTGGACGGCAGGGGATGGGGGTGGATGAGGTCCAGCCGGAAGCGGCCGAGGAACAGCTCCTTGGCGAAGCTGGGCTTCCGCCAGTCCTGCTCGCGCGCCGCCTCGGCGACCTGGCGGGCTTCACGCTCGGAGACTTTGGGCTTGGTCGGTGCGGACATGAAGGGAGTCACCTCGCCGCGGTGTGGTGGAGTCCGTGGTGGAATCATTCGAATCCGTGGGGAACTACCGGTCGGTGCTACTTGTGAGTCTCTACCCGATCCGGCCGACTCTCACCAGCCCTCGCGCACCGGGCGGACCACCCTTGGCGCTTATACAGGCCCGCGGCGCGCTCGGCCCGCGAGGGAGTCACCGGGCCGGTGCCGCAGGCGGGGACCCGGCCCGGGCCCGGCTGTCGCGTGTACTGGAACCCGGTACGCAGTCCGGGGAGCCTCGCCGGGGCGAGTGAGCCGAAGGGGCGCGGGTGTCGAAAGGGAGAACGCGCGGAGGCTGCGAGTGGGGGCACCTCCCAGCGGTAGCTGGGGGAGAGCAGTCGAGCACGATCGACCGTCGACACACGCTGAAAGCACCCCGGAGGCAAACCGAGCCCAGATCGGCGAAAAAAGGACAACGGCCGGAGCCCCCGCACAGTGGGCTCCGGCCGTCGGTTCAGGTGACGTACTAGAGGGCCAGGCCCGTGAGGACCAGCACTCGCTCGTACGTGTAGTCGTCCATCGCGAAGGCCACGCCCTCGCGGCCGACGCCGGACTGCTTCGCGCCGCCGTACGGCATCTGGTCGGCGCGGTAGGACGGGACGTCGCCGACGATCACGCCGCCGACCTCCAGGGCGCGATGCGCGCGGAAGGCGGTCTGCAGGTCGTGCGTGAACACGCCTGCCTGGAGGCCGTACTTGGAGTCGTTGACGGCCGCGAACGCCTCGTCCTCGCCGTCGACCTTCGTCACGGTCAGGACCGGGCCGAAGACCTCCTCGCAGGCGAGCGTGACATCGGCGGGGACGTCGGTGAGGACGGTGGGCGCGTAGGTGGCGCCGTCGCGCTTGCCGCCGGTGAGCAGCTTCGCGCCGCCCTGGACGGCCTCGTCGACCCAGGACTCCACGCGCTGGGCGGCGTCCTCGCTGACGAGCGGGCCGACGTCGGTCGCGGAGTCGGACGGGTCGCCGGTGACCTGCGCCTCGACGGCCGCGACGATCTTCGGCAGCAGCCGGTCGTAGACGGACGCGTCGGCGATCACGCGCTGCACGGAGATGCAGGACTGGCCGCCCTGGTAGTTGGAGAACGTGGCGATGCGCGTCGCCGCCCAGTCCAGGTCCTGCTCGCTCGCGAAGTCGGCGAGGACGACCGCCGCGCCGTTGCCGCCCAGCTCCAGGGTGCAGTGCTTGCGCGGGACCGAGTCCATGATCGCGTAACCGACCTTGTCGGAGCCCGTGAAGGAGATGACCGGCAGGCGCTCGTCCTTCACGAGGGCGGGCATCTGCTCGTTCGGGACGGTCAGCACGGACCAGGAGCCGGCGGGCAGGTCGGTCTCGGCGAGCAGCTCACCGAGGATCAGCCCGGACAGCGGCGTCGCCGGGGCGGGCTTGAGGATGATCGGGGCGCCGACCGCGATCGCCGGGGCGATCTTGTGCGCGCACAGGTTGAGCGGGAAGTTGAACGGCGCGATGCCGAGGACGACGCCCTTGGGGAAGCGGCGGGTCAGCGCGAGGCGGCCCTGGCCGCCGGCGTCGGTGTCCAGGCGCTGGGCGTCGCCGCCGTTGAACCGGCGGGCCTCCTCGGCGGCGAAGCGGAAGACGGAGACGGCACGGCCGACCTCGCCGCGCGCCCACTTGATCGGCTTGCCGTTCTCGGCGGAGATCAGCTGGGCGATCTCCTCGGTGCGCTCGACGAGGCGCTTCGAGACGTGGTCCAGGGCGGCGGCGCGTACGTGGGCCGGGGTCGCGGCGAACTCGTCGATCACGGCGTGCGCCGCGGCGACGGCCTCCTCGACCTGCGCCTCGGTGGGCACGGAGACCCGGCCGACGACCCGGCCGTCCCACGGGGAGGTGACGTCGAAGGCTGCCTCGCCGGTGGCCTGGCGGCCGGCGAGCCAGAAGGCGTGGGTGGAAGTCATGTGCGGGTCCCGGCCCTTCCGAGGTAGATGGGGTTGGTCTGTGCCCACCGTAGGACCGGCCGCCCGCGGATGTGTTTGTCCGGCATGTAGTGGTCGCCGGGCGGTCTGCGACGCTTTGGCGAGACGGCGTGGTGGGCGGGCCGGTCAGCGGCGCCTTTCTGTGCTGACGATGAGGCAGACGCCCGCGACGACGACCGCGCCGCCCACGGCGATCGGCCAGGACAACCGCTCGTCGAGGACGAGCGCGCCGAGCAGCACGGCGACGACCGGGTTCACGTAGGCGTACGTCGCGACGAGGGACAGCGGGGCGGAGTGCAGCAGCCAGGCGTACGCGGTGAACGCGAGCAGCGAGCCGAAGACGACGAGGTAGGCGAGGGCGGTCCAGGACCGGGCGGACACGTCCTCGATGCGGAACCCGTGCTGCTCGCCGCGGGAGAGGGCGACGGCGGCGCAGCCGAGGCCGCCCGCGACCATCTCGTACGCGCTGGCCGCGAACGGGTTGGCCGGCATCGGGACGCGCGAGGAGGAGAAGGAGCCCACCGCCCAGAGGACGGTCGCCACGATCACGGTGAGCACGCCGCCGATCCGCACGTCGCCGCTGAGACCGGGCAGGGTCAGAACGGCGAGTCCGGCGAGACCCAGCAGGACGCCGAGGTAGGCCCCGGGGCCGGGGCGTTCACCGAAGGACCTGCGCAGGACGACCACCCAGGCGGGGACGACGGCGATCAGCAGGGCGGTGAGGCCGGAGGGGACGGAGGTCTCGGCGAGGACGACGAGGCCGTTTCCGCCGAGGAGGAGCAGCAGGCCGATGAGAGCGGCCGAGCCGAGCTGGGCCCGGGTGACCTTGAGCGCCGAGGGACCGTACCGCCAGGCGACGAGCGCACCGAGGACGACGCCGGCGACGACGAACCGGGCGGCGGCCGACAGGAAGGGCGGCATGGTCTCGACGGCGACGCGGATGCCGAGGTAGGTGGACCCCCAGACGACGTACACGATGCCGAGGGCGGCCCAGACGGCACCGCTGATCCGCCGCCCTTGGGACACGCCGGGCACGGCGCCGTCGACGGTCACGTCCTTGCCGGTCACGCGTGCGGTCATCGGTACTCCTCGTCTCTTCCGGACGCGGCCCCGGCCGATTGGCCGGGGCACGTCATCCCACGCCAGGAAGATAGGAAGTCACCGCCCGAACTGCAAAGATTTTGCCCGAGATCGGGCAGGAAGGCAGGAAATCAGGGGTGGAGGGCACGGTTTTCCGCAGTGAGGGGTTCGGCCGGCGGTCAGGTCGCCGGCGGTGTGGAGGTGGTCTTCAGGGAGAGCCACAGCTCCATCCGGACGTCCGGGTCGTCCAGGGAACGGCCCAGGATCTCCTCGACGCGGCGCATCCGGTAGCGCAGCGTGTGGCGGTGCACGCCGAGGTCCGCCGCCGCCGCGTCCCACTGGCCGTGGCGGGACAGCCACGCGCGCAGCGACGCGACGAGGTCGCCGCGGCCGGTGGCGTCGTGTTCGTGGAGGGCGCGCAGCATCCCGTCGGCGAAGGCGCGCACGGCGTCGTCCGCCAGCAGCGGCAGGATCGAGCCCGCCGCCAGTTCCTCGTGCTCGACCAGCGCGCGGCCGCGCCGCCGGGCCACGGACAGCGCCTGCTCGGCCTGCTTGTACGCCCCCGCGGCCGCTATCGGCCCCGTCGGCGCCGAGAGTCCGACGACGGTCTCCGCGTCCTCCGCCTGCTTGTCCGCGTACGCCGCCGTGCAGGACGCGACCACCGCGCCGCCGTCCGCGGCCAGCACCACCAGGCGGCTGTCGCTCTCCGGGACGACCAGTACCGCCTCGCCGGCCCTGGCCGCCGCCGACTCCAGCGATTCGGCGAACGCGGCGAGCGGGTCGCCCCCCGTGTCGCCGTCCGATTCGCCGGACAGCTCCGCGATCAGGATCCGGAAGGGCGCGTCGAACAGCCCGCCGTACAGATCGCCCGCCACCGCCCGCGCGTGGTCCGGCTGACCGGACAGCAGCATGCGCAGCACGGCTGCGCCGAGGCGCTGTTCCGCGGCCTGGAGCGGGCGGGACCGTTCCGTGGCGAGCGTGAGCAGGGCGACGGCCGAATGGACCGCGTAGCGCTCGGCCGTCCCGAGGGGCGCCCCGGTGCCGACGGCGAGCGCGCCGCGCACCCGGCGGCCGGAGCCGAGGGACTGCAGCTCGACCCGGTCGTCGTCCTCCGCGCCGCCGACGACCGCGCTCGCGGGCGCGGGCCGCTCCCGCAGCCGTTCCACGTCGCCCGTGAAGCGGGAGGCGCGGCGGGCCGCCCATTCGGGGGCGGCGGCCACGACCGCGCCGGACGCGTCGTACAGGGCGGCCCAGCCGTCGACGTGCGCGGCGAGCCGGGCCACCACCGCGGCCGGGCCCTCGGCGAGCGCCGCGCGGGTCATCTCGCGCTGCGCCTCGAAACCGGCGGTCACGGCCCGGTACTGGTCGGCGGCGATCGCGGCGGAGACGGCCTTGGAGATGGCGATGAACGGTGTGCGGCGCGGCACGGCGAGCAGCGGCAGCCGCGCCTCCTTCGCCGCTTCGACCAGCGCGTCGGGCACGTCCTCGTAGTTGACGCCGACCGCGAAGCCGAGGCCGACCACGCCCGCCGCTACGAGCCTGCGCACGTAGCGCCGCATCGCCTCGTGGTCCTCGGCGTCCAGGGTCATGGCGGTGACGAGCAGCAGCTCGCCGCCCTCCAGGTACGGCACGGGGTCGGCGAGCTCGCTGACGTGGGCCCAGCGCACGGGCGTCTCGAGGCGGTCCTCACCGGCGCGCACGGTGAGCTTGAGCGCCGAGTGCTGGACGAGCGAGGCGAGGGTGGGCGGCATGGGACCTGGGGCCCTTCGAGCAGAGGTGCATGGTTTTCGCCGTCCCGTATGAACGGCCTACCTCGATTCTGCCAGGGCGTAGCAGTCCGAGAATCCGCTCAGGCCGCAGATCGACCGGCCCCGGCCCGCAGACCGGCCACGGTGCCGGGACCGACCAGGCCCCGGCCCCGCAGACCGACCGGCTCAGGTCCGCAGATCGACCAGGAGGGGCGGCGCGTGCTCTCCCCCGACGCTGGTCAGCGACAGTACCGCGTGCCCGGCGGGCAGCGCGTGCGCGAGGTCGGACGCCGACCAGCGGGCCCGTTCGACCTCGCGCACGGTGACCGCCTCCGCCGTCGCCGCCTTGCCGGTGGCCAGACGGCGCATCATGTGCAGCGCCTTGGTGAACGGTTCGTCCGTGACGATCTGCCGGTTGGTGACGTCCCGGGTCTGGACCCACTCGGTGCCCCAGGTCTCGGCGAAATGCCCGCCGTCCCAGGGAGCGAGCCCGGCGAACGCCATGCGGCAGCCCACCGCGCCGAGCAGCGGGCCCCGCAGCGGCTCCGGCACGTCCTCCAGCGTCCGCAGCGCGAACACGACGCCCGCGTTGGCGCTCCGCAGCCGCTGCACCGCGCGCACCGAGTCGCCCGTGACCGTGTACGAGGCGTCGTCGAGGACCAGGCAGGCGAACAGCGAACGGTCGGCGCGGGTCAGCGCGGCCTCGGTGAACTGGGCCAGCACGAGCCGCGCGATGATCCGGGACGCCTCGGCGTGACCGCGCTCCGGAAGGTCGATACGGACCCGCAGCGGGTGCTCGATGGAGCGCAGCGAGAACTGCCGGCCGTCGCCGTCGGTGCGGAAGAAGTCCGCGAAGGCGGGCCGGTCCAGGAACGCGATCCGCTCGGCCAGCAGGACGCCGATGTCGTCGCCGCGCGCCGACTGCCGTGCGCGCGCGTCGAGTTCGCGCAGCTGTGAGGCCTCGCCCGCGGCCTCCAGCGCCGCGCGCAGGCCGTCCAGCGCCGCGGGCGCGCCGCCGAGGAGTTCGCGCAGCTCGGGGACGGCCGGGAAGTGGCCGTGGACACACCGGTAGGGGCCGATGAGCTGGGCGAGCGCCGTGGCGGCGCGGCGGCTGTCGCCGCCGGGCAGACCGGCTGCGAGGTCGCCGACGAGCGCCTCGGCGAGCATGCGGGCGGCCTCGTCGGGGTCCTCGGCGCCGCCGTACAGGTCGAGGTCGTGCGTGGATCCGGCCCGACCGACGGACACGACCAGGTCGAAGTCGCCGTCCGGGGCGACGGCGGTGCCGTGGGCGGTGACGGCGACGACGGCGGCCCGGTTGGCGAGGGCGAGCAGGCACAGCGACTCCACGACGGGCCGGACGAGCCGCACGCTCTTGCCGGACCCCGAGGGGCCGACCGCGAGCAGCGAGGTCCCCAGCAGCGCGGGCTCCAGGGCCACGCCGGTGGTGCGCCGGGCGTAGGGGTTGCGGGCGTCGTCGACGACGGTGCCGATCCTGACCTGGCCGGTGACCAGGTCGTGGGTGGCGGTGCGTACGGGCAGGTCGCGCAGGCCCGAGGGGTGGGCGCAGGCGGCGGGTCCGTGCCTGCGCACCGTGTCGGCGAAGGCGGCGAGGCGCTCGGGCCGGGCGTGGACGCCCTGCCAGGCGCGCCGGATGCGGGCGTAGTCGACGTCGCCGAGCGTCCCCGAGCGTGCGGCCTCGCCGAGGCGTGCGGCGGCGTCGGGGAGCCCGGCGCCGCGCAGCTCGGGCCAGTCGGCGGGGTCGGCGCCGGGCGCGGGCGGGGCGGGGCGGACGGGCCTCTTGCGGCGGACGACGTAGCGCTGCCAGATCTCGGGCACATGGCCGATGCGGGCGAAGAACACCAGCATGCCGCCGCCGACCACGGCGTAGTACACGTAGCTGGCGTTGGCCCAGGTGGTGGCGTCGGCGCGCCAGGAGTCGGGGGTGAGCACGAGGAGGGGCCACAGCCAGTAGCGGCCGAGGTAGCCGTTCCACAGCAGGGACCACAGCAGCCAGCCGCTGAGCAGCGAGATGACGGCGCCGGAGAACAGCCGCCTCGCGGGGACGAGTTCGGGCTCCTCCTCGGGGCGCGGGCGGTGCCCGAGCCGCCAGACCCCGGGCTCCGCCGGGGGCCGCGGGGTGCGCAGCCACTCCAGTACGGCAGGGCGGGTGGTGGGGGCGTGGCCCGGCAGGGCGGGCGTCCCCGGCGGCAGCGACGGGACGGACTGCGACGGGGCGCCGGGGGCGGGCCGGTCCGACGTGGCCGGGCCCTCGGACGGCGGTCCGGCCGGACGGGGCACGGGATTGGCGCGTGTGCCGCGTGCGTCGAATGTGCCTTCGGATTCCATGAACCGCTGCCCCCTGACCAGCCAGGCCCGCTCTGTGCACGGTCAATCTAGTGCCCCTGCGCGGGGAGTTCAGCGACTCGCACCGGTGTGGTGGCCGCGGGAGCCTTCCGGGGGCGGTGACCGTGGCCCGGCATGGCGGCCCGCCCCATCGCCTCGCGCCCGTGGGCCCGCAGGGCCGCACCACGGACCCGGCCGCACACCCCGGGCCCGCCCGTGGTCCGAGCGGCCGCACCACCGCCCCGCCCGCCGGGAGGCGGCCCGCCCCGGCGGCTCGGCCCCTGACCAGCCGCGATCAGCCGCGCGCTCACGCGCGTATGGCCGCCGAGGACAACGACACACCCCCAACACTCCCGAACGGCGCATGCCCGCAGCCCATCCACGCACCTAGCCTGCGGAGAAAGAACAAGAAGCGTCCGGATACACCCCCAGGAGCCCCTCATGACCGCAATCCCGCAGGAGCGCCGCGTCGTCACCGCCATCCCCGGCCCGAAGTCGCAGGAGCTTCAGGCCCGCCGTACGGCCACGGTCGCCGGCGGTGTGGGGTCCGTACTGCCCGTCTTCACGGCCCGTGCGGGCGGCGGGATCATCGAGGACATCGACGGCAACCGACTGATCGACTTCGGCTCCGGCATCGCCGTGACCTCGGTCGGCGCCTCCGCCGAGGCCGTCGTGCGCCGGGCGAGCGCCCAGCTGCAGGACTTCACCCACACCTGTTTCATGGTCACCCCCTACGAGGGCTACGTGGAGGTCTGCGAGGCTCTCGCCGAGCTGACCCCGGGCGACCACGCCAAGAAGTCCGCGCTGTTCAACTCGGGCGCCGAGGCCGTCGAGAACGCGGTCAAGATCGCCCGTGCGTACACCAAGCGCCAGGCCGTCGTCGTCTTCGACCACGGCTACCACGGCCGGACCAACCTGACGATGGCGCTCACCGCCAAGAACATGCCGTACAAGCACGGCTTCGGCCCGTTCGCGCCCGAGGTCTACCGCGTCCCGGTCGCCTACGGCTACCGCTGGCCCACCGGCGAGGAGAACTGCGGCCCCGAGGCCGCCGCCCAGGCCATCGACCAGATCACCAAGCAGGTCGGCGCCGAGAACGTCGCCGCGATCATCATCGAGCCGGTCCTCGGCGAGGGCGGCTTCATCGAGCCGGCCAAGGGCTTCCTGCCGGCCATCGTGAAGTTCGCCAACGACAACGGCATCGTCTTCGTCGCCGACGAGATCCAGTCCGGCTTCTGCCGCACCGGCCAGTGGTTCGCCTGCGAGGACGAGGGCATCGTCCCGGACCTGATCACCACCGCCAAGGGCATCGCGGGCGGTCTGCCGCTCGCCGCCGTCACCGGCCGCGCCGAGATCATGGACGCCCCGCACGCGGGCGGCCTCGGCGGCACCTACGGCGGCAACCCGGTGGCCTGCGCCGGTGCGCTGGGCTCCATCGAGACGATGAAGGAGCTCGACCTCAACGGCAAGGCGAAGCGCATCGAGGAGGTCATGAAGGGCCGCCTCACGGCGATGCAGGAGAAGTACGAGATCATCGGCGACATCCGCGGCCGCGGCGCCATGATCGCCATCGAGCTGGTGAAGGACCCGGCCACCAAGGAGCCGAACCCTGAGGCCGCCGGCGCGCTCGCCAAGGCCTGCCACGCCGAGGGCCTGGTCGTCCTCACCTGTGGCACGTACGGCAACGTGCTGCGCTTCCTGCCCCCGCTGGTGATCGGCGAGGACCTCCTGAACGAGGGCCTGGACATCATCGAGCAGGCGTTCGCAGGCGTCTGACCGGGGACGACGGAACCGCTCTGTGAAGAAGCTGTGGGGGGCCGATGGTGGGATGGGAATCCGTCTGTCGGTCCCCCCGGTCTCTGCCGTACGGTTTCTGCAGATGAGAGAAACACCCAGCTCGCGGGAGACCGCGGGCGACGCCGGGTCGGAGCCTCCCCAGCCCCGACCTGGTCGTGCCACCGCGCACACCGCTGGAGCCTCACGCTCCGCAACTCCTCACCGATCGGATGGTCGCCCGCCCCAAACCCCCCGGGGCGCGCGGCAAACCGGTCCGGCCGGCCGCACCGGAACCACCCCCCCTGTTCCGATGCGGCCGGCCTCTCGGCGTTCCCGGGCCGCCGTGTTCGCGCTGTGCTGCACACTCTTTGCGCTGATCACCTGGCAGGTCGCCGCGCACGGACCGCTGCGGAGGGCGGACGAGCGCCTGGGGCGCGCGGTCTTCCGTGACGTGCCCGACGCGCTGACGCAGCCGCTCGCCGATCTCGGCAGCGTGGCCGTCGCCGCGCCCGTGCTCGCCGCCGCGCTCGTGTGGACGCTGTGGCGCGGCAGGCGGTGGCGTCCTGTGCTGGCCACCGCGCTCGCCATGGCGGCGGTGCCCGCGCTGGTGATCCCGCTCAAGGCGTGGATCGCCCGGCCGGGACCACTGGTGCCGGGCACGGGCTGGTATCCGTCGGGGCACACCGCGACCGCGATGGTCGCCTACTGCGGTGCCGCGCTGCTGATCACCCCGTATCTGCGCCGGCGATGGGCGATGCCCGTCGCCGTGGTGCTCACGGTGGCGACGGGCATCGGACTGGTCCTGCGCGGCTACCACTGGCCACTGGACGTGGCGGGCAGCTGGTGCCTGTTCGGCGCGGTGCTCCTGCTGCTCAGCTCCACCGGTAGGCGTCGAAGCTCCTCATGAACTCCCACTGACTGAAGCGGTCCCAGTTGATCGACCAGGTCATCAGGCCGCGCAGCGCGGGCCAGGTGCCGTGGGTGGCGTACGAGCCGCAGTCGGTCTTCCTCGTAAGGCAGTTCAGCGCCTTGGTGACCTCGGCCGGGGACGTGTGGCCGTTGCCCGCCTGGGTGGAGGCCGGCAGGCCGATCGCGACCTGATCGGGGCGCAGCGCGGGGAAGACCCTGGTCCGGTCGCCCGCGACCGGGAAGCCGGTGAGCAGCATGTCGGTCATGGCGATGTGGAAGTCGGCGCCGCCCATGGAGTGGTACTGGTTGTCGAGTCCCATGATCGGGCCCGAGTTGTAGTCCTGGACGTGCAGCAGCGTGAGGTCGTCGCGCAGGGCGTGGATGACGGGCAGGTAGGCGCCGGCGCGCGGGTCCTGGCCGCCCCAGGGGCCGGAGCCGTAGTACTGGTAGCCGAGCTGGACGAAGAAGGTCTCGGGGGCCATGGTCAGGACGAAGTCGGAGCCGTACTTGGCCTTGAGGGTCTTGATCGCCGCGATGAGGTTGACGACGACCGGCGTGGTGGGGCTGCGGAAGTCGGTGTCACCGGTGTTCAGCGACAGCGAGTGGCCCTCGAAGTCGATGTCGAGGCCGTCGAGTCCGTACTCGTCGATGATCTTCGAGACGGAGGTGACGAAGGCGTCGCGCGCGGCGGTGGTGGACAGCTGGACCTGGCCGTTGGCGCCGCCGATGGAGATGAGGACCTTCTTGCCCGCGGCCTGCTTGGCCTTGATGGCGTCCTTGAACTCGGCGGCGGACTCGACGTTCGGGCATTCGCTCACGGGGCAGAGGCCGAATCGGATGTCGCCGGATGTGGCGGATGTCGGCTCGCCGAAGGCGAGGTTGATGACGTCCCACGAGTCGGGCACGTCGGCCATGCGGGTGTAGCCGGAGCCATTGGCGAAGCTCGCGTGGAGGTAGCCGACGAGGGCGTGGGCCGGGAGGTCGCCGCCGTTGCCGCCACCGCCCGGGGCCGTCGTGGCGCTGACGGCGGCCGACTTCGGCGACTCACCGGCCTCGTTGACCGCGGAGACCTGGAAGCTGTACGTGGTGGACGCGGTCAGGCCGGTGACCGTGGCAGAGGTGCCGGTGACGGTGGCGACCCGGGTGCCGTCGCGGTGGACGTGGTAGCCGGTGGCGCCCGGCGACGCGGTCCAGGTCAGCGGCACGGACGACGAGCCGGACGTTCCCGCGCGCAGGCCGGTGGGCGCCGCGGGGGCGGTGACGGGATCGCCGCCGGGGCCGAGGAGCGAGATGTCGTCGGCGTGGTAGGCGGGGGTGCCGTACCAGCCGTGGGTGTAGATCGTCACCGAGGTGGTCGAGACACCGGTGCGGAACGAGGTCGTCAGCTTCTGCCAGCTCGGCGCCGATCCGGTCCAGGTGGAGACGTCGGTGGTGCCGGTGCCGGACGCGCCGAGGTAGACGTAGCTGCCCTGCACCCAACCGCTGAGCGTATAGGCGGAGTTCGGCTTGACGGTGACGGTCTGCGAGCACCTGGCGTTGTCGTTGCCGGCCGGGGTGGCCTTGAGCGCGGACGTACCGCCGTGGGTGGGCGAGGTGACCGCCGCACCACTCGCGGCGGTGCAGCTCCAGCCGGTCAGACCGGCCTCGAAGCCGCCGTTGCGGGCGAGTTCGGCGTCGACGGCCGAAGCGGGGTGGACCGTGGCGAGGAGTCCTGATGCGGCGAGCGCGACTGCCACGAGGGCAGCCTTGAGTGCGGTGCGGTCCACAACTGCCTCCGGGCATGGGGGATTCGGAGTGGGGCGGCGCGCACAACATGGTCCAGACCAATGCGGTTGTCAAGACCTCTGGCGCTCCCCTGCCCTCAACGGCCCCGTCCGCCCTGGTCCTTGTCGGCACGCGCGATGCCCGCCGACGCCTCGTGCATGGCGAGCTCCAGCAGCGGGGGGTCGTTGAGGGTTCCCGAGCCGTCCGCCACGATCAGCCAGCGCACCCCGCCCGCCGTGCGGCCCGGACAGGGCACGACGATCCAGGTGCCCTGCCCCGCGGTACGGATGCCGGTGCCGAGCCAGCGCCCGGCCGTGCCCGGCGGCACGAAGAAGCCCATGCGCAGCGTGATCCCGCGCGGATTGCGCTCCCACTCCCACCGGCAGGCGTCCGGGTCCGGCGCCACCGCTGCCGGCCACTCCACCGCGGTCGTGTCCCCCGAGCCACCCATCGTGGCGTCCATTCCGAGTGCGAAGACGGTGCTTCCACACGGAGAGAGTGCGAAGGGGCGGATCCGTTACGCGACTTCGTCGCACGAACGCGAAGTCGGGCAATGTCAGCTGTCGAACCCGAGCCCGAGCCGGTCCAGTGTCCGCAGCCAGACATTGCGCCGGCCGCCGTTGGCGTCCGCCCTGGCCAGCGACCACTTGGTGAGCCCGATACCGGCCCAGGCCACGGGCTCGGGCGGGAACGGCAGCGGCTTGCTGCGCACCATCTTCAGCGCGGTGCGCTCGGTGCGCTCGCCGCCCAGGAGATCGAGCATCACATCGGCGCCGAACCGGGTCGCGCCGACACCGAGCCCGGTGAACCCGGCGGCGTAGGCGACCTTTCCGCCGTGCGCGGTGCCGAAGAACGCGGCGAACCGCGAGCACGTGTCGATGGCGCCGCCCCAGGCGTGGCTGAACCGGAGCCCCTCCAGCTGCGGGAAGCAGTGGAAGAAGTGCCCGGCGAGCCGCAGGTACGTCTCGGGCCGGTGGTCCATCTCGGCGCTGAGCCGGCCGCCGAACGGATAGACCGCGTCGTAACCGCCCCACAGGATGCGGTGGTCGGCCGTGATGCGGAAGTAGTGGAACTGGTTGGCGCTGTCACCGAGGCCCTGCCGGCGCTTCCAGCCCACGGACGCGAGCTGCTCGCCGCTGAGCGGCTCGGTCATCAGGGCGTAGTCGTAGACCGGGACGGTGTACGGGCGCACGCGCTTGACCAGCGACGGGAACACATTGGTGCCGAGCGCGACGCGCCGGGCGAGGACACGGCCGTACGGGGTGCGGACGGCCATGCCCGGCCCCGATGCGGCGAGTTCGAGCCCGCGGGTGTTCTCGTAGATGCGGACGCCGAGGTCGAGGCATGCCCGCTTGAGCCCCCAGGCGAGCTTGGCCGGGTGCAGCATGGCGACACCGTCGCGGTCCCACAGACCTCCGAGGAAGGTCGGTGAGTCGACCTCGGCGCGTACGGCGTCGCGGTCGAGCAGCTGGAGTCCGTCGAAGCCGAGCCGGGTCGCCTCCTCGTGCAGCTCGTGCAGTTCGGCGAGCTGGTGCGGCTCGGTGGCCACGTCGATCTCGCCGGTGCGCTCGAAGTCGCAGTCGATCCCGTAGCGGGCGACGGCGTCCTCGATCGCGTCCAGGTTCCGTGCCCCGAGCTCCTCCAGCTTCGTCATCTCCTGCGGCCAGCGCGCGAGCCCGTTGCCGAGGCCGTGGGTGAGGGAGGCGGCGCAGAAGCCGCCGTTGCGGCCGGAGGCGGCCCAGCCCGCCTCCCGGCCCTCGATCAGGACGACGTCCCGCCCGGGATCGCGCTCCTTGGCGAGGAGCGCGGTCCACAGGCCGCTGTACCCGCCGCCGACGACCAGCAGGTCGCAGCGTTCGGTACCGGTGAGGGCGGGCAGCGCGCCGGGCCTGCCGGGATCGTCCAGCCAGAAGGAGACGGGCTGGGCGTCGGCGAGCGACGAGGCGAAGGTCATGGCGGCCGGGGCCATGGTTTCCACTCCTTAGGGGGCCCGTGGGCCCTACTGGGGCAGCGCGGCTTTCCTGCGCCGGTTGCCGACGACCTGGCCGGTGACCACGATCAGCACGGCGACGGCGAACATGGCCGTACCGATGACGTTGATCTGCACCGGCGTGCCGCGCTGGGCCGAACCCCACACGAACATGGGGAAGGTGACGGTGTTTCCGGAGTTGAAGTTGGTGATGATGAAGTCGTCGAAGGACAGTGCGAAGGCGAGCATCGCGCCGGCCGCGATTCCGGGGGCGGCGATCGGCAGGGTGACCCGCAGGAACGTCTGCACGGGTCCCGCGTACAGGTCGCGGGCCGCCTCCTCCAGACGCGGGTCCATCGACATCACGCGTGCCTTGACGGCGACCACCACGAAGCTGAGGCAGAACATGGTGTGGGCGATGAGGATGGTCCAGAAGCCCAGCTCCGCACCCAGGTTGAGGAAGAGCGTGAGCAGCGAGGCGGCCATGACCACCTCGGGCATCGCCATCGGCAGGAAGATCAGCGAGTTGATCGTGCCGCGCGCGCGGAATCGGTAGCGCACGAGCGCGAACGCGATCATCGCGCCGAGGACGGTCGCCCCGACGGTCGCCCACAGCGCGATCTGCAGGGACAGCGTGAGGGAGCCGCACATGTCGGCGACACCGCACGGGTCCTTCCAGGCGTCGGTGGAGAACTCCTGCCAGGAGTAGTTGAACCGCCCGGCGGGCTTGTTGAACGAGAACACCATCACGACGATGTTCGGCACGATCAGGTACACGAGCGTGAGCAGGCCCGCGACCACCACGAGGTTGCGCCGTATCCAACGCATCAGACCAGGTCCTCCGTTCCGGCCCGGCGGATGTAGACGGTGACCATGATCAGCACGATCGCCATCAGGATGAACGACAGCGCGGCCGCCGTCGGGTAGTCGAGCACCCGCAGGAACTGCGACTGGATGACGTTGCCGATCATGCGCGTGTCGGTCGAGCCCAGCAGTTCGGCGTTGACGTAGTCGCCGCTCGCCGGGATGAACGTGAGCAGCGTTCCCGAGACGACGCCGGGCATGGACAGCGGGAACGTCACCTTGCGGAAGACCGTGGCGGGCGTCGCGTACAGGTCCCCGGCCGCCTCGTGCAGGCGCGGGTCGATCCGCTCCAGCGACGTGTACAGCGGCAGGATCATGAACGGCAGGAAGTTGTACGTCAGACCGGTGACGACGGCGAGCGGGGTGGCGAGGACGCGGTTGCCCTCGGTCATCCCGAGCCAGCTGGTGACGTCGAGGAACCCGACGGTGTTCAGGACCTCCACCACCGGTCCGCCGTCCGCGAGGATCGTCTTCCAGGCGAGCGTACGGATCAGGAAGCTGGTGAAGAACGGCGCGATCACCAGCACCAGCAGCAGATTGCGCCAGCGGCCCGCGCGGAAGGCGATCAGGTAGGCGAGCGGGTAGCCGAGCAGCAGGCACAGGACCGTGGCGATGCCCGCGTACAGCAGGGACCGCAGGAACTGCGGGTAGTACTCGGTCAGCGCGTCCCAGTAGGTCGCGAAGTGCCAGGTGACCTCGAAGCCCTTCTCCAGGGAGCCGGTCTGCACCGAGGTCGACGCCTGGTAGACGAGCGGCAGCGCGAAGAAGACGAGCAGCCACAGGATGCCCGGCAGCAGCAGCCAGTACGGGACGAGCCGCCGGCGCACGGACGTCTTGTGGACCGGTGGTCCGGCGGGCGCCGGGGCGGCGGGCGCCTCGGTGACGGTCATGGGGTCTCCTCCACCCTCTCGACACCCGCGGAGATGTCCTGGGCGGCGTCGAGCCCGAAGCTGTGCTCCGGGTTCCAGTGCAGGACGACCTCGGCGCCCGGCACGAGGCCCGCGCGGTGCTCCACGTTCTGTGCGTAGACCTCGAGCGCCTTGCCCGCCGGGCTCTCCACCACGTACTGCGTGGAGACACCGATGAACGAGGAGTCCACGATCCGGCCGGTGACGGCGTTCCGGCCGGCCGCGGCGGATGCGGCCTCGTCGGTGGCGGTGAGCGAGATCTTCTCGGGGCGGACGCCCACCAGCAGTCTGCCGCCGGTGCGCACCCCCTCGGGACAGCGCCCGGCCGGCAGCCGCAGCTTGCCGCCGCCCGCGGTGACGACGACCTCGTCGCCGCGTGTGTCGACGACCTCCGCCTCGATGAGGTTGGAGGTGCCGAGGAAGTTGGCGACGAAGGTGGTGCGCGGGTTCTCGTACAGCTCGGCCGGAGCGCCGAGCTGCTCGACCCGGCCGGCGTTCATGACCGCGACCGTGTCGGCCATGGTCATGGCCTCCTCCTGGTCGTGGGTGACATGGACGAACGTGATGCCGACCTCGGTCTGGATGCGCTTGAGCTCCAGCTGCATCTGGCGGCGCAGCTTGAGGTCGAGCGCGCCGAGCGGCTCGTCGAGGAGGAGGACCTGGGGGTGGTTGATCAGCGCGCGGGCGACGGCGACGCGCTGCTGCTGGCCGCCGGACAGCTGGTGCGGTTTGCGCTGGGCGAAGTCGCCGAGCTGGACGAGGTCGAGCATGTCACCGACCTGCTGCTTCACGGATTTCACGCCGCGGCGGCGCAGTCCGAAGGCGATGTTCTCGTAGATGTTCAGGTGCGGGAAGAGCGCATAGCTCTGGAAGACCGTGTTGACCGGACGCTTGTGGGGCGGCAGGCCGGTGACGTCGCGCGCCCCGAGCGAGACGGTGCCGGTGGAGGGCTCCTCCAGGCCGGCGATCATGCGCAGGGTGGTGGTCTTGCCGCAGCCGGACGCGCCGAGCAGGGCGAAGAAGGAACCCTGCGGGACGGTCAGGTCGAGCGGGTGGACGGCCGTGAAGGAGCCGTAGGTCTTGCTGATCCCGGAGAGGCGGACGTCGCCGCCCTCTGTCTTCTCAGTCATGTGTCGCGGTCCCAAATGTGTCGGGTCGTCAGGACATGGCAGCTCAGGCACCGATGAGCTTGGCGAACTTCTCTTCGTACGCCGTCTCCTCCGCGCTGCTGAGCGAACGGAAGGAGTGGGACTTGGCCGCCATGGCCTCGTCCGGGATGATCAGCGGGTTCTTGGCCAGGGCGGGGTCGATCTTCGCCAGTTCGGGAGCGACTCCGGCGACCGGCGTCACGTAGTTGATGTACGCGGCGAGCTTCGCGGCGACGGGGAGTTCGTAGTAGTAGTCGATCAGCCGCGTCGCGTTCTTCCGGTGCCGCGCCTGGGCCGGCACCAGGAGGTTGTCGGTCGCCGTCATGTAGCCGGCGGCCGGGATCGCGTAGCGGATGTCGGGGTTGTCGACCTGGAGCTGGATGAGGTCGCCGGCCCAGGCGATGCAGGCGGCGATGTCGCCCTTGTCGAGGTCCGAGGTGTAGTCGTTGCCGGTGAAGCGGCGGATCTGCTTCCTGTCGACGGCCTTCTGGAGCCTGCCGAGGGCGGCGTCGTAGTCGGCCTCGGTGACCTTGACCGGGTCCTTGCCCATGTCGAGAAGCGTCATGCCGACCGTGTCGCGCATCTCGGTGAGGAAGCTGACCCGGCCCCCCAGCTTCGGGTCGTCCAGCAGCTGGGTGACGGAGTCCACCTTGCGGCCGCCGGTGGCCTTGATGTTGTAGGCGATGACGGTGGGGATGCCGGTCCACGGGTAGCTGTGGGCGCGGCCCGGGTCCCAGTCGGGGCTGCGGAACTGCGGGGAGAGGTTGGCGTAGGCGTTCGGCAGCAGCGAGGGATCGAGCTTCTGCGCCCAGCCGAGCCGGATGATCCGCGCGGCCAGCCAGTCGGTGACGTTGATCAGGTCGCGGCCGGTGTCCTGCCCGGCCGCGAGCTGCGGCTGGATCTTGCCGAAGAACTCGACGTTGTCGTTGATGTCCTCGGTGTACTTGACCGTGATCCCGGTCCGCCGGGTGAACTCCTCCAGTGTCGGACGGCGCTTCTCGTCCTCGCTGATGTCCATGTACTCGGTCCAGTTGGAGAAGGTGAGCCGCTTCTCCTTGTCCGAGTGGTCGGTCGTCCCCTCGGACCCGCCCTCGCGTTTCGCGGGCGGGATGCCGCAGGCGCTCAGCAGGCCGGCGCCGCCGGCCGTGAGTGCGCCGATGCCGGACGCGCGCAGCAGCGAACGGCGGGAGAGGGCACCCCGCCCGTTGGTGAGGCTGCGCCGCATCGCGGCGATCTGCGCCGCCGAGAGGCGCTCGGACTCGTACTGCTCCATGACGCTCTGCCCTTTCGGGTGGGTTCGGCCGCTGGTCGGCGCGGCCTGACACCACGCGGCGGTAGCCGCATGTCGTTACGGACGGTCCCCGAAGATCGTGCGGTGCCAGTCCTTCCTGGCGACCGCGGTGTTGTCGTACATGACGTGCTTGACCTGCGTGTACTCCTCGAAGGAGTAGGCCGACATGTCCTTGCCGAAGCCGGATGCCTTGTATCCGCCGTGCGGCATCTCGCTGATGATCGGAATGTGGTCGTTGACCCAGACGCAGCCCGCCTTGATCTCGCGGGTGGCCCGGCCGGCCCGGTAGACGTCGCGGCTCCAGGCGGAGGCGGCGAGTCCGTACGGGGTGTCGTTGGCGAGGGCGATGCCCTCGTCGTCGGTGTCGAAGGGGAGCACGACCAGGACCGGGCCGAAGATCTCGGACTGGACGATCTCGCTGTCCTGGGCGGCCCCTGTGATCAGCGTAGGCCGGTAGTACGCGCCCCGCTTGAGGTCCCCCTGGGGTGCTTCACCGCCGGTGACGACAGTCGCGTAGGCGCGCGCCCGGTCGACGAAACCGGCGACGCGGTCGCGCTGGAGGTGCGAGACGAGCGGGCCGAGGTCGGTCGCCGGGTCGAGGGGGTCCCCGAGGCGGACCGTGCCCATCAGGTCGGCGACGGCCGCGACGAAGGCGTCGTACAGCGGCCGCTGGACATAGGCGCGGGTGGCCGCCGTGCAGTCCTGGCCGGAGTTGATGAGTGCGCCCGCGACCGCGCCGTGGGCGGCGGCCTCGACATCGGCGTCGTCGAAGACCACGAAGGGGGCCTTGCCGCCGAGTTCGAGGTGGAGCCGCTTGACGCTCGCGGTCGCGATCTCCGCCACGCGCCTGCCGACCGCGGTGGACCCGGTGAACGAGGTCATGGCGATGTCCGGGTGGCCGACCAGGTGCTCGCCCGCGTCCCTGCCCGCGCCGCTCACGACGTTGACGACGCCGTCGGGAACGCCCGCCTCGACGGCGGCCTCGGCGAACATCAGCGAGGTGAGCGGGGTGATCTCGGCGGGCTTGAGGACGATGGTGTTCCCCGCCGCGATCGCCGGGAGGATCTTCCAGGCCGCCATCTGGAGCGGGTAGTTCCAGGGGGCGATCGAGCCGACCGCGCCGATGGGCTCCCGCCGTACGTAGGAGGTGTGGTCGCCGCTGTACTCGCCGGCGGACTGCCCCTGGAGGTGGCGGGCGGCCCCGGCGAAGAAGGCGGTGTTGTCCACGGTTCCGGGGACGTCGAACTCGGTGGTGAGCTTGATCGGCTTGCCGCACTGGACGCTCTCCGTGTGCGCCAGGTCCTCCGCCCTCTCGGCGAGCACACCGGCGAACCGGTGCAGGGCGTCCGACCGTTCGCCCGGGGTGGCACCCGCCCAGCCGGGCAGTGCGTCCCGTGCGGCGGCGACGGCGGCATCGACGTCCGCTGCCGACGCGAGCTCGTAGGTGTGGACGGTCTCCCCCGTCGCCGGGTTCACCACGTCCTGCGTACGGCCCGAGGTACCGGATCGAAGCCGTCCGCCGATGTATTGCGTGCCGGCCGCGAAGCGGTCCCGCATCCGGTGGCCGTTGCCCATGATGCTCTCCGTTGCTCCAGCTCGAATTGAGTGCCGATCCTGGCAGAGGGTGACCTACGCAACAAGGGATTCCGTTGTTGCCTTTTGATTACGCGACGGAATCGGTCGACCATGTGTCGCGCCGGAGCGCCCCTACAGAGACGGACTGTCGGTGGCAGCTGACAGACTCGCGCGCATGGGGACGGACGAACTGATCAAGCTGGCCGCCAAGGGACACCGAATCAAGTACCTGCACTTCTGGGGGCATGCGCCGCGCCGCGACGGCCGCATCGGAGCAAGCTGCCTCAGCCAGTGGTGGCCGGCGCCGTTCGAGGTCGACGGCGTGCGGTACGCGACCGCGGAGCACTGGATGATGGCGGCCAAGGCCAGGCTCTTCGGGGACGCGGAGGCGGAGCGGAAGGCGCTCGACGCGAAGAGCCCCGCCCAGGCGAAGAGGGCGGGGCGGCTGGTGCGCGGCTTCGACGAGGCGATATGGAAGCGTGAGCGCTTCTCGGTCGTACACGCCGGCAGTGTGCACAAGTTCGGTCAGGACGCCGCGTTGCGCGACTTCCTGCTGGGCACCGGCGACCGGGTGCTCGTGGAGGCCAGCCCGGTCGACCGTATTTGGGGCATCGGGCTGGCCGCGGACGACGAGCGGGCCCTGGACCCGGCGCGCTGGCGCGGGCTCAATCTGCTCGGATTCGCGCTGATGGAGGCGCGCGAGGAGCTGCGGGGCCGGGGGTAGGGGCTGGGCGGCCCCCGGGCGGCCGGGGGCCGTTCCGGCGGATCGGGACCGGACAGCCCCCGCGTCACGGGCGGGTGACGTCAGCCGGTGACGTCAGCGGGTGGCGTCGACGACCAGGTGGTTCGAGTAGCTGTCGTAGTCGTAGTCGTAGTTGTCGTTCTTCTTCTCCTCGTTGATCGCCGTGGTGATGCCCCAGGCGATGAGAGCGATGAAGATCAGACCGAGCGCGATGCCGATGGAGCCGAGGATGATGCCGGACAGCGCCATGCCGCCGTTGGTGGCCTCACCCCGCTGGGCACGCTTGCGCCCGAGGATGCCGAAGATCAGCGCGAGGACGCCGAGGATGATGCCGACGATCCCGTACAGGCAGAACAGGCAGACGGACAGGATGCCGAGCACCATCGCGGTGATGCCCATGCCGTTCGCCGGGGTCTGCGTCCAGCCCGGGTTCGGTCCGGCGTAGGGGGCGTAGCCCGGGTAGGCGGCGCCGTACGGATCGGAGGGCGCGCCGAAGCCCTCCGAGGGGGCGCCGAAGCCGCCCGAGGTGCCGGAGGCGGGGGGTTGGGGCAGGCTCGGGGCGGCCGGGTAGCCGTAGGCGGGCGCGGGGCCTCCGGGCGCGACCGGAGGCGGCGGCACGTCGCCGGGCATGCCGATGACCGTCGGCTGGTCGTGCACGCTCGGCTGCACGGGCGCGGACTGCGGCTTGTCCAGCGGCACCTTGTCCTGTGGAGTCCCGCCGGCCGGCGGGGCCCACGGGTCGTTCGGCTGGGGCGCGCCCGCCGGCCCGCCCTGGTTGCCCTGGTTGTCAGACATGGATCTCCCCCATAGGTGGTCCGGTCATGCTACGACCTCGGTACCGCCCCCCGACCGGCCGCCTACGATGATCCCCTGACCAGGAGCGGCGCTTCGCACACGGAGGTACCCGATGACCGATCTGCACCCCTTCATCGCGGGGCTGCCCAAGGCCGAACTGCATGTGCACCACGTCGGATCGGCCTCCCCCCGTATCGTCGCCGAACTGGCCGCGAACCACCCCGACTCCAAGGTGCCGACCGATCCCGAGGCGCTGGCCGACTACTTCACCTTCACCGACTTCGCGCACTTCGTCGAGGTCTACCTCTCGGTCGTGGACCTGATCCGCACCCCGGAAGACGTACGGCTGCTCACGTTCGAGGTGGCCCGCGACATGGCCCGGCAGAACATCCGGTACGCGGAGCTGACGATCACGCCGTTCTCCTCGACCCGCCGCGGCATCGAGGAGAAGGCGTTCATGGCGGCGATCGAGGACGCCCGCAAGGCGGCCGAGAGCGAGCTCGGGGTCGTGCTGCGCTGGTGCTTCGACATTCCCGGCGAGGCGGGCCTGGAGGCGGCCGAGGAGACCGCGCGGCTCGCGGTGGACCTGCGACCGGAAGGACTCGTGTCGTTCGGGCTCGGGGGCCCCGAGATCGGTGTGCCGCGGCCGCAGTTCAAGCCGTACTTCGACCGCGCGATCGCCGCGGGCCTGCACTCCGTTCCGCACGCGGGCGAGACAACCGGACCGCAGACGGTCTGGGACGCGCTGAACGACCTGCGGGCCGAGCGGATCGGCCACGGCACCAGTTCGGTCCAGGACCCGCGGCTGCTGGCCCACCTCGCCGAGCGGCGCATCCCGCTGGAGGTCTGCCCCACCTCCAACATCGCCACCCGGGCGGTCGCCGACCTCGACGAGCACCCGATCAAGGAGATGGTGGCGGCCGGTGTGCTGGTGACGATCAACAGCGACGACCCGCCGATGTTCGGCACCGACCTCAACACCGAGTACGCGGTCGCGGCCCGCCTGCTCGATCTGGACGAGCGCGGAGTGGCCGACCTGGCGAAGAACGCCGTCGAGGCGTCGTTCCTGGACCCGGCGGGCAAGTCCCGTATCGCCGCCGAGATCGACGAGTACACCGCCGCGTGGCTCGCCCCCTGAGCGGCGAGGGGCCACCGGTGGGCGCCGGGGACCCGCGCCCCGTCACGGTCGTCGCCCACCGCGGCGACCCCTACCGGGCCCGGGAGAACACCCTTCCGTCGCTGCGGTCGGCGATCGAGCACGGTGCGGACGCGGTCGAGATCGACGTCCGGCTGACCCGCGACGGGGTGCCCGTGCTGCTGCACGACGCCTCGCTGCGGCGCCTGTGGGGGCACGACGTGCCGCTCGCGCGGCTGACGCACGCCGAGGTCGAGTCCCTGACCGGCGGCGGTGTGCCGACGCTCGCCCAGGCACTGGCCGGGGCGGGCCGGCACCGGCTGATGATCGACCTGCCGGGTGCCACGGCGGAGTCGGTGCGCACCGTGGTCGGTGTCGTCCGCGAGTACGGCGCCGGTGAGCGGGTGTACTACTGCGCGGGCCCGGCGACCATGCTCGCCGTCCGGTCCGCCGACCCCTCGGCCGAGATCGCGATGACGTGGACGACGCTCGCCCCGCCGCGCCCCGTGCTGCTGGACGCGGTGGCGCCGCGCTGGCTGAACTACCGGTTCGGGCTGATCGGGCCCGAGTTGACCGACCGGGTCCACCGGCAGCGCATGCTGGTGTCGGCATGGACCGCGGACACCCGGCGCACGATGCGCCGCCTGGTCGCCTGCGGTGTGGACTCGATCACCACCAACCGTGTGGACGCGCTCGGCGCGGTACTGGACGAGGCGCGCCTGACGAAGGAAGCCCGTACGTGACGGCAGGACTTCGCACCGACATCGCGCACAACGCCCGGGTCTGGAACTACTAGGGGGTGTCTTGTCGATCAGGCCGGATGAGGGAGTGGGGGTCCCCCCACGCCCGCAGGGCGTAGGGGGAGGGTCTGGTGCCGTGGATCGCAAGGCGGAGGAGGGAGGCGACGCGGAGCGTCGGCGACCGACGACAACGCTGGGGGCACCTCCCGTGCCCGAAGGGCTACGGGGGAGAGGCGCGGTGCCAGGCGTCGCGAGCCCGGCAAGATCGGCGAGACACCCCCTAGGCCTGTCCGGTGGACCGCGCGGTCGGCGACCAGGTCACCGGCATGTACCCGAGCATCGGCGAAGTCGCCCGCGCTGACCGGGCGTTCCTCCGCCGGGCGGTGTCGTGGCCGGCCCCTGAGGCGGGCATGCGGCACTTCCTGGACATCGGCACGGGCCTGCCGACGGCGGACAACACCCATGGGGTGGCGCAGCGCATCGCGCCGGACGCGCGCGTCGTGTACGTGGACAACGACCCGGTCGTGCCGGCACACGCCCGCGCGCTGCTCACCGGGTCCCAGCAGGGCGCCACCGAGTACATCGACGCGGACGCGCACCGGCCCGAGGAGATCCTCCGGGCGGTGTCGGCGACCCTGGATCCGAAGCAGCCGGTCGCCGTGATGATGCTCGGCATTCTCAACTTCGTCCTGGAACCGACCGCGCGAGGTCGGTCGTACGGACGCTGATGGACGCCGTACCGTCCGGCAGCCACCTCGTCCTGACGCATCCGACGCTGGAGCTGGGCGGCGAGGGGAACGCCGAGGCGATGGCGTTCTGGAACGAGAACGCCACCCCGCCGATCACGGCACGCACGCGCGCGGAGTTCGCGTCCTTCCTGGACGGCCTGGAGATCCTGGAGCCGGGCATCGTCTCGTGCGCGCGCTGGGGCGCGGACGACGGCGAGGCGGAGGTCGCGCAGTTCGGCGCGGTGGGCCGCAAGCCGTAGGGCACGCCCCGAGCCGTACGCGCGCACGAGCGGGGCGTCAGGCGCCCGCCGGGGCCGGTGCGGTCGCCGGCCCCGCGGCGTCCAGCGCCTCCAGCCGCTTGATCCTGCGGCGCACGGCGTGGAGCGGGATGACGCCGAAGACGCCGAAGGACATGTCGATGACGGTCCACCAGAAGGGGATCCCGCGGACGGGTCCGCAGATCAGCGCGAGCGGGATGATCGCGGCGCACGCGATCATGCCGAATTCGATCACCCAGATGTTGCGCACCGGATCGCGGTAGGGCCCGTAGAAGGCGACCGCGATCACCAGGTGCGCGAAGGCCAGCCAGTCGGTGCCGTAGAGCACGAAGGGATAGGCCGCGTCGGTGGCGTCGAGCCCCTCCCGCACCCGCCCGATCCACTCCGTCAGGCCGGGCAGGTGCTCGGGGACGGGCGAGGCGGCGGAGTTCAGCAGCCCCTCCAGCCAGCGGAGTTCGGTGACCAGCGGGAAGGCGGTCGCGCCGCTGAGCACCAGGCACACGATGAAGAAGACCAGCCACACACGTATCCCCCGCAGGAGGGCTTGCCGCTCACTCATGGCGTCACCCTACGCGAGAAGTGAACGTGTTCAAAAATGGTTTTGCGCGGTGACTCTCCTGGCGATCAGGTGCGAGACGGCGGTCGCGCCCGCGGCCAGGGCGAGACCGAGCGCCACGTCCCGCGCGCGTGCGGGCCGAAGCACCCCGGCGCGCCGCAGCCGGCCGCGCGCCCAGAGGGTGAACGGCACCACGACCAGCGGCGAGGTCACCGAGCCGGGCGTGTAGCCGCGGACAGCGGCGGCCTGGGCGAGATGGACCAGACCGTGCAGCCCGAAGCCGCCCAACGCGCCCTGGTAGAAGGCCGACCGGCCGCCCGAGCGGTGACCGGCGACGGCGGCGGAGCCGACGATCGCGGCCATCACGCCCACGGCGGCGGCGAACTCGCGCTCGTCGACGGCCTCCAGGGCGCGCCACACGCGGTCCGGCACCTGCGGGAACCGCTTGCGCAGCACGGGCACGTTCTCCCGCATCCAGCGCGGTCCGGTGGCCAGCTCCTCGGCGTCATGGAGGGCCCAGGCAGCCAACAGGCCATAGGCCACAAGGGGGTTCGGGCGGTCGTCGGTCACGATTGCCAGTCTGCCCCACACGGAATCCGCCCGGTCGGCGCCGTGTCCGTCCGGACAGACGGAAGGGGCGGGCGGGGGAAGTCCCCCGCCCGCCCCGGGCGTTCGCGAACGTCAGCCGTCCAGCGACGTCATCACGTGCTTGATCCGCGTGTAGTCGTCGAACCCGTACGCCGACAGGTCCTTGCCGTAGCCCGACTTCTTGAAGCCGCCGTGCGGCATCTCCGCCACCAGCGGGATGTGCGTGTTGATCCACACGCAGCCGAAGTCCAGCGCCTTGGACATGCGCATCGCGCGCGCGTGGTCCTTGGTCCACACCGACGACGCCAGCGCGTACTCCACGCCGTTCGCCCACTCCAGCGCCTGCGCCTCGTCCGAGAAGGACTGGACGGTGATCACCGGGCCGAAGACCTCGTTCTGGATGATCTCGTCGTCCTGCTTGAGACCGGAGACGACGGTCGGGGCGTAGAAGTAACCCTTGTCGCCCACGCGGTGGCCGCCCGCCTCGACCTTGGCGTGCGCCGGCAGGCGGTCGATGAAGCCGGAGACCTGCGCCAGCTGGTTGGCGTTGTTGAGCGGGCCGAAGAGCACGTCGTCGTCGTCCGGCGCGCCCGTCTTGGTCTCCGCCGCCGCCTTGGCCAGAGCCGCGACGAACTCGTCGTGGATCGACTCCTGCACGAGGACGCGCGTGGCCGCCGTACAGTCCTGGCCGGCGTTGAAGAAGCCCGCGACCGAGATGTCCTCGACGGCCTTGGCGATGTCGGTGTCCTCGAAGACCACGACCGGCGCCTTGCCGCCGAGCTCGAGGTGGACGCGCTTGACGTCCTTGGCGGCGGACGCGGCGACCTGCATGCCGGCGCGCACGGAGCCGGTGATGGAGGCCATCGCGGGCGTCGCGTGCTCGACCATCGCGCGGCCGGTCTCGCGGTCGCCGCAGATGACGTTGAAGACGCCCTTGGGGACGATGGAGCCGATGATCTCGGCGATCAGCACGGTCGACGCCGGGGTGGTGTCGGACGGCTTGAGCACGACCGTGTTGCCCGCGGCGAGCGCCGGGGCGAACTTCCATACGGCCATCATCATCGGGTAGTTCCACGGCGCGACCTGGGCGCAGACGCCAACCGGCTCGCGGCGGATGATGGAGGTCATGCCCTCCATGTACTCGCCGGCGGAGCGGCCTTCGAGCATGCGCGCCGCGCCCGCGAAGAAGCGGATCTGGTCCACCATCGGCGGGACCTCTTCGGTGCGGGTCAGCCCGAGCGGCTTACCCGTGTTCTCCGACTCGGCCGCGATCAGGTCCTCGGCCCGCTCCTCGAAGGCGTCGGCGATCTTCAGGAGCACCTTCTGGCGCTCGGCGGGCGTGGTGTCACGCCAGGCGGGGAAGGCAGCCGCGGCGGCCTCCATGGCGGCGTCGACGTCGGCCTCTCCGGAGAGCGGCGACGTGGCGTACACCTCGCCGGTGACGGGGTTGACGACGTCGATGGTCCGGCCGTCGGCGGCGTCCCTGAACTCCCCGTTGATGTAGTTGCGCAGACGACGCAGCTCGGTGGTCACTGTTGCCACCCCTCCTGTCAGATGTCCCGATGGGTGAGACAACCCACCCTAATGTCTCCGGCGACGTTTTCAACAGGCCCGACGCCCCCCAACTTCGGATTCAGTGAGATTTGATCTCACAAACAACGGATTTCATCACTCAGGGCTTGCCAGATCGACGGGTACCGGTGCAGAGTGAGGTCGTGGCCAGTCGTAGCGCAGACTCCAGGAACCAGGTCGGCAGCGGTTCGTCGTCCCCGACGATCGACGCTGTCTCCCTCGCGATCATCGAACAGCTCCAGCAGGACGGGCGCCGCCCGTACGCCGCGATCGGCAAGGCCGTGGGCCTTTCCGAGGCGGCCGTGCGACAGCGCGTCCAGAAGCTGCTCGACCAAGGCGTGATGCAGATCGTCGCCGTCACGGACCCGCTCACCGTGGGCCTGAGGCGCCAGGCGATGGTCGGCATCAAGGTCGAGGGCGACCTCGACCCCGTGGCGGATGCGCTGACGGCCATGGCCGAATGCGAGTACGTGGTGATGACCGCGGGCTCCTTCGACCTGATGGTGGAGATCGTCTGCGAGGACGACGACCACCTGCTCGAAGTGATCAACAAGCGGATCCGTGCGCTCCCCGGCGTGCGCTCCACCGAGAGCTTCGTCTACCTCAAGCTCAAGAAGCAGACCTATATGTGGGGAACCCGATAGCCGTGAGCAAGGACCTCTCCAAGACCGCCTACGACCACCTGTGGATGCACTTCACCCGCATGTCGTCGTACGAGAACGCACCCGTGCCCACCATCGTGCGTGGTGAGGGCACCTACATCTTCGACGACAAGGGCAAGCGCTACCTGGACGGCCTCGCCGGCCTCTTCGTGGTCCAGGCCGGTCACGGCAGGCACGAGCTCGCCGAGACCGCCGCCAAGCAGGCGAAGGAGCTGGCGTTCTTCCCGGTGTGGTCCTACGCCCACCCGAAGGCCGTCGAGCTCGCCGAGCGCCTCGCGCACCACGCCCCGGGCGACCTGAACAAGGTCTTCTTCACCACGGGCGGCGGCGAGGCCGTCGAGACCGCCTGGAAGCTCGCCAAGCAGTACTTCAAGCTCCAGGGCAAGCCGACCAAGTACAAGGTCATCTCGCGTGCGGTCGCCTACCACGGCACCCCGCAGGGCGCCCTGTCCATCACCGGCCTGCCGGCGCTCAAGGCCCCCTTCGAGCCGCTGGTCCCCGGTGCGCACAAGGTGCCGAACACCAACATCTACCGCGCCCCGATCCACGGCGACGACCCCGAGGCCTTCGGCCGCTGGGCCGCCGACCAGATCGAGCAGCAGATCCTCTTCGAGGGCCCCGAGACCGTCGCCGCGGTCTTCCTGGAGCCGGTGCAGAACGCGGGCGGCTGCTTCCCGCCGCCGCCCGGGTACTTCCAGCGGGTCCGCGAGATCTGCGACCAGTACGACGTGCTGCTCGTCTCCGACGAGGTCATCTGCGCCTTCGGCCGGCTCGGCACGATGTTCGCCTGTGACAAGTTCGGCTACGTGCCGGACATGATCACCTGCGCCAAGGGCATGACCTCGGGCTACTCCCCGATCGGTGCCTGCATCGTCTCGGACCGCATCGCCGAGCCGTTCTACAAGGGCGACAACACCTTCCTGCACGGCTACACCTTCGGCGGCCACCCGGTCTCCGCGGCCGTGGGAATCGCCAACCTCGACATCTTCGAGAACGAGAAGATCAACCAGCACGTGCTCGACAACGAGGGCAACTTCCTGTCGACGCTGCAGAAGCTGCACGACCTGCCGATCGTCGGCGACGTCCGCGGCAACGGCTTCTTCTACGGCATCGAGCTGGTGAAGGACAAGGCCACCAAGGAGTCCTTCAACGAGGAGGAGACCGAGCGCGTCCTGTACGGCTTCCTCTCCAAGGCGCTGTTCGACGCCGGCCTCTACTGCCGGGCCGACGACCGCGGCGACCCGGTCGTCCAGCTGGCGCCGCCGCTGGTCTCCACCCAGGAGACCTTCGACGAGATCGAGCAGATCCTGCGCTCGGTCCTCACCGAGGCCTGGACCAAGCTCTAGCCTCCCCGGGCCTCAGGCCCCCGTACGAACGGCCCGGGTACCCCCATCCGAGTGAGATGGGCGGTGCCCGGGCCGCGTGCTTCCCCGGAGCCCGGCAGTGACTCCTTAGCGTGCCCAGTGACCGATCGGCCCTGTCTTCGTTCCCCCGTACGGGGGGCCGGAAATCTGATCAGAACCGAGGTGTACGCGATGGTGGCCCCGCCGGACAACGACGTGATCTGGGCACGTTCCCTGCACCACTCCCACCGCGGCTCACCGGCGCTCGTCGGGGTGTCGCTCGGCGTACGGGAGGGCGAGATCCTCGCCGTGTACGGAGCGCGCGGCAGTGGAAAGACCACACTCCTGCAGTGCCTTTCCGGCCAACTGGTCCCGCAGCAGGGCGAGGTGTGGTTCAACAGCACGCCCGTGCACACCATGTCCCCGCTCCAGCGCGAACGGCTGCGCCGCGACCGCTTCGGCTGGATCGGCCCCGAACCGAGCCTCGTCCCCGAGCTCAAGGCGTGGGAGAACGCCGCCCTGCCGCTGCTCCTGCGCGGCGTCTCCCGCCGCGCGGCCAAGAAGACCGCCCTGGAGTGGATGGACCGCCTGGACGTCGGGCCCGCGGCGGGCAAGCGGCCGTACGCCCTCGTCAGAGCCGAACAGCAGCGCGTCGCCGTCGCCCGCGCTCTGATCACCGCACCGTCCGTGCTCTTCGCCGACGAGCCGACCGCGACGCTGCACAGCGCCGACCGCGCCCATCTGCTGCGTACGGTCGCGGCAGCCGCCAGGTCGCACCGCATCACCATGGTCCTCGCCACACACGACGCCGACGTCGCCGCCCTCGCCGACCGCGCGATCATGCTCGCCGACGGCCGCCGGGCCGGCTCGCCCCAGGCCGCCGAGGCGGAAGGCCGGGCAGCGTGCTCGCTCTCCGTCTAGCCCGCGGCGGCCACGCCCTCGTACAGCTGCGGCGGCTCCTGGTCGCCGCGGCGTCCGCGGGCGTCGGTTTCCTGATGCTGTGCACCCTGACGTACGCGCTGTCCCACCCCGCCGACGCCCGGGCCGCCACGCAGCGGCTGCTGTGGTGTCTGATCCCGCTCGCGGCGACCGTGTACTTGGCCGTCGCCGTCGCCCGCACCGACCCGGGCACCCGGGCCCGGCCCGGCCTGTCGGCCATCGGCCTCGGGCCGGCCAGGCTCGCGGTGGTCGCCGCGGCGACCACCGCCGTGGCGACGACGCTCGGGAGCGTGGCCGCCCTGCTGTTCTTCCTGCACCTGCGCGGCGACCTGAGCGGGCTGCCGTTCGACGGGGCGGCCGCCGACCTGCTCGCGGCCGACCGCTCGTTGCCGCTGGGCGCCACGCTGCTGCTGCTGGCGATCGTCCCGGCGGCCGCCCCGGTGGCCACGGCGATCGCGCTGCGCACCCGGCCCTCCTCCCAGGAGGGCGCGCCCGCATCGGTGCCCGCGGGACTGCCGTGGGGGGTCGCCATGATCGCCGGCGGCCTCGCGGTCGAGACGTACGCGAGCGGACGGCCCGCCGGGCAGACGCTCGCCCTTTCCGGCCAGTTCGCCGGCCACCCGGCCGGGGTGCTCGCGGGCTGGGTGCTGGCCGCGGCCGGCCTGTGGCTCGCGGGTCCTGCCCTCACGCATGTGTGCGGGCGTCTCCTCCAGGCCGTACGTCCCGGCGCGATCCGGCTGCTCGCGGGCCGCGTCCTCATGGAGGAGGCCCGCCGTATCGGCCGCCCCCTCGGCGTGGTGTGCGCGGTGGCCTCCGGGGCGCTCGCGGTGACCGCGCTCCACGGGGACGCGGCGCGCCCCTGGGGCCCGATGACCGGCCTGGGCACGACGCTCGTCGTCGCCTGCACGACGGCCACGCTGCTCACGGCCGCGCTGGAGGCCCGGCAGTCGCGCGCCGCCACCACCGAGGCCCTGGTGCAGCTGGGCGCGCACCCGGCGGCGCTGCGCCAGGCCGCATGGCTGCGCGCGGGAGCCCTGCTCGTGCTGTTCGCGCCGCTGACCTGGACGGTCGCCACACTCGCGGCCGCGCCGCTGAAGGGTTAGGCCCTCTTCCCGATCCCTGCGCGCCTCGCCGCGGCGTCGTACGGGGCCGCCCGGCCTATCGTGGGCCCATGACGCACCCCGAGCCGCAGGCGGCGCACCGCGAGATCGAGTCGCTCGACGAGTTCGACCGGGCGGTCTCCCACGGCTCTCTGGCCGGATTCCGCGTCCAGTCCGTCGATCTCACGCGGCGCACGTCCGTGCTGTTCGCCACGGACACCGGCCAGGCGGTGTTCCTCGGCTGCCCGATGGAGCCCGCGGCCGCGGCGAAGGTCCGTGCCGACGGGGCGCTCGTCTTCCCGCCCGTACCGGATCTGCCGTTCGACCCGTACCGCAACCGCCTCTACACCGCAGGCGACCTCTTCGCCGGGCTCGACGACGGGTACGCGGCCACCCCGGACGCCCTCGCCTACGACTGGTTCCAGCGCACCAAGGCCGACGGCGACATCTTCGCCTCGATGCTCCGTTCGATCCACGACGACGCCATCTCGGACGCCCTCGACGAACTCCTGACCGGCGCCCGGGTGGTGGGGGTGATGGGCGGACACGCGATGGGCCGGGGCACCGAGGCGTACGCGGGCGCGGCACGGCTCGGCCGGGCCCTCACCCGAGCCGGGTTCACGGTGGCGACCGGGGGCGGGCCGGGTGCGATGGAGGCCGCCAACCTCGGCGCGTACGCCGCTCCGCACTCCGAGGAGATGCTGGCGGACGCCCTCCAGCTGCTGGCCAAGGCACCTTCCTTCATGCCCTCGGTGACCGACTGGGCGCAGGCCGCCTTCGAGGTGCGTGGCCGCTGGCCGCGCGGTGGCGACTCGGTCGGCATCCCCACCTGGTTCTACGGGCACGAGCCGCCGAACGCGTTCGCGGGTCACATCGCCAAGTATTTCGCCAACGCCACACGCGAGGACGGCCTGCTGGCCCGTTGCGACGCGGGTGTGGTCTTCCTGCCGGGCGCGGCCGGAACGGTGCAGGAGATCTTCGACAACACGACCCCCAACTACTACGGGTCGCGCGGCGAGCCCACCCCCATGGTGCTGGTCGACCGCACCCACTGGACCGACCACCTGCCCACCTGGCCGCTCCTGCGGTCGCTCGCCCGGGGCCGGTCCATGGAGTCGCGGATCGCCCTGGTGGACTCGGTCGAGGAGGCGCCGCAGGCGCTGCTGCGCCTGGGGGCGGGCGTCTAGGAAGGCCGGCGGGACAGGCGGATCAGGCGCCGGCGTCCGGGCAGGCCGACACGGGACGCGGAGACGTCCGAGCAGGCCACCGGAGCACGCGGGTCAGGCGCCGGACTCCAGGACCACCACGTCGTCCGCGGCGAAGACGACACCGACCCCCGCCCCTTCCTCGGGCGCGTCCCGCAGCGAGCACTCGGCTTCCAGCAGGGGCCCTTCGGCGGGCCGCAGGCGCAAGGCGACATGGCTGCCGCGGAAGGTGCGCGAGACGACCGTGGCGGCCAGGCCCTGGCCCGGCTCCACGACGTGGACGCCGGACGGCCGCACGAGCAGGGTGCGTTCGCCCTGCGGCGAGCCGTCCGGGACGGGGACCTTGCCCCAGACGGTGCCGGCGACCGCGCCGCTGACCGTGGCGGGCACGACGTTGTCGAAGCCGAGGAAGCGGGCGACGAACTCCGAAGCCGGGCGCTGCCACACCTCCAGCGGCGTACCCGCCTGGGCGATGTGCCCGTCCCGCATGACCACGACCCGATCGGCGAGCGCGAAGGCCTCCCCCTGGTCGTGGGTGACGGCGAGGACCGTGGTGCCCAACCGGCCGAACAGGCCGCGCAGTTCGACGACGAGCCGCTCCCGCAGCCCGCGGTCCAGCTGGCCGAGCGGCTCGTCGAGCATCAGCAGCGTGGGCTCCGGCGCCAGCGCCCTGGCCAGCGCCACCCGCTGCTGCTCACCGCCCGACAGCGCGGCCACGGGTCGCCGCTGCGCGCCCGGCAGCCCGACGAGCTCAAGCAACTCGTCCACGCGGCGGGCCTGTTCATCGCGGCGTGCGCCGAGGGCGTCGCCGCGGTCGCGCGGACGCATGCGCAGCCCGAACGCGACGTTGCCCGCCACGTCGCGCTGCGGGAAGAGCTGATGGTCCTGGAACATCAGGCCCACGCCCCGGCGGTGGACCGGCACCCCGGCCTGGTCGGCGCCCGCGAGCAGGACCCGGCCCGCGTCGGCGCGCTGGAGTCCGGCGACCACCCTGAGCAGCGTGGACTTCCCGCTGCCGCTCGGCCCCAGCACGCACACGATCTCGTGCTCGGCGACCTCCAGGTCCATCGCGTCGAGGGCGGTCCGCGACCCGAACCGTACGGTGACGCCCTCCAGTTCCAGCAGGGCCATCAGAACTCCTCGGAGGTGGTACGGGGGCGGATGCGTTCGAGGAGGAGCAGCGCGGTGGCGCACACCACCATCAGGATGGTGCCGAGCGCCATCGCCTGCCCGTAGTTGAGCTCGCCGGGCCTGCCCAGCAGCCGGGCGACCGCGACGGGCAGCGTCGGCTGGTCGGGCCGGGCGATGAAGACGGTCGCCCCGAACTCGCCGAGCGAGACGGCGAACGCGAACCCCGCCGCCACCAGCAGCGCCCGGCTCACCAGCGGCAGGTCGACCTCGCGCCAGGCGCGCAGCGGCGACGCGCCGAGCACGGCCGCCGCCTCGCGCAGCCGGACGTCCACGGCGCGCAGGACGGGCACCATCGTCCGCACGACGAAGGGCACGCCGACCAGGGCCTGGGCGAGTGGCACCAGCATCCACGAGCCGCGCAGGTCGAGCGGCGGCTCGTCGACTGTGATCAGGAAACCGAAGCCGACGGTCACGGCGGAGACCCCGAGGGGCAGCATCAGCAGCGCGTCGAATCCGCGGACGAGCCGGCCGGCCCTGCGGGTGAGGGCGGCCGCCGCGAGCCCGCCGACCAGCACCGAGACGGCGGTGGCGACGAGCGCGTACTCCAGGGAGTTGGCCACGGCGTCGATCGGCGGGACGAGGAAGGCGCCGCCGCTATCGTCGAGGACGGTGAGCGCTCGGTAGTAGTCGAGTCCGTAGCCCACGGGGGTGTCGAAGGACCGCTCGACCAGCACGCCGAGCGGCGCGATCAGGAGCACGGCGGCGGTGACGAGGACCCCGCAGAGCACCGCCCACTGAGCGGCTCCGCGCGGGCGGCGCGCGGTGCGGGCCGGGTCGACGAGCCGCAGCGCGCTCTCCCGGCGGCGTACGGTCCGGGCGTGCACGGCGAGGACGACACCGACGGCCGCGAACTGCAGCATCGTGAGCACGGCCGCGGTCGGCAGGTCGAGCATCTCGGCCGTCTGCCGGTAGATCTCCACCTCGAGGGTGGAAAACGTCGGTCCGCCGAGGATCTGCACGACACCGAACGAGCTGAAGGTGAACAGGAAGACCATCAGCGCCGCTGCGGCGACGGAGGGCGCGAGCGCGGGAAGCGTCACCCGTCGCCAGGCCGTGAGCCGCCCGGCGCCGAGCACGCGGGCCGCCTCCTCCTGGCGCGGGTCGAGCTGCGACCACAGGCCGCCGACGGTGCGGACGACCACGGCGTAGTTGAAGAAGACGTGCGCGAGCAGGATCGCCCAGACCGTGGTGTCCAGGCGTACGCCCCACAGGTCGTCGAGCAGCCCGCCACGGCCGAGCAGGGCGAGGAACGCCGTCCCGACGACGACTGTCGGCAGCACGAACGGCACCGTGACAACGGCGCGCAGGAGGCGCTTGCCGGGGAATTCGAGCCGGGCGAACACGTAGGCGCCGGGCAGGGCGAGGAGCAGGGTGAGCGCGGTGGAGGCGAGCGCCTGCCACGTGGTGAACCACAGGACGTGCAGGATGTCCGGGCGTCCGAGGACCTCGCCGAACCGTCCGAACTGCCAGGTGCCCTCGACGCGCAGGCCCCGGCCGACGATGGCGGCGACCGGGTAGGCGAAGAAGACGGCGAAGAACGCGACGGGGCCGGCCATCAGGGCGAGCCGCGCCGCGTTCCCCCGCAGGGACTGCCCTACTTCAGGACGAGCGAGGACCACGACCGGACCCACTGCTCACGGTTCTCGGCGATCGTGCCGGGAGCGACGGTCTCGGGATTGTCGACGACCACACCGTGCTCGGTGAACAGCTCGGGCACCTTCGCGCCCTCGACCACGGGGTTGACGAACATGTTCAGCGGCATGTCCTCCTGGAACTTCTTGGTGATCAGGAAGTCCAGCAGCGCCTTGCCGCCCGCCTCGTTCTTCGCGCCCTTGAGGAGTCCGGCGAACTCGATCTGGCGGAAGCAGGTGCCGGTTGCGACACCGGTCGGCGCCTCGGCGGGCTGGGGGTCGGCGTAGAGGACCTCGACCGGCGGGCTGGAGGCGTACGAGACGACGAGCGGACGGTCGGCCCCCGCCTTCTTGCCGCCCGCCGAGCCGGAGAACTCCTCGTTGTACGCCTGCTCCCAGCCGTCGACGGCCTTGACGCCGTTGGCCTTGAGCTTCTTCCAGTAGTCCTGCCAGCCGGACTCGCCGAACGCGCCGACGCTGCCGAGCAGGAAGCCGAGGCCGGGCGAGGACGTCGCCGGGTTCTCGACGACGAGCAGGTTCTTGTACGCGGGCTTCGCGAGGTCGGCGAAGGTCTTCGGAGGCGCGAGCTTCTTGTCGGCGAAGAACTTCTTGTCGTAGTTCACGCAGATGTCGCCGGTGTCGACGGGCGTGACGCGGTGCTTGTCCGCGTCCAGCCGCACCTCGTCCGCGACCTGGTCGAGCCCCTTGGCCTCGTACGGCGTGAACAGGTCGTTGTCGAGGGCGCGCGAGAGCAGGGTGTTGTCGACGCCGAAGAAGACGTCGCCCTGCGGGGAGCCCTTGGTGAGGATCTCCTTGTTGAGCGCGGCACCGGCGTCACCGCTCTTGAGGACCTTGACGGTGTACCCGGTCTGCCGGGTGAACTCCTTCAGGACGGCGTCGGACGCCGCGAAGGAGTCGTGGCTGACGAGCGTGACGGTCTTGGACCCGCCGCCGGTGCCGGAGCCGGAGTCCTTGGACTCGCCGCCGCAGGCCGCGAGGGCGGTGACGCCGAGGGCGGCGGCGAGCGCGGTGCCGGTGGCACGCCGAAGCTGGCTGTTCATGATGGTGCTGACTCCCTACGCCGGTATGACCCGGATCAGGTCCGAGGGTCTGCGGCCGTGCCGCACTCTCAGCGCTCTGCTGCGCTCCCCTGTCGGAATGTTTCGTTGTTCATTTGTGCGAATGCACAGGCACAGTACCAGCCAAGCCCGGCGACCTCTCCGTCACCGCTCCTGTGCCGCCAGCTGCCCGCACGCCCCGTCGATCTCCTGGCCACGGGTGTCCCGGACGGTGACCGGCACTCCATGGGCGGCGATGGCCTCCACGAAGGCCTTCTCGTCCTCCGGCCGCGACGCCGTCCACTTGGACCCGGGCGTCGGGTTCAGCGGGATCAGGTTCACATGGACCCGCTTGCCCTTGAGGAGACGGCCGAGCAGATCGCCGCGCCACGCCTGGTCGTTGATGTCGCGGATCAGCGCGTACTCGATGGAGATCCGGCGGCCGGACTTCTCCGCGTACTCCCAGGCGGCGTCGAGGACCTCGCGGACCTTCCAGCGGGTGTTGACCGGCACCAGCGTGTCGCGCAGCTCGTCGTCCGGCGCGTGCAGGGAGACGGCGAGACGGCACTTGAAGCCCTCGTCGGCGAAACGCAGCATCGCGGGGACCAGACCGACCGTGGAGACGGTGATGCCGCGCTGCGAGAGACCGAGGCCGTCCGGCTCGGGGTCGGTCAGCCGGCGGATGGCGCCGACGACCCGCTTGTAGTTGGCGAGCGGCTCCCCCATGCCCATGAACACGATGTTCGACAGGCGGGCGGGGCCTCCGGGCACCTCGCCGTCCCGCAGCGCGCGCATGCCGTCGACGATCTGGTGCACGATCTCGGCGGTGGACAGATTGCGGTCGAGGCCGGCCTGTCCGGTGGCGCAGAACGGGCAGTTCATCCCGCAGCCCGCCTGGGAGGAGATGCACATCGTGACCCGGTCCGGGTAGCGCATCAGGACGGACTCGACGAGCGTGCCGTCGTGGAGGCGCCACAGGGTCTTGCGGGTGGTGTCGCTGTCGCAGGAGATGTGCCGCACGACCGACATCAGGTCGGGCAGCAGCTCCGTGGCGAGCCTCTCCCGCGCGGACGCGGGGATGTCGGTCCACTGCGCGGGGTCGTGCGCGTACCGCGCGAAGTAGTGCTGGGACAGCTGCTTGGCGCGGAACGGCTTCTCGCCGATCGCGGCGACGGCGTCCTTGCGCTCGGCGGGCGAGAGGTCGGCGAGATGCCGCGGGGGCTTCTTGGCTCCGCGGGGCGCGACGAAAGTGAGTTCTCCGGGCTTGGGCATGGTGCTACCAGTGTCGCAGAGATACGACGGAGGGCTCGCCGCCCAGGGGGTACCCCCATGCACCGAGGGGGCCATGGGGGACGACAACGAGCCCTCACGCGGAAACCCGCAGGTCAGCCGGAGCCGACGAACACCACCAGCAGCAGCCACACCACCGGTGCGGTCGGCAGCAGCGAATCCAGACGGTCCATGATGCCGCCGTGCCCCGGGAGCAGGGTGCCCATGTCCTTGATGCCGAGATCCCGCTTGATCATCGACTCCCCGAGGTCGCCCAGCGTCGCGCTGGCCGCGACCGCGAGGCCGAGCAGCAGCCCCTGCCACCAGGTGCCGTCCTCGACGAGGAACTGCATGCACAGCGCGCCCGCGCCCATCGCGAAAGTGACCGCACCCAGCAGCCCCTCACGGGTCTTGCCGGGGCTGATGCGCGGCGCCAGCTTGTGCTTCCCGAAGCGCCAGCCGACCGCGTACGCCCCCGTGTCGCTGACGACCGTGAGCACCAGGAAGGTGATCACCCGTTCCGGCCCGTCGTCCGCGCTGAGCATCAGCGCGACGAACGTGGCGAGGAACGGCACGTAGAAGGCCGCGAAGACACCGGCCGTGACATCCCTGAGGTAGCCCTCGGGCGGCTCGGTCATGCGCCACACGAGAATCGCGAGCGCCGTCAGCGCCATGGCCACCCAGGCGCCTTCGGCCCCGCGTACGTAACCGGCCGCGACCATGGCAGCGCCGCCGACCGCGAGCGGTACCAGCGGCGCCTTGATCTGCTTGCGCTCCTGGAGGCGTGCGGTCAGCTCCCACAGGCCGACGACGACGGCGACCGCGATCACGCCGACGAACACGGCCTTGACGATGAAGAGCGACGCGACGATCACCGCGCCGAGACCCACGCCGACCCCTATGGCCGCCCGCAGGTCGCGGCCGGCCCGCTTCTTCTGCGGCGGCTGCGGCTGCTGAGGCGCGGCCGGCGGCGGGCTGTGCATGGGCTCCTGCGTGTTCTCGTCGCGGAACAGGGGGCCACCGAGCGGTGCGGCCCCCCGGCCACGGTCCTCGCGGCCTGCCCGGCCGCCGGGCCCCTCAGGGGATTCGGCGTCTCTACCTGCGTCGGGAAAGTCCGGCACGATGGGCATGGGCTGCGTCTCTGATGTATACCGTGCGTCGTGCCCATCGTAGGCAGGACCCGCCGGGAGGGGCCCCTGGTCGGGCGGTGGCCATGCACCGGCGTATCCGGCGCCGTGCGAGGCCCCCCAGGAAGAGTCGTTCATCAGACCTCGAGCAGCTCGGCTTCCTTGTGCTTGAGCAGCTCGTCCACCTGCGCGACGTACTTCGCGGTGGTGTCGTCGAGCTCCTTCTCCGCACGCCGGCCCTCGTCCTCGCCGACCTCGCCGTCCTTGATGAACTTGTCGATGGTCTCCTTCGCCTTGCGGCGCACGGAGCGGATCGAGATCTTGGAGTCCTCGGCCTTCGACTTGGCGACCTTGATGAACTCCTTGCGGCGGTCCTGCGTGAGCTCCGGGAAGACCACGCGGATGATGTTGCCGTCGTTGCTCGGGTTGACACCGAGGTCCGAGTCGCGGATCGCCTGCTCGATGTTGCGCAGAGCGGTCTTGTCGAACGGCGTCACAACGGCCATCCGCGGCTCCGGGACCGAGAACGACGCCAGCTGGTTGATCGGGGTCAGGGCACCGTAGTAGTCCGCCACGATCTTGTTGAACATCGCCGGGTGCGCACGTCCGGTGCGGATCGCGGCGAAGTCATCCTTGGCGACCAGGACGGCCTTCTCCATCTTCTCCTCGGCCTCGAGGAGGGTCTCTTCGATCACCACTTGCTCCTGCGTGTCTTGAGTTGGGCCCGGCATCGGACTGGGCCGGCGGAACCTGCGTCGCGTGTTCCCTGCACGGTGTCCGACCGGCAGGGCTTTGTCCATCCCCCGAGGGCGTCCCCCGAGGCCCTCGGGTCAGGCCCGGGTGTCCCGGTCGCTCACGAGCGTGCCGATCTTCTCACCCTTGACGGCCCGAGCGATATTGCCCTCGGCGAGGAGTTCGAAGACAAGGATCGGAAGGGCGTTGTCGCGGCAGAGGGTGATGGCGGTGGCATCGGCGACCTTGAGGTTGCGGGACAGCACTTCGCCGTACTCCAGCGCGTCGAACTTCACCGCGTCCGGGTTGGACTTGGGGTCGGAGTCGTAGACGCCGTCGACACCGTTCTTGCCCATCAGCAGTGCTTCGGCGTCGATCTCCAGGGCCCGCTGGGCGGCGGTGGTGTCGGTGGAGAAGTAGGGCATGCCCATACCGGCGCCGAAGATGACGACGCGGCCCTTCTCCAGGTGCCGTACGGCGCGCAGCGGGATGTACGGCTCCGCCACCTGTCCCATCGTGATGGCGGTCTGCACGCGGGAGTCGATGCCCTCCTTCTCCAGGAAGTCCTGGAGAGCGAGGCAGTTCATCACGGTGCCGAGCATGCCCATGTAGTCGGAGCGTGCCCGGTCCATGCCGCGCTGCTGGAGCTCGGCTCCGCGGAAGAAGTTTCCGCCGCCGATCACGACGGCGATCTCAGCGCCGTCACGGACGACCGCTGCGATCTCGCGCGCGATGGCATGGACGACGTCGGGGTCGACGCCGAGACCGGTGCCGCCGGAGAAAGCCTCTCCCGACAGCTTCAGCATGAAGCGGCCGGCCTTTTTGCCGTGGTTGTCGTCGCCTTGTGCGGCGCTCTGATTCATGGAGATCTCCTCGTGCACATACGAAGAAGGCCATTGCCGTTGGGGTCGTGCTGTCCCTGCCGGCAATGGCCTCCTCGTCAGATCTGCGGTCGTCCGGCGCGAACGAGGACGACTGCTTCAGACCCTACCGGGGTCCGGGGTCCGTGGCGTACGGACTCAGATGCCGACCTTGATGCGGCTGAAGCGCTTCAGGGTGACACCGGCCTCGTCCAGGATCTGCTGGACCGACTTCTTGTTGTCGAGCGCGTACGGCTGGCCGAGGAGGGTGGCCTCCTTGAAGAAGCCGTTGACGCGACCTTCGACGATCTTCGGGAGAGCGGCCTCGGGCTTGCCCTCGGCACGCGTGGTCTCCTCCGCGACACGGCGCTCGGCCTCGACGACCTCGGCCGGGACGTCCTCGCGGGAGAGGTACTTCGGGGCGAAGGCGGCGATGTGCTGCGCGACGCCCTTGGCGATCTCGGCGTTCTCCTTGTCGAGCTCGACGAGAACACCGATCTGCGGGGGCAGGTCGGGCATGGTGCGGTGCATGTACGCCGAGACGTAGCCACCGGAGAACTGCGCGAAGCGGTCCAGGACGATCTTCTCGCCGAGGTTGGCGTTGGCCTCGTCGACGTACGCCTGGACGGTCTTGCCCGGCTCGATCTCGGAGGCGAGCAGCGCCTCGATGTCCGCCGGGGAGGTGGCGGCGACGTGGGCGGCGAGCGCGTTCGCCACGGCCTGGAACTTGTCGCCCTTGGCGACGAAGTCCGTCTCGCACTTCAGCTCGACGATGACACCGGAGGTGTTGTCGTCGGCGATCAGGGAGACGACGGCACCGTTCTCGGCGGAGCGGCCCTCGCGCTTGGCGACGCCCTTCTGGCCCTTGATGCGCAGGGCCTCGACGGCCTTGTCGACGTTGCCGTCGGACTCGTCCAGCGCCTTCTTGCAGTCCATCATGCCGGCGCCGGTGAGCTCGCGGAGCTTCTTGACGTCAGCGGCGGTGTAGTTCGCCATGAGTCTGAGTTTCTCTCTCGAAGTCTGAAAGATCTACGAAGATCGGGAAGATCTACGGGTGGACGGCGGGGGCAAGCGCGCCCCCGCCGTCGTCAACCGAACCTGTGAAGGTCAGGCCGTAGGTCAGGCCTGCTCGGCCTCGGCGGCCGGGGCCTCGGCAGCGGCCGGAGCCTCAACAGGAGCCTCGGCGGCAGCCGGAGCCTCAGCAGCGGCCTCGGCCGGCTTGGCCTCGTCAGCCTTGGCGGCCTCGTCGGTGTCAGCCTTCTTCTCGCCCTCGAGCAGGTCGCGCTCCCACTCGGCCAGCGGCTCGCCGGCGGCCTTGTCGCCCGGCTTCTGGTCGCCGGTCGCGGCGCCGGAGCGGGCGATGAGGCCCTCGGCGACGGCGTCGGCGATCACGCGGGTGAGCAGGGTGACGGAGCGGATCGCGTCGTCGTTGCCCGGGATCTTGTAGTCGACCTCGTCGGGGTCGCAGTTGGTGTCGAGGATCGCGACGACCGGGATGTGGAGCTTGCGCGCCTCACCGACGGCGATGTGCTCCTTCTTGGTGTCGACGATCCAGACGGCGCTCGGCACCTTCTGCATCTCCCGGATACCACCAAGGGTCTTCTCCAGCTTGGCCTTCTCGCGGGAGAGGACCAGGAGCTCCTTCTTGGTGAGGCCGGAGGCGGCCACGTCCTCGAAGTCGATCTGCTCGAGCTCCTTGAGGCGCTGGAGACGCTTGTAGACGGTGGAGAAGTTGGTGAGCATGCCACCCAGCCAGCGCTGGTTGACGTACGGCATGCCGACGCGCGTCGCCTGCTCGGCGATGGCCTCCTGGGCCTGCTTCTTCGTACCGACGAACATGATGGAGCCGCCGTGGGCGACGGTCTCCTTGACGAACTCGTAGGCGCGGTCGATGTACGACAGCGACTGGAGCAGGTCGATGATGTAGATGCCGTTGCGCTCGGTGAAGATGAAGCGCTTCATCTTCGGGTTCCAGCGACGGGTCTGGTGACCGAAGTGGACGCCGCTCTCCAGCAGCTCCCGCATCGTGACGACGGCCATGGCCGTATCTCCTTGTTTTTCTCGGTTATGTCCTGACGCCCCGACGCGCCGTGCCACAAGGGACCGAGGAGCGCGGCCACCGACCGCTGAGGGTCCGGTGGCGGGGCGTGCGAAGTCGACCCGGTGACCCGGATCGCCAGAAGAAGTGTACGGGACCGGTGACGTGCCGGGTGACGGCGCTGTCCACAACCACCCGGTTGTCCACAGATCCGGACCAAGATCAGCGGGGCGGGCGCGGCAGGCGGCACGGTGTGCCTCATGAACTGCACACATTCGGCCGGCCGACTGCGCCGCGCACTGCCTGCATTGCTGCTGACACTGCTGACGCTCTCGACACTGCCGACACTGCTGATGCCGGCGATGCCGAGGGAGGCGGGGGCCGTGGGTGCGGGAGCGGCTTGGGCGGGGACGTCGGGTGCGGGAGCGGCCGGGGCGGGGCCCGGATCCGCGGCGTCGAGGGCGGGGGCGGGGGCGGCCGGGGTTCCACCGGCCCCGGTCGGGCACCGGTCGGTGGCGACGGCCGCGTGGGGCCCGGTCGGTCCAGGCCCGCGGCCGCCCCGGGCCGGGCCTGCGGGGCCGCCGGGCTCTACGGCGCCGGAAGCGGGGGCGGCACTGGAGGCAGCGCCGTCCGGGGCGCCGGGCTCCACGGTGCCGGAGGCTCGCAGGCTCAGGTGGGCCCGCGTCGGGGAGGCGGTCCCTCGGGTGCCTGGTGGGGGCGGCGGCCCGGCGGACAGGCCCGGCGGGCGCGGCGGGGCGCGGAGCTGGCCGGTCGGCGCGCCCCGGCCCCTCGTCGTCAGGGGCTGGGCGCCGCCCGCTTCCCCCTACGGCCCCGGCCATCGCGGCGTCGACCTCGCCGCCCCGCCCGGCACCCCCGTCCGTGCCGCGGCGGCCGGCCGGGTCACCTTCGCCGGCCGGGTCGCGGGCCGCGGCGTGCTCGTCATCAGCCTCACCGATACGGGTGACCCGCCACTGCGGACCACGTACGAACCGGTTCGCCCGCTGGTGGACAAGGGCGCGGAGGTCACCGCGGGCCAGGTCGTGGCAACGGTCGACACGGGGCCGTCACACTGCGCCGCGGGGTGCCTGCACTGGGGCCTGCTGCGGGGGACGCGGTACCTGAATCCGCTGTCCCTGCTGCCGCCGCGGATACTCCGCCGCCCGCCGTCCAGGCTGCTCCCGGTCTTCGGCGTACCGCTTCCCTAGTGCGGGGCCGCCCCAGGGACGGCGCCCGCGTCAGCCCCGGACGCCGCGCAGCGCCATCGCGACCGCCGCGTCGGCGACGGTGGCCGGGTCCTCGGCCGCGCCGAGCTCGATGCGGCGGACCGCGGCGTCCACGACGCCCTGCAGCAGCATCGCCCCGAGCCGGGGTTGCTCCTGGCCCAGTTCCCCGAGCGCCTCGACGATCATCGCGATCAGCCCGCCGTGGGCGGCGCGGATCTTCTCGCGCGCGCCGGCGTCCAGCTCGCTCGCGGAGATGGCGACCACGGCCCGGTGGCGCCTGTCGCCGACCAAGTCGAGCTGCCGGCGTACATACGCCTCGACCTTGCCCTCGGGAGTTTCCGCGCGGTCCATCGCGGCCTCGACCTCCGCCGCCCACACGGGGAAGTCCACAGCGCAGAGCTCTTCGACGACCGCGGCACGCGAGCGGAAGTACTCGTATACGGAGGACCTCGCGAGACCCGTGCGCTCGGCGAGGGCGGGGAAGGTCAGCGCCTCCGTACCGCCTTCGGACAGGAGGGAGCGCGCGGCGTCCAGCAGGGCGCCTCGCTGCATCGTCCGGTGCTCGGCCACAGAGGCCGCTCGAATCCTGGGCACGCCTCCACTGTACGGATGCGCCGCGGACGACTGGGCGTCAACGTCCTACGTCGGCCAGCTTCGCCCGCAGTTGCAGAACCGACTTCGTGTGGATCTGGCTGACGCGGCTCTCGGTGACTCCGAGGACGTGGCCGATCTCGGCCAGTGTGAGCCCTTCGTAGTAGTAGAGCGTGACGACGGTCTTCTCCCGCTCGGGGAGGGTGTTGATGGCCCGGGCGAGCAGCCGGCGCAGTTCCCGGTCCTCGGCGACCTCGACCGGGTTGTCCGCGGCCGTGTCCTCCAGCGTGTCCATGAGGCTGAGCCGGTCGCCGCCCTCGCCGCCCACGTGCAGCAGCTCTTCCAGTGCCACGACGTTGGCCAGGGACAACTGACTGAAAACCGCGTGCAGTTCCTCGATGGTGACGCCCATCTCGGCGGCCACCTCGGCCTCCGACGGCGTGCGCCGCAACTGGGCCTCGAGCGTCGCGTACGCACGTTCGACGGCACGGGCCTTCTGCCGCACCGAGCGCGGGATCCAGTCAAGCGCCCGCAGTTCGTCGATCATCGCGCCCCGGATGCGGGTGATCGCGTACGTCTCGAACTTGATCGACCGGTCCACGTCGAACTTCTCGATCGCGTCGATGAGTCCGAAGACGCCGGAGGAGACGAAATCGGCCTGCTCGACGTTGGACGGCAGCCCCACGCTGACCCGGCCCGCCACGTACTTGACCAGCGGCGAGTAGTGCAGGATCAACTGCTCCCGCAGCCGCTCGTCACCCGTGGCCTTGTACGACCGCCACAGCTCCTCGACCGACGAGGGAGCCGAGGGCCGCACGGTGCCACGGGCAGCGGGTGGCACTGCCGCGCGGTCAGACCCGGACGTGTGCTGGGGCATGCGTTGCCTTGAGCCGTTCTGCTGTGAGGGGGCGGGGAAGGGCGGCCGAGGCCGGAATCCGGTGAGCGTAGCGTGACTACGCCGTCGCGGTGGGCGAGGGAAGCGGAAGGAACCTGCCCGGGTATTCGCGCTCGTCCACACCTTCGATTCGGGGCCGATGCCCTGCGCACCGGCCCCTCAGGCGTCACACACGGGACTCCGAAGGTCATCACCTTCACCTTTTCACCCGAATGCTCCAGGTCAAGCATCGCCTCGCCGCGCGTTCGAACCGCGGATGGCGCTGTGCGTCAACCTCCATCCCTCTGGGCACCGTTCGACAAAGCCGAGCGAGTGCAGTTCGTACAGCCTGCCGAGCGCCTCGTCGTCCGTCGTGCCGGCGAGCCGCGCGCTCTCGCGGCAGGTCACCGGACGCCCCGCGGGCAACGCCTCAAGTACCCGTCTGGTGCCGGGGCCCAGCAGGTCCCTGGGCAGGACGGGCCCGGTGCGCTCGGGCGCGAGTTCGCCCATGTCACCCACCTGTTCGACCACTTCGGCGGCGTCGGTGACGAGCACCGCACCGCCCCGCAGAAGTTCGTGCACACCCGCCGAGAGGCCGCTGGTCACGGGGCCGGGCACGCCCATCGTGAAGCGTCCGAGCTGCTGGGCCCGGCGGGCGGTGACCAGGGAGCCGCTGCGGTACTCGGCCTCGACGACGACGGTCCCGCGGGTGAGCGCGGCGATCACCCTGTTCCGCAGGACGAACCGGCTCTGCGTGGGATGGGCGCCGGGCGGCAACTCGCCGATGACGAGCCCCTGTTGCACCATGCGCTTGATCAACTCCTGATGGGCGGGCGGATAGGCGACATCGACCCCGCAGGCCAGGACGGCAACCGTGGCGCCACCGGCGGCGAGCGCGCCCCGGTGCGCTGCGGCGTCCACGCCGAAGGCCGCTCCGGACACCACGACCCACCCCCGCTCCGCCAGCCCGGAGGCGAGCGAGGCCGATATGTGCGCCCCGTACGGCGTGCAGGCCCGGGCCCCGACCACGGCCACCGAACGCAGGGCCCAGGCGCGCAGGTCGGGCCGGCCCCGCACCCACAGGCCGATGGGGCGCGCGTCCCCGAGATCGTCGAGCTGGGTCGGCCACTCCGTGTCCCCCGGGACGACGAACCTGCCTCCGAGCGCGCGGATCGCCTCCAGCCGCTGCCCCGGCAGGACTCCGGCGGCACGGGCCCGCAGCCCGGCCGCCCGGCGCTCGGTCAGCCCCGGGAGCGCCCCCTTCTCGCATGCGTCGGACATCAGCAGCCCCAGCAGTCCCCGGGCGCCGACCTCCCTCAGCCAGCGGCCGCCCTTCTCGTCGCCCGGCTCCAGGATCTGTGTCAGCGCCGAACGCGCCGCCCGCTCCGCTTCCTCCTCCGGCCCCGGCCCGCTCCACGAGGAGTCGTCGCCCGTCATGCCCCTGGTGCCGCTCCGGTGCACCGCCCCCGTCACCGCGCCGCCCCTGCCACGGCCGGGACGCCTCGGGAGATCCCGGTGCGCAGTTCGAGGGCGAGGGCGACGTCCTGCGCCTCGGGCCGGTCACGTCCCGCGAGGTCGGCGATCGTCCATGCGACGCGCAGCACCCGATCGAGGCCGCGGGCCGTGAGCAGCCCGCGCTCGACGTCCCGCTCGGCCGCGCCCAGGGCCCCGGGCGCGACCGTCCACCGGGTTCGCAGTTCGTGGCCGGGGACTTCGCTGTTGACCGTCCACGGAGTGCCCTCGAGACGGGTGGCGGCCCGGTGTCTGGCCGCCAGGACACGGGCGGCGACCGTGGCCGTGGACTCGCCGCGCCCGCCGTGGCCCAGCAGGTCGGAGCGGCTCACCGGCTCGACCTCGATCCGCAGGTCGACGCGGTCGAGCAGCGGCCCGGACAGCCGGGCCTGGTACCGCCTGATCACGGACGCGGGGCATTCGCAGCCGGCACCGTGCAGCGTGTGCCTTCCGCACGGGCAGGGGTTCGCCGCGAGCACCATGAGGAAGCGGGCGGGCAGCCGTACCACTCCCCCGCTCCTGGCAACCACGACGTGGCCCGACTCCAGGGGCTGGCGCAGCGCGTCCAGGGCCTTTCCCGAGAACTCGGGTGCCTCGTCGAGAAAGAGCACCCCTCGGTGCGCCAGCGAGACCGCGCCCGGCTTCGGCAGCCCGTTGCCGCCGCCCACCAGGGACTGCATGGTCGCCGAGTGGTGCGGCGCGCAGTACGGCGCGGTCCTCACGAGCGGCTCGCCCGGCGGCAGGATGCCGGCCACCGAGTGGACCGCCGTGACCTCCAGGGACTCCCGCCTGGTCAGCGGCGGCAGGACAGCGGGCAGACGCTCGGCCAGCATCGTCTTGCCCGCTCCGGGCGGCCCCGAGAGCAGGAGGTGATGCCCGCCCGCTGCCGCGACCTCCAGCCCCCTACGCGCCGAGTGCTGGCCCGCCACATCGGCCAGGTCCGGGCCGTCGCTCCCAGGCCGGTCGGCGGCGAGTCCGGTGCCGACCCCCGCGCCCGGGACCAGGAGGCCCGCGAGCATGGCGTCGGGGCGGCCCGGCTCCACGGGCTCCTCGTCCGGGACCGGCTCGTCGGCGAGGACGGCGATGAGCTGGCGCAGGGTGCGCACCCCGAGCACCGAGATCCCCGGCACGAGCGCGGCCTCCCCGGCGGTCTGCTCCGGGACGACCACGTGCTCGTACCCCGCCTCGGCCGCGGCGAGCACCGCGGGAAGCACCCCGCGCACCGGCCGTACCCGCCCGTCGAGCCCGAGCTCCCCGATCAGCACGAGGTCGGCGATCTGCCGTGGGTCGATGCGCTCGGCGGCGCCGAGGACCGCACAGGCCACAGCGAGATCGAAGCCGCTGCCGCCCTTGGGCACGGAGGCCGGGCTCAGCCCCACGGTGAGCTTCTTCTGCGGCCATTCGCCGCCGGAGTTGACCACGGCCGCACGCACCCGGTCCCGGCTCTCCACCAGGCTCTTGTCCGGCAGCCCGACCAGGGTGAACGCGGCGACCCCGGGCTCCAGGTCCGCCTGGACCTCGACGACCACGCCCTCGACCCCCACGAGCGCGACGGAACACGCACGGGCGAAGCCCATCTAGGCCACCCCCCGGGCATGCTCGACGACGGCCGCCCCGCGCCGGGGGAGTGTCACGCCCACCAGGTCGATGCGCACCCCGCCCGGCGGGGGGCCGCCGTGCCGCTCCAGCCAGCAGTCGGCAAGGCGCCGGAGCCGTCCGGCCTTGGTCGGTGTGATGGCTGCCATCGGATGCTCGTAGCAGCCGGATCTGCGGGTCTTGACCTCGCAGACGACCACCGTGTCGCCGTCGCGGGCGACGATGTCGATCTCACCGGCGCGTCCGCAGCGCCAGTTCCTCGCCAGCAGACGCATTCCGGACCCGATCAGCAGCCGCGCCGCCAGGTCCTCTCCGTACCGTCCCAGTGCCCCCGTCGCGTTCATTTCGGCACCACCTCCGGCACCGACTCTCATACGTCGGCCCCGGACTTTTGGATCTTGGTGGAAAACCGTGGACAACCGCCCGATTGTGGAAAACTCCATCACCCGGACGGGAAAGTTCCGACGGGACCGGCCCGACGAAAGGTCGAACGGGACAGCCGTCCGACGACATGGCCCGACGGGACAGCCGTCAGCTGCCGGGCAGCTCCAGGTCGCTCTTGTTGAGCTCCTCGATGTTCACGTCCTTGAACGTGAGCACTCGCACCTGCTTGACGAAGCGGGCCGGGCGGTACATGTCCCAGACCCAGGCGTCCGCCATCGAGACCTCGAAGAAGACCTCGCCCTGCACCGAGTGCACCTGCATCTCGTAGTCGTTGGTGAGATAGAAGCGACGCTCGGTCTCGATCACGTATTTGAACAGCCCGACGACATCTCGGTACTCCCGGTAGAGCTTCAGCTCCATCTCGGTCTCGTACTTCTCGAGGTCCTCGGCGCTCATGGCATGTTCCCCTTCAGCCTTGCGTCCCCCTATTGTGCGTCAGCGCGCCGGGCCCTAGACGATTTCCGGGGCCAGCACCACCGGCACACGCGGAGGTCCTTCGTCGAGCAGCGTACGCAGCAGCTCGGCGAGCCTGGTCGGGTACACCGTCTCACGGGCCGCCGACAGTTCGGCGGAGGTCCACCACCTCAGGCCCGCGACGCTCCGGCGCTCCAGGTCCGTAAGGGCATGCGGGACCGCGTCCGTGCAGGTGGTACGCGCCAGGAAGTACCACTCGTCCTGGTCCCAGCGCCGCCCGGCGAACGGGAACGAGCAGTGCCGCTGCCACAGCACGGGGCCGAGGTCCACCTCGGTGATCCCGGTCTCCTCGGCCAGCTCGCGCAGCGCCGCCTGCTCACGGCTCTCGTCACCCTCCAGCCCGCCGCCGGGGGTGAACCACCAGTCGTCCGCGGGATCGTCCGGCTCGAAGCCGTGCAGCAGCAGGATCCGGTCCTCGGGGTCGAGCAGCACGACCCGGGCGACCTTCCGCAGTCCGGTCGGCGCACCCGATGCCTCATGCAGCACCCGCGGTCACCGCCTTCCCGCGCCGTGCCCGGCCGATCCGGCCGGCCACCGGCCCGTACGCCGCACCGGCCACGATGAGCACGGCTCCGGCGACAACGGCCGCCACCATGAGCCCCACAGGGCCCGGCTGGGACACCCCGCCAGGCAGTGCGGCGAACCCCTGAGGGCGCTCCACGGCGCCGCCGCTCAGGGGCCAGGCCACGGCGTCCACGCGCGCTTCCACGGCCGAGCGGGGCACCGAACCCTGGCCTGCCTCCTGAAGGTGGGACCGGGAGTCCAGCGAGCCCCTGCGTTCGTCACCGAGCAGGAACAGCTGCCCCTCGGGCACCTCCGCCGTGAACTGCTCGGCGGCCGGTCCCGAGCTGTGCAGATACGGTTCGTCGACGGCCTTGCCGTTGACCGTCAGGCGGCCGTCGCCGTCGCAGCACGCGACCTCGTCGCCCCCGACCCCGACCACGCGCTTGACCATCGGCATGTCGCCCCATGCCGTGTCGCGGAAGACGACCACGTCACCGCGCCGGACATCGTTACCCGATATGCGCTCGGCGAGCACCCGGTCGCCCGCCTGCACGGTCGGCGACATCGAGTCGGTCGGGACCGTGTACGGCTGGTAGACGAGCGCGCCCCAGACGAATCCTCCGAGGAAGAGCACACAGCCGACGGCCACGGCTATGCCCGACAGGGCAGCCCCGAGCCGGGCCTGACCGTCGCCCTCACGTCGTGCACCGCTCATCCCAGCACTCCCGCCTCGGAGATCCTGTCCCCGGACGCCGGTCCCGGGATCTGCTGCCCGGGACCGCACACTACCCGGCGGTACGCCCGCCGGTCAGCCTCCTCCTGCGCCACAGCACGATCGGCACCGCACCGGCCAGACCCAGGGCCGCGGGCGAGGCGGAAAGGGCGGCGGCCACTCCCGGCTGCTCGAAGGTGTCGGGCACGGGGAGCGTGGACCAGCGGTTCAGCGGCCAGGCCACGACGACCGCGCGTCCCACGACCTTGTCGACGGGGACGAAGCCGCCGTTGACGTCCTCCATGTGGTACCGGGAGTCCTGCGAGTTCTGGCGGTTGTCGCCCATCACCCAGATCCGGTCCTTCGGCACGGTCAGCGGCCCGAACGAGGACTGCTCGTCGCACGGGGTGCTGCCCGGGTAGATGTACGGCTCGTCCAGCGGCTTGCCGTTGACCTTGAGCGGACCGTCCTTCTTGCACTCCACGGTGTCACCGGCGACCGCGATCGTCCGCTTGATGAGGTCCTTCTCCTCGGCGGACGGCATGAGCCCGATGAAGCTGAGGACCTCCTGCAGCGCGTTCGGCTCCGGCGTGGGCTCGCCCTCCAGCCAGCCGCCCGGGTCGTGGAACACGACGACCTCGCCGCGCTCGGGCTCCGACCCGAACCACGGCGTGAGCTTGTCGACGAGCACCCGGTCACCGCGCTGCAGGGTGTTCATCATCGAGTCCGACGGGATGGAGAACGCCTGCACCAGGAAGGTCTTGATCAGGAGCGCGAGGAGCAGCGCGATACCGATCAGGAGCGGCAGTTCCTTCCAGAAGGATCGCTGCTTCTTCTGTCCCGTACCGTTGCCGTCCGACGCGTCGTCGTCCCCGGTCGTCGGCACTTCCCCGTCCGTCACGTCCGAGGGCTGCTCGGGGGGTCGCCCCGGCTGCCTGTCCTCGGGATCGTCGTGTCCGGACCGTGCGCCGACCGCCACGTCCCCCACATCCACTCCTCACTCCGCGCGAACCGCCTGCCCCGTACAAGGAGCAGGCCCACCACTCCCATAACGAGCGGGAGTTCCGCAGGGCTCGGGAGCAGGACCATTCCGTTCAGGTCCTGGGAGGACACACTATTCGACAGCGGCGGTGCCGCGGTCGACCCGGCGCGCGCGTTCGGAACGGACGCGTAGGTCTCCGGCTCCTCCAGTCTGCGCCAGTGGTCCAGCGGCCAGGCGATGACGACGGCGCGTCCGACGACCTGGTCCTCGCCCACGGTGCCCCGGCCCTCCTCGTCGAGGTGGAAGCGGGAGTCGGCGGAGTTGGAGCGGTGGTCACCCATCACGAACAGCCGTCCGTCGGGCACCTTCACGTCGAACTTCATGGTCGACGGAACGTTTCCGGGGTGCAGATAGGGCTCGTTCAGCGGTACGCCGTTGACGGTGACGCGGCCGTTCGCGTCGCAGCACTTCACGGTGTCCCCGCCGACCGCCACGACCCGCTTGATCAGGTCGCGTTCGTCGTCCGAGGGCAGCAGCCCGATGAACGTCAGGCCCTGCTTGACCTGCTTGATCACGACCGGGTCGTCGGCCTTCGGCTTCTCGTCCGGCGGCAGCCAGCCGCCCGGGTCCTTGAAGACGACGACATCGCCGCGCTGCGGCTTCGAGCCGAACCACGGCGTGAGCTTGTCGACCAGGACCCGGTCCTGGATGCGGATCGTCTGTTCCATCGAGCCGGACGGGATGACGAAGGCCTGCACCAGGAACGTCTTCAGCACCAGGGCTATGAGCAGCGCCACGGTGATCAGGAGGGGTATCTCCTTCACGGCCGAGCGGCGGCGTTTGCGCTTGACCTTCTGTGCGAGCCTGCGGCGCTCCGCCCGGCCCGGCAGGGGCCGGGCGCCGTTCGTGGGCCGCGTCCCGGTGGGCAGCCGGGTGTCGGCCCGGTGGCTCGCACGGCGTCCGCGGTTACCCATGGGCACCGCCGGACAGCGGGCCCGGATCGGGGACCCCGGAGAAGGCGTCGGTGGGCTCCAGGCCGGACCAGCGTCCGGCGGGCCAGCCGATCCAGTCGGCCCGGCCGATCACCCTGTCCACGGGCACCATGCCGCCGCCCGGCTCGCCGAGGTGGTCCCGGGAGTCGCGTGAGGCGCTGCGGTGGTCGCCCATGACCCACAGCCTCCCCTCGGGGACGACGATGTCGAAAGCGACCTCCGAGGGCACGCCGTCGGGGTGGAGGTACCTCTCCTCGACCGGTACACCGTTCACCTCGATCCTGCCCTCCGTGTCGCAGCAGACCACCCGGTCCCCGCCCGTGCCCACCACACGCTTGACGAAATCCGTCTCGGTCGGCTCGGCGAGCCCGAGCATGGCGAGCCCCTCTCGTACTACGGAACTGACGGGGTTTTCCGTCAGTTCCTCGGGTACGAACGAGCCTCTGCCGTCGAAGACGACGACGTCCCCGCGTGCCGGCTCGGAGCCGGACCGGTAGGCCAGCTTGTTGACCAGCACCCGGTCGCCGACCTGCAGGGCGGGTTCCATGGAACTGCTCGGGATCTGGAAGGGCTGCACCACGAAGTGGCTGAGCAGCAGCACGAAGACGGTGCAGGCGACACCGGTCAGCGCCGCGGTGCGCAGGGACACCCGGGAGAGGCCGGAACGACGCGCGGAGCGCGACCCCTCTCCCTGCGACCCGTCGTCGGGTGCGGAAGAGCGGTCGCGCTCCGTGTGCTGTGCTTCGGTGTCCATCGGTGGCAGAGCCTATCCGGCCGCCCTGTGACACCGGGCGCGCGTATGAGCCGGAGCTCAGTTGTCGCGCTTCTCCTTGATCTTGGCGGCCTTGCCGCGCAGGTCGCGCAGGTAGTACAGCTTGGCGCGACGGACGTCACCGCGGGTGATGAGCTCGATCTTCTCGAAGATCGGGCTGTGCACCGGGAAGGTGCGCTCGACGCCGACGGAGAAGGAGACCTTGCGGACCGTGAAGGTCTCGCTCACGCCCGCGCCCTGGCGGCGGATGACGACGCCCTTGAACTGCTGGATACGGGAGCGGTTGCCCTCGATGACGCGAACGTGGACGTTCACGGTGTCACCGGGACGGAAGGCCGGGACGTCGGTGCGCAGCGAAGCCGCGTTGACGCTGTCGAGCAGGTGAGCCATGGTGGTCTGCTTCCTCGCCGATGCCACAGGTCATCGACGGAATGTCGTGATGAGAAGGGGTGCCTCCGCCGGGCGGGCGTCGTTCCCCCTGTGGCAGGGGCGCCGGCCGGACGTACAGCAGCGGCTCATTCTTCCATGGCCTCGGGCCTGCGCCAAAATCGGCCGCCGGGCTCGGGGGCCCAGCCGAGCATGGACAGGATCTCCCTGTCCTTCTTGTCGAAGGCCGCGGGGTCGCAACGCTCGATCAGGTCGGGCCTGTTGAGGGCAGTGCGGCGGAACGCCTCGTCCCTGCGCCAGCGCGCGATCTTCCCGTGGTGGCCGCTGATCAGCACGTCCGGGATGGCGCGTCCGCGCCAGACCGGGGGCTTGGTGTAGACGGGCCCCTCCAGCAGGTTGGCCATGGCGCCGGGCGCGAAGGAGTCGTCCCGGTGGGACTCGGCGTTGCCGAGGACGCCGGGCAGCAGCCGGGCCACGGCCTCCGTGATGACCAGGACGGCCGCCTCACCGCCGGCCAGCACGTAGTCGCCGATGGAGACCTCGTACACGGGCATGCGGGTCGCGTACTCGTCGACGACCCGTCGGTCGATGCCCTCGTAGCGGGCGGGGGTGAAGACCAGCCAGGGCCGCTCGGAGAGCTCGACGGCGAGCTCCTGGGTGAAGGGGCGGCCGCTCGGGGTCGGGACGACCAGGGCGGGGCCGTGGGCGCCCGCCTCGTAGCCGCTCGCGAGGACGTCGTCCAGGGCGTCGCCCCACGGCTCGGTCTTCATGACCATGCCGGGGCCGCCGCCGTACGGGGTGTCGTCGACCGTGTTGTGGCGGTCGTACGTCCAGTGGCGCAGGTGGTGCACATGGACGCCGAGCTGTCCGCGGGCGCGCGCCTTGCCGACCAGGGAGACGTTCAGCGGTTCCAGGTACTCGGGGAAGATCGTGACGACGTCGAGCCGCATCAGGACTCTTCCTCGCGGCTGGACGCGATCTCGGCCTCGCTGTCGTCGATCAGGCCGGGCGGCGGGTCGATGACGGCCTTCTGCTCGGCCAGGTCGATCTCGGTGACGATCTCCTCCACGAACGGGATCATCACCTCGCTGCCGTCGGGCCGCTCGACGATGAACAGGTCCTGCGAGGGCAGGTGGCTGATCTCGGTGATCCGCCCGATCTCCGTGCCGTCCGCGAGGACCACGTCGAGGTCCATCAGCTGGTGGTCGTAGTACTCGTCGGGGTCCTCGGGAAGCTCCTCGGGGTCCACCTCGGCGATGAGCAAAGTGTTACGCAGCGCCTCTGCGGCGTTGCGGTCGCGTACGCCCTCGAAGCGCAGCAGCAGCCGGCCGCTGTGCACCCGGCCCGACTCGATCGTCAGCGGTCCCGCGGCGGCCGGGTCCGTGGCCAGCACGGCGCCGGGGCCAAGCCGCAGTTCCGGCTCGTCCGTGCGCACCTCGACGGTGACCTCGCCCTTGATGCCATGGGCGCGGCCGATCCGCGCCACTACCAGCTGCACGCTTGTCTCTCCTTCGATACGACGACGGGCCGGGGCGGGCCCGTAAGCCCTCCCCGGCCCGAGCCGGTGCTGCGTGGATCCGGGGGCGTCCCCGGATTCCCTTCACCTTCGATCAGCGGACCTGGTCCACGTCGACGAGGTCGACGCGGATGCCACGGCCACCGATGGCGCCCACGACGGTACGCAGTGCGCGCGCGGTGCGGCCGTTGCGGCCGATCACCTTACCGAGGTCGTCGGGGTGCACCCGGACCTCCAGCACGCGTCCGCGGCGCAGGTTGCGCGAGGCGACCTGCACATCGTCCGGGTTGTCGACGATGCCCTTCACGAGGTGCTCGAGAGCCTCCTCGAGCATGCTCAGGCCTCGGTCGACTCGGCGGGAGCGGCCTCGGCCTCGTCCGCCTTCTTGTCGGCCTTCTTCGCCTTCGGGGTGATGGCCTCACCCTTGGCGTCGTCGCCCTCCAGAGCCTTGGCGAAGGCGTCGAAGGAGGCGCGCTTGTCCTCCTTGGTCGCCGGGGCCAGCAGCGGCTTCTCCGGGGCCGGCAGGCCCTTGGCCTTCTGCCAGTCGCCGGTGAGCTTCAGGATGGCGAGGACCGGCTCGGTCGGCTGGGCACCGACGGACAGCCAGTACTGCGCACGCTCCGAGTCGACCTCGATGCGCGACGGGTTGTACGTCGGGTGGTAGAGACCGATCTCCTCGATGGCCCGGCCGTCACGGCGGGTACGGGAGTCGGCGACGACGATGCGGTAGTGGGGCTGGCGAATCTTGCCGAGACGCTTCAGCTTGATCTTGACTGCCACGGGAGTGGTGTCTCCTGGTCTTGACGTGGTTGGGCACAACGAGATGCCACGTGGGGTTGCGGTACTCGGGGTGCCCGATGGACGCGTCAGCCGGAGGCGAGAGGGTTCCTGTGCGGCTGTCGAGTACAGCTAGCCATTGTGCCATACGCCCGGCCCGGGATCTCCCCCGCCCGCCACCCCGACGACCTGCGCCCGCCGCCTCGCCGAAGGGCGCGGGCCCGTGCGCGCCGTGAAGTCGTCGCCGCAAGGGGCGGTCGGCCCACAGGCGCCGTGCACGCGGCGCTCGGCAGCGGCGGTCGGCACGCGGGTGCGGGCGGCCGGCCCCCGGGTGCCGCGCCCTCGGCGCCGGGACGGGCGCTCAGCCCGCGGGTGCGGGCGGTCGGCCAACGGCTGCGGACGGTCGGCCCACCGGGCGCCGTACCCGCGGTCCCGGAACGGCGATCGGCGTACGGTGCCGTGCCCGCGGCGCTCGGTACGGGCACTCAGCCGCGGGTGCCGTGCACTCGGCGCCCGGAATGGGCGGTCACCGCACAGGCGCGTGCCCGCCGCGCTCGGGACGCGCGGTCAGCTCGCCGCGCCGACCGTTTCCGGGATGCGGAACGGTTTTCCGCATCCGCCGCAGACGATGGGCGCCTGGGCCAGGACCGAGGGCACCACTCTCACATTGCGGCCGCAGTCGCAGACGGCCTTCACCCGCACGCCTCCGCCCGACGAGCCGTGCCGGGCGGCAGGGCCGCGGAAGGTGCGCTTGGTGTCGGAGGCCGTCGCTGCCGTGTGCGCCTTGAGGGCGCGCTGCAGCCGCTCGATCGTCGGGCGATACCGCCGCTTGGCCTCGGGGTTGAGCACGACCAGGGAGAAACCGCTGCTCGGGTGCGGCTCCTCCACGTGGTCCAGGCCCATCTCCTCGGCGATCGCGAGGAACCGGCGGTTGTGGTAGCGGCCGGCGCGGGAGGTGTCGCGGACGCCTCGCGCGGCGGCGATGCCGTGGACTGCCTCGTGGAGCAGTCGCTCGAAGGAGAGCTCGGCGCCACAGGCGGACGACGACTCTCCGATCAGGGACTCGGGCGCGGCAAGATCCGGCAGTTCGGGGTGGTGCCGCTGAATGTCGGCCCACGCCTGTGCCAGCTCTGCGGCGAGAACAGGTGGTGTCGTGCTCACGTCGTGATAACGAGCCGGGAGCCCGCCGGGTTCCATTCCGGGGCATCCCAAATAATTTGCACGTACCCGTCAGTTGCCGTTGATGCATGCGGACGAGGGCGGGTGCGCTGATCTGCGGAGAAGCCTCGCAAGGTGGTACGTAGCGCGCGTCCGGCGCAATGCCACCGATGGCGTGCGCCCCGGCGCGTGGCGGGCCTCGTCGCGCCGGGGGTGCGCTGCCACCAGGGCGGAACCAGGGCGGCGGCGCCGTCAGTAGGCGCGGGCCACGATCGCGACCGTACCCGGTGCGTCGTCGGACTCGGGCACCGACCCGTCCTCCGCGACCAGGCAGCGTACCGACACGCCCTCCTCCGCCAGTGCGGCTTCGCCCTCGTCCCCCAGGGTTGCCCACGGGATACGGGCCCAGCCGCCGGCCGCGGCGGCCTCGGCGGCCTCCTCGACGGTCGCCACGTCGCTGGTGCGGTCCTCGCGCCGCCGGCGGGACTGTTCCAGCAGGAGCGCCTGGTCGTCGTCGAGGGCCTTCGGCAGCAGCGCGGGGAGCGACGCGAGGCTCACCGGTTCCTTCCCGCCGGGGATGCGGCGCGCCAGCATCGCGGTGCCCGCCTCCAGGTCCCGCGGGCCGATCTCGATCCGTACGGGCACGCCCTTGAGCTCCCAGTCCACCGCGCGGCGGCCGAAGGGAGTGTCCACGCGGTCGTCGACGTGCACCCGCAGGCCCGCCGCCCTGAGCGTCTCGCCCATCTCGCGGACCTTCGCGACCGCCTCGTCGCCCTTGATCGCCATGACGACGACCTGGACCGCCGCGAGCCGGGGCGGGACGCGCAGCCCGTTGTCGTCGCCGTGCGACATGATCAGCCCGCCGACCATCCGGGTGGAGGTGCCCCAGGAGGTCTGCCAGACGAGCTCCTGGTGCCCGTCCCTGGAGAGGTAGGTGGTCTGGAAGGCCTTGGCGAAATTGGTGCCGAGCTCATGGCTCGTGCCCATCTGCAGGGCCTTGCCGTCGCCCATCATCCCTTCCAGGGTGAGGGTGTTGATGGCTCCGGCGAACCGCTCCCGGGGCGTCTTGCGGCCGAGCACGACGTCGATGCCGAGGACATCGACCATGAAGTCCGCGTAGACGTCCCGGTGGATGTACGCGGCGTAGTCGCGGGCGTCCTCGTAGGTGGCGTGCGCGGTGTGGCCCTCCTGCCAGAGGAACTCCGTGGTGCGCAGGAACACCCGCGGGCGCATCTCCCAACGGACCACATTGGCCCACTGATTGATCAGCAGCGGCAGATCCCGGTAGCTCTGCACCCACTTCGAGAAGTAGTCGTTGATGATCGTCTCGGACGTGGGCCGCACCACGACGGGCTCTTCGAGGTCCTTGCCGCCGCCGTGGGTGACCACCGCGAGCTCGGGTGCGAAGCCCTCGACGTGCTCAGCCTCGCGAGTCAGGTAAGACTGGGGGATGAAGAGCGGGAAGTAGGCGTTCTGAGCGCCCGCGGCCTTGATGCGGGCGTCCATCTCCTGCTGCATCCGCTCCCACAGGCCGTAGCCGTACGGCCGGATGACCATGGTGCCGCGCACCGGGCCGTTGTCCGCCAGTTCGGCCTTGTTGATCAGGTCCTGGTACCAGCGTGGGAAGTCCTCCGCCTGAGGCGTCAGGACAGGTGTCTTGGCCATGGCGCGCATGGTACGGCGGCACGGGGCCCGATCGGGAATCGGCCAGGCGGGCCGTGGCGCACACCCCGGCGCGCAAGCAGTGCCGCACAACCCCTGGACGTGGGGACGCGCGCGCAGTTCCCTGGCATACGGGGGCGCGGCGAAAGCACACGGGGGCTGTCCTTCAGGGCACAACCGACTCTCTCGGCGGAATGGGGCGTACAGATGACATCCACGCTCGTCCAGCACCGACCCCACGCGGCGTCGGCCTCCTCTGCTCAGGCGTGCGAACGGGCCCGGGACTGGGCCGAGATCCAGGAACGGATGCTGGTGCCGCTGTACGAAGCCGTGTACGAGCGCCTGGAGGTCGGAGCGGGCTCCCGGCTGCTGGGGCTCGGCTGCGGCTCCGGTCTCGCGCTGCTGATCGCCGCCGCGCGCGGCGCCGCGGTGAGCGGGACGGACACGAACCGCGAGCGGCTGGCCCTCGCGAGCGAGCGGCTGACCGCCGACGGCTCCGCCGCACAGTCCGCGCGCCTGTTCGAGGGCGGGGCCCGGGCCGCGGCGGATCCGGCCCTCCCCCTGTACAACCTGATCACGGTCTTCCAGCCGATCGGCTGCCGGGCCGGCGACGCGGACGGGCTCGGCGCGGCCCTGCGGGGCGCCGTCCCGCTCGCGGAGCGCGGGAGTGCCGTGGTGCTCACTGGCTGGGGCCCGCCGGAGCGGTGCGCCAGCTCGGCAGTGCTCCGCGTCGCAGAGGGGCATTCCGGCCGGACGCGCCCGGATGGGGGCACTCCCCCCACCCACGGCCGCCAGGCCGTAGGGGGAGTGCGCTGGCGGCCGGCGCTGCGCGACGACCTGGAGGACGTCGCCGCGCGCGCCGGGCTGCGGCCGGACGGTTCGGGGCGGGTGGCGTGCCCCTTCGGCTACGCGGACGTGGACAGTGCCGTGCGCGGGCTGCTGTCGACGGGTTTGTACGACGCGGCGGTGGCGGAGAGCGACCAGGGCCAGGTCGAGAAGGAGATCACCGAGGCGCTGCACCCGCATGTGCGGCCCGACGGGACGGTCTGGATGCCGAACGTCTTCCGCTACCTGATCACCCGCACACCCTGACCCCGGGTACGCGAAGGGGCCCGCGACCGGATCGGTCGCGGGCCCCTCTCACGTCCTGGACCGTGTGCGTCAGCCCATGAACTTCTTGAACTCGTCCGGCAGTTCGAAGTCCTGGCCGGGCTGCCCGGCCGGCAGGCCGAACGCGCCGCCCTCCTGGGCGGCCTGCTCGCGCCGTGCCGCGGCCGCGGCCTCCTCGGCCTTGCGCTTCATCGGGTTGCCGCTCTTGCGCTTGCCCTTGGCCTGCTTCTGCTGCTTCTTCTGCCGGCCCGGCCCGCCGCCCATGCCCGGGATGCCGGGCATGCCGGGCATCCCGCCGCCCTGGGCCATGCGCGACATCATCTTGCGGGCCTCGAAGAACCGCTCGACGAGCGACTTGACCGCGCTGACCTCGACGCCGGAGCCCTTGGCGATACGGGCGCGGCGCGAACCGTTGATGATCGTGGGGTCGTGGCGCTCACCCGGGGTCATCGACTTGATGATCGCGGCCGTGCGGTCCACGTCGCGCTCGTCGATGTTGTTGATCTGCTCCTTCATCTGCGCCATGCCGGGCAGCATGCCGAGGAGCTTGGAGATGGAGCCCATCTTGCGGACCTGCTCCATCTGGGCGAGGAAGTCGTCGAGCGTGAACTCCTGGCCCTTCTTGGACGCCAGCTTGGAGGCCATCTTGGCGGCCTCTTCCTGGCTGAAGGTCTGCTCGGCCTTCTCGATGAGCGAGAGCATGTCGCCCATGCCGAGGATGCGGGACGCCATGCGGTCCGGGTGGAACGCGTCGAAGTCGTCCAGCTTCTCGCCGTTGGAGGCGAACATGATCTGCTTGCCGGTGACGTGCGCGATGGAGAGCGCGGCACCGCCTCGGGCGTCGCCGTCGAGCTTGGACAGCACCACGCCGTCGAAGCCGACGCCGTCGCGGAACGCCTCGGCGGTGTTGACGGCGTCCTGACCGATCATCGCGTCGACGACGAAGAGGATCTCGTCGGGCGAGACCGCGTCGCGGATGTCCGCGGCCTGCTGCATCATCTCGGCGTCGATGCCGAGGCGGCCGGCGGTGTCGACGATGACGATGTCGTACTGCTTGCCGCGCGCGTGCTCGATCGAGTCCTTGGCGACCTGGACCGGGTCGCCGACGCCGTTGCCCGGCTGCGGGCCGTAGAACGCCACGCCGGCGCGCTCGGCGACGACGCCCAGCTGCGTGACGGCGTTGGGGCGCTGGAGGTCACAGGCCACGAGGAGCGGGGAGTGGCCCTGCCCCTTGAGCCAGAGACCGAGCTTTCCGGCGAGAGTGGTCTTACCGGCACCCTGCAGACCGGCGAGCATGATCACGGTCGGCGAGGTCTTGGCGAACCGCAGACGGCGGGTCTCGCCGCCGAGGATGCCGATGAGCTCCTCGTTGACGATCTTGATGACCTGCTGGGCGGGATTCAGCGCCTGGGAGACCTCGGAACCGGTCGCACGCTCCTTGACCTGCTTGATGAAGGAGCGGACCACGGGGAGCGCGACGTCCGCCTCGAGCAGCGCGATACGGATCTCACGTGCCGTGGCGTCGATGTCGGCCTCGCTGAGGCGGCCCTTGCCCCGGAGGTTCTTGAATGTCGCTGCAAGGCGGTCGGAGAGGGTATCGAACACGGCGGTCGCGGGTCCTCAAGGTCGGAAGCGGGCGGACGGTCGCCCCCCAGGGTATCCGGCCGCGCGGGTACGCAGCAGACACGGGCACCGCCCGGCCGGAGGCCCTCTAGACGCGCAGCGCGCTCTCCAGGGCCTGCGCCACCTCGGCGGCCTCGGCCGGGGACAGCGGGGAGCCCTTCGGATCGGTGACGTAGAACGCGTCCACCGCGTTCGCGCCCAGCGTCGAGACGTGCGCGCTGCGCACCCGGACCGCCGCGCCCTCCAGCGCCCGGCCGATGCGGTGCAGCAGGCCCGGGGCGTCCTGGGCGCGGACCTCGATGACCGTCGCGCGGTGCGAACCGGCCGGCGCGAGGGTGACCCGCGGCGGCGGCGCCGTGAGCCCGCGCCGCCGGGGATAGGCGGCCTCGCGCTCGGCGAGGCGGCTGCGGATGTCCAGGGAGCCGTCCAGGGCGCGGACGAGGTCGGCACGCAGTCGGGTGGCCTGCGGCAGCGATCCGTACTCGGCCGCCACGCGCCAGGCGAGGACGAGGACCGAGCCGCCGCCCATTTCGGCCGGCAGCTCCATGGCACTCAGGTCGGCCGCGCGGACGGTGAGGCGGTGGAGGGCGAGGACGCCGGCGACGGCGGGCAGGACACCGGGCTGGTCGGGCAGCGCGATCAGCAGTTCGACGCCGACCGGTTCCGTCTCGCCCTCCTCGTGCGGCGTGGTGGCCTGGGTGTGCAGGGCGAGGACGGGCTCCTTGGTGCGCAGCGCCTCGACGGCGAGGCGTTCCTGTTCGGCGCTGGGTGCGGGCTCCTCCGGTTCGGCCGGGGCGTCGCCCGCGAGGACGGCGGCGACGCGCCGCACGAGGTCCGCGACGAGCGAGCCGCGCCAGGACGACCAGGCCGCCGGCCCGGTCGCGAGGGCGTCGGCCTCGGTGAGGGCGTGCAGCAGCTCCAGCGTGCCGGCCGAGCCGACGGCGGCGGCGGCGACGGACGCGACGGTGGCCGGATCGTCCAGGTCGCGCCGGGTCGCGGTCTCGACGAGCAGCAGGTGGTGGCGTACGAGGGTGGCGACGACCTCGACGTCCGCGCGGTCGAAGCCGATCCTGGCGGCGACGTCGCGCGCGATGGTCTCGCCCGCCACGGAGTGGTCGCCGGGCCAGCCCTTGCCGATGTCGTGGAGCAGGGCGGCGACCAGGAGCAGGTCGGGGCGGCCGACGCGGCGGGTCAGCGCGGATGCCTTGACCGCCGTCTCGACGAGGTGGCGGTCGACGGTCCAGGTGTGCACGGCGTTGCGCTGCGGCCGGCAGCGCACCCGCTCCCAGTCGGGCACGAGCCTGGTGATCAGCCCCTCGGCCTCCAGCGCCTCCCAGACGGGGACGGTCGGCTCCCCCGCGCCGAGCAGGGTGACGAGTTCCTCGCGGGCCTCGGCGGGCCAGGGCACGGGCAGCGGGTGCGTGCTCGCCGCCTGCGCCAGGCGGCGCACGGCGTACCGGGAGATCGGCAGGCCGGACTGGGCCGCCGCGGCGGCGGCGCGCAGCACCAGGACCGGGTCGCGGTCGGGCCGCGCGGTGCGGGCGAGGACGACCTCGCCGTCCTGCACGACGACGCCCTCGGCGAGAGGGGTGCGCTCGGGCTGGACGCTGCGCCCGCCGCTCAGCATGGCGCGCAGCCGTGGCCGTACGGCACGGGCCCTGAGCACGCGGCCGACCTCGCGCCAGGTGACGTCGCCGGCGTACGAGATGGTCCGCGCGGCCTCGTACACCCGGCGCAGCAGCGCGTCGGCGTCGAGGAGGCCCAGCTCGGCGGCGACCTGGTCCTGTTCCTGGAGGGCGAGGCGGTCGGTGGCGCGTCCGGTGGTGCGGTGGAGTGCGTCGCGGACGTCGAGCAGGGTGCGGCGGGCCTCGGCGAGGCCCTCGCGCGGTGCGTCGGCGAGCCAGGAGGCGGCGACGGCGCGCAGGGCGGTGACATCGCGCAGCCCGCCGCGGGCCTCTTTCAGGTCGGGTTCGAGGAGGTACTGGAGCTCGCCCTGGCGGGCGGCCCGTTCGCGGCACAGCTCGTCGAGCTCGGGCAGGCGCTTGGGGGCCTGGTTGCGCCAGTCGGCGAGTACGGCGGTGCGCAGGGAGGCCACGAGCCCCAGATCGCCGGCGACGGCGCGTGCGTCGAGGAGGCCGAGCTGCACCTTGAGGTCCTCGCCCGCGGTCCTGCGGGCCTCGGCCGGGGTGCGTACGGAGTGGTCGAGGGCGAGGCCGAGGTCCCAGACCGGGTACCAGATCCGGTCCGCGACCGCGGCGACGGCCGCGGGGTCCGCGCTGCCGTCGTGCAGGAGCAGCAGGTCGAGGTCGCTGCGGGGTGAGAGCTCGCCGCGGCCGTAGCCGCCGACGGCGACGAGCGCCGCGCCCCGCACCCCCGTCTCCAGGACCGCGGTGGTGAAGAGTGCGGCCAGCCAGTCGTCGGTCAGCCCGGCGAGCGCCGCACGACGCGGCGGCCCGGACTGCGCCTTCTCCCCGAGAAGGCGCAGCCGGGCCGCCGCGTAGCCGCTGGGTCCGGAGTCTTCCGATTCACCGATCACGTCGAGGCTCACCCAGCAGCTCCTGTTCGTCGTGGGGTCAGAGGGCGTCGGGGCCGCGCTCGCCGGTGCGGACCCTGACCGCGGTGTCGACCGGGACGCTCCAGACCTTTCCGTCCCCGATCTTGCCGGTACGGGCGGCCTTGACGATCACGTCCACGAGCTGTTCGGCGTCGTCGTCCTCGACCAGCACCTCGATGCGGATCTTGGGGACGAGGTCGACGGTGTACTCGGCACCCCGGTAGACCTCGGTGTGGCCGCGCTGCCGGCCGTAGCCGCTGGCCTCGGTGACCGTGAGCCCCTGGACGCCGAAGGCCTGGAGGGCCTCCTTGATCTCGTCCAGCCGGTGCGGCTTCACGACTGCGGTGATGAGCTTCATGCGTCCACCTTCTTGTTCTCGGCTCCGGCTGCGGCGGTGCCGGCGGGTACGGGCGCGGCCTTGCGGGAGCCGGTACCGCCGCCCGCGCCGCTGAAGTCGTACGCGGTCTCGGCGTGCTCGACCTGGTCGATGCCCGAGACCTCGTCGTCCTCGTCGACCCTCATGCCGATCGTCTTGTCGAGGACGAAGGCGAGGACCGCGGAGACCACCAGAGAGTAGGCGAGGACCGCGAAGACACCGATGGCCTGCTTGCCCAGCTGGTCGAGGCCGCCGCCGTAGAAGAGGCCCTTGACGTCGGACTGGACGCCGCCGGTGGCGAAAAGGCCGACGAGCAGGGAGCCGATGATTCCGCCGACGAGGTGGACGCCGACGACGTCGAGGGAGTCGTCGTAACCGAACTTGAACTTCAGGCCGACGGCCATGGCGCACAGCAGACCGGCGATGGCACCGACCGCGATCGCGCCGAGCGGGGAGACGGCGCCGCCGGACGGGGTGATGGCGACCAGGCCGGCGACCGCGCCGGAGGCGGCACCGAGGGTGGTGAAGGCGCCGTGGCGGATCTTCTCGTAGATCAGCCAGGCGAGCATCGCGGCGGCGGTGGCGACCTGGGTGTTGACGAACATCACCGCGCCGACGCCGTCGTCGTTGCCGAGCCAGGAGCCCGCGTTGAAGCCGAACCAGCCGAACCACAGGAGCCCGGCGCCGAGCATCACCAGCGGCAGGCTGTGCGGGCGCATCGGGTCCTTCTTGAATCCGACACGCTTGCCGATCACCAGGATGACGCCGAGGGCGGCCGCACCGGCGTTGATGTGCACGGCCGTGCCACCGGCGAAGTCGATGACGCCCATCTCGAACAGCCAGCCGCCGGCACCCCACACCCAGTGCGCGACCGGGAAGTACACAACGGTGGCCCACAGGGTGATGAACAGCGCCCAGGCGGTGAACTTCACGCGGTCGGCGAGCGCGCCGCTGATCAGAGCGGGCGTGATGATCGCGAACATCAGCTGGAAGACGGCGAAGACGTACACCGGGATGGTGTAGCCGTCCCACAGCTCGGTGATCCCGATTCCGCTGAGGCCGACATAGTCCGAGCTCCAGCCGATGAGGGAGCCGGAGTCGGTGCCGAAGGCAAGGCTGAAGCCGTACAGCACCCAGAGGATGGTGACGATCCCGAGGCTGATGAAGCTCATCATCAGCATGTTCAGGGTGCTCTTGACCCGGACCATGCCTCCGTAGAAGAAGGCCAGACCAGGCGTCATGAGCATCACCAGGGCGGAACAGATGAGCATGAACCCTGTGTTGGCGGCAGACAGCTCGGGGGCGTCTGCGGCAAGGGTCGAGATGCCTGGGGGCATCGGCGTCTCCTCGTCGTCGTGCGGCCGCGTGCGGGCGGAGCCAGTGCGGTAAGAGCGGGCCGGTTATGCGCCATGAGGTTGGCGCAGCGCCGTTTCCGCCGATGCCGCTCCATGTTTCGCGGCCGTGACGAAGGGGTCCGGCGTGTTACGTCGCCATGAACGGACTGATCGCCCCGGGGGCCCGGGCGTACCCTCTGGGCCATCACGGGACCGGCCGCGACACTCACCCGGAAGACTTGGCACAAGGGGGGAGCCGAGTCGGACAGTCCGGGGTGGGTGCCGCGGCCGGGGTGTGCGGCCCGCGCGTCAGACCGCTTCGGCGGTCTCGGGCAGCTGGGCGGTGAGCCGGTCGGTGAAGCGGGCGACCTCGGGCACGTCCCCGAAGTCCCTCGCGGCCGTGTCAACGGTCTTGCGCAGCCGGGTGTTGACCCGCTCGGAGCGGACCTTCCTGGCGATGACGAGGGCCTGGTCGGCCAGGGCGGTGGCCTGCTCCGGTTCCTTCTTCAGCAGGTGCACGGTGGCCATGCCGATCAGGTTGAGTGCGTACGACCGCTGGTGCTCGGGGTCCCGGCTGAAGAGCTCGACGGCGCGCTGCATGACCGGCTCGGACAGGGAGGCGTAGGTCGGGCTGCGGCCCGCGACATAGGCGAGGTCGCGGTAGGAGTGGGCGTTCTCGCCGTTGAGCTCGGCCTCGGAGAAGAAGCGGATCCAGTCGGGCTCGGGCTCGTCGTCGAAGCCGACGTCGGCGAAGGTGTCCTCGGCCATCCGCACGGCCCGCTTGCACTTGCTGGGCTGGCCCATGTTGGCGTAGGCGCGGGCCTCCATCGCATACAGCATGGCCTGGGTGCGGGCGGTGGCGCAGTCGCGGCTTCCGTACTGCGCGAGGTGGACGAGCTCCAGGGCGTCGTCGGGCCTGCCGAGATGGATCATCTGGCGGCTCATCGAGGACAGGATGTACGAGCCCAGCGGCTTGTCACCGGCCTCCTTGGCGGCGTGCAGGGCGAGGACGAAGTACTTCTGCGCGGTGGGCTGGAGTCCCACGTCGTAGCTCATCCAGCCGGCGAGCTCGGCCAGCTCGGCGGCGACCTTGAAGAGCCGGCGCTCGGTGGTGGCGGGCTGGGGCTCCTGGAGCAGGTCGGTGACCTCGTGGAGCTGGCCGACGACCGCCTTGCGCCGCAGTCCGCCGCCGCACTGGGCGTCCCACTGCCGGAACATGGCGGTGGTGGACTCCAGCAGGTCCAGCTCGGGGCCGGACAGCCGGGCCGATCTGCGCAGCGGGGTGGGCGGCTCCTGCCGCGCCGCCCCGTCGCCGGGGGTGGGCACGAGCCAGCGCTGCATCGGCTCGACGAGGGCGGGGCCGGCGGCGAGGGCGAGCGAGGTGCCGAGGAAACCGCGGCGGGCGAGCATCAGGTCGCTGCGGGAGAACTCGCTCAGCAGGGTGACGGTCTGGTCGCCCGCCCAGGGCAGGTCGACGCCGGACACGGAGGGTGCCTGGTGCGCGGTGCGCAGTCCGAGGTCCTCGACGGCGACGACGCTGCCGAACCGCTCGGAGAACAGCTCGGACAGGATGCGCGGGATGGGCTCGCGGGGCTGCTCACCGTCCAGCCAGCGGCGCACGCGGGAGGTGTCCGTGCTGATGTGGTGTGCGCCCATCTGACGCGCCCTGCGGTTGACCTGGCGCGCGAGCTCGCCCTTCGACCAGCCGCTCCGCATGAACCATGAGCTCAGCTGCTCGTTCGGGCGCTTGCCGGTGCTCGTACCGTCTGCGCCGCTGCCGCTCACTGGAGTGCCCCCATCCGCCGATGCCGTCTCGCCCGAACCGCTACCAGAATGCCGTGGGTCACGGCCGCCGGTGCCCCGCTTGCACGGGGTCGTCGGCGAAGCCGCGTTGCCCCGGGCATACCCGCCGGTGCGCTGCAATTGCAGGTTCGTGCACTGAAAGTAATCCTACGATCACGCCCTCAGCGAGTGGGATTGCAGAAACGCCACCATTCGCCACCCCTCCGAGTGAACCCACTTGCGGTCAGGCGCGATTCACTTGACACAGCACGATCCAGGGGTGGCGCAGTGTCGCACGGGTAGGCGCGTGTCGCACGCCGCGCTCCCCCGGGAGGCATCGCGCGCCGCCGGAAGCCGGCCGGAGGCGACGGAGTGTCACCGGCGAGCTCCTGGTCGTAACCACCGGCGCGTTCGACCCGTTGGAGGGGGCATGGGCTTCACGATCGGCGGCACCCGGGGGATCAGTCAGATCCGGTCCGGCTCCCGACGCCGCGGACGCACGACGGAGGCCACCGCGGTGGCCGAGTACACCGGCCTGTGGGGCTGGTCCGTCATCCCGGGAGCGCGCGCGGCGGCGGGCCGGTGCTCCTGCGGCGACACGGGGTGCGCCGCGCCGGGCGCCCACCCCCTCGACTTCGCCCTGGAGGTCCCGCCCGGGGCCACGCTCGACGAGGCGGCGAAGGCGTGGTCGGAGGTGCCGGGCGCCGCGCTGATGCTGCCCGTGGGCCGCGCCTTCGACGTCCTGGACGTGGCGGCCCCGGCAGGCCACCGGGCGATGGTGCGCATGGAGCGCATGGGCCTGCGGCTCGGCCCGGTGTCCCAGACGCCCGAGGGCCGCTGCCAGTTCCTCGTCGCGCCGGGCGCGGCGGCCGGGCTGCCGCGCCTGCTGTACCGGATGGGCTGGGACGACGCGGACCTGGATCTGCGCTGCCTGGGCCCCGGCGAGCACATCACCGCCCCGCCGTCCGACCGCGGCGGCCTCGGCCCCGTGCGGTGGCTGCGCGCACCGTCCCCGGACACCGCGGTGGCACCGCCCGAGGCCCGGCTGCTGCTCGGCACGCTGGCGTACGTCTGCCACCGCAGTCCCTGAGCCCTGGCCCTGACACGCACAGGGGCCCGGCCGCGACGTACGCGGCCGGGCCCCTGTGACGTAAGGGGGTCAGTCCCCGATGAGTGCGTCGACGAACGCCTCCGGCTCGAACGGAGCCAGGTCGTCCGCGCCCTCGCCCAGCCCGACGAGCTTCACCGGCACGCCCAGCTCCCGCTGGACCGCGACGACGATGCCGCCCTTGGCCGTGCCGTCCAGCTTGGTGAGCACGATGCCGGTGATGTCCACGACCTCGGCGAAGACCCGCGCCTGCACCAGGCCGTTCTGCCCGGTCGTGGCGTCCAGGACCAGCAGGACCTCGTCCAGCGGGCCGTGCTTCTCCACGACGCGCTTGACCTTGCCGAGCTCGTCCATCAGGCCCGTCTTGGTGTGCAGCCGGCCCGCGGTGTCGATGAGCACGACGTCCGCGCCCTCGGCGATACCTTCCTTGACCGCGTCATAGGCGACCGACGCCGGGTCGCCGTTCTCCGGGCCGCGGATCGTACGGGCGCCGACGCGGTCACCCCAGGTCTGGAGCTGATCGGTGGCGGCGGCACGGAACGTGTCGGCCGCGCCGAGTACGACCGACCTGCCGTCGGCGACCAGCACCCTCGCCAGCTTGCCGGTGGTCGTGGTCTTGCCGGTGCCGTTGACGCCGACGACCATGACGATGCCCGGGGTGTCCAGGTCGCTCTCCGTGTGGACGGTGCGGTCCAGGTCGGTTCCCACCAGGGTGAGCAGCTCCTCGCGGAGCAGGGTGCGCAGCTCCTCGGGCGTACGGGTGCCGAGCACCTTCACGCGCTCGCGCAGACGCTCGACGAGCTCCTGGGTCGGGGCGACGCCCACGTCCGCCGTGAGGAGGGTGTCCTCGATCTCCTCCCAGGTGTCCTCGTCGAGGTGCTCGCGCGACAGCAGCGTGAGCAGTCCCTTGCCGAGGGAGTTCTGGGAGCGGGCGAGGCGCGCGCGCAGCCGGACGAGCCGGCCCGCGGTCGGCTCGGGGATCTCGATCGCCGGCGCGACGGGCTCGGCGACGACCGGGTCCTCGGCGGCGACGGGGGTCTCGACAGCCGCCTCGGCTGTCGGGAGGTCGACCTCCTCGATGGTGCGGCGGGCTTCGTCCCGCGGTGCCTCCGCCTCGTCGCCGACATGCGGTTCGGCGGGCGGAGCAGTGATGGTCGGCGTGCTCGACGGTGCCGAGGGCGGCAGCTGCTGCTTCTTCTTGCGGCTGCTGACCACGAGCCCGCTGATGGCGCCGATCGCGACCAGGGCGATGACTACAGCAAGGATGACGATTTCCATAACGCACTCAGTATGCGTGACCCTCTGGCACGACGGTTCGTTCTATGGGCGGGGGTGTTTACTCCTGCGGGCCGGGCTGGTCCGTCGTCCGGCCCCGTGTCGGCGAGAAGCCCCTGTGGGCGGAGTCACAACGCTCCAGTAGGCGATCGCGTCGGGTGCGCAGACATGCACCCAGGGTTGGCTCAGCCCATGTCGTGGCCTGAGCCAACCGCTGCTCCCACCCCTGTCCATCTGACGTTCCGTCAGCTACCGTCCTCTTCGCCATGCCCACATCCGGCGGAGGGGGACTTTCCATGGCCTTCACGGTGGCCCGGTTCAATCTGGTCGAGTCGGACGCGACGCCCGACACACTCGCGGCCCGCTACCGCGCGGCCCTGGAGATGGCCGCGTACGCCGACGACCGCGGCATCGACACCGTTCAGACCGAGGAGCACCACGGGGCCGCGAACAACTGGCTGCCCTCCCCCTTCGTCTTCGCCGGCGCGGTGCTCGGCGCCACCCGCCGTATCGCCGTCACCGTCTCCGCGGTCATCGGGCCGCTGCATGATCCGCTGCGCATGGCGGAGGACATCGCGGTGCTCGACCTGATCGGCAAGGGCAGGCTCGTCACGGTCGCGGGCATCGGCTACCGGCCGGAGGAGTACGAGCGGGCGGGTGTGGAGTGGGGCAGGCGCGGGGCGCTCCAGGACGAGCTGCTCGAGACGCTGCTCGCCGCGTGGACGGGCGAGGAGTTCGTGTACCGCGGGCGCGGTGTGCGCGTCACTCCCCGCCCGCACACGCAGCCGCATCCGTTGCTGCTGGTGGGCGGTTCGTCACGCGCCGCCGCCCGGCGGGCGGCGCGGCTGGGGCTGCCGTTCTTCCCGAGCGCGCATCTGCCGGAACTGGAGGCGTACTACCACGAGCGCCGGGCCGCGTACGGCACCGAGGGCTTCTGCATGATGCCCGCCGAGAGGACGCCGCTGCTGCACATCGCCGAGGACCCGGACCGGGCGTGGGCGCTGTACGGCAAGCACTTCCTGCACGAGGCGCGCACGTACGCCTCCTGGCAGTCGAAGTACATCCGCTCGGCGGTGCGCTCCACCGCGGACACCGTGGAGGAGCTGCGCGCGGAGGGCGTGTACCGGATCGTCACGCCGGATCAGTGCGTGGAGCTGGGCGCGGAGAGCCTGGTGCTGCATCCGCTGTGCGGCGGGATGCCGATGGACGAGGGCTGGCGCAGCCTGCAGCTGCTGTGCGAAGACGTACTGCCCCGGCTCACGCGCTGAGCCGGGGCAGTTTCCGTGGTGAGGAGAGGGGCAGCGGGGATTAGCCCATCTCCTCCAACGCCTTGCCCTTCGTCTCCCGGACGTACCTGAGCACGAACGGGATCGAGAGCACGGCGAAGACCGTGTAGATGATGTAGGTGCCGGAGAGGTTCCAGTCGGCGAGGCTCGGGAAGCTCGCGGTGATCGCCCAGTTGGCGATCCACTGCGCGGACGCGGCGACGCCGAGCGCGGCGGCGCGGATCCGGTTCGGGAACATCTCGCCGAGGAAGACCCACACCACGACGCCCCACGACAGGGCGAAGAAGAGCACGAAGACGTGCGCGGCGATCAGGGCGACGACGCCCTGGGCCTCGGGCAGCTTGCCGTCGACGAGGTCGGCGGAGAAGGCCCACGCCTCGAAGGCGAGCGCGATCGCCATACCGGCGGAGCCGATGAGCGCCAGCGGGCGGCGGCCGATCCGGTCGACCAGGACCATCGCGATCACGGTGCCGACGATGTTGATGATCGATGTGGTGAACGAGTAGAAGAACGAGCTGGACGGGTCGACGCCCACCGACTGCCACAGCGTCGCCGAGTAGTAGAACGCGACGTTGATGCCGACGAGCTGCTGGAACACCGAGAGGCCGATGCCGATCCAGACGATCGGCAGGAAGCCGAAGCGGCTGCCGAGCAGGTCCTTGAAGGTCGACTTGTGCTCGCGGCGCATCGCGAGGTCGATCTCCTCGATCCGGGCGTCGAGGTCGACGTTCTTGCCCTCGACCTCGGCGAGGACCTTCCTGGCCCTGTCGGTCCGGCCGACGGAGATCAGAAAGCGCGGGGACTCGGGGATCGCGAAGGAGAGCAGGCCGTAGAGGACGGCCGGGACGACCATGACGCCGAGCATCCACTGCCAGGCCTCGAGCCCGCCGATCTCACCGCGCTGCTCACCGTCGGCGAGCTGCAGGATGCCGTAGTTGACGAGCTGGGAGACGGCGATGCCGATGACGATCGCGGCCTGCTGGAAGGCGGCGAGCCGGCCGCGGTAGGCGGGCGGGGAGACCTCGGCGATGTAGGCGGGGCCGATGACGGACGCCATGCCGATGGCGAAGCCGCCGACGACGCGCCACAGGGCCAGGTCCCAAAGGGCGAACGGGACGGCGGAGCCGACGGCGCTGACGGTGAACAGCGTGGCCGCGATCTGCATGCAGCGGATGCGTCCGATGCGGTCGGCGATACGGCCGGCGGTCGCGGCGCCGATGGCGCAGCCGATCAGGGCGATGGCGATGACCTGGGCGAGCGTGCCCGAGCCGATGTCGTAGCGGTCCCGGATGGCTTCGACGGCGCCGTTGATGACGGAACTGTCGTAGCCGAAGAGGAAACCGCCCATGGCGGCGGCCGCCGTGATGAAGACGACATGCCCGAGGTGTTCGGGGTGGGCTTCGCGGGCGCCCGATGCCGGCGGGGGCTGCGCAGTGCTGGTCACGTGTACTCCTGGGGCCGTCCGGCAGGCATCGCCGGGCGTGTGGGGGCGAGCCCTTCAAGTGGCGCACATGTGCTGGCCGCCCACCACTTGAAGGTAAAAGCAACGTTGCAGAGACTATTCCTTCAAGTTTCGAAGTCAAGAGGTCGGCTCAAATCGGCATCAGCCATCGGCGTGTCGTCTTGAGTTCAAGTATTGAAGATCGGGCAAACGGCCGGGGCTCCGCGGGCGCGGGCCGTTCCGAGCGGTCAGCGCAGTCGCTGGCTGATGACCTTGGAGACGCCGTCGCCCTGCATGGACACGCCGTAGAGCGCGTCCGCGACCTCCATGGTCCGCTTCTGGTGCGTGATCACGATCAGCTGGGAGCTCTCCTGGAGCTCCTGCATGATGCGGATCAGCCGCTGCAGATTGGTGTCGTCGAGTGCGGCCTCGACCTCGTCCATGACGTAGAACGGGCTCGGCCTGGCCTTGAAGATCGACACCAGCATCGCCACGGCCGTCAGCGACCGCTCGCCGCCGGACAGCAGCGACAGCCGCTTGACCTTCTTGCCGGGCGGCCGGGCCTCGACATCCACACCGGTGGTGAGCATGTTGTCGGGATCGGTCAGCACGAGCCGTCCCTCGCCGCCGGGGAAGAGCCGGGAGAAGACCCCCTCGAACTCGCGGGCGGTGTCCCGGTACGCCTCGGTGAAGACCTGCTCGACGCGCTCGTCGACCTCCTTGACGACCTGGAGCAGGTCGGCGCGGGTCTTCTTCAGGTCTTCGAGCTGCTCGGAGAGGAACTTGTGCCGCTCCTCCAACGCCGAGAACTCCTCGAGCGCCAGCGGGTTCACCTTGCCGAGCTGCTGGTACGCCCGTTCGGCGGCCCTCAGCCGTTTTTCCTGCTCCGCGCGGACGAACGGCCTCGGCTGGTTGCGCGGATGCTCCGGGTCCTCGGGCAGCTGTTCGCCCTCGGCGGGCGGGGACGGCGGCACGAGCTGGTCGGGACCGTAGTCGGCGACGAGCCCCGCCGGTTCCACGCCGAGCTCTTCCAGGGCACGGGTCTCCAGCTGCTCCATGCGCAGGCGCTTCTCCGCCCCCAGCACCTCGCCCCGGTGCACCGAGTCGGTCAGCTTGTCCAGCTCGCCCTTGAGGTCGCGTCCCTCGGTACGGGCGGCCGCCAGCTCCTGCTCACGCTCCGCCTTGGCCGCCTCCGCGGCCACGCGCTCGGCCTCCGCCCGCACCAGCGACACCTCGACATGCGCCAGCACCTGCCGGGCGCCGGCGGCCACGGCCGCCGCGACCTCGGCCTCGTGTCGCATGCGGGCGCGCCGCTGCTCGGCGCGTGCCCGTGCCTCGCGTTCGGCGCGGGCCCCCCGGTCGAGGGCGTCGGCCCGGCCCGCGAGGCCCTTGACCCGCTCCTCGTGCGTACGGACCTGGAGCCGTGCCTCCATCTCGGTCTGGCGCGCGTTGGCGCCGTCGGCGGCGAGCCGGTCGCGCACATGCGTGTCGGGCTCCTCCTCGACGGGGGCCTCCTCCGCGACCAGCAGCCGCTCGGCCAGCTCCTCGGCCTCCTCCGCCGCCCGCTCCAGCGCCTCCTGGGCGCGCGCGGCGGCCGCGCCCGCACGCTCCGCCTCGCCCGCGGCGCCGCGCGCCTGCCCGGCCAGCCGGCCGAGCTGCCCGGACACGGCCGACTTCTCCCGCTCGGCGGCGCGCCTGCGGTCCCCCAGCTCCTCGACGAGGGCGGCGCAGGCGCCACGGCGGTCGGCGGCCTGCTGTTGAGCTGCGGTCAGCTCCTCGCACCGCGCGTCGAGCCGTTCGAGCTCGGCGGCGGCCTCGTCGACGGACGCCTGCACCTCCAGCAGGCTCGGCGCCCCGGCGGACCCGCCCTGCGCGAAGTGGGCGCCGAGCACGTCGCCTTCGCCGGTGACGGCGGTCAGGCCGGGGTGCGCGTACACGAGGTCCTCGGCGTCCTCCAGGGTCCCGACGACGACGACATCGCGCAGCAGCCGCCGTACGGCGCCCATCAGTTCCTCGGGGCCGCGCACCAGACCGGCGGCGTACCGGTGCCCGGAGGGGCCTTCGCCGTGCGGGTCCGGGCCCTCGGCCGCTCCGGCCGCGTCCGCCAGGAGCAGTGCCGCGCGCCCGCCGTCCTCCTTGCGGAGCAGCCGGATCGCCTCCGCTGCGGTGGCAGGGTCGGCGACGGCGACCGCGTCGGCGGCGGCGCCGAGTGCCGCGGCCACCGGGATCTCGTAGCCGGGCGTCACGGTGAGCAGAGCGGCGGCCGGACCCAAGAGGCCCCCGAGCCGGTCCCGCGCGGCGAGCAGTGTGCCCGTGCCGTCCTTGCGCCGCAGGCCGAGGGCGAGCGCCTCGCGCCGGGCCGCGACCGCGGCGCGCTTGCGCTCGGCGCCGGTCAGGGCCTCGCGGGCGGTGCTCAGCGCGCCCTCGGCGGCGGCGAGTTCACGCTTGGCGGCCTCGTGCTGTTCGGCGAGGGCGGAGTCGCCCGCGTCGAGGCCCTCGACCTCGGCCTTGAGCTGCTCGTACTCCTCCTGGGCTGCGGCGGCCCGCTCCTGGGCCTCGTCGCGGGCGGCGGCGAGCCGGTCGATCTCGGCCTGGGCCGACGCGGCGCGGGAACGGGCCGCGTTGACCTGGCCGCTCAGCCGGGCCAGCCCTTCGCGCCGGTCGGCGATCGCGCGGGCGACGTCCTTGAGCCGGCGCTCCTCGAGGGTGAGCTGCCGCTCCAGCTCGGCGCGGTGGGCGACCGTGTCCTCCAGCGCCCGCTCGGCCGCCTCCAGCGCGGCTTCCAGCTCCGCCTCCTGCTCGCGGATGCGGGCCGCCTCCCGCTCCATGTCCTCGGGGTCGCGTCCGCGCCGCTCCTCCGGGGGCTGGGCGGTGGCGCTCTTGACCCGGGCGTCGGCGAGCGAGATCGTGCCGCGGACCCGTTCGGCGAGCTGGGAGAGTTCGTACCAGGTCTGCTGGGCGCGCTGGAGACGTGGCGCGAGGCGCCGTACCTCGTCCTCCAGTTCGGCCTCTCGGGCGAGGGCCGCCTTCAGCTGCGCCTCGGCCGCTTCCTTGCGCTGCTTGAGGGCGGCCTCGTCGGCGATCTCGGCGCGCAGCGCCTCCCGGAGGGTGACGAGGTCGTCGGCGAGCAGCCGCAGCCGGGCGTCGCGCAGGTCGGCCTGGATGACGGCGGCGCGGCGGGCGACGGCGGCCTGTCGGCCGAGGGGTTTGAGCTGGCGGCGCAGTTCGTCGGTGAGGTCCTGCACGCGCGCGAGGTTGGCCTGCATGGCATCGAGCTTCCGCAGCGCCTTCTCCTTGCGCTTGCGGTGCTTGAGGACACCCGCGGCTTCCTCGATGAAGGCGCGACGGCCCATGGGGTCGGCGTGCAGGACCGAGTCGAGCTGGCCCTGGCCGACGATGACGTGCATCTCGCGGCCGATGCCGGAGTCGGACAACAGCTCCTGGATGTCGAGCAGCCGGCAGGTGTCACCGTTGATCTGGTACTCGCTGCCGCCGTTGCGGAACATGATCCGCGTGATGGTGACCTCGGCGTACTCGATCGGCAGCGCGCCGTCGGAGTTGTCGATGGTGAGGGAGACCTCGGCGCGGCCCAGCGGCGGCCGGCCGGTCGTCCCGGCGAAGATGACGTCCTCCATCTTGCCGCCGCGCAGCGACTTGGCTCCCTGCTCCCCCATGACCCAGGACAGCGCGTCCACGACGTTGGACTTGCCGGAGCCGTTCGGGCCGACGACGCAGGTGATCCCCGGCTCGAAGCGCAGCGTCGTGGCGGACGCGAAGGATTTGAACCCGCGGAGGGTCATGGCCTTGAGGTGCACGCCGCCGGACTCTACCTTTCGCTCGCGGTTTCGCCTCTGAGGGCGCAGGGCACATCAGACGGTAAAGGAAGCACGTACGGGGAGGGGACGGGGAGAGACGGGGGCGGAAAAGAAAGAAGGGACGCCTGGGCGTCCCTTGCATATCTTCGTGCGCGACGGAGTCCGTGCTCTCTCTCAGGTGAGCGCTGGCTCCCCCTGGTGTACGTCGATGTCGATGCCGTTGAGAAGCGGCTCGCCAGGGTGCTGAGCGGCGGCAGCCGTGAGCGCGTCGTTCTCGTGCTGAATCCGTACGAGCTCGGACTCGAGATCCTGGACACGCTGCTGAAGCCGTCGCATCTCGGCGAGGAGTCGCGGGTCGGAACCGCCGACGTAACCGAGAAGCGCCTTTGCCATGATGGATGGTCCTCCACAATGAGTGACCGACCGATGCGGTGTGGGTCGTGAGGGATTCGCACCCGCGGTGCTGACAGTTTTTGTCGTACTACTGGTGTCCTGCTGCGTTCTTTTACTGCCAAACAGCTAAGGTGCGCGGGGCTTCCAGAGTCTCACCAAAAAGTTTGACGGTCAACACGATCACACCCCGTATCGGCGGGCATCCCGGGGGCTTACGGCCGCTCCATCGAGCGGCGAGCCTGACCTGCGGGGCCCTGGGGGCGTGGCGATCATCCTTCTCTCCGCAGCCTGGCACGACAAGCCTCTTCTTGGCAACCACCAGGCCGTTTCCTTCCCGGACCGATGCCTGAGGCATATGCCCGACCGAGCGGCCGATGCGGCCGCGGGGGCCCCGGCGGAGGGCCGCTCAGCGGATGGCGAAGTCCGCGTAGACGCCGCGGGGCGTGTCCCAGATCTCAGTGACGCCGTCGACGCGTCCGGGTGTGTCGCCGGAGCGCAGCCAGTCCAGCAGACGGTGGCAATTCTCACGTGGCCCCTCGGCGACCACCTGCACCCTGCCGTCCTCAAGGTTGAGGGCGAAGCCCTTGAGGTCTCCGATCTCGAGTGCGTTCGCCCTGGTGAACCAGCGGAAGCCCACTCCCTGTACTCGGCCGCGTACCCACGCGGTGAGTCGCGCATCGTCGTTCATGAGTGCACGGTAACCGGCTGAATGCATACAGATCACATCGCCTCCGGCGCGGCATGGCGTACAGTCCGGACGCATTGAGCCTCACCCGTACGGGTGTACTCGTTTGACGTTCGACGCCGAGCACGACGGTGTCGGGGACCAGGAAGGCACACGAGATGGGTCGCCATCGGAAAAAGCGTGCGGGCCTGTCCGTGCGCACCGGGCTGCTCGGCGCCTCCGCTGCCCTGGCGGTAGGCGCCGTGGCCGTCACCACCGGCATCCTGCCGGGCGGTGACACGTACACGATCGGATCCTCCAGCAAGGAATCACCCGCGGAGATACGCACCGGGGGGCCCGCTCTGCTCCAGACGCAGGGAGACGCGAGCGCCACGCCCACGCCGTCCGCCTCGCCGACGCCGAGCCGGACCGCCAAGCCGTCGAAGTCTCCCGCGAAGCCGTCGCCCACCAAGCCGGCCAAGCCGTCGCCCACCAAGTCGGCCAAGCCGGCCAAGCCGTCGGCGAAGCCCTCCAAGAAGCCGCCGGAGAAGACCAGCACTCCCGAGCCGAAGAAGACCACGTCGGCGCCGGTGCGGGAGAAGGCCCGTGAGGCGGTCCGGCCCGAGTCGCGCCCGTCGGCTCCGTCCACCGCTCCCACCTCGGGTGCATCCTCGGCCGAGTCGGCCGTGCTCGGCCTGGTCAACGAGGAGCGCGCCAACGTCGGCTGCGCCCCCGTCAAGATGAGCGCGGCGCTGTCCGACCTGGCGCGCGCCCACTCCAAGGACATGGCGGTGCGCGGGTTCTTCGACCACACGAACCCCGACGGCGAGACGCCGTGGGACCGCGCGGACAAGGCCGGTGTCTCGAACCTCGGCGCGGAGAACATCGCGCGCGGCCAGGCCGACGCGGGTGCCGTGATGAACGCGTGGATGCAGAGCGAGGGTCACCGCGCCAACATGCTGAACTGCGACTTCACGACGATGGGCGTGGGCGTGTACATGGGCGACGGCGGCCCGTGGTGGACGCAGAACTTCGGCTTCTGACGCCCGGCGCGCAGCAGGCGCGACGAGTCGGGGGCCCGGCCCCCCCCGGCCCCGGGGCCCCCCCGGCCCCCCCCCCCCCCCCCCCCCCCAGTGATATTGGGCGCCCGGGGGGGGGGGGGGCGGGGGGGGGGGGGGGGCCGCCGGGGGGGGGGGGGGGGGGCCGGGGGGGCCCCGGGCCCCGGGGGGGCCGGGCCCCCGACTCGTTCCGGCACCCGCGAGCGCTCACTTTTCGAAAGGGCCGCCTCTCGGTGAGCGCTGCGCGCAGTATCGTGGCGGATATGGTCGAGGAACCGGCGTTCGACGTGTTCTCCCGGCACTGCGCCTCACGCGGCACGCTGGAGCATGTGACGGGCCGCTGGGGCAGCCTGACGATGGGTGCCCTCCACGAGGAGCGCCTGCGCTTCAACGAACTGCGCCGCCGCGTCGACGGCGTGAGCGAGAAGATGCTGTCCCAGACGCTGCACGCGCTGGAGCGCGACGGGCTCGTGCACCGCGAGGCGCAGCCGACCAATCCGCCGCGCGTGGACTACGAACTCACCCCGCTCGGCCGGGCCGTCGCCGAGCAGCTGCTCGGCTTGATCCACCTGGTCGAGGGCCGGATGCCCGAGGTGCTCGATGCTCGGCGGCGGTACGACGCGGCGCGCGAGGAGGCCGGCACCCCGGCGGCATCCCGCTAGCGGCGCCCCGGCAGGACGGCCGGGATCAGGCCATGGTGCGCGGAACCCGCTGGCAGCGGGGGCAGAAGTAGCTGGACCGGTTCATCCAGGCCCGGCGCCGCATGAGGGTGCCGCAGCGGTTGCAGGGCTCGCCCTCGCGGCCGTACGCGTCCAGGGAACGGTCGAAGTACCCCGATTCGCCGTTGACGTTCACGTACAGGCTGTCGAAGGTGGTGCCGCCGACCGCGAGGGCGGCCGTCATCACCTCGCGTACGTGGCCCAGCAGTTCCACCGAGCGCGGCCGGGTGAGCGTCGCCGTCGGGCGGTCGTAGTGCAGGCGGGAACGCCACAGCGCCTCGTCCGCGTAGATGTTGCCGACCCCGCTGATCAGGGACTGGTCGAGCAGGGCGCGCTTGACCGTGGTGCGGCGCGCGCGGAGCGCGGTGTGGAAGGCGAGGTCGTCGAAGAGCGGGTCGAGCGGGTCGCGGGCGATGTGCGCGATGACGTCGGGCAGCCCGTCGGGGGTGTTGTCGTGGAGGGACAGACCGCCGAAGGTGCGCTGGTCGACGAAGCGGAGCTCGGTGCCGAGGGAGTCGTCGAAGCGGAGCCTGATGCGCAGGTGCTTCTCGTCGGGGGCGTCGTGCGGCTGCACCAGCAACTGTCCGCTCATGCCGAGGTGACCGAGGATCGAGGTGTCCGAGTCGGTGAGCGGCAGCCACAGGTACTTGCCGCGCCGGCAGGCGTCCGCGATGCCCTGGCCCTTCAGCCGGGCCGCGAAGTCCTCACCGCCCGCGACATGCCGGCGCACGGCGCGCGGGTGCAGCACCTGCACCTCGGCGATGGTGCGCCCGCCGACCCAGGTGGCCAGTCCGCGGCGTACGACTTCGACCTCTGGCAGCTCGGGCACGGGTCTCCTTCCGCGGTGGTCGGGACGATGCCCGCAGGGTATCGCGCGGCGGAGGACGGACAGCGGTGAGGCCCCTCGCCGCCGCGGCGAGGGGCCTCACAGGAACTGCTGGAAAGCGGAGCCGCGGTGGCGGCAACGGACCGTCTCAGGCCGAGGCCCGGTCCGTCGGCGCCGGGGCGGCAGGGGTGTCGGCGGCCCCTTCGCCACTGCCCGCGTCCTGCTCGGCAGCGGCCTGGGCCGCCGCCGTGGCGCGCTCGTCCGCGGCGGCACGGATCTCCCGCCACGCGGACTCCGCCGCCTGCTGCTCCGCTTCTTTCTTGCTGCGGCCGGTGCCGGTGCCGTACGAGACACCACCGACGCGGGCGGCAGCAGTGAAGGTCTTCTCGTGATCGGGACCGGTCTCGGTGACGAGATACTCCGGCACACCGAGCCCCTCGGCCGCGGTGAGTTCCTGGAGACTGGTCTTCCAGTCCAGGCCCGCACCCAGGTTCGAGGACTTCTCGATCAGCGGGTCGAAGAGCCGGTGCACCAGCTCGGACGCCGCTTCGAGACCCTGGTCGAGATAGACGGCGCCGATCACCGCTTCAAGGGTGTCGGCGAGGATGGAGGCCTTGTCCCGGCCACCCGTGCCCTCTTCGCCCCGGCCCAGCCGGATGAAGGAGCCCAGTTCGAGGCCGCGGCCGACCTCCGCCAGCGCACGCGAGTTGACCACCGCGGCCCGCAGCTTGGCCAGCTGGCCTTCGGGCAGGTCGGGGTGGGTGCGGTACAGCGTGTCGGTGACCACCAGGCCGAGCACCGAGTCCCCGAGGAACTCCAGACGCTCGTTGGTGGGCAGACCGCCGTTCTCGTACGCGTACGAACGGTGGGTCAGCGCGCGCACCAGAAGGGCGGACTCGAGGTGATACCCGAGCCGCCCTTCCAGAAGCGTGTGGGACGAGGCTGCGTTGACTGTGTTCACTGCGTCTGCCTGCTTCTTGGCAGGGGACACCTCAGACATCGGGCCTCTCACCAGCCGCTCAGACCTCGAGGACCTGGCGCTTGTTGTAGGTGCCGCAGCTGGGGCACGCGATGTGCTGCTGCTTCGGCTCCTGGCAACGCTCACACGAAACCAGGGTGGGGACCGCAGCCTTCCACTGCGACCGGCGGTGGCGCGTGTTGCTGCGCGACATCTTCCGCTTCGGAACAGCCACGGCTACTTCTCCTGCTTCTCGTCGACGCCCGCATCGGCGCCGCCCATGTTGTCCTTCTCACCGGTTCCGAGTGAATCGGCGAGTCCCTGCAGTGCCGCCCAACGAATGTCGACGGCGTCGTGGTGGTGGTCCGGGTCGTCGTCCAGCCTGATCCCGCACTCGGGACACAGGCCGGCACAGTCCTCCCGGCACACCGGCTGCATCGGCAGTGCGAGCACCACCGCATCACGCAGCACGGGCTCGAGGTCGAACATGCCGTCCTCGAGATAGAGAATGTCCTCGTCCTCGTCCTCGACAGGCTCCGCGGGGCGGCCCCGGTCGTCGGCGTCGGGATACGTGAACATCTCCTGGAAGTCCGCGGCAACCTCTTGGCGCAGCGGCTCCAGACACCTTACGCACTCCCCCTCGGCGCTCGCACGGGCGGTGCCTGTGACAAGCACCCCTTCCATGACGGACTCGAGGCGGAGGTCCAGCTCCACCGGCTTGCCCTCGGGCACGCCGATGACGCCTTCGATTCCCAGGTCCTTCGGTGCGTCCACCGTGCGGGACAGCCGCTGGAGCGCACCGGGCCGCCGTCCCAGCTCGTGTGTGTCGAACACGAGGGGGTTGCGGTGGTCGAGGCGCGTGCTCACGGCTCTTCCTGCTTTCGGATCGTGGGGAGGGGCCGTCCCGATTCGCGAGGCGAAGCGGGCAGCCGGGATCGCGAACTACGCGCGACCGAAGAGCCAGGATACTGGAACGGCCGCCGTAGACCCAATCCGGGCTGTTCGGCGGCCTTCCGGCACTAGCGGCCCTGTTCTCCCCCAGAGCTTCGCCTGGGAGGTGCCCCCAGGCGCAGCTGCTCCATGTCGATCATGCTCGTGTCGAAGAGGCTGGTCTCGTCGAGCGCGGCGCCCTGCTGGGCCTGCTGCTGATGCTGCTGGGGCTGCTGGTAGGCGTAGGGATCCTGCTGCACGTACTGCTGCGGGTCGTAGCCCTGCTCCTGGTACGCGGCGTACGGGTCGGGCTGCGCTGCCCCGTAGGCCCCGGCGTACGCGTCCTGCGCCGGGTAGCCGTACACATCCTGCTGGGCCGGGATCTGCGGCGCCGCCGCCGGTGCCTGGTACGCGGCGGCATACGTCGCCTGAGAGTCCTGCCGCGCGCGCTCCGGGGCCGGGTCGGCCAGCTCGGCGAGGCCCGCCAGGTAGTCGGCGTCGCTCGTGTGCTGCTGACCGCCGCCCGCGGCGTCCTGGGCGGCCATGTGGGCGCCCAGGTCGTCGGTGGCGATCCGGCCGTGCAGCTTCTGCCGGCCGCGGCCGACCGCGTCGAGGGTCTTGGAGAGCACGGCCTCGAAGGCGCCCAGCTTGGCGTCGACGTACTCGTCCGCGCGCCGGATGAGCGTCTGCGGGTCGCTGCTGTGCTCGGGGGCGTCCTCGTCGGCGAAGCCCTGCTCGTCGAGGCCGGGGCCGCGGCCGAGCAGCTTCTCGCGCCCGCGGTCGACCGAGCCGATGGTCTTGGTGAGGACGACCTCGAAGTTGGCGAGCTTGGAGTCGACGTAGTCGTCGGCCTCGGCGCGGATCTCCTCGGCCTCCCGACGGGCCTCGGCGAGGATCCGGTCCGCCCGCTCCTGGGACTCGCGCGCGACCTGGGTGTCGGAGATGAGCGAACCGCGCTCGGCGTGCGCGGACTCGATGATCCGCTCCGCCTCCTTGCGGGCCTGCTCGACGAGCTGTTCCCGGCCGCCGATGAGCTCCTGGGCTTGGGCGAGGGAGCCGGGCAGGGCCTGGCGCACCTCTTCGAGCATGGCGAGCAGCTCGGCGCGGTTGACCACGCAGGAGGCCGACATGGGCATGGACCGGGCGTTCCCGACCGCCTCGACGATCTCGTCGAGCTTCTTCTGCACGTCCACCGTGTGTTTGCCACTCTCTACAGCCGGATTGGAGACGGACGGGTCGACTGTACGGCCAGTCGGTGCCCTCCCGACACCGGGTGACGGACTGTCAGAGACTCACTTCTCGGCGAGCCGCCGGACGAGGGCCTGGTGGACCACCGGCGGCAGCAGGTGGGACACGTCGCCGCCCCAGGCCGCGACCTCCTTGACCAGGCTGGAGGAGAGGAAGCTGTAGGTGGGGTTGGTCGGGACGAACAGGGTCTCGACGCCCGACAGCCCGTTGTTCATCTGGGCCATCTGGAGCTCGTAGTCGAAGTCGCTGACGGCACGCAGCCCCTTGACGATCGCCGGGATGTCGCGTTCCTTGCAGAAGTCGACGAGGAGACCGTGGTGGGACTCCACCACGACGTTCCCGTACTCGGTGGTGACCTGGCGGATCAGCTCGATCCGCTCCTCCACCGTGAACAGTCCCTTCTTGGACTGATTGATCATCACCGCGACATGTACGACGTCGTACAGCTTGGAGGCGCGGGCGATGATGTCGAGGTGTCCATTGGTGATGGGGTCGAACGACCCCGGACAGACTGCGCGGCGCAACTGAAGTCCCTCGCTCTCCGGTCCGGTCATGGTGCGTCTTCGCACGTAGAGGCGGCGCGACCGTACCAAAGCGTCCCTTCGCCGTAGCGACGGGCCCGCAGCGGCTCGAAACCCTCGGGCCAGTTGAATTCTCCGCCTCTGGTGCTGCGCTCCACGGTGGCGAGCGCAGCGTCCGCGAGCCAGCCCCCGCGGCGGAGTGTGAGCAGAATCTCGCGAAGATCGTCGTCCGTGACGGCGTACGGAGGATCGAGGAACACCACGTCGTAGGGGCGCTCGGGAGCCGGGCCGGTGACTATCTGCTCGGCTTTGCCGGTACGGACCTCGGCGCCGGGCAGGCCGAGCGCGCGGACGTTCTCCCGGACCGTGCGGGCGGCGCGGGCATCCGCCTCGACCAGCAGGGCGTGGGCCGCGCCGCGGGACAGCGCTTCCAGGCCGACCGCGCCGGAGCCCGCGTACAGATCGGCGACGCGGATGCCGTGGAGGCTGCCGAGCTGGGCCTCCCAGCTGGAGAAGAGCCCCTCCCGGGCGCGGTCGGACGTGGGGCGGGTGCCGTTGCCGGGCGGAACGGCGAGGCGGCGTCCGCCGGCCGCACCGGCGATCACGCGGGTCATCTCGGGCCTCTCTGTGCGGGCTGACGCCCCAAGTCTCTCAGCCCTTGTCCAGGTACTGCTCCCGCTCCTTGTCCAGCAGGGCGTCCAGGGCGATCCGCAGCTCGGGCAGGTGCTCCAGCTCCGGATCGGCCCGGACGACGGCAGTGGCCTCCTCGCGGGCGGCCGCGATGACCTCCTCGTCCTCGATGACGGCGAGCATCCGCAGCGAGGAGCGCACCCCGGACTGGGCCTGGCCGAGCACATCGCCCTCGCGGCGCTGCTCCAGGTCGATCCGGGAGAGCTCGAAGCCGTCCAGCGTCGCGGCGACGGCGCCGAGCCGGGCGCGCGCGGGGCTCGCCTCGGGCATCTCCGTGACCAGCAGGCACAGTCCGGGCGCGGAGCCGCGGCCGACGCGGCCGCGCAGCTGGTGGAGCTGGGAGACGCCGAAGCGGTCCGCGTCCATGATCACCATGGCGGTGGCGTTCGGCACGTTCACTCCCACCTCGATGACCGTGGTGGCGACCAGCACGTCCACGTCGCCGGCGGCGAAGCGCCGCATCACGTCGTCCTTGTCGTCGGGCGCCATCCGCCCGTGCAGGATCTCGACGCGCAGGCCCGTGAGGGGGCCGCGGGTCAGCTGCTCGGCGACCTCCAGGACCGCGAGCGGCGGCCGCTTCTCCGCCTCGTCCTCGGCCGACTTCTTCTTCGGCTTCTCGTCCTCGGCGTCGCCGATCCGGGGGCAGACCACATACGCCTGGTGGCCGCCCTCGACCTCCTCGCGCACCCGCTCCCAGGCGCGGGCCAGGAAGTGCGGCTTGTCGGCGGCCGGGACCACATGGCTGGCGATCGGCGAGCGCCCGGCCGGCAACTGGTCGAGCACAGAGGTCTCCAGGTCGCCGAAGACCGTCATCGCGACCGTACGGGGAATGGGGGTGGCGGTCATGACCAGCAGGTGCGGCGGCTGCTTTCCCTTGGAGCGCAGGGCGTCGCGCTGCTCCACGCCGAAGCGGTGCTGCTCGTCGACGACGACCAGTCCGAGGTCGTGGAACTGCACCTTGTCCTCGATCAGGGCGTGGGTGCCGATGACGATGCCCGCCTCGCCGGTCACCAGGTCGAGCAGGGCCTGGCGGCGCGCCGGGACACCCATCGAGCCGGTCAGCAGCACGACCTTGGTGCCCTGGTCCGAGCCGCCCAGCATTCCGCCCTCGGCAAGATCGCCCATCATTTCGACGACGGAGCGGTGGTGCTGCTGCGCCAGGACCTCGGTGGGGGCGAGCATCGCGGCCTGACCGCCCGCGTCGACGACGGCGAGCATCGCCCGCAGCGCCACCATCGTCTTGCCGCTGCCGACCTCGCCCTGGAGGAGGCGGTGCATGGGGTGCTCGGTCGCCAGGTCGTCGAAGATCTCCTTGCTGACCGAGCGCTGGCCCTCGGTGAGCGTGAAGGGCAGCTTGGCGTCGAACGCGTCGAGCAGTCCGCCGGGGACCGGCCTGCGGGCAACGGCGGGCAGCTGGGCGTCCGCGAACCTCCGGCGGGCCAGGGCGACCTGGAGGACGAACGCCTCGTCCCACTTCAGCCGCTGCCGCGCCTCCTCGATGTCGGCCTTGCTGCGCGGCCGGTGGATCTTGTGCAGGGCGTCGGGGAGGCCGGTGAGCCCGCGGCCCTCGCGCAGCGCGGGCGGCAGCGGGTCGACGGCGTCCCGGGCGCTGGGCAGGACCGCGTCGACCGCCTTGGCGATCTTCCAGGACTCCAGCTTGGTGGTGGCCGGGTAGATCGGGATGAGCGCCCCGGCCCAGCTGTCCACGGCCTCCTCGCCGTCCTCGCCGCGCAGCAGCTCGTAGGCGGGGTGGGCGAGCTGGAGCCTGCGGTTGAACATGGAGACCTTGCCGGCGAACATCGCGCGGGTGCCGGGCAGCAGGTCCTTGTGCGGCTTGTGCACGCCCTTGCCGAAGAAGACCAGCTGGAGCCGTCCGCTGCCGTCGGTGATGGTCACCTCCAGGCGCCGTCCGCGGCCCTGATTGAAGGTCAGCACGCGCGCGTCGGCGACGCGGGCCACCACCGTGACGTGCTCGTCCAGCGGCAGCTCGGACAGCGGCGTCAGCTCGCCGCGCTCCGCGTACCGCCGGGGGTAGTGGTGCAGCAGGTCACCGAGGGTGTGCAGGTCGAGGTGCTCGGCCATCACCTTGGCGGTGGCGGCTCCGAGCGCGTTCTTGAGAGGTTCGTCGAGCGCGGGCACGCCATCCATTGCACACCACACCACCGACAGTCGTCGCGCACCTGTGGACAACGCGGCCCGGCGAAGCCGTACGGCTACTCCACGCCGATCAGCAGCGGCGTCCCGCGGCCCCCGCCCTCGTAGGTGAGGGTGTCGACGGCCAGGTACCCCTCCCGCACATGGGCCTCCAGCCGGGCGGCGAGGCTGAGCGGGACGTCGTCGCCGAGTACGAGGGTGACCAGTTCGCCGCCGGAGGAGAGCATCCGGTCCAGGACGGTGAGCGCCGTATCGGTGAGGTCCTTGCCGATGACGGCGACGTCGCCGTCGATCAGGCCCAGCACGTCACCGGCCTGGCACACGCCCGCAGACGTCCACGACTGCCGTTCCGCGACGGCGAGTTCGGCGTACCGGGTCGCGCCCGCGGCCGCCGACATGGCGACCACGTCCTCGTCGAAACGGCGGCCCGGCTCGTGCACGGCGAGTGCCGCGATGCCCTGGACCGCCGAGCGGGTCGGGATGAGCGCGACGCGGACGCCTTCGGCGCGGGCCTGTTCCGCCGCGGCCGCGGCGGTGTGCCGCAGGGACGCCTCGTTGGGCAGCAGGACGACCTCGCGGGCGTGCGCCCGGCGGATCGCGTCGACCAGTTCGCCGCTGGCGGGCGGTTCCCCCGGCCGCAGGGGCACGGTCGTGGCGCCCGCCTGGCCGCACAGGTCGACGAGGCCGTCGCCGGGGACGACCGCGACGACCGCCCGCTGCACCCGCTCGCGCCGCGCCTCGGCCTGCTCGGCAGCCCCGGCGGCTTCGGCGGCCTCCGCGCCGAAGTGGGTGATGCGGATCCGGTACGGCCGCCCGGCCTCGACGCCCGCCTCGACGGCGGCGCCCGCATCGTCCACGTGCACATGGACGTTCCACAGGCCGTCGCCGCCGACGACGACGAGCGAGTCGCCGAGCCCGTCGAGCCGGGTGCGCAGCCGGGCGACGGCCTCGTCGCCCGCCTCCAGCAGGTAGATCACCTCGAAGGCGGGCCCGCCGTCGTCGCACGGCTCGGCGGCGCGGGCCCGGAGTGCCGGCCGGGCCGAGGAGTGCCCCGGGGGAGCAGGCGCCTCGCCGCAGACGGCCTCCACCAGTGCGCCGAGTACCGCGATCAGACCCCGCCCGCCCGCGTCGACGACGCCGGCCCGGTCCAGGACCGCCAGTTGGCGGGGGGTGTCGTCGAGGGCGGCCCGCGCACCGGCGTAGGCCGCGTGGAGCGCGTCGGTCGGGGCGGCCTCCGCGGCGTCGGCGGCGGCCGCGGCCACGGTGAGGATGGTGCCCTCGACGGGGTGGGCGACGGCCTCGCGGGCCATCTCGGCGGCCCGCCGCAGCGCTCCGGGGAGGTGGCCTCCGGCACCGATGCGCTCGGCCATGCCCCGCAGAAGCTGGGCGAGGATCGTCCCGGAGTTGCCCCGGGCGCCTATCAGCGCGCCGTGGGCCATCGCGTGCATCACATCGGCGAGCGAGGGCGCCGACCGCCCGGTCTCGTGGGCGGCGAAGACGGCTTCGACGGCCTGGGCGGCGGATTCCGCGGTCAGATAGAGGTTTGTGCCGGTGTCCCCGTCCGCGACCGGGTAGACGTTGATCGCGTCGATCTCCTCGCGCTCCCGGCCGAGGGCCTCCAGCGTCAGCGAGCACCAGGCGCGTACCGCTTCGGCGTCCATCGTCTGCGGCACCTGGTGTCCTCCTCGGTCGGCCGTGCGGGGCCGTGGGCGGCGGGGTGCCTCGCAGCGTAGACCCCGGGCCCCACCAGGCACGGGGGCGGGTGCGGAGGAAGCCATGGTAGTTTCGTATCTCGGACGCAGCCGTTGTATGCTGCTCCGGTTGCCCGATGAGAATCGGGCCATTTCCCCGGCAAGCCACTTCAGATTCTGATTCCGGCACGCCGGATTTCACTGTAAGTGCATCTGAAGTCTTTGGAGTGACCCGTGGCTGCCAACTGCGACGTCTGCGGCAAGGGGCCGGGCTTCGGCAACAACATTTCGCACTCGCACCGCCGTACGTCCCGTCGCTGGAACCCGAACATCCAGCGCGTGCGTGCCGTGGTCGGTCGGACGCCGAAGCGGCTCAACGTCTGCACCTCGTGCATCAAGGCCGGCAAGGTCTCGCGCTAACCGCGACGTTTCGTCGTAGCGCAGCCCCTGCGGTTGCCTTGAAAGCCGGTCCACCTCGGTGGACCGGCTTTTCGCCTTTCCCGCTAGCGGAATCGCCAGCCGTGGTCGACCGGGCCGATGCCCGCGCCCAGCGCGAAGCCGGCCGCGATCGCCCCGGTGACGTACTCCTTGGCCGCCCGTACGGCCTCCGGCACGGCCATTCCCCTGGCCAGCCCCGACGCGACCGCCGACGCCAGCGTGCAGCCGGTGCCGTGCGTGTGCCGGTTGTCGAGGCGATCGGCGCGCAGCCAGTGCTCCTCGCTTCCGTCGGTGAGCAGGTCGACGGCGTCCCCGGCGAGATGCCCGCCCTTGATCAGCGCCCAGCGCGGTCCGAATCCGAGGACGGCGTCGGCGGCCCGGCGCATGCCCGGCTCGTCGTGCACCTCGATGCCGGTGAGCTGGGCGACCTCGTCGAGGTTCGGGGTGGCCACGGTGGCCGTGGGCAGCAGCTTGGTGCGTACGGAGTCGAGCGCGGAGGCCGCCAGCAGCGGGTCCCCGTGCTTGGAGACACCGACGGGATCGACGACCACGGGGGCGTCGGTGGCGGCGAGCAGCTCGGCGACGGTCTCGACGAGTTCGGCGGAGGCCAGCATGCCGGTCTTCACGGCCTGCACGCCGATGTCGTCGACGACGCTGCGGTACTGGGCCCGTACCGCCTCCACGGGCAGCTCCCACGCGCCCTGCACCCCGGTGGAGTTCTGGGCGGTGACGGCGGTCAGCACGCTCATGCCGTGGACGCCGAGCGCGAGCATGGTCTTGAGGTCGGCCTGTATGCCGGCACCGCCGCCGGAGTCGGACCCGGCGACGGTGAGCACGCGAGGGGGCTGAGACATGCCCCCGAATCTACTGGGCGTCCGAAACCGGCAGGCGCCCGCCTCCACCGGGGAATCCGGAGCCGCAGAACCTGAGCTACGGGGCGTCGGGCTGCCTGCCGTCCTCGATGTCCCCGAAGTGGTCCCAGCCGCCCTTGCTGGTCCACGGTGCGCCGTCGACGGTCACCTGGGGCAGCGCCGACGGGTTGAGCACCTCCCCGATCACCTTCCAGCGGGCGGGCAGCTTGGCGTCCGGCGGGAACGTCGCGACGATCGCGTGGTCCTCTCCCCCGGTCAGCACCCACTGGAGCGGGTCGACACCGACGGCCTGGCCGATGTCGTTCATCTGCGAGGGGATGTCGATCAGCCCGGAGCGCAGGTCGATGCGGACCTTGCTGGCCTCGGCGATGTGCCCGAGGTCGGCGACGAGTCCGTCGCTGACGTCGCACATGGCGGTGGCGCCGAGCCCGGCGGCCGCGGGGCCCGCGTGGTACGGCGGCTCGGGCCGCCGGTGCGCCTCGACGAAGGCGCGCGGCGAGCGGAAGCCGCGTGAGAGCACCGCGTGCCCGGCCGCGGACCAGCCGAGCCAGCCGGTGTAGGCGACGACGTCGCCGGGCTGGGCGCCCGCGCGGGTCACCGGCTCGTGGTTGCGCAGGTCGCCGAGCGCAGTGATCGCGACGGTGATCACGTCGCCGCGTACGACGTCGCCCCCGACGACGGCCGCCCCGGCGACCTGGCACTCGTCCCGGATGCCGTCCATGAGCTCGGTGGCCCAGGTGACGGGGAGCTCGGCGGGGACGACGAGCCCGAGGAGAAGGGCGGTCGGGACCGCGCCCATGGCCGCGATGTCGGCCAGATTCTGGGCGGCGGCCTTGCGCCCGACGTCGTACGCCGTCGACCAGTCGCGGCGGAAGTGCCGGCCCTCCAGCAGCAGGTCCGTGCTCGCCACGACCCGCCGGTCGGGTGCGGCCACGACCGCGGCGTCGTCGCCGGGTCCCAGCCGCACCGCGGGGGTGGAGGTGAGCCGGGAGGTGAGCTCCCTGATGAGCCCGAACTCCCCCAACTCGCCCACAGTGCCCTTCACCGAGGTTCACCTCTCCGCATTGTCGATGTGTCCGATATATCCGATGTGTTCGACGTGTCGGCGGCCGCTCCGGAGGACCGCGCACTGCGGTCGCGGGCCGTCACGGCCGTCGGTACCGTCAAGAGATACGTCAACTTCTGTTCTGTGTACGCCACGCTGCGGGCGCCGTCGGCCGCGCGGGTCTCCCCGTGGCCCGCGACGACGCGATACCGTGGCGACCCTTCTCCTTGGGATCTCCCCACCGACGGTAGGGGGCATGATCCTGCTGCCGCCCTGGAGGTTCCGTGGTACAGGCGTACATCCTCATTCAGACCGAGGTGGGCAAGGCGTCGACGGTCGCCGAGACCATCGGCAAGATCAACGGCGTGATCCAGGCCGAGGATGTGACCGGCCCCTACGACGTCATTGTGCGCGCCCAGGCCGACACGGTCGACGAACTGGGTCGCATGGTGGTCGCCAAGGTCCAGCAAGTCGACGGCATCACCCGCACCCTCACCTGCCCGGTCGTCCACCTCTAGCCCCCGTCTACCCTTGGCCGGTGACGTCTTTCGACCGCCGGCCCCTTGTCCTGTCCGCCGCCGCGCTCCTGGTGGCCGCCGCGGGCTGCTCCTCCAGCGACGCATCGGCGTCGGCGGCGGTTCCCAGCCCCCCGGCCCAGGAAGCCGCCCTGTGCCGTGCGCTCGACCGAGCACTGCCGCGGTCGGTCGCGGGACAGGAACGTGAGGATCCCGAGCCCGCGTCCGAACTCACCGCCGGCTGGGGCGATGCCGCGATCGTACTGCGCTGCGGTGTGCCCCGGCCGGAGAGGATGTCCGATCCGCAGGCGCAGGGGGTCGAGGTGAACGGCGTCAACTGGCTGCTGGAGGAGCGCGACGACGGTCCGCGCTTCACCACGACGTACCGCAGAACCTACGTCGAGGTCACCCTCGGCAAGCAGTACCTGCACGACGCGAGCCCGCTCACGGATCTGGCCGGGCCCGTCGCGAAGACGGTCCCGGCCACGCTGTGATCCGGCTGCGGACTACCGCAGTCCGGTGGAGCGGTTCAATGCCGCCTGGATGAGGCGGTCCACCAGCTCGGTGTAGGACACGCCGCTCTCCTGCCACATCCGCGGGTACATGGAGATGGGTGTGAAGCCCGGCATGGTGTTGATCTCGTTGATGACGAACTCGCCGTCCTCCGTGAGGAAGAAGTCCGCGCGCACGAGGCCCTCGCAGGAGGCGGCGTCGAACGCCTCGACCGCGAGCCGCTGCACCTCGGCCGTCTGCTCCTCGGTCAGCGGCGCGGGCACCAGACCGGGCGCCGAGTCGATGTACTTGGCCTCGAAGTCGTAGAAGTCGTGCGAGGAGACGGGCGGGATCTCGGCGGGCACGCTGGCGCGCGGGCCGTCCTCGAACTCGAGCACGCCGCACTCGATCTCACGCCCGCGCAGCAGCGACTCCACCAGGATCTTGGGATCGTGGCGCTGCGCCTCGGCGATCGCGTCGTCGAGTCCGGCGAGGCCGTCGACCTTGGTGATGCCCATCGAGGAGCCGCCGCGTGCGGGCTTGATGAACAGCGGCCAGCCGTGCTCGCCGGCGAAGTCAACGATCTTCTTGCGGGCGGCGGCCGGGTCGGCCGCCCACTCGCGCGGGCGGATCACCTCGTAGGGGCCGACGGGCAGGCCGAAGGAGAGGAAGACCCGCTTCATGTACTCCTTGTCCTGGCCGACGGCCGAGGCGAGCACGCCCGAGCCGACGTACGGGACGCCGGAGAGCTCCAGCAGACCCTGGAGCGTGCCGTCCTCGCCGTACGGGCCGTGCAGCATCGGGAAGACGACGTCGACCTCGCCGAGCGCCTTGGGCACGGAGCCGGGCTCGCTGTAGACGACCTCGCGGCTGCCGGGGTCGACGGAGAGCACCACGCCGCCCTCGTCGGACTCGGCCAGTTCCTCGACACTGGGCGTGCGGCGCTCGGTGATCGCCATCCGCTCCGGCTCGTCGGCGGTCAGAGCCCACCGGCCGTCGCTGGTGATGCCGATCGGCAGCACGTCGTACTTGGTGCGGTCGATGGCCCGCAGCACCGCGCCCGCGGTGACCACGGAGATCCCGTGTTCGGAGCTGCGGCCGCCGAAGACGACGGCTACGCGCGGCTTGCGGAGCTGCTGCTCGGGGCTCTGGGGGAGGTTCTCGGTGCTCATATCGCGATGAGACTACCCGCTGGTTCCTGACCCGTCAGCGCCGCTCGGACTTGGCGGCGCGGGACATCAGCTCCTTGAGCGCGACGACCGGCGGCTTCCCCTCGTGGACGATGTCGACGACCGTCTCCGTGATGGGCATGTCGACATCGTGCCGGCGCGCCAGATCGAGCACCGACTCGCAGGACTTGACTCCTTCCGCGGTCTGCTTGGTGACGGCGATGGTCTCCTGGAGCGTCATACCGCGGCCGAGGTTGGTGCCGAAGGTGTGGTTCCGCGACAGGGGCGAGGAGCAGGTGGCGACGAGGTCGCCGAGGCCGGCGAGTCCCGAGAAGGTGAGCGGGTCGGCGCCCATGGCGAGGCCGAGGCGCGTGGTCTCGGCGAGCCCGCGGGTGATGAGCGATCCCTTGGCGTTGTCCCCGAGTCCCATGCCGTCGGCGATGCCGACGGCGAGCCCGATGACGTTCTTCACAGCGCCGCCCAGTTCGCAGCCGACGACGTCGGTGTTGGTGTACGGGCGGAAGTACGGGGTGTGGCAGGCGGACTGCAGCCGCCGGGCCACGGCCTCGTCGCGGCAGGCGACCACGGCGGCGGCCGGCATGCGGCAGGCGATCTCCTTGGCCAGATTGGGGCCGGTGACCACGGCGACGCGGTCGGCGGGCACCTCGGCCACCTCCTCGATGACCTCGCTCATCCGCTTCGCGGTGCCCAGTTCGACGCCCTTCATCAGCGAGACGAGGACGGTGTCCGGGGCCAGTTTCGGGGCCCAGGCGGCGAGATTGCCGCGCAGCGTCTGGGAGGGGACGGCGAGGACGGTGAAGTCGGCGCCCTGAAGGGCCTCGGCCGCGTCGGTGGTGGCCCGCAGGTTCTGCGGGAGCTCGATGCCCGGCAGGTAGTCCGGGTTGGTACGGGTGGTGTTGATGGCGTCGGCGAGTTCGGCACGGCGGCCCCAGAGGGTGACGTCGCAGCCCGCGTCGGCGAGGACCATGCCGAACGCGGTGCCCCACGAGCCCGTTCCGAAGACGGCTGCCTTGACGGGCTGTGTCACTTCACTTCCTCCCCGGCGGCCTTGCGGCGCTGCTCGGCACGCACTTCGCGCAGATCGTACGGTTTCTCGGGCGCCTTCTCGCCGCGGATCTCCTCCAGCAGCGCGGTGATCGCGGCCATGATCTCCTCGGTCGCGGCCTTGAGCACCTCGGGCGTGGGGTCCTGGCCGTAGAAGCGCGTGAGGTCGACGGGCGGGCCGGCCAGAACCCGGAGCGTCTTGCGGGGGAAGAAGCGGACCTTCTTCTCCTTGGCGTACGGCGGCATCGCCAAGTTGGCGCCCCACTGGGCGATCGGGATGACCGGCGCCTTGGTCTGCAGGGCGGCGCGGGCCACTCCGGTCTTCGCGGTCATCGGCCACTGGCCGGGGTCGCGGGTGAGGGTGCCCTCGGGGTAGAAGGCCACGCATTCGCCGCGCTCCACGGCGTCGACGGCGGCGCGGAAGGCGCCGACCGCGTTCGAGGACTCGCGGAAGACGGGAATCTGGCCCGTGCCGCGCAGCATCAGTCCGACACCGGGCGCCTTGAAGAGGGCGGCCTTGGCCAGGAAGCGCGGCACTCGTCCGGTGTTGTACTGGAAGTGCCCGTAGGAGAACATGTCGAGGTACGAGTTGTGATTGATGGCGGTGATGAATCCGCCCTCGTCCGGAATGTGTTCCATTCCCCGCCAGTCCCGCTTGAACAGAAGCAACAGCGGCGGCTTGGCGATGACCGCCGCCAGGCGGTACCAGAAGCCGATTCTACGGCGGGACACTCGGACACCTTCCTCTACGACCGGGCTATTGCCTGGCTGCTGGGGGTCAAGTGTCGCCCCACGCCCCTGGTCTGTCGAGGACACGGTACGCCCCGCCACCACACCCCGGCCCTCGGGCCCTGCGCCGTCCCGGGCGACAATGAGGCCCCCACGCGCACGGACGGAGAGCCCGCCACGGACACGAAGCCGACCTTCCTGTGGTCCTTGATCGTCCCGCTGAAGCCCCTTGCGCTCGCCAAGAGCAGGCTGGGCGACGCCGCGGACGACGCGCTGCGGCCGCGCCTCGCGCTCGCCTTCGCCCAGGACACCGTGGCCGCGGCGCTGGCCTGTCCGGCAGTGCGCGATGTGGTGGTCGTCACGGACGACCCGGCGGCCGGGGCGGCGCTGACGGCGCTCGGGGCGCGGATCGTGCCGGACGCGCCCGCGGCGGGCCTGAACGCGGCGCTGGCGCACGGCGCGCAGTCGGTGCGCGCCCGGCGCCCGGCGGCGCCGGTCGCCGCGCTCAACGCCGATCTGCCGGCATTGCGGCCGCGTGAATTGACTCGGGTACTGGCCGCGGCTTCGGTATTTACCCGGGCATTTCTGGCGGATGCCGCGGGAATCGGCACGACATTGCTGAGCGCGCTGCCGGGAGTGGAATTGCGCCCGGCTTTCGGGGGCCCTTCACGCCGTCGGCATTTGGCATCGGGCGCCACGGAAATCCTGGTCGGCGGTGTCGATTCCGTGCGCCGGGACGTGGACACGGCAGCCGATCTGTCGGTCGCGCTGGCGCTCGGGGTCGGCCCGCGGACCAGCCGGCGGCTCACGGCGGGCGCACCCGCGCCGGACGGCCTCTAGCGGCCGCCGGACCCTGTCCGCCGCGCGACTGTCGGCCCCGTAGGCTGGGCGCATGCAGGCGACCTCGTACACGTACGACCCCGAGACCCGCAGCGGGAGTGTGCTGCTCGACGACGGCACCCCGGTGCAATTCGACGCCGCCGCCTTCGACGCGGGCGGTCTGCGGCTGCTGCGTCCCGGTCAGCGGGTGCGGATCGAGACCGAGGGCGAGGGCGAGGCGCGCCGGATCACCCTGGTGACGCTGCAGACGTTCTGACGCCGGGCGCACACGCCGCGGGCCGGTCTCCCCAGGGGGAGACCGGCCCGGCGCGTGAGTGGCCCTGTGACCTTGTACCGCTTGCGTCCGCCTACTTCTTGCGGGCGGTGGTCTTCTTGGCGGTGGTCTTGCGCGCCGTCGCCTTCTTGGCGGGCGCCTTCTTCGCGGTGGCCTTCTTGGCGGGAGCGGTCTTCTTCGCCGTCGCCTTCTTGGCCGCGGCCTTCGCCGGTGCCGCCTTCTTGGCGGCCGCGGCGGTCTTCGCGGGGGCCGCCTTCTTGGCAGTGGTCTTCTTCGCCGTGGCCTTCTTGGCCGGGGCCGCCTTCTTGGCGGTGGTCTTCTTCGCCGTGGCCTTCTTGGCGGCGGCCTTCTTGGCCGCGGCCTTGGCGGTCGTACGGGTCGGAGCCCCACCGGAAAGACTGCCCTTGGGGGCCTTCTTGACCGAGACCTCGCCTCCCTTGGGGAGCTTCTTCGTGCCGCTGACCAGGTCCTTGAAGCCCTGGCCCGCACGGAATCGCGGAACGGACGTCTTCTTGACCCGCACGCGCTCACCCGTCTGCGGGTTGCGCGCGTAACGGGCGGGACGGTCGACCTTCTCGAACGAACCGAAGCCGGTGACCGACACCCGGTCTCCGGCGACTGTCGCGCGGACGATCGCGTCAAGCACCGCGTCGACAGCGTCAGCGGCCTGCTGACGGCCGCCGAGCTTGTCGGCAATCGCTTCTACGAGCTGCGCCTTGTTCACGTCTTCCCCTTCGGAGACATTTGGCCGGAACGATTGCGTCCAGGCTTTTTCGCACGTTAGGCAGATATATACCGCAAATCAAACACGAAACGGGCTAATCACCCTAGTGCCGCAACGAAGTCGACCTCCGCGGAGTTCTGAGGTCAGTCACCTTCAGGGAATCGGCCCTCGTCGAGGTCCTTCATCAACCGGTCCAGACGCCTTGCCGCGTCCGGGAGATCGTGCTTCGCCGCTGCCGTGACGACCAGCAGCTTCCGGGACAGCGCCATCCTTACGCCCTCCGGGACTTGCAGTGCGCGCACTCTTGTGTGCGCTTCCTTCAATCGGGCCGCGACCGCCTCGTAGAGCTCGAGTTGGCTGTCACGTTCCATGCACCGATTGTGCCATCTGGGGCGAGTTGTCGCCCGACAGGGTCTCAACATGCGGCTGCGCCCTCCACCCGCGGGTGGAGGGCGCAGTACGGGAAAAGCGCTGCTCAGGCGTGCGTCGTACGGGGTTTGAACGACGGTCGGGCCGCCTCGTACGCCGCGATGTCCGCTTCGTTCTGAAGGGTGAGGCTGATGTCGTCGAGGCCGTTCAGCAGTCGCCAGCGGGCGTTCTCGTCGAGCTCGAAGTCGGCGGAGATTCCCGGGGCGAGGACCTTTCGCTGCTCCAGGTCCACCGTGATCTCCACGGTCGGGTCCGCCTCGGTCAGCTGCCAGAGCGCCTCCACGGTCTCCTGGTCGAGAACGACGGTCAGCAGGCCGCTCTTGAGGGAGTTGCCGCGGAAGATGTCGGCGAACCGGGACGAGATGACGGTCTTGAATCCGTAGTTCTGCAGGGCCCACACGGCGTGCTCGCGCGAGGAGCCGGTGCCGAAGTCGGGGCCGGCGACGAGCACCGAGGCGCCCTGGCGCTCGGGCCGGTTGAGCACGAACTCGGGGTCCTTGCGCCAGGCCTCGAACAGCCCGTCCTCGAACCCGTCGCGGGTGACCCGCTTCAGCCAGTGCGCGGGGATGATCTGGTCGGTGTCGACGTTGCTGCGGCGCAGCGGAACGGCCCGGCCGGTGTGCGTGGTGAAAGCTTCCATGGTTCCTCAGACCCCCGCGGGCGTGGAGAGATCGGCGCCGGACAGGTCGGCCGGCGAGGCCAGACGGCCGAGCACCGCGGTGGCGGCGGCGACCTGCGGCGAGACCAGGTGCGTACGGCCGCCCTTGCCCTGCCTGCCCTCGAAGTTGCGGTTGGAGGTGGACGCGGAACGCTCGCCGGGGGCCAGCTGGTCGGGGTTCATGCCCAGACACATGGAGCAGCCCGCGTGCCGCCATTCGGCACCCGCGGCGGTGAAGACCTTGTCCAGGCCCTCCTCGACCGCCTGCAGGGCGACCCGGACGGAGCCCGGGACGACCAGCATCCGTACGCCGTCGGCGACTTTGCGCCCGTCCAGGATCCCGGCGGCCGAGCGCAGGTCCTCGATACGGCCGTTGGTGCACGAGCCTACGAAGACGGTGTCGACCTTGATGTCGCGCAGCGGCTGCCCGGCGGTCAACCCCATGTACTCCAGGGCCTTTTCGGCCGCCAGGCGCTCCGAAGCGTCCTCGTACGAAGCCGGGTCGGGGACGTTCGCCGACAGGGGCGCGCCCTGGCCGGGGTTGGTGCCCCAGGTGACGAACGGGGCCAGTTCGGCGGCGTCGATGAACACCTCGGCGTCGAAGACGGCGTCGTCGTCCGTGCGCAGCGTCTCCCAGTACGCGACCGCGGCGTCCCAGTCCTCGCCCTGGGGAGCGTGGTCGCGGCCCTTCAGGTAGTCGAACGTGGTCCGGTCCGGGGCGATCATGCCTGCCCGGGCACCGGCCTCGATCGACATGTTGCAGATGGTCATCCGGGCCTCCATCGAGAGCTTCTCGATGGCGGAGCCGCGGTACTCGATGACATAGCCCTGGCCGCCGCCGGTGCCGATCCTGGCGATGATGGCCAGGATCAGGTCCTTGGCGGTGACGCCGTCCGGCAGGTCGCCCTCGACCGTGATGGCCATGGTCTTGGGACGGGCCATCGGCAGCGTCTGGGTGGCCAGCACGTGCTCCACCTGGGAGGTGCCGATACCGAAGGCCAGCGCGCCGAAGGCGCCGTGGGTGGAGGTGTGCGAGTCGCCGCAGACGACCGTGGTGCCGGGCTGGGTCAGGCCCAGCTGGGGCCCCACGACGTGCACGACGCCCTGCTCGACATCGCCCAGCGGGTGCAGCCGGACACCGAACTCGGCGCAGTTCCTGCGCAGGGTCTCCAGCTGTGCGCGGGAGACCGGGTCGGCGATCGGCTTGTCGATGTCGATGGTCGGGGTGTTGTGGTCCTCGGTGGCGATGGTGAGGTCGAGGCGCCGCACCGGGCGACCGTTCTTGCGCAGACCGTCGAAGGCCTGCGGACTGGTCACCTCGTGCAGCAGGTGCAGATCGATGAAGAGGAGGTCGGGCTCGCCCTCGGCGCGCCGGACGACATGGTCGTCCCAGACCTTCTCTGCGAGTGTCCTACCCATCGCTTTCCCTCCGGCCGGCTGCGCCGCCGACGCAACTAAGGATCTTGTGCACTGCCCGTTGGTCCGCGGGCCGCACCTACAGCGTCGCAAGATCCCTCGAAAATTGAACTTGCGTTTCACAGAGTGAGACGCGAGTATCGTTGCATGGACAACTCTAGCGGCGTCGGTGTTCTCGACAAGGCGGCCCTTGTCTTGAGCGCCCTGGAGTCCGGTCCGGCCACCCTCGCGGGTCTGGTCGCGGCCACGGGACTCGCACGACCCACGGCCCATCGCCTGGCCGTGGCACTGGAACACCACCGTATGGTGGCGAGGGACATGCAGGGCCGGTTCATCCTCGGACCGCGGCTGGCGGAGCTCGCCGCCGCGGCCGGCGAGGACCGGCTGCTGGCCACAGCCGGACCTGTGCTCACACATCTGCGCGACGTGACCGGCGAGAGCGCCCAGCTCTACCGCCGGCAGGGAGACATGCGCATCTGCGTGGCGGCGGCCGAGCGGCTGTCCGGACTGCGGGACACGGTGCCCGTCGGCTCCACGCTCACGATGAAGGCCGGCTCCTCGGCGCAGATCCTCATGGCCTGGGAGGAGCCCGAGCGCCTGCACCGCGGGCTTCAGGGCGCCCGCTTCACGGCGACGGCCCTCTCGGGCGTACGGCGCCGGGGCTGGGCCCAGTCGATCGGCGAGCGCGAGCCGGGCGTGGCCTCGGTCTCCGCTCCCGTGCGGGGCCCGTCGAACCGGGTGGTGGCCGCCGTCTCGGTCTCCGGACCGGTCGAGCGCCTGACTCGCCATCCCGGGCGTATGCACGCCCAGGCCGTCATCGACGCCGCCGCGCGCCTGAGCGAGGCGCTGCGCCGCTCCGGCTGACCCTCCGCACGACAGCGTCGCATCGGCCGGCCGGCCCCTCCAACGCCGCAGGGGCCGGCCGGAGGTGTTTCCGGTGCCTGCCGGGTGCAGCATGGAGATACCTGCCGAGCGACGGAGGTGCAGGACCATGGCCGAGTTCATGGATGTACACCACGGAATGAAGGGCATCACGAGCGACCAGCTCAGGGAGGCGCACCGTGCGGACCTCGCGATCGAGGGCGAGGAGGGCGTGCACTTCAAGCAGGCCTGGGCGGACCCGGAGTCGGGCACCGTCTACTGCCTGTCCGAGGGCCCGTCGGCGGACGCCGTGCAGCGCATACACGAGCGCACGGGCCACCCCGCCGACGAGATCCACGCGGTGCCCCTGACCGTATGAGCCCCTGCGCGAAGCCTCCGGCGCCGCGGGCGACGGAGGCTTCGCCGTGGACGGCCCCCTACGCCCTCCGGGACCACCCGGCGTCGCCGAACTCGGGCCGTGCGCACGGCAGATGGGGCCGTCGCGAGGAATGCCGAAAGGGCCCTCCACTTGCGTGGAGGACCCCTTCGGTCTCTGTACCCCCGACCGGATTCGAACCGGCGCTACCGCCTTGAGAGGGCGGCGTGCTAGGCCGCTACACAACGGGGGCAAGATCGCGATCCATCAGCTGGATCCGCTGGGCTACCAGGACTCGAACCTAGACTAAATGAACCAGAATCACTCGTGCTGCCAATTACACCATAGCCCATGGTGGTTTAGACCAGTACCCCCGACCGGATTCGAACCGGCGCTACCGCCTTGAGAGGGCGGCGTGCTAGGCCGCTACACAACGGGGGCCCTAGCGATCCTGCATCGTCATACACCGGGTGCGACCCTGGTGATCACGCGGGAAGGATCTGTACCCCCGACCGGATTCGAACCGGCGCTACTGCCTTGAGAGGGCAGCGTGCTAGGCCGCTACACAACGGGGGCTTTGCAGATGAGCTCTGCGAGCTGGCCTACCAGGACTCGAACCTAGACTAACTGAACCAGAATCAGTCGTGCTGCCAATTACACCATAGGCCACCAAAACGCAACCCCCGGTGGGGATATTGTTCGGGTTTGCGCTTCCGGTTCCGGCCCTTTCGGCCCGCTCCCCTTGGCGCAGGAAGAACATTACCCGAAGGTGGACGGCGCTCCAAAACGGGTATCGCCGCTCAGCAGCGCGGGCAGCTGGTCGAGACCGGTGATCCGGGTGAGCTCCGGTCTGCCGCCCAGGCCCCCGCGGTCGAGCCAGATCCCGGTGAGTCCCGCCTCGACGGCGCCTCGGGCGTCGATGTCCGGCTGGTCACCGACGTACGCGACCTCGTGCGGGGCGAGGCCGATGACCTCGCAGGCTCCGAGGAAGGCAGCGGCGTCGGGTTTGGAGACGCCGAGCTCCACCGCGCACACGACGGCCTCGAAGCGGTCCCGCACACCGAGGATGCGCAGCTTGCGGTCCTGGTTGTGGATGCTGGAGTTCGACAGGACGGCGTGACGGTAGTCACGGGCGAGCAGATCGAGCACGGGGACGGCGTCGGGGAACAGCTCCCAGGCGGCCTCGTAGTGCTCGACGTGCCGGCCGAACCAGGCATCGGCCTCGTCGTCGCTCATCCCCGGCGCGCCGAGGAACTGCCGGACCCTGTCACGGCGCTGCCCCGTGAACGTGGTCTCCCCGGCGGCGAAGCGGGCCCACTGGATCTCGGTGATCTCCCGCCATGCGACGAGGGCCTGCTCGACGGAGTCGTATCCGCCGGGCAGGCCCTCGTTCCGCAGGTGCTCGCGCATGCCGGCGCGGTCGGCGCTCGCGTAGTCGAAGATCGTGTCGTCGATGTCCCAGAGGACGGCGCGGATCGGCATGATCCGACCGTACCGCCACGAGCCCGCCCGGCTGGGGGTTCGGGGGTCATCCCCCGATGAACGCCGTGTCGATGGCCCGGAGGACGGCGCGGATCGGCATGATCCGACCGTACCGCCACGAGCCCGCCCGGGCAGGGGTTCGGGGCCGGGGCTCAGGCCAGGGCCTCGGGCGGGACCACGAAGAAGTCCGTCACGAAGCAGACGATCCCGCCCGAGGCGTCGCGGCCGACCCAGGTCGGGTACGCGCCGTCGCCCCAGCCGGAGCTGAAGGCGACCAGGTTGTGGCCGGTGTCCGGGGCCACGATCGTGTGCGGGCCCAGGTGGGCGTCCTCCCCGTCGAAGGCGTCCCACAGCGGGCCCTCGTCGCCCTCGCACTCGGGGAACGACTCGTCGCACGAGGCGTCGTAGAAGCAGCCGGTTCCGGCGTCGACGCCGTAGCCGAAGAACTCGTCCTCGGAGAGCTCCGAGAGGTCCTGGCCGGCTTGGAGGCCGATCTCCCAGGAGGCCGGGGGCGTGTCCTCGATCACCAGGCGCGCGGCGGCGATCCGCTGGTGCGGGGTGTCGGAGGGCTCCTCGTCGGGTCGCGTGAGGGTGGCCACGGCGCACTCCACCCGGTACCGGCCGGGAGCGACCTCGGCCGTGAACGGCTCGACCTCGCCGTGCCCGAGGGAGATGAACGGGTCGCAGGCCACGACACGGCCGGTGGGCAGCCACAGCTCCCCCGCCTCGGTGACCGACATCGTGCCGGCGACCCCGTTCTCCTCCTGGAAGCGGTTGCCCGGCGTGAAGTGCCAGGAGAAGTCGGGCGCGGGCATGGGCATGCTGGTCCCCCAGGGAGCCGAGACGATCGGGATCGCCCCGAACACTAGTCCCGCGCTCCGACAACGCCGAAGGGGCGGCGGCCTCTTCGGCCACCGCCCCTTCGGGCACCGTGCTTACGCCGCGAGCTTCGCCAGCGCCGCGTCGATGCGGGCCAGGGTCCGCTCCTTGCCCAGGATCTCCAGGGACTCGAACAGCGGCAGGCCCACCGTGCGGCCGGTGACCGCGACGCGGACCGGGGCCTGGGCCTTGCCGAGCTTGAGGCCGTGGGCCTCACCGGCGGCCAGGACGGCCTCCTTGAGGGACTCGGGGCTCGACCAGTCGGCGGTCTCGAGCTTCTCGCGGGCGGTGGTCAGCAGCGCGACCGGCTCGCCCTTCATCGCCTTGGTCCACGACGCCTCGTCCTCCACCGGCTCCTTCAGGAACAGGAAGTCGACGTTGGCCGTGATGTCCGAGAGGACCGTGAGCCGGGTCTGCGCGTGCGGGGCGATCGCCTCCCAGGCGGCCCGGTCGAAGTCCTCGGGCGCCCAGTTGGCGTGCGGGGCCTTCAGCCACGGCTCGCACGCCTCGGTGAACGTCTTCACGTCCAGCATGCGGATGTGGTCGGCGTTGATCGCCTCGGCCTTCTTCAGGTCGAAACGCGCGGGGTTGGCGTTGACGTCCGCGAGGTCGAACTTCGCGACCATCTCCGGGATGGTGAAGATGTCCTGATCGGCCGAGAACGACCAGCCGAGCAGGGACAGGTAGTTGAGCAGGCCCTCGGGGAGGAAGCCGCGCTCGCGGTAGAGGTTGAGCGATGCCTGCGGGTCGCGCTTGGACAGCTTCTTGTTGCCCTCGCCCATGACGTACGGCAGGTGGCCGAAGGAGGGGATCCCCTTGGCGACGCCCAGCTCGATCAGGGCCTTGTAGAGCGCGATCTGGCGGGGCGTGGAGGAGAGCAGGTCCTCGCCGCGCAGTACGTGGGTGATCTCCATCAGCGCGTCGTCGACCGGGTTGACGAGCGTGTAGAGCGGGGCGCCGTTGGCGCGGACGATGCCGTAGTCCGGGACGTTGTCCGGCGTGAACGTCAGCTCGCCGCGCACCAGGTCGGTGAAGGTGATCGGCTCGTCGGGCATCTTGAAGCGCACGATGGACTCGCGGCCCTCGGCGTCGTACGCGGCCCGCTGCTCGGCGGTCAGCGTGCGGCACTTGCCGTCGTAACCGGAGGGGCGGCCGGCGGCGCGGGCGGCGTCGCGACGCGCCTCCAGCTCCAGCGCGGTGCAGTAGCAGTGGTACGCGTACCCGCCGGCGATCAGCTTGTCGGCGACATCCCGGTAGATGTCCATCCGCTGGGACTGGCGGTAGGGGCCGTGGGGGCCGCCCACTTCAGGGCCCTCGTCCCAGTCGAGCCCGAGCCAGCGCAGCGAGTCGAGCAGCTGGTGGTACGACTCCTCGGAGTCGCGGGCCGCGTCGGTGTCCTCGATGCGGAAGACCATGGTGCCGCCGGTGTGCCGGGCGTAGGCCCAGTTGAACAGGGCGGTGCGGACCAGGCCCACATGGGGGTTGCCGGTCGGGGACGGACAGAAACGTACTCGGACGTTCGCGTTAGCCACGCTTGATCACCTTGTTGGTGAGAGTGCCGATGCCTTCGATGGTGACGGCGACCTCGTCGCCGACGTTCAGGGGGCCGACCCCCGCGGGGGTGCCCGTGAGGACGACGTCGCCCGGGAGCAGCGTCATGGCCTCGGTGATGTGCACGATCAGGTCCTCGACGGACCGGATCATCTCGCTCGTACGCCCCAGTTGGCGCTGTTCGCCGTTGACCGTGCACTGGATCGTCAGGTCGGCGGGGTCGAGGTCGGTCTCCACCCAGGGGCCGAGCGGGCAGGCGGTGTCGAAGCCCTTGGCCCTGGCCCACTGCTTCTCGCGCTGCTGGACGTCGCGCGCGGTGACGTCGTTGGCGCAGGTGTAGCCGAAGATCACGTCCTTGACGCGTTCGCGCGGGACTTCGCGGCACATGCGGCCGATGACGACGGCGAGCTCGGCCTCGTGGTGGAGGTCGTTCGAGAACGAGGGGTACTCGATGGCGTCGCCGGAGCCGATCACGGAGGTGGTGGGCTTGAAGAAGGCGATGGGGGCCTCGGGGACCTCGTTGCCGAGCTCCGCCGCGTGCTCCGCGTAGTTGCGGCCGATGGCCACGACCTTGTTGGGGAGCACGGGGGGCAGCAGCCGGACCTTGCTCAGCGGGACCTTGGTGCCCGAGAGTGCGAAGTCCGCGTACGGAATGCCCTTGATGATGTCGAGGAGGAGGCCGTCGGGGCCTTCCTCGACCGCGCCGAAGGCGACATTGCCGTCGATGGAGAACCTGGCGATGCGCACGGGTTGCTGCCGCCCCTCACTGTGACTCGCTGACCGGCCCACTCGCTGACGCTCGCTGAACCGGAGACTGACGCTCCAGGCTAACGCGGCGGGAGCTGCCTGCCTCGCGCATCCCGCCGCGGGCGGGGAGTCACCCGGTGGCTTCCGCCGCGGGCGGGGGTTCACCCCGCGGCGTGGGGGTCCCCCCGGCGAAGCCAGGGGGAGAGCCGAAGGGGCGCGGGTGTCGAAAGGGAGAACCGCGGAGGCTGCGAGTGGGGGCACTCCCCCTACGCCCTGCGGGCGTGGGGCCCCACCCAGCGGTGGCTGGGGGAGAGCAGTCGAGCACGATCGACCGTCGACGCCGTCTCAAGGCGCCCCGTGGGGGTCCCCCGGCGGGGCCAGGGGGAACCGAGCCTCAAAGAGAAGCAGGCGCGTCCATGAGGACGGTGCGGCGGGGGTTGGCCGTCTGGGTGGGAAGATCGAGCGCGTGCTCCGGCTGCTCCGGCGTCTCCAGCTCGTCCGCGTCCTTGAGGTGCGCGAGCGTCGTACGACGGGGGTTGGCTATGTTGCGGAACATCATCGTCGTCTTCATCGGCTGTTTCAGACCTTGTCGGAGTAGGGACGCTTCGAGAAGCGCAGTTGACGGACGGACCGTCCTTGTAAAGCGTCAGGCTAAACATTCAATTCCCACCGAAAGCCAGGGGGAGACGTCGATCTCTATGTGAGTTTGCTCACGACGAGAGAGGCATTTCGGGCAATCCGGGCTGTGGATCTTCCCTGCGGGAACGGACATTCCGCCACTGAAGGAGCCATTCCGCTCCTGATCATCGCGACTGGGACACCCCCCACCCCTAAGCGACTCATACCGGAAAGTCCTTTTTCTACGCGAACACTTTCTACGGCTTGTGACATAACGCTTACAACGTGTCACGCAGGTCACAGGCCGGTACACGGCCCTTGTTGGAGATCCGGCACTGTGCTGGAATTCCACGCACCGCCGCGGTTTCAGGCCGGCGCGCAAGGGGCGCAACGCAGCGCCGAGTGGCGGCGGGGAAGGGGGAGCAGCGCCGGTCACTCACGACCACCATGGGGCGCGATCGATGCCCCGAGACGCCGACACCGTCCCGCCGTACAAGCGGAGGGACGCCTGGTCCAGAGGTTGCGACGCTAGTGCAGGGACGTTTCAAGAGGGATGGCTCGGGGTCTCCCCCGGCCCGCCAGGGCCGCGGGGAAGCTGCGGCGGATCAGGAGCCGCGCGGGACCGACCGCGGCTCCTCGCCCCAGCACGCCCACAACCAGGGACCGGCCGCGCCCGGTGACAGCGGCGAGCGCGGCTCGCGCTCCGGGGCTTCGGCGTCCTCCGCTGACGGCGGGAAGACGCCGTCCTCGGCGAAGGGGCCCACGGACACCGGCTCGCGCATCGCGCTGCGGAACTGGCGCATCAGCACGCGTCTGGTCTCCCTGCTCACCCTGCCGGTCGTCGCGGCGACCACGCTGGGCGGACTCCGTATCCAGGAGTCCATGGACGACATGAAGCAGCTTGACCACATGCAGCTGCTCACGGAGATGACCCGGGCGGCGACCGACCTGGCGCAGGCGCTCCAGTCCGAGCGCGACCTGTCCGCCGGCCCGCTCGCCAACGGCTCCCCCGTCACGGACTTCAAGGTCTCCGGCCCGCGCAACCAGACCGACCTGGTCAAGAAGGCGTTTCTCGACGCCACGCGCGACATCCCCAACACGGACGACGACGAGGCGCTGGAGAGCATCCGCGCCAACGCGAACCAGATCGCGGTCCAGGTCAACGGCCTGAACAAGATCCGGGCCACGGCGTACGAGGGTGACGTCCCGAACTCCCAGACGGTGGAGGCGTACAGTCGGCTCATCGAGTCCCTGCTGAGCCTGTCGCAGGACATGGCGCAGGCGACCAGCAACCCGGAGATGATCAAGCGCACGCGCGCACTGGCGGCGTTCTCGTCCGCCAAGGAGTACGCGTCCATCCAGCGCGCGATCATCGCCGCGGCCCTGCCCGGCGGCGACGACGCCAAGGCACCCGGTCTCACCGAGAACGACCGCCTGTACGGCAAGGCCGCCGTGGAGAACGGCGAGACCGAGCTCAAGGCGTTCAAGGCGATCTACGAGTCCACCGGCGGCGACGCCGAGGAGCTCACCGCCACGCTGGACAACGGCAACCCGACCATCGCGGCCTCGGAGCTGTACGCCAAGCGCGTCCTGGACACCGAGGGCCAGATCGGCCGCCTGCCCGAGCGGTCGCACCTCGACTGGACCGACGACTACTCGGTCCGCATCAACGCGATGAAGCAGATCGAGGCGACCCTCCTCGGCCAGATGGAGAGCAAGGCCCGCGAGCTGCGCGAGGAGTCGCAGCGCGAGGCCATCATCAACGGTGCGCTGATCCTCGTCGTCCTCGGCGTCTCGCTCGTCGGCGCGTTCGTCGTGGCGCGGTCCATGATCCGCTCGCTGCGCCGCCTGCAGGACACCGCCACCCGAGTCGCCCAGGACCGGCTGCCCGAGCTCGTCAAGCAGCTGTCGGAGGCCGACCCGCAGGACGTCGACACCTCCGTCGAGTCCGTCGGTGTCCACTCCCGGGACGAGATCGGCCAGGTGGCCGCGGCCTTCGACGACGTGCACCGCGAGGCGGTCCGCCTCGCCGCCGAGCAGGCCTTGCTGCGGGGCAACGTCAACGCGATGTTCACCAACCTCTCGCGCCGCTCCCAGGGCCTCATCCAGCGCCAGCTCTCGCTCATCTCCGAGCTGGAGTCCCGCGAGGCCGACCCGGACCAGCTGTCGTCGCTGTTCAAGCTCGACCACCTCGCGACCCGCATGCGCCGGAACGGCGAGAACCTCCTCGTCCTCGCCGGCGAGGAGCCGGGCCGCCGGTGGACGCGCCCGGTCCCGCTGGTCGACGTCCTGCGTGCCGCCGCGTCCGAGGTGGAGCAGTACGAGCGCATCGAGCTGGCGGCCGTGCCGGCGACCGAGGTCGCCGGCCGCGTCGTCAACGACCTCGTGCACCTGCTCGCCGAGCTGCTGGAGAACGCGACGTCGTTCTCCTCCCCGCAGACCAAGGTCCGGGTCACCGGTCACGCGCTGCCCGACGGACGGGTCCTCGTCGAGATCCACGACACCGGCATCGGCCTCTCCCCCGAGGACCTCGCCGCGATCAACGAGCGGCTGGCGTCGCCGCCCACCGTGGACGTCTCGGTCTCCCGCCGCATGGGTCTGTTCGTGGTCGGCCGCCTGTCCCTGCGGCACGGCATCCGTATCCAGCTGCGCCCGTCGGACTCCGGCGGCACCACCGCGCTCGTCATGCTGCCCGTCGATGTCGCCCACGGCGGCAAGAAGCTTCCGGGCAAGCCGGGTGCGGGCGGTCCGGGCGCCGCGGGGCAGGGCCCCGGCGGCGGCGCTCCCGGTCTGGCGGGCGGCCGTCCCGGCGCTCCGGCCGGCGGCAGCCGTCCGGGCCTCGGCGGCGGTCCCGGCCTCGGCGGCCCAGGCGCCGGTGGTCCCGGCCTGAGCGATCCGGGCGCGGGCGGTGCGCCCTCGGGCGGCCGTCTCGGCACCGGTGCGCCGCGCGGCCAGGTCGGCGCCCCCTCGGGGCCGCGTGCCGCGCTGTCGGGGCGTGACGGTGCCCCCCGCCCGGCCCAGGGCGGTCAGAACGGCTCCCCGCAGGACCCCTCGCGTCAGGGCGGCGCCTTCGGCGCGGGCCGTGGCGGGCAGGGCGCTCCGGCTCCCGCCCGGGGCGAGGCCCCGCAGAACACCTTCCGCCAGGGTGCGCCGGGTGCGGGCGACCGCGGCCGACAGCTGCCGCCGACCGGCGGTCCGCGCGCCGAGCTGCCGGGCGGCTCCCCCGCACGGCGTGAGGAGCCGCGTCCGCAGCGCGCGAGCTGGGGCAGCGACCAGGCCCCCGCTCCGCAGCAGCGCCCGGCGGCCGACGCGCCGCGCGGCCACGAGGACCACGACGCCTCGCGCGGTGCGGGTTCCACGGCCGAGTTCCCCCGGCCCGACTTCAACGCGCCCGCCGGCCCCGGTGCCGGCGGCCAGTTCGTACGTCCTGATGTGTACGGCGGCCAGAACCCGTCCTCGACGGGCCAGTTCGCCCGACCGGACCAGAACGGCTCGCAGCCGCACGCCCAGGACCCGGCGCAGACCGCGCAGTTCGCCCGCCCGGACTTCCAGGCGCCGCAGCAGCAGGCCCCGCGCCACCGGGACGAGGGCTTCGCCCCGGCACGGCCGGCCGCGTCCCTGCCCGCCCCGCACCAGCCCGAGGCCCTGCCTCCGGCGTCGAACCCCGGGGACGGGCGTACGCCGCTGTACGACACGCTGGAGACCAACTGGTTCCACGGGCAGGGCGGTCAGCAGGCCGAGCAGCAGCAGCCCGAGCGTTCCGCTCCGCGCATGCCGCAGCGCGCCCCCGCGCCGAACACCGGCACCCCGGCGGGCGCGCCCACGGCGAACGGTGGCTCCTGGCGCACCTCGCCCAACGACGAACTGGTGCGCCAGGCCGAGCGGGTGCGCAAGCCCGCCGCCGGCGGCGTCACCACCTCGGGTCTGCCCCGTCGCGTCCCGCGAGCGAACCTCGTCCCGGGCACCGCGCAGGAGCAGAACCACCAGTCCGGTCCGCAGGTTTCGCGGTCGCCCGACGATGTGCGCGGCCGGCTGACCAATCTGCGCCGCGGCATCCAGCAGGGCCGTCAGCAGAACAGCTCGACGACCGGCAGCTTCGACCTCGGCCCCACTCACCAGCAGGAGCGATAGTTGAGCCCGATGAGCCAGGCGGCGCAGAACCTGAACTGGTTGATCACCAACTTCGTGGACAACACCCCTGGGGTGTCGCACACGGTGGTGGTCTCCGCCGACGGTCTTCTGCTGGCGATGTCCGAAGGTTTTCCCCGCGACCGCGCCGACCAGCTCGCGGCCGTGGCGTCCGGGCTCACCTCGCTGACCGCGGGGGCCTCCCGGATCTTCGAGGGCGGTCCGGTCAGCCAGACCGTCGTCGAGATGGAACGCGGCTTCCTGTTCCTGATGTCCGTCTCCGACGGGTCCTCGCTGGCCGTCCTCGCGCACCCCGAGTGCGACATCGGCCTGGTGGGCTACGAGATGGCCCTTCTGGTCGACCGCGCGGGCAGCGTCCTCACCCCGGATCTGCGCGCCGAACTCCAGGGAAGTCTTCTGCACTGACGTTCAGGCGGCCGGCCCCGGCGACCCCACTCGCCGGTCCGGCGGCCCCACCGCACCCGACAACCCGAACGGCCGCCCCAAGGCCCCCCACCGGCCCCATCAGACGGCACAGCCGACCACTTGCTGTCACGCCCGGAGGATTCATGACCCCGCCACCCGCCTCTCACGATCCGTACGGCACGTCACTCGACGCGTACGGGGACGAGGGCGACCAGCCGCTGGTGCGTCCGTACGCGATGACCGGCGGCCGGACCCGGCCGCGCTATCAGCTCGCGATAGAGGCGCTGGTCAGCACCACCGCGGACCCGTCGCTGCTCGCCGGGCTGCTCCCCGAGCACCAGCGGATCTGCCACCTGTGCCGGGAGGTCAAGTCGGTCGCCGAGATCTCGGCGCTGCTGTCCATGCCGCTCGGTGTCGCGCGCATCCTTGTCGCCGACCTGGCGGAGGCCGGCATGGTGGCGATTCACCAGCCGGGCAACGGAGAGGCCGGCGGTACGCCGGATGTGACACTGCTCGAAAGGGTGCTCAGTGGACTTCGGAAGCTCTAGCGGCGGTTCGGCCCGGTCGACGACCTCCGCGAAGATCGTGGTGGCGGGCGGCTTCGGCGTGGGCAAGACCACGTTCGTCGGCGCCGTCTCGGAGATCAACCCGCTGCGTACCGAGGCCGTCATGACGTCAGCGTCGGCGGGCATCGACGACCTCACGCACACCGGCGACAAGACCACGACAACCGTCGCCATGGACTTCGGCCGCATCACCCTGGACCAGGACCTGATCCTGTACCTCTTCGGTACCCCCGGACAGGACCGCTTCTGGTTCATGTGGGACGACCTCGTCCGCGGCGCCATCGGCGCCGTCGTCCTCGTCGACACCCGGCGGCTCGCCGACTGCTTCCCGGCCGTCGACTACTTCGAGAACAGCGGCCTGCCGTTCGTCATCGCCCTCAACGGCTTCGACGGACACCAGCCGTACAACCCCGAAGAAGTCCGCGAGGCCCTCCAGATCGGACCCGACACCCCGATCATCACCACCGACGCCCGCCACCGCGCGGACGCCAAGAGCGCCCTCATCACCCTCGTCGAGCACGCCCTCATGGCGCGGCTCAAGTAGACGACGCCGTACGGCAGTTGTCGTAGTTGTCGGGTCGCGGGCTGTGTCCTTTGACACGGCCCGCCCCGCTGTTCATAACGTTTCGAAAGAGAATTGCGGGACAGCTGCCACCCCTTGCGCACGCTCGGTGTCACTGTGCTCACATGAGCCTCGCCTTTTGACGGGGCTCGTTCTTTATGCCCGTTTTATCTGAGGGGTGGACCACTCGGAATCCCAGATTCCAGGTGTTTGGAATGGGAAGGCTCGGCGTGCTGGAATTCGTCGAACTGCCGAGTAGTACGGCTATGAACGAACCACGGCACAGCGTAGGTGCCGACGCCGAGAGGTTGTTGGTCGAGTGAGGCGAAGCAAGACGAGCTCCGCAGAGCAGCAGGCGCGGGGCAACTTCACCCCGCCCCCGCGCACAGCGGTGACGCCTGCGGATGCGTCGGGTGCGTCGAGCACATCCCCCGCCGCCGGCAGCTCCAGCAAGCTGTCCCCGCGCAACTGGCGGGTGCCCACCCGCCTGAACGCGATCCTCCTCATACCCGTCCTCGTCGGACTGGTCATGGGCGGATTCCAGGTGAAGCAGTCCATAGACACCTGGAGCGAGGCCCAGGACGCCGAGAAGACGGCGCTGATCGTGCGCGCGGCCTCGGAGTACGGCCAGGCCCTGCTCAACGAGCGCGACCTCACCGCCTCCACGCTGCTGCTCGCCACCAGCGAGGCCGACCGCAAGAGCCCCGCGGTCACCGAGGCGTACGAGACCACCGACGCCGCCGCGGCCAAGTTCCGCGAGGCCGTCAAGGACATGCCCGACGGGCAGGGTCTGGAACGCCGTCTCGAGCTCTTCGACAAGGAGGAGCCGAACCTTTCCAAGCTGCGCCAGGCCGCCTACTCCAAGGCGCTCGACCCGGTGCAGACCGAAGAGGGCTACGTCAAGGTCCAGCACGTGCTCATGGAGTTCTCCAACGAGCTCGGCCTCGGCACCGGCAACGTCACCAGCTACGGCCGTACCGTCTACGCGGTCCAGCTCGCCAAGGCCGCCACGTCGCTTCAGCGCTCGATCGGCATGCACCTGCTGATCCGGCCCAGCCAGGACGACACCGTCTTCGCGAAGCAGACGGTGGCCTTCAACTCGTACAACTACCTCGAGCAGATCGCGATCGGCGAGTACGTCTCCGGCGGCACCGAGGCCGACACCGCGAAGCTCAAGCAGATCATGCAGGGCAAGGCCGCCGACGGCGCGAAGCGGCTCCAGGCCGCGGGCCTCAACCCGCCGAAGGGCCCCGACGGCTCGGTCTTCACCGGCATGGCCGGCGCGATCGGCTCGGGCCTGACCCCGAAGCAGCTCAAGGCCCAGGACGTCACGCCCGAGACGTGGATGGGCGCGGCCACCGCCAAGTTCGACGGCTACACCGAGATCGAGAAGGACCTCGTCGACCGCGCCGTGGCCGAGGCGTCCGCGATCTCCGACGACGCCCGCAACGACGCGATCACCAACGGTGCCATCGTCGTCATCGCCCTCCTGACCGCCTTCATCCTGGCCGGCCTCATGGCCCGCCAGATGAGCCGCTCGATGCGCCAGCTGCGCACCGCCGCCTTCGGCATCGCCGAGCAGCGTCTGCCGATGCTGGTCGACCAGCTCTCGCGCACCGAGCCGGGCCGCGTCGATACCCGCGTCCAGCCCATCCCGATCGACTCCCAGGACGAGATCGGCGAGGTCGCGCGCGCCTTCGACCAGGTCCACCGCGAGGCCGTCCGGCTCGCCGCCGAGCAGGCCATGCTCCGCGGCAACGTCAACGCGATCTTCACGAACCTCTCGCGCCGCAACCAGTCCCTGATCGAGGGCCAGCTGACCCTCATCACCGACCTGGAGAACAACGAGGCGGACCCGGACCAGCTGGAGAACCTCTTCAAGCTGGACCACCTGGCGACCCGTATGCGCCGCAACGGCGAGAACCTCCTCGTCCTCGCCGGCGAGGAGCCCGGCCGCCGCTGGAACCAGCCGGTGCCGCTGGTCGACGTGCTGCGCGCCGCCTCCTCCGAGGTGGAGTCCTACGAGCGCATCGAGCTCACCGGTGTCCCGGAGACGGAGATCCACGGCCAGGCCGTGACCGACCTCGTCCACCTGCTGGCCGAGCTGCTGGAGAACGCCACCACGTTCTCCTCCCCGCAGACCAAGGTGCGCGTCACCGCGACCCGTCTCCCCGACGGCCGCGTGATGATCGAGATCCACGACAAGGGCATCGGCCTGACCGCCGAGGACTTCGCGGACATCAACCACAAGCTGGCCAACCCGCCGACCGTGGACGCCGCCGTCTCGCAGCGCATGGGCCTGTTCGTGGTCGGCCGCCTCTCCGACCGGCACGGCATCCGCGTCCAGCTGCGTCCCTCGGGCGAGCAGGCGGGCACCACCTCGCTGGTCATGCTTCCCGACGCCATCACCCACGGTGGCGGCGGCGAGGCGCTGCCGCAGGACGACTTCACCGTCTCGCAGATCATCCCGGAGCAGCAGTCCTACGAGGCCGCCCCGATGCGGACCGCGGCGGAGCTCGGCTTCGACGACTCCCGCTACGAGCAGCCCGGCGACAAGGCGAAGCTCGACCCGGTGGGCCGCTCGCTGATGCGCGAGGAGCGCCGTGCGGCGCTGGAGGCGCAGGCGCAGGGCGCAGACCGCCCGCTCTTCCGCGACGAGGCCCCCTACGGGCAGGAGCAGCCGCAGGAGCAGGAGTACGGCACCCCGTACGGCCAGGACTTCGGCGGCCAGGGCTACGGTCAGGAGCAGCAGGGCTACGACCAGCAGTCGTACGGGGAGCAGTCGTACGACCAGCAGGGCTACGACGAGCAGAGCTACGACGACCGTGGCTACGGCGAGCAGGGCTACGCCGGCCACCCGCAGGCGACCGGTGGCTACCCCGAGCACCAGCAGCCGCAGGAGCACCTGCAGGGCGCATATGCGGAAGCCGATTACCAGGCTCCGCAGGGCTCGGAGCAGCAGTACGACGGCTCCTACGACACCCAGTCCCACCAGGCAGAGTGGTCGGATCAGGACAGCTACCAGGCTGCCTATGAGCCGGATTTCCGCGCGGAATCGGAATCTGCCCCCAGCGCTCCCGCGAACGGCTCCGAGCGCGTAGGCTTCGAGCGTCCGGGATCCGCTCCGAGCAGCGGTCACGAGATGACCGCGTCCGGTCTCCCCCGGCGTGGCAGCAGCCAGCCGTCGCAGCCTCAGCAGCAGGACCAGCGGCAGTGGCAGCAGCCGGCCGAGCAGGCCCCGCAGGCTCCCCGGAGCGAGCAGGCCGGGGAGAACGGCACCGGTGGCGGGCCCTCCTCCGACGAATGGCGTTCGACGAACGACGAGCGCTGGCAGCGGGCGGAGAAGCTCCGCGAGCCGAAGGCGGGCGGAGTCACCTCGTCCGGTCTCCCCCGGCGGGTGCCCAAGGCGAACCTGATCGAGGGCACCGCGGAGCAGACCCCGCAGGGCGGCCCACAGGTCTCCCGCGCCCCTGAGGACGTGCGAGGCAGGTTGAGCAACCTGCGGCGCGGTGTCCAGCAGGGACGCAGTGCGGGAACGGACACGAACGGACCGGCCACTTACGATCGACCCAGTGGCCCGGGTAGTACCTACAACCAGGAGCGTTAGTGTGAGCCCGATGAGCCAGGCGGCGCAGAATCTGAACTGGTTGATCACCAACTTCGTGGACAACACCCCTGGGGTGTCCCACACCGTGGTGGTCTCCGCCGACGGACTCCTGCTGGCGATGTCCGAGGGTTTCCCGCGTGATCGTGCCGATCAGCTGGCGGCGGTCGCCTCCGGGCTGACCTCGCTGACCGCGGGAGCGTCCCGGATCTTCGAAGGCGGCGCCGTCAACCAGACGGTCGTGGAGATGGAGCGCGGCTTCCTCTTCATCATGTCCATCTCCGACGGGTCCTCGCTGGCCGTCCTCGCCCACCCGGAGGCCGACATCGGCCTCGTGGGCTACGAGATGGCTCTCCTGGTCGACCGCGCGGGCAGCGTCCTCACCCCCGACCTGCGCGCAGAGCTCCAGGGAAGTCTGCTCAACTGACAAGCGGACAGTGCATTTCCCGCCACCGCACCATAAGGTGCGGTGGCGCGGCTCCACAGGGACAGGGACCGGCGACCGGCAGTCGGAGGAGGAAACGTGGCAACACCCCCAGGCGGACACCCATTTGACGGTGCTCAACAGCCCCAGGGTGAGCACACCCCCAACCGCTTCAATTTTCCTTCGACGCCGAGCAGAGGCGGCACGCAGCCCTACCAGCAGCCGCAGCCGCCGTCGGCCTACGACGGGTCCTACGACTCCTCCTACGACCCGTCGTACGGGCAGCAGCAGCCCCGTGTCCAGCCGGTGGCGCCTCGGCGCTCCCCCGAGCCCCGGACGGCCTCGGGGGCCGGCCCGGCTGCCGGGCCGGCCAAGCACAATCCCCTGGTGCGTCCGTACGCGATGACCGGCGGCCGGACCCGTCCGCGCTACCAGCTCGCCATCGAGGCACTGGTCAGCACCACGGCCGATCCTGCCCGGCTGCAGGGGCAGTTGCCCGAGCACCAGCGGATCTGCCGACTGTGCTTCGAGATCAAGTCGGTCGCCGAGATCTCGGCACTTCTCTCCATCCCCCTCGGCGTTGCCCGGATCCTCGTCGCCGACCTGGCCGAGGCCGGACTTGTCGCCATCCATCAGCCCGGCGGCGACGCGGCCGCCGGCGGCCAGCCAGACGTGACACTGCTCGAAAGGGTGCTCAGTGGACTTCGCAAGCTCTAGCGGCGGTGCAGCCCGCTCAACCACCAGCGCGAAGATCGTGGTGGCGGGCGGCTTCGGCGTGGGCAAGACCACGTTCGTCGGCGCCGTCTCGGAGATCAACCCGCTGCGTACCGAGGCCGTCATGACGTCAGCGTCGGCGGGCATCGACGACCTCACGCACACCGGCGACAAGACCACGACAACCGTCGCCATGGACTTCGGCCGCATCACCCTGGACCAGGACCTGATCCTGTACCTCTTCGGTACCCCCGGACAGGACCGCTTCTGGTTCATGTGGGACGACCTCGTCCGCGGCGCCATCGGCGCCGTCGTCCTCGTCGACACCCGGCGGCTCGCCGACTGCTTCCCGGCCGTCGACTACTTCGAGAACAGCGGCCTGCCGTTCGTCATCGCCCTCAACGGCTTCGACGGACACCAGCCGTACAACCCCGAAGAAGTCCGCGAGGCCCTCCAGATCGGACCCGACACCCCGATCATCACCACCGACGCCCGCCACCGCGCGGACGCCAAGAGCGCCCTCATCACCCTCGTCGAGCACGCCCTCATGGCGCGCCTGCGGTAGCGGTATCGGGCGGTCCCTGCGCCCAGTGAACGGCCCCCGAGGCTCCGGACGGAGCCTCGGGGGCCGTTGTGTTGCCGGGGGGCGCGTGGGCGCCTGCGGCGGGCTTGTCCCCCGCCCGCCCTCCCCCTACGGCCTGGCGGCCGTGGGTGGGGGTACCTCCCACGCCGCCAGGCGTAGGGGGAGTGCCCCCAGACGGGCTCCTTTGGAGCCCCGGGAACGGGGAAGGCCCCGCACACCCAGGGTGTGCGGGGCCTTCCGGCGCAGGGCGTCAGCCCCGCCAGCTGTGGGACGGCTGGAAGCCGCGCTGGCGCTCCAGGCGGCGCCAGCCCGCCGTCGTGCGGCCGCGGTGGGGCGCCGACGCGTCCGGGCGGGACGCCGCGCGGGCCATCAGGACCGCGGTGATGGCCGCCAGCTCCTCGGGCTCGGCGTGGCCCTTCTCGACGCGGAAGACGGACGAGGGGTCGGTAGGAGTGCTCATGTGTCGGGCTCCAGTCCTGTCGCAGGGTTACTGCGGGGGGTTGCCGTGCTTGCGGGACGGCAGGTCGGCGTGCTTCGTGCGCAGCATGGCGAGGGAGCGGATGAGCACCTCGCGCGTCTCGGCCGGGTCGATCACGTCGTCGACGAGGCCGCGCTCCGCGGCGTAGTAGGGATGCATCAGCTCGGCCTTGTACTCCTTGACCATGCGCGCCCGCATGGCCTCCGGGTCCTCGGCCTCGGCGATCTGCTTGCGGAAGATGACGTTCGCCGCGCCCTCCGCGCCCATGACCGCGATCTCGTTGGTGGGCCAGGCGTAGGTCAGGTCGGCGCCGATGGACTGCGAGTCCATGACGATGTACGCGCCGCCGTACGCCTTGCGCAGGATGAGCGAGATCCGCGGCACGGTGGCGTTGCAGTACGCGTACAGCAGCTTGGCGCCGTGGCGGATGATGCCGCCGTGCTCCTGGTCGACGCCGGGCAGGAAGCCCGGCACGTCCAGCAGCGTGATGATCGGGATATTGAAAGCGTCGCACATCTGGACGAAGCGGGCGGCCTTCTCGGACGCCTCGATGTCGAGGACGCCGGCCAGCGACTGGGGCTGGTTGGCCACGATGCCGACGACCTGGCCGTCCAGGCGGGCCAGGGCGCAGATGATGTTGCGGGCCCAGCGCTCATGGATCTCCAGGTAGTCGCCGTCGTCGACGAGCTCCTCGATGACCTTGTGCATGTCGTACGGCCGGTTGCCGTCCGCGGGGACCAGGTCCAGCAGCACGTCCGAGCGGCGGTCGGCCGGGTCCTCGGAGGCGACGGCCGGCGGGTTCTCGCGGTTGTTCTGCGGCAGCATCGACAGCAGGTAGCGGACCTCCGCGATGCAGGTCTCCTCGTCGTCGTACGCGAAGTGCGCGACGCCCGAGGTCTCCGCGTGGACGTCCGCGCCGCCCAGGCCGTTCTGGGTGATCTCCTCGCCGGTGACGGCCTTGACGACGTCCGGGCCGGTGATGAACATCTGCGAGGTCTCGCGGACCATGAACACGAAGTCGGTCAGCGCGGGCGAGTACGCCGCACCGCCGGCGCACGGGCCGAGCATCACCGAGATCTGCGGGATGACCCCCGAGGCGCGCGTGTTGCGCTGGAAGATGCCGCCGTATCCGGCGAGGGCCGAGACGCCCTCCTGGATACGCGCTCCGGCACCGTCGTTCAGCGACACCAGCGGCGCGCCCGCCGAGATGGCCATGTCCATGATCTTGTGGATCTTGGTGGCGTGGGCCTCGCCCAGCGCGCCGCCGAAGATCCGGAAGTCGTGCGCGTAGACGAAGACCGTCCGGCCCTCGACCGTGCCCCAGCCGGTGACGACACCGTCGGTGTACGGCTTCTTGGCCTCCAGGCCGAAGCCCTGGGCGCGGTGCCGGCGGAGCTGCTCGACCTCCTTGAACGAGCCCTCGTCCAGCAGCAGCTCGATGCGCTCGCGGGCGGTCAGCTTGCCCTTGGCGTGCTGCGCCTCGGTCGCCCGGTCACTGGGGCCGCGCTGCGCCTGCTCGCGCAGGGCGTGCAGCTCGGCCACACGGCCGCGCGCGTCGGCCCGCTCGCCGGCCTCGGTCGGCTCGCTGGTGGTCTGGTCCAAAACGGTCATGCATCGACCCTACGGAGAGACCCAAGAAAACCGTGCCGTCGACTCTGTACAGTCTCGCGACCGTTCTCCTGTCACTCTTGAACAGAACCACTCCGCGCAGAGCGCCAACCACCAGCCCGACGGGGTCCTGGATTGTGCGGGTCTCACAACAGCGCCGGATGAGAGGCGGCTCACAGCACGGTGTCGCGGCTGGGCCGACCGGGTTAATTCACGGGGTCGCGGGCGCCCGCGGACCCCACCGTACCGGGTGCCGGAACGCTTCCGTCCCGTCCGGCCGCACGCTGGGCCGGACGGGACGGAACGAGGCGGACCGGGGCGTCAGCCGCCGCAGTGGAAGCGGGCGGCGCCCCAGTCGGCGTGGTCGTTGCCGTTGCCGTCGCCGCCGTCGCCGACGACCAGGTCCACGTAGTCGGCGCCGGTCACGTCCGCGGTCAGCGACCAGGCCGGGTCGGCGGCCTTCAGCACGGGTGAGGCCACCTTCTCGGCGCCGTCCGCGAGCACGCTGAACCGGACACTGCCGCGCGTGGTCTGGACGTCGTCCACACCTACCGAGGCGGTGAAGGACGTGCACCGGCCGCCCAGGTAGTAGCGGACCTTCGCGGGGGCGTGGGTGCCGAGGCCCTTCTCGTAGGTCACTCCCCCGATCCGCAGGGGGTTTCCGTCGCCGGTGCCGGTCTCGCCGTTGGACAGGTCGCGCTCGACGGGTCCCCAGCCGTTCTGCGCGGACGTCCAGTCCAGGTCGCTCGCCCAGGCGTCGGCCGTGGGCGGCGGCGGCAGCGTGCGTACGGACGTGGACGCGGTGAGCCCGCGGGCCGTGCCGCCGACCGTGTACGCGGCCGTCGAGCCGATCGTGTACGTCCGGTACGCGGCGTCCGCCGGCGGTGTCACCTGCCATGTGCCGGTGACCGCGGCGCCCGGGGCGACCGAGGCGAAGGTCACCGGGCCCACGGGCTCGGCCGTCCAGCCCTCGGGCAGGGCCAGCGCCAGCGTCACGTCGCCCGCGGCGGTCGCCTCGTCGTTGGCGAACGCGGCCTTGACCTCGTTCTTCCTGCCCGGTGCCAGGGTCTCCGGGGCCGTCACCGCGAGCGTGCCGCACGCGGCCTGCTCGGCGGCCGGGCCCAGGTCGGTGACCGTGAAGCCGTCCAGCACGAAGTCCGCGCCGTCCGGGGCGTCACCGCGCTTGCGCAGACCGGTCCAGGTGTCGCCGCAGCCCGCGGTGACCGTCTCGGAGAAGTGACCTGTGGTGCGCTGGACGCCGATGGGCGTGCGGCGCCGCTCCACGGACCCGCCGGTGGGCCGGTCGTAGCCGGTGACCCACTCGTATGCCCCGGCATGGCTGGACTGGTAGTCGTACGCGACGCGGTAGGCGTGGCCGTTCTTCATCGGCACGGTCCACGGCGCGGTCCGGTAGACGAGGCCGCTGTTCTCGTCGTGCGACTTGAGGGACTCCTTGCCGCCGAGCACGTCGTCGACGAGCTTCCCGTTCCACCCGGCCTGCGTGTAGGGGGCGTGCAGCTGGCTGATGTGCGTGCGCGGGTCGGTCACGCCGCCCGCGTCGCCCTTGACGAAGGGGCCCCAGCCCTGGTCGACGGCCTCGAAGTCGTCATGGACGAGCGCGCCTTCCCTGCCGGCGGGGGCGTTGGCGACGACGCGCACGTCGTCGACGCGGACCCGGGCCGTGCTGCCCGCGGCTGCTTCGACGCGCAGGGTGGTGTCGCCCGCGGGCGCGGTGAAGTTCACCTTGGCCCTCTGGAACCAGGTGCCGTGCCGGTCGGACGCGGCGACCGTGTCCTTGACGGTGGAGCGCTCGACCACCACGGAAGCGCCGCCTGCCGACAATGTCGTGCGGCGGGAGCTGCCCGGCTCGACCTCGATCCAGGCGGAGGCGGTGTACCGCTTGCCGGCCTCCAGGCCCTTGAGCCGCTGGGAGACCGCCGCGGTGGCGTCACCGGTCAGGGCGGCGCTGTTGCGGCCGTGGTCGTCGGTGTCGCGGGTGACCGTGCCGCTCCTGGTCCAGGCGTCGAGCGAGGCGTCGTTGAAGCCGGGGTCGGCGACGTGGCCGCCCTCGCCCCAGCGGGCGTCGCGCTGTTCGGGGGCACGGTCCGGGTACAGCACGTACGGCTGCCCGGCCTTCGCGGTGAGGGTGATCCTGCCGCCCTCGGGCCGTACGGTCGCGGTCCTCACCCGGCCGTTGTCGGTGAGTTTGTAGACGGTGTAGGCGCCCTGCCCGGGAACAGCCCAACTGCTGGTGCCACCCGCCTTGTTGTAGTGGTACAGCTTGCTGCCGCCGTCCCACGGCAGCAGGTAGCGGTCGCCGTCGAGGACCTTGCGGCCGTGGTCGTACAGCGCCCGGCGGCCGTCCTCGACGGTGCCGCGCACACCGCCCGTGAAGGTGATGTCGTTACCGTTCCAGCGGGTGATCCGCTCCTGCTGGAGGTACTTGGCGGGCAGGTTGCGCTGCCAGACGTTGTCGTAGAAGGCGTTCCAGTCGGTCTCGCCGGTCCAGCCCTCGAAGTCCTCCAGGACGGTCTGGCCGAGCACCGGGTGGTTGTTCCAGATGTCCTTCTCACCGTTGCGGATGAAGCGGATGATCTGGGAGTTGAGGCCCTTGTTGGTGGCGCCGCCGTAGTTCAGGTCGTTGGCCCAGTGCGACCAGAGCGAGGCACGCTCGAACTTGTCCGCCCATTCGGTGCCGACGTTCCAGCCCTGCTTCTGCACCGCCTGCATGGTCTTGTCGGCGATCCAGCCGTGCGTGTAATAGACGTCGATGTAGAGGAAGTTGAGATTGGGGTCGGTCTCGTCGCGCAGCTGCTGGAAGCGGCGGGCGAGGTCCCCGCTGTTGATGTCGCGCCGCTGGTTGATGTAGTAGCTCTGGTTGAGCCAGTTCCAGCCGGGCTTCGTCTTGTCGACGAGGGTCTCGCTGAAGTGGTGCGCCTCGGGGTAGGACTCGGTGGCGTTCACGTGCACGCCGAAGGTCGCGCCCCACTTCCTGCCCGACGCCAGGAGCTTGTTGAGGTCGGCCAGGCCGCCGGCGCGCTTGTTGTAGTTGCCGCCGTAGTCCGGGTGCGCGGAGTCGTGGCCCTCGGAGCCGTATCCCTTGAGGACGGCGAGCTGGCCGAGTCCGTCGGTGGCGAGCGAGATGCGCTTGACGTCGTCGAGGGTGCGCAGGAACGGGTGGGTGGCCTGGCTCGCAAAGTTGAACGGGATGTGGGTGATCACCCGGTCCGGGGTGTCCTCGCTGCCGGGCGCCTTGATGCCGATCGAGCGGAAGGCGACCGCGCCGTCCTGCCAGTCGACCTTCTTGTCGGCGTTGGCGTCGGGGGTGACGACGACCTTCGCCCACGGCAGGTTCTCCCCGCTCTCCGGCTGTGGTGCGCCGTCGCCCCGGTAGGTCCACTGGCCGGAGGAGACGCCGACGCGCACCGAGCCGTCGCCGGCCTTGCGGGCCTGGTGCCACAGGCGGGCGTCGTCTCCGCCGGTGGCACCGCTCGGCTTGTCGTACGAGGAGTTGGACTCGACGGCGGCGGCGAGCGAGGCGGTGTTGACGATGGCGTACGTCGCGCCGACGGGGGCCGCCTCGGCGGGGGTGGCCGCCGTGACCTTGCCGAACACGTCGGCGGTCCGGGTGGAATCGGGGTCGAGCCGGGTGAACGCGGTGGCCGCGCCCTCGTCCGTGCTGCCGACGGACACGAGGTCGTGCCCGGGTATGTCGAGGGTGCCGACGCGGAAGGTGTCGGTGTCCCGTACGGCGGTGACCTTGAAGGTCACGGCCCGGCCGGACACCGACACCACGGTGTCGATCTCGACGCCGGGCAGGTCGGGGAAGACGAGGGTGTGGCGCACGGCTGCGGGCTCGGTGCGGGGGGCGTCCTTGACGCGGACGGGGTACGGCTTGCCGTTGAGGGTGACCTCGGTGACCGGGCGGGTGCTGCCGAGCAGCGACGCGCCGGAGGCCCGGTCCGTGTACGAGAGGACCCGGGGGAAGTCGTCCGCGACGGTGACCGAGAGGGGGCCGGAGGTGATGACGGGCCCGCCGCCGGCCGCGGTCACGGCGGCGGGCCCGTCGGCTTCGGCGGCGGCCGGCTGCACGGTCCCGGCCAGGACGAGCACGGCGCAGGAGGCGGCGGCCGTCGCACAGGCCGCGCGGTATCTATGAGGCATGGGGACTGAGTAGTCCCCGGCTTTCGGGGGCGTCAACGAACCGGGACCGCGAGGGACGCCGCAGTCCAACAACCCCCGTCGGTTAGTCCAAGTCGGCTCGCGGCACCCCTGCGGGCGCCGGTCACCCCCGGGGCGGACGCCCGCATGTTTCCTCGCCCACACGCTCCCGTGCGGTCGCGGCCGTGAGCACTTTCCCGAAGATGTTGAAAGTTGAACGGAATGGGTCTACAGTCGATTTCGTTGAAGCTTGAACAACATGCCGGGAAGCCTCCCCGCGTCCGTCCCCAAGGAGCAGTCATGGGCCTCTTCAACCGCAGGAACAACGAGACCACCACCGCAGTCGCCACCACCACCGCCACGGCCACCGTCGACCCCGCCACCGTCGACCCCGCGCTCGCGGCACTGAGCGGCGACTACACGATCGACCCCGCCCACAGCAGCATCGGCTTCACCGTGCGGCACGCGATGGTGACCAACGTGCGCGGCAGCTTCGGCTCCCACCAGGGCACCCTGAGCCTGGACGGCGCCGACCCGTCCCGCTCCACGGCGGCCATCGACGTCGACATCGCCAGCATCGACACCGGTATCGCCGACCGCGACGGCCACCTGCGCAGCGCGGACTTCTTCGACGCCGAGAACTTCCCGGCGATGAGCTTCCGCTCCACCGGTGCCGAGCAGCTGGGCGGCGACAAGTACCGGATCATCGGCGACCTGACCATCAAGGACGTGACGCGCCCGCTCTCCATCGATCTGGAGTTCCAGGGTTCCGCCACCGACGTCTACGGCAGCGAGCGCGTCGGGTTCGAGGGCGCCGCCGAGATCCTGCGCTCGGACTGGGGCCTGACGTGGAACGCGGCGCTGGAGGCCGGCGGCGTGATGGTCAGCGACAAGGTCAAGCTGACGTTCGACATCTCCGCGATCAAGAACGCCCCGCAGGCCGCCTGACCGCGCGCGCCCCTGGCGCGACCACGAGCGCGCCCGCCCTGCCGATCCCCTCGGCACGGCGGGCGCTCGGTCGTGCGCGCGGCCCTACAGGGCTCCGGTGTACAGCAGACGGTTGGGCGAGCCGGCGGTGATGCCGGTCACCACGTCCCTCGTGGCGGTGTCCTCGAGCCAGTCCGCGACATCGTCGGGAGAGGCCGTGGTGTGCTCCGCCAGGTAGAGCGCGGCGACACCGGCGACGTGCGGGGACGCCATGGACGTGCCGTTGTGATCGACAGCGCCGCCGCCCATCCGGGCCGAGGTGATCGAGGCGCCGGGGGCGTAGAGCGCCAGGCACTCGCCGTAGTTGGAGAAGTCGGTCTCCTGGTCGGAGTTGTTGGTCGCGCCGACCGTGACCACGTCGTCCGCGGACGCCGGCGAGACGTTGCAGGCATCCTGCGCCTCGTTGCCCGCCGCGACGACCGGCAGGACACCGCTCTCCGCGAGGGCTTCGGCCGCGTTGTTCACGGCCGTGGACCGCGCGCCGCCGAGCGAGGCGTTGAGCACGGCCGGCTTCTCGGCGTTGGCGGCCACCCAGTCGAATCCGGCGATGATGCCGGACAAGGTGCCGGCGCCCGCACAGTCGAGCACCCGGACGCTGACGAGCGAGGCCTCGCGCGCCACGCCGTAGGTCGCGCCGCCCACGGTGCCCGCGACGTGCGTCCCGTGCCCATGGCAGTCCTGACCGCGTCGGCCGTCGCCGATGGCGTCGTACCCGAAGGTGGCGCGGCCGCCGAACTCCGAGTGCCCGTAGTCGATGCCGGTGTCGAGGACGTACGCGGTGACGCCCTGGCCGTCGCCCGCCGTGGTGAAGTCGCGGTCGAGCGGCAGGGCGCGCTGATCGATCCGGTCGAGCCCCCACGAGGCGGCGGGTGCCCGGGTCTCACCGGCGCCCGGCGTGCCGAAGGCGGCGACCTTGGCGTCCTCCTCGACGGCCACGACGCCCGGGCTCAGCCGGACCTTCTGCAGCTGGGCGGCGCTGAGGTTCGCTGCGAAACCGCGCATGGCCGACTTGTAGGTGAACAGCGGCTTGGCGCCGACCGTCCCCATCATCTCGGTGGCGTCGGCGGTGTCGCTGAGGGTGACGATGTACCGGCCCGGCACGGCGTTCGCCGAGCGGTGCAGCGGGGCGGGGGTCCGGGCGCTGGACGAGGAGGAGTCGGACGGAGCCGGATCGGTCGGGTCGGCGGCGGTCGGCGGGCCGACCACCAGCAGGACCGCGGCGGCGGTGGTGACTGCTGTCGCGAAGGCACGAAGCCTTGTTCTGGTGGACATGCGGCAGAGAGAAACACGCGGGGAGATCGCGAGCAATGACCCAACGTAGCGATTTGCTACTTTCGGTAGTCAATTCGATCCGTACTGCCGCCGTTTGCCGTACGCGCTGCCGATGCCGGTCCTCAGCTGTGCGGGCGTCCGCTCGGTCCGCGCGGTCCGCAGCCAGGGGCTGTCCGGCGGATCAGGGCCGGACAGGACGCGGCGCCTGGCGCATGGGGTCTCCCCAGGCCCGCAGAGCCGAGGGGGTGGGGTCTCCCCAGGCCCGCAGAGCCGAGGGGGTGGGGTCTCCCCAGGCCCCCAGGGCCGAGGGGGTGGGGTCTCCCCAGGCCCCCAGGGCCGAGGGGGTGGGGTCTCCCCAGGCCCCCAGGGCCGAGGGGACGCATCGCAAGGCGCCGGAGTGCCCTGGTAGCGGAGCCGTTCGGGCATTTCGGCAACGCAGTGAGGTGCCGTCGCCTGGGGCGAGCATCGTGGCGAAGCCCTGGGGGAGCGTCGTGGCGCCGGCCAAGGTCCGCCGGACGGCCCCTAGAAGCCTCCGCCGAAATCGCCGCCGCCGAAGCCGCCGCCGCCGAAATCGCCGCCACCGCCACCCCAGTCGCCACCGCCGCCGAAGTCCGAGGCGTCGAAGTCGGCGCCGGAGACGTCACCGCCGCCGTACTCGCCGCCGCTGAACTCGCCGGCCCCGTAGTCCGCCGCGTACGCGGGGGTGGCGAGCATGTTGCCGAGCAGCGTGCCCATCAGCAGGCCGGGGAGTATGCCGCCGCCGAAGTAGCCGCCCGCCCAGGGGCCGTACGCCGGGCCCGCCTCCCAGTAGGGGCGGCGGCCGTAGCCGGTCTCCACGGTGCGGGCCATGGGCTCCATGCCGTCCTCCAGGCGGGCCGCGTCGGCGGCGCACACCGGGACGTCACGGGCCGCGGCGCCGCTGGCGGGCATCCACGAGACGTCCTTGACGGAGGGGCCGTGCCGGGGGTCGAAGAAGCACGGCGCGCGGCGGGCGGGGACCGGGCGGCCTTCGCGGCGGGCCGCGAGGACCGCCAGGGAGTGGCGGCCGTCGTCCAGCGCCTCGGTGACCCCGCGGACGTCACCCGGGTGCTCGGCCGCGCCCATGCGCGACTTGGCCGTGTCGTACGCGTCGAGGGCGCGCTCGTAGTCGGCGCGCATGGCGTCGTCCGCGCCCTTCTCGGCGGGGTGGAAGTCCAGCCGGTCGAGCTCCTCGCCGAAGGCGGTGATGTCCTCGTCGACGACCACGCGGAGCTTGTCGAGCGCGGCCCGCTCCTCCTCGGCCTTGCGGCGGCGCTTGGTGCGCACGACCGCGTAGGCGCCCGCGCCGCCCGCGGCGACGACCGCGCCCAGGGCGATCAGCGCACCGGTGTTGACGCCCTCGCCACCGGATCCGGCGTCCCATGAGGCCGGGGCACTGCCGCGCACCTGGGTCAGGGCCTGGTCGACGAAGCTCTCCAGCTGGGTCGCGGCGTCGGCCGATCCGCTGCCGCGCACGGCCTGGGCGAGATTGTCGACGGCCTGGTTGGACATGACGCTGCGGTCGGCACCCGCGTCGAAGCCGTCACCGAGCCGGATCCCGTACAGGCCGGTGATCCCGGTCTGCGTGCGCAGGTTCACCAGCAGGTCGTCCGGTGGGAACTCCGCGGTGGCGGGCAGGACCGCGACGAACACCGGCTTGTCGGCCCGCTCGATCTTCTCGGCGAGCGCGGCGGCGTCGGACGGCGTGACCTGACCGGTCATGGCGGGGTGGACGTACACCGGCCCCTGCTTCAGGGCTGCGGCGGCGTCGGACAGTCCCGAGGCCCGGGCCGCCGAGGCCGGGGCCAGGATCAGGAGCAGCATGAGCGTCAGCCCAGCGAGGGCCGACACAAGGGTGAACGGCCGTGTCCTCATACATCGACGCTACCCGAATGGGCGCAATGGGGATATAGCGGCGGAATACCCGTTCCACGGCCGTCGCCCGTATCGGCGTGCCGCTCGGCGGCCCGGGACCTCGGCGGCGGCATCCGGCCTGCCCGGTTGCCGCCGCCGAGGTGGTGGTCAGGCGGCCGGCAGGCCGCGGTCAGTCGGGCGACCGCGCCCGTCAGGTCGCCGGTGAGCAGCAGGTGGTCCGCCTCGGCGAACGGCTCGGTCCAGGTGCTCTGCAAGTGCCTGGACGTGACGTCGGGTTCGACCGCCGACGGCGCGAAGGTCCAGCTGTACACGTGCAACGGAACGGGCGCCCAGCAGTGGCGGTACGAGGCGGGCGGCGGGGACCTGGTGAACGTCCCGCCGGACACGTGCCTGGACGCCTCGGACCACTCGTCGGCGAACGGGACCCGCGCGCAGATCTGGTCGTGCACGGGCGCGGCGAACCAGAAATGGCAGCTGCGGTAGGACCGCGTGCGCGCATACACTCCGCCCCGGGGAGGGGTGGGCTGTATGCGTGGACGTGTACTGCCCGGAGGCGTGGTGGCGGTGGGGCTCCTGCTGCTCACCGGCTGCTCACCGGAGCAGAAACCGCTGGTCGCGGTCCGTCTCGACGCGGAGGGCACGGCACAGGTGCTGCTGAGGCCGTGCGACGGCGACGATCGGGTGCGCGGACCGCAGCTGGTGGTCACACCCGCCGGTGAGGAGCGGACCGGTGACAACGAGTCGGGCTGGGACGCCGACGGGCGCAACCGGATCGCCGACTTCCCCCTCTTCGCCCCGCCCGCCGAGTGGAAGGCGAAGGTCTCCGGGCCGCAGACGCTGCGGCCCGGGTACGACTACGACCTGCGCTTCGGCGATCCGGACAACACCTACGCGTACATCGGCGTCGTGCACTTCCGCGCCCCGTACCTCCAGGCCCTGGAGCCCGGCGAGGTCTGGGCGGACGACCGGGCCATGCCCCGCGAGGAGTTCGAGGAGCTCGCGGACGACGCCTGCTGAGCCGGTCGCCTCACTCCGTCGGTTCCACCCCGGCGCGCAGCAGGCCGAAGGTGTACGCGTCCTCCAGCGCCTCCCAGGACGCGGCGATGATGTTGTCCGCGACACCGACGGTGGACCATTCGCCCGTGCCGTCGCCCGTCGTGATCAGCACCCGGGTCGTCGAACCGGTGCCGTGGCGGCCCTCGAGGATACGGACCTTGTAGTCGATCAGCTCCAGCTTCGCGAGCTGCGGGTACATCTTCTCCAGCCCCACCCGCATCGCGCGGTCCAGGGCGTTGACCGGGCCGTTGCCCTCCGCGGTGGCGACGATGCGCTCGCCCTTGGCCCACAGCTTCACCGTGGCCTCGTTGGCGTGCGTGCCGTCGGGGCGGTCCTCGACGATCGCGCGCCATGACTCCGTGCGGTAGTAGCGGCGGGCGCGGCCCTCCGCCTCCTCGCGCAGCAGCAGCTCGAAGGACGCGTCGGCGGCCTCGTACGTGTAGCCCTTGAGCTCCCGCTCCTTGACGCGCTCCACGACCCGGCCGATCAGCTCCCGGTCGCCGCCGAGGTCGATGCCGAGCTCCTTGCCCTTGAGCTCGATCGAGGCGCGTCCGGCCATGTCGGAGACCAGCATGCGCATGGTGTTGCCGACCAGCTCGGGGTCGATGTGCTGGTACAGGTCCGGGTCGACCTTGATCGCGGAGGCGTGCAGTCCGGCCTTGTGCGCGAAGGCCGAGACACCCACGTAGGGCTGGTGGGTCGAGGGCGTCAGGTTGACGACCTCGGCGATCGCGTGCGAGACGCGGGTCATGTCCGCGAGTGCGCCCTCGGGCAGGACCTTCTTGCCGTACTTGAGCTCCAGCGCGGCCACGACCGGGAACAGGTTGGCGTTGCCCACGCGCTCGCCGTAGCCGTTGGCCGTGCACTGCACGTGGGTGGCGCCCGCGTCGACCGCGGCCAGGGTGTTGGCCACGGCGCAGCCCGTGTCGTCCTGGGCGTGCACGCCGAGCCGGGCGCCGGTGTCCGCGATGACGGTGGAGACGACGGCCTGGACCTGGGCGGGCAGCATGCCGCCGTTGGTGTCGCACAGCACGACGACGTCGGCGCCGGCCTCGTGCGCGGTGCGCACGACGGCCTTGGCGTACTCGGGGTTCGCGCGGTAGCCGTCGAAGAAGTGCTCGCAGTCCACGAAGACCCGGCGGCCCTGCTCGCGCAGGTACGAGACGGTGTCGCGGACCATCTCCAGGTTCTCGTCCAGCGTGGTGCGCAGCGCGAGCTCGACGTGGCGGTCGTGCGACTTGGCTACCAGCGTGATCACCGGAGCGCCGGATTCGAGGAGGGCCCTGACCTGCGGGTCCTCGGCCGCGGTCGTCCCGGCGCGGCGGGTGGCGCCGAAGGCGACCAGCTGGGCGTGCCGGAAGGTGATCTCCTTCTGCGCGCGGGAGAAGAACTCGGTGTCGCGGGGGTTGGCGCCCGGCCAGCCGCCCTCGATGAAGCCCACGCCGAAGTCGTCCAGGTGCCGGGCGATGGTCAGCTTGTCCGCGACCGTGAGGTTGATGCCCTCGCGCTGGGCGCCGTCGCGCAGCGTCGTGTCGAAGACGTGGAAACTGTCGTCGACGTGGGTGTCCTGGGCGTTGGTGGTCATGCTGTCCTGACTCCTGTCGGATGAGTGGCTCCGGAATGTCTGGCTCCACTTGCCCCCATCATCGCGTGCGTCTCGCCTTCAGCCGTGGGTGAGGCCGTGAAAACGAAAAAACCCCTCGCGGGTGCGAGAGGTCTGCGCGCGGGTCTGGGGCACGGTGCCGCCTGCCGCGGGATTGCTGTCCACGGGTCAGCGGTCACTGCGGACCGGCGCGCTGCTGCCGATAATCATGGCGAACGAGAGCACGGTGGCAGTCTGCCACAGGTGCCGACGGCACTGGACACACGTCTCACGATCCGGTCGCCCCAGCGTTCGGGGCGTGCCCCGCCATCGCCGGTGGGGCTCCGGATCCGCCCCACGGCCCCGGCCGGGACCGCTTCCGGCGGAGCTCCGGCTCTTGGACGCCGTCCACAGGCCGGCTTCCCGGTCCGGGCCGGGCCGGGCCGCGACGTCGCGCGCCGCGCACCGGCCCGGAGGGCCCGGCGGCCCTTTCCCCCCGGTGGGACAGGTGCTGGGGCCGGGCCGCGGCCCGCAGGCCGGCAAGTTCCCGGGCGAAGCCCAGATCGGACGCCGCCCGCGGGCCGGTGCCCGGGCCGGCCCCGCGCCTCGGCACGCCGGCACGAAGGGGCCTGCCTCCGGCGGCTGGCCCCAGTCCCCGGCCGAGGCCGCTCCCGCGCATGCCTCGGCCCGTCGGCAAGGAGGTTCCTGACGGCCCATCACCCCGGTTGGGACGGATGCTCCCGGCCGGCCCCCGCCTCGGCACGCCGGCAAGAGAGGCCGAACCCGACGGTGGCCGGCCCCCGGTGGACCGGGGCACGGGAGCACGGCCGCGGGCCGCATCGGGCGGGGCCGGGGCGCGACGTCGGGCGGCGGCTGCAGAGCGGGTGTCGGGCCGGGGCGGAGCCTCAGGTTCGGGAAGGGGCGGGGTCGGAGAAACACCCCCAGGGGCCCGTCAGGGCAGCAGGGTGTCCTCGATGAAGTCCCGGACGTGCGCGAGCACTTGCGCGCGCCCCGTGCCCGGTATCCCCACGGCGACGTGGACGCTGAAGCCGTCGAGCAGCGCCCGCAGCCGCGCCGCGAACCGGTCGGCGTCGACCGCGCGGAACTCGCCGCGCGAGACGCCCTCCGCGAGCAGGGCCACCAGGTCCCGGTGCCAGGCGCCCTCGATCGCGGCCTGCCGGCCGCGGGCGTCGGCGTCGGCGTTCTGCGAGCGGTTCCAGACCTCCAGCCACAGCGTCCAGTGGGGGTCGCGCGGCCCGTCGGGCACGTAGAGGTCGACGTAGGCGTCGAGCCGCTCGCGTGCGGGCGCCTGCCGGGACAGCAGCGCGCTGCGCTCGGCGCCGAGCTTGCCCTCGCTCCACTCCAGGGTCTGCAGCAGGAGCTCGTCCTTGGTGCGGAAGTAGTAGAGGAGGTGCCCGCTGCTCATCCCGACCTCGCGCCCGAGCCCGGCCATGGTGAGCCCTTCGAGCCCGCGCTCGGCGATCGTGTCCATGGCCGCGGCGAGCAGCGCCTCGCGCGGGGGCGCGACATTGCGGCGGCGGGGTGCGGGGGTCATGCGGCGACCACCGGGAAGGATGCGTTCACTCGTACGTTCTACCTGATCGTCCACCCGTACTCCGCCATCCGTTCCTTCAGGGCCCGGACCTCCTCCGGCGAGGCGCTGCCCGCGTCCGCGGCCACGTCCGCGAGGCCGGGCCCGGGGGCGGCCTCCACCACGGTGCCGAGCGACTCCTCGTCCGCGACCTGGCCCATGAAGCGACGCACCACGTCGTACGGGATGTCCCGGCGGCCCGCCTGCTCGTCGAAGCAGACGGTCGGCTCCCGCGGGGATCCTCGTCGGGCACGATCGCGGTGAGCAGGTGGGCGCCGCCCTCCCACAGTTCCAAGTGCCACGCGTCGTCGGGGACGGCGTAGAGGGACCGGATCCGGTAGGGGTCCGTCGCGGGTTCTACGGGTGGCATGGCCGCAGGCCGGCACGCAGCCCGCGGCCGTCACCAGCGAATATCAGACCTTCGGCTGCTGTTGCGTGATGCAGTGGATACCGCCGCCGCCCGCGAAGATCGCGCGGGCGTCCACGAGCGTCACCGTCCGGCCCGGGTAGAGCCGGCGGAAGATGCCCGCCGCGATCTCGTCCCGAGGGTCGTCGAAGGCGCACAGCACCACGCCGCCGTTGCAGACGTAGTGGTTGATGTACGAGTAGTCGACCCACTCGCCGTCCTCGTCGCGCAGCACCGTCGGCGCCGGGACCTCGACGACCTCGATCCGGCGACCCTTCGCGTCGGTCTGCGACTTCAGCAGCTCGACGTTCGCCTTGCAGATCTCGTGGTCGGGGTGGGCCGGGTCGGGCTGGGTGTGGGTGACCACGACGCCCGGGCCGGCGAACGCGGCCACGATGTCGACGTGGCCCCGGGTGCCGTACATGCCGTAGTCGCCGGTCAGGCCGCGCGGCAGCCAGATCGCCTTTGTGGTGCCGAGGCGGGCGTGGATCTCGTTCTCCACCTGCTGCCGGGTCCAGCCGGGGTTGCGCTCGGGGCCGAGCTGGACCGTGTCCGTGAGGAGGACGGTGCCCTCGCCGTCGACGTGGATCGCGCCGCCCTCGTTGACCAGCGGGGAGGCGTGGACGGGTACGTCCGCGAGGTCGGCGACATGGCGGGCGATCTTGGAGTCGTGTTCCCAGCGGGCCCAGTCCGCCGCGCCCCATCCGTTGAACACCCAGTCCACGGCGGCCAGTCGGGAGCCGTCGGTGACGAAGGTGGGGCCGATGTCGCGCATCCACGCGTCGTCCAGGTCCCGTTCGACGACCTCGATGTCCGGGCCGAGCAGGTCACGGGCGGAGGCCGACTGGCCCGTGCCCGCGATCACTGTGACCGGTTCGAAGCGGCGTACGGCACGGGCCACCGCGGCCCAGGCGGCGCGGGCCTCGGCCAGCTCCCCGTCGTCGGTGAACGTGGGGTTGGGGCCGGGCCAGGCCATCCAGGTGCGCTCGTGCGGGGCCCATTCGGCCGGCATGCGGAAGGTCACGTCACGTCCTAAAGGAAGTAGAGGCGGTTGAGGGAGATGGAGTCTGCGGGCTCGGAGCGGATCGGGTCGCCGTCCAGCGTGACCAGCCCGGTGCCGCCGTCCACGGAGACGTCTCCGATGCGGGAGTTGAGGAGCAGGTCGCCGGGGCCGATGCCCCGCGTGCCGCGTACGGCCACGCGGCGCCGGCGGGTCGGCATCAGGTCGGCGCCCAGGTCGACGGCCGCCTGGGCGACGAACGCGACCGAGATGTCGGCGGGGGTGGCCCCGTACGCGCCGAACTGGGGACCGAGCACGAGCGGTTCGCAGGTGTCGGTGGCGGCGTTGGGGTCGCCGACGACTCCGTACGCCGGGAAGCCCGACTTCAGCACCAGCTGCGGCTTCGCGCCGAAGAACTCCGGCCGCCACAGCACGATGTCGGCCATCTTGCCGACCTCGATGGAGCCGATCTCGTGCGCGAGGCCGTGGGCGATGGCGGGGTTGATGGTCAGCTTGGCCATGTAGCGCAGGACGCGCGCGTTGTCGTCGTGCGCGCCGTCGCCGTCCAGGGGGCCCAGCTCGGCCTTCATCTTCCCGGCCATGGCGAAGGTGCGGCGCACGGTCTCGCCCGCGCGGCCCATGCCCTGCGCGTCCGACGAGGTGATGCCGATCGCGCCGAGGTCGTGCAGGACGTCCTCCGCGCCCATCGTCCCGGCCCTGATCCGGTCGCGGGCCATCGCCGCGTCGCCGGGCAGGTCGGTCTTCAGGTCGTGGACGGAGACGATCATGCCGTAGTGCTCGGCGACCGCGTCCCGGCCGAAGGGCAGGGTGGGGTTGGTGGAGGAGCCGATGACGTTCGGCACGCCCGCCATCTTGAGCACGTTGGGCACGTGTCCGCCGCCGCAGCCCTCGATGTGGAAGGCGTGGATCGTACGGCCGTCCAGGACGCGCAGCGTGTCCTCCACGGACAGGCATTCGTTCAGGCCGTCGCTGTGCAGGGCGACCTGGACGTCGTGCTCCTCGGCCACCCGCAGCGCGGTGTCCAGGGCCCGGGTGTGGGCGCCCATGTCCTCGTGGACCTTGAAACCGGACGCGCCGCCCTCCGCGAGGGCCTCGACGAGCGGAGCCGGGTCGGAGGAGGAACCGCGGGCGAGGAAGCCGATGTTGACGGGCCAGGCGTCGAAGGCGTTGAACGCGTGCTTCAGCGCCCAGGGCGAGTTGACGCCCACGCCCCACACCGGGCCGAACTCCTGGCCGATGACGGTGGTGACACCGGAGGCGAGCGACGCCTCCATGATCCGCGGCGAGAGCAGGTGGACGTGGGTGTCGACGGCGCCCGCGGTCGCGATCAGCCCCTCGCCGGAGACGATCGAGGTGCCGGTGCCGACGACGACGTCCACGCCGTCGAGGGTGTCCGGGTTGCCGGCCCGGCCGATGGCGTGGATCCGGCCCTCGCGGATGCCGATGGAGACCTTGCGGATGCCCTGCACGGCGTCGATCACCAGCACGTTGCTGATCACGACGTCGCAGGTCTCGCGTACAGCGGCCGCCTTGAGGTGCAGGCCGTCGCGGGCGGTCTTGCCGAAGCCGGCCAGGAACTCGTCGCCGGGCTTCTGGGCGTCCGACTCGACGCGCACGACCAGTCCCGAGTCGCCGAGGACGACCCGGTCCCCGGCGCGCGGGCCGTGCACGGAGGCGTACTCGTGGGGGTCCATGCGGCGGGGTGCGGGCCGGTCGTGGTCGTGGTGCCTGGTGGGCCTGCTCATCGTGTCGCTCCTTCCGTGCCCAGGTAGCCGCAGGCGGCCGCCCTGCGCAGGGCTTCGTCCTTCGCGCCGGGCGCGTCCAGCGGTCCGTCGACCAGGCCCGCGAACCCGATGGCTATCCGGTCACCGCCGATGGGCACGAGGCCGACCTCCGCCTCGCCGCCCGGGTCGAAGCGGACGGAGGAGCCGGCCGGCACGGCGAGCCGCATGCCGTAGGCGGCGGCCCGGTCGAAGCGGAGCCGCGGGTTGGCCTCGAAGAAGTGGAAGTGCGAGGTGACGCTGACCGGCACGGGCGCGGTGTTGCGCACGCTGAGGACGACCTCCGGCTCGGTGTCCGGGTCCGCGGGGCCGGGGATCACGGCCCCGGGCGCGCTCTCCCCCAGCCCGCCGCCTCCGATGGGGTCGGAGACGACCGCGAGCCGGGAGCCGTCGTCGAAGACGGCCTCGACGTGGACCTCGGTGACGACGTCCGCGACGCCGGGGAGGACGTCGTCGGGACCGAGCACCGAGCGGGCGGCCTCGATCGCCTCCGCCAGCCGCCGCCCGTCGCGGGCGGCCTCGCAGACGGTGTCGGCGATCAGCGCGGTCGCCTCGGGAACGTTGAGCCGCAGTCCGCGGGCGCGGCGGGCCCGCGCCAGCTCGGCGGCGCCGAACAGCAGCAGCCGGTCGCGCTCGGTCGGGGTCAGTCTCACGTCACCACACCTCCAGATTTGAGTGCCACTCTAACAAGCACCCGCCATCGAACGAAACCATTGACTTACACCCCGGTATCGCTCACATTGAGCAGCACTCAATTAGAGCAGCACTCAAACAGCGAGCAAGAGGGGCAGCCTTATGCCGGTGGAGCAGCGCGGAGTCGACACCATTCCCGAGCCGGAGCGCACCAGCACCCCCAGGGATCTCATATCGATCCTCCTTGGGTCCAACCTCTGCCTGGGGGTGATCGTCTTCGGCTGGCTGCCGGTCTCCTTCGGCCTCGGCCTGTGGCCCGCGGTCACCTCCGTGGTGGCGGGCACCGTCGTGGGCGTCGCGTTCACCGCACCGCTCGCCCTCGTCTCCCTGCGGACCGCGACCAATCTGTCGACGTCCAGCGGCGCGGCCTTCGGCGTGCGCGGCCGGCTCGTCGGCTCGGTGGTCGGCCTGCTGCTCTCGCTCGGCTACACGGCGCTGACCCTGTGGATCGGCGGTGACGTGATGCTCGGCACGCTGGCCCGTATCGCCGGCGTGCCCACGGGCGGCGTCGCGCACACCGTGGTGTACGCGCTGCTCGCCGCCTGCACGGTGGTCGGCGCGGTGTACGGCTACCGGCTGCTGCTGCGGATGAGCCGGATCCTCGCGGTCGGAATGACCGTGCTACTGCTGATCGGCCTGGTCGCGTACGCGCCCGATCTGACCACCGCCGCCCCGCCGGACACCCCGTACCTGCTCGGCTCGTTCTGGCCGACCTGGCTGCTGTCCGCCGTCGCCGCCGGTCTGAGCGGCCCGATCGCCTTCATCACCCTGCTCGGCGACTACACCCGCTACATCTCGCCCGAGCGGCACAGCCCGCGCAAGGTCCTGCGGGCGACCTGCCTGGGCCTGACGGCCGGTCTGCTCGTGCCCCAACTCTTCGGTACCTACACGGCGCTGGCCGCCCGCGCCGGACTGGACTACGCGGGACCGCTGGTCGCCGCCTCCCCCGCCTGGTACCTGATCCCGCTGCTGCTCGCCGCCGCGGCCGGTTCGGTCGGCAACGCCGGTCTGATGCTGTACTCGATGGGCCTCGACCTCGACGCGATCCTGCCGAAGGCGACGCGCACCCGGGCCACGCTGGTCGTCGCCGTCGTCGCGACCGGATTCGTCTTCGCCGGCCACTTCGTGTGGGACGCTCAGTCCGCGATGACGTCGTTCGTGCTGCTGCTGACGGCGATCGGCACGCCGTGGGCGGTCATCACGCTGACGGCCCACGTCCGTCTGGGTGGCGCGTACGACGCGGAGGCGCTCCAGGTCTACAACCGGCGTGCGCGCGGCGGCGCCTACTGGTTCCGCGCCGGCTGGCACCCGCGCGCCACGGCGTCCTGGGCGCTGGGCGCGGTGGTGGGTCTGGCGGCCGTGTCCACCCCGCTCTACGAGGGCCCGCTGCTCGCCCTGACCGGCGGAGTCGACTGCAGCTTCATCCTGTCGGGCCTGGTGGGCGGCATCGCGTACGCGGCATCCGGCTCCCGTACGCAGCAGGCCCCGCAGCCTGCGGTGCAGGGTGCGGGGCCCGGAGCCTGAGCCGGCCCGTTCCGGAGGAAGGACCTAGCCGAGCTGGTGCGTCCAGCCGTGGACGTCCTCGGCCTTGCCCGTCTGGATGTCCAGCAGTGCCTTGCGCAGGGTCATCGTGACCTTGCCCGGCTCGCCGTCGGACTGCGTCCACTCGCCGCCCGCGGACTTCACCCTGCCGACCGGGGTGATGACCGCTGCGGTGCCGCAGGCGAACACCTCGGTGAGGGTGCCGTTCTCGGTGTCGGCCCGCCACTGGTCGATGGAGACGCGGCCCTCCTCCGAGGTGTAGCCGAGGTCCTTGGCCAGCTGGAGGAGCGAGTCGCGGGTGATGCCCGCGAGCAGCGAACCGGTGAGCTCGGGCGTGATGATCCGGTCGCCGTACACGAAGTACAGGTTCATGCCGCCCAGTTCCTCGACCCACTTGTGCTCGACGGCGTCGAGGTAGGCGACCTGGTCGCAGCCCTTGGCGGCCGCCTCGGCCTGGGCGAGGAGGGAGGCCGCGTAGTTGCCGCCGGTCTTGGCGTCGCCCATGCCGCCCGGGACGGCGCGGACGCGGTCCTCGGAGAGCCAGATCGAGACGGGCTTCACGCCGCCGGGGAAGTACGCGCCGGCGGGGGAGGCGATGACGATGAAGAGGTACTCGTTGGCCGGGCGCACGCCGAGCCCGACCTCACTCGCGATCATGAACGGACGCAGGTAGAGCGACTCCTCGCCGCCGTGCGCCGGCACCCACGCCTTGTCCTGCTCGACGAGCGCGTCGCAGGCGGCGATGAACAGGTCCACCGGCAGCTCGGGCATGGCCAGGCGGCGGGCCGAGGACTGGAAGCGCTTGGCGTTGGCCTCGGGGCGGAAGGTGACGACCGAGCCGTCGGGGCGGCGGTAGGCCTTGAGCCCCTCGAAGATCTCCTGCGCGTAGTGCAGGGTCATGTTGGCCGGGTCGATCGACAGCGGCGCGTACGGGACGAGCTCGGCGTCGTGCCAGCCGCGGCCCTCGGTCCACTTGATCGTCACCATGTGATCGGTGAAGTGCCGGCCGAATCCGGGGTTGGCCAGGATCGCCTCACGCTCCGCGTCGGACAGCGGATGCGAGGAGGGCTTGAGCTCGATCGTGGGCGTCGTCATGAGTGCAGTGTCCTTCACCGGTTGTCAGTGGCGGACCGCGTCCACGCCGACTGCTTGGACGTCCGAGCATTGCCGGCCGACACGGTCCACGTTCGATTATCGCGCGTGGGGAACCGGTCAGGGAGGCGTGGGTGCGGCCCAGGGTTCGATGGTGGCACCCGGTGGCCGCACAGGAAAAGCCGCCGGGCGCGGTGGGAATGCGACCCGGCGGCTTCTGGGGGGTCCGGGGGACGCCCCCGGAACGTTGGTCCGGCGGGTCAGCTCGCTACTCGTACCGCGAGCGCGTCGCCGATCTCGTCCGTCGTGCGGACCTTCTGCGGGGTGCGCTCGGCCAGGTCGGCGGCGACCGCGTCCTCGATGCGGACGGCCTCGTTCTCGTAGCCCAGGTGCCGCAGCAGCAGGGCGACGGACAGGATGGTGGCCGTCGGGTCCGCCTTGCCGGTGCCCGCGATGTCGGGCGCCGAGCCGTGGACGGGCTCGAACATCGACGGGAATGCGCCCGTCGGGTTGATGTTGCCGGAGGCCGCCAGGCCGATGCCGCCGGTCACGGCAGCGGCGAGGTCGGTGAGGATGTCACCGAAGAGGTTGTCGGTGACGATGACGTCGAAGCGCTCCGGCTGGGTGACAAAGAAGATCGTCGCGGCGTCGACGTGCAGATAGTCGGTCGTGACCTCGGGGTACTCCTGGCCGACCCGGTCGAAGATGTTCTTCCACATGTGGCCCGCGTACACGAGGACGTTGTTCTTGTGGACGAGCGTCAGCTTCTTGCGAGGACGGGCCTTGGCCCGCTCGTACGCGTCACGGACGACGCGCTCCACGCCGTACGCGGTGTTGACGCTGACCTCGGTGGCGACCTCGTGCTCCGTGCCGGTGCGCAGGGAGCCGCCGTTGCCCGTGTAGGGGCCCTCGGTGCCCTCGCGGACGACGACGAAGTCGATGTCCGGACGGCCGGCGAGCGGGGTCGCGGTGTTCGGGAAGAGCTTCGACGGACGCAGGTTGACGTAGTGGTCGAAGGCGAACCGCAGCTTCAGCAGCAGGCCGCGCTCCAGCACGCCGGACGGCACCGACGGGTCGCCGATGGCGCCGAGCAGGATCGCGTCGTGGCCCTTGAGGGAGTCGAGGTCCGCGTCGGGGAGGGTCTCCCCCGTGCGGTGCCAGCGGCGGGCGCCGAGGTCGTACTCCTTGGTCTCCAGCTTCACATCCTGCGGGAGGACGGCGGCAAGGACCTTCAGGCCCTGCGCCACGACCTCCTGGCCGATGCCGTCACCGGGGACTACTGCGAGATTGAGGCTGCGAGACATGTCGGCACCCTACTCCCCGTCCCATTGATTGACACGGCGCGTCCGCCATATGGACAGGCGTGTCGGGGCGGGATCGTCGCGGATCAGTGGCCGGTCGAGCCGCCGTTGTCCCGGCGGTCGAGGGCGCGCTGCAGGGCTGCGGCGGCGTTCTTGCGGTCGGCTTCGCTCGTACGGGCGGAGTGACGGACTCGGCGGACGGTCGCAGCGGTCATGATGATCGACTCCTTGGAATCAGAAGAGATTTCGAAGGCGCCGGAAGAGGCGGGGAGCGTGCCGCAGGGGTTGCCTGCCTCGGGCACGGGCTCACGGCCGCCATTCGCTGGATCGAGCGAGACGTTCGGCTCCTACAAAGCTAGGACAGCCGCGCGCTCCTGTCTCCACAATTACTCGGACTTCCTACTATCTGAGACGGCGCACCATCCCTACCTAGGTTGCTTCCCTACCTAGCTGGTGATCAAATACAGGCATGGCCGCAGACCGCAGATCCAGCTGGCTCAAGGGCGTACTCGACCTGCTCGTCCTGTCCTGCCTCACCGACGGCGAGAGCTACGGATACGAGATCTCGAAGGCGCTCGCCGAGGCGGGTCTCGGGCAGATCAAGGGCGGGACGCTCTACCCCGTACTGAACAGGCTCGAGGAGAACGGTCTGGTGGCGGCCGAGTTCCGGGCCGCCGGGCGCGGGCCGGGGCGCCGCTACTACCAGCTCACCGACGAGGGGCGCACCCGTCTCGCCGCCGAGACGGCGAGCTGGCTCGAGTTCCACACCGCTGTGCGCGCACGGCTGACCCCGCCGTGACCCGCGCGCCGCGGAGACAAGTCCACCAGGGGGAAACCATGACCGACGCCCCGTCGGCGTGTTTCGACACACTGTCAGCCGCCCTGCATATCCGGGGAGTTCCGCCGGAGCACATCGCGTCCACCGTCGCGAAGCTGCGCGCCCATCTCACGGAGACGGGCATGATGACCGTCGCCGTGATCCTCGGCGCGTACTACACGCGACACCTCGCCTTCCCGGTGGCCGTCGGCATGCTGCGCGGCGAGAACACGGGGAAGATGCTGGTCGCCGCCTGACTGTCGGAGACCCACGCGCCCGGGACGGTCCTGGTCGGCGGCTTGCCGCCCGGGCGCGCAAGGGCATGAGAACCGCCCCCGTCCTGGCTCGGGGGTCCAGGAGGGGGGCGGTGTCCGAAGGGGCCTGAGATCAGCCCATGTGCGGGTAGGTGTAGTCGGTCGGCGGGACCAGGGTCTCCTTGATCGCGCGGGTCAGCGTCCAGCGCATCAGGTTCTGCGGGGCAC
>NZ_JBIBVE010000019.1:0-128766 GCF_043080095.1 Streptomyces sp. NPDC015127
AAGCTAAGCCTTTCAGCGCCGATGGTACTGCAGGGGGGACCCTGTGGGAGAGTAGGACGCCGCCGAACAATCATTGTGGGGAAGCCCCGGAACCTTGTTCCGGGGCTTTTCCGCGTTCCGGGGTCGCATAGGGTCGGCGGCATGCGCTACGACCTCGTCATCTTCGACAACGACGGTGTGCTCGTCGACAGTGAGCCCCTCTCCAACACCATCCTCGCCGGCTATCTCACCGAGCTCGGTCACCCCACCTCGTACGAGGATTCCCTGCGCGACTACATGGGTGCCGCCGTTCACCGCGTGCACGACCTCGTGCGGGAGCGGACCGGGCAGGTGCTTCCGGTGGACTTCGACGAGACGCTGCACGCGCGTGTCTTCGCCGCGTTCGAGCGGGAGCTGGCCGCTGTCGACGGCGTCACCGACGTTCTGGAGAAGCTCGTCGCCGACGGTGTGCCGTACTGCGTCGCGTCCTCTGGGAGTCATGAGCGCATTCGCGTCGGGCACCGCACGACCGGGCTCGACCGGTGGTTCGCCGATGACGTCGTGTTCAGCGCGCAGGACGTGGGCCGGGGAAAGCCGGCGCCCGATCTCTTCCTCCACGCGGCCGCGCGCATGGGTGTGTCACCCGAGCGGTGCGTCGTCGTCGAGGACAGCCGGCTGGGCGTCCAGGCGGCTCTGGCGGCCGGCATGGACGTGTACGGCTTCACCGCCATGACGTCGTCCGGCAACCTGGCTGGGGCCAAGGGGTACTTCGGTGCGATGGCGGAGCTGCCCGCATTGCTCGTGTGACGCGTCTACCCACGGGTAGTACCGGGGCCTACGCTGTCCCGCCATGACGGATGCGCGGTTGCGCCACGGGCGGGCCTCCTTGGCGTTCAGCTTCTTCTCGCAGGGTGTCGCTTTTGCTCTGCTCGTGACCCGTATCCCCGCCGTGCAGGAGCGGTACGGGATATCCGACGGGCTGCTGCCCCTCTTCCTCGCGGCCGTGCCGGTCCTCGCCGGGGTGGGCAGTGTGCTGACGGGGCGCGTCGTCCGCCGGGTCCCGGCGAGTGCGGTGCTGCGGTGGTCCCAGCCGGTCGTCCTGCTGTCGCTCCTCGGCGTCGCCGCAGGCGACGGGATGGGGCAAGTGGCCGTCGCGCTGGCCGTGTTCGGGCTGGCGGTCGGTGCGCTGGACGCCGCGATGAACATGCTGGGCGTCAGTCTCCAGCGGGCGTACGGGCGCAGCATCATGCTCGGCTTCCATGCCGCGTACAGCCTCGGGGGGATCGCGGGCGCCTCGCTCGCGTGGGCGGGGGCGCACCTGGATCTCGCGCTGGTCGTGTCGTATCTGCCGGTGGTCGTGGTCCTGGTGCCGGCGGCGCTCGTCGCGAGCCGGTGGTACGTCGACGGCGAGCCTGCCCGGGACGAAGCGCAGGCGGAGGCGGCCGCGGGCGGGGTGGCGTTCACGGCGCTGGTGCCGCTGTGTCTGGTGATGACCTTCGCGTACATCGGGGACTCGACGGTCTCCAACTGGAGCGCGAAGTACCTGCACGACGTCCTGGGCAGCTCCGAGGAGCTGGCGACCGTCCCGTACAACGCGTACATGGTGACGACGCTGGTGGGCCGGGCGGTCGGGGACCTGGCGGTGCGGCGCTTCGGGGCGGTGGCCGTCGTCCGGGGCGGGGTGGTGCTGGCGGCGGCCGGGTTCGCCGTGGTCGCGGCGGCGCCCGGGGCCTGGGCCGGGATGCTCGGGTTCACGCTGCTGGGGTTCGGGCTGTGCGTGATCGTTCCGCAGACGTTCGCGGCGGCGGGCCGGCTGGCGCCGGGGAACAGCGACGCGGCCGTGGCGCGGCTCAACGTGTTCAACTACGTCGGCTTCCTGATCGGGTCGCCGTTGGTCGGGGCGCTCGGGGACGTGTGGAGCTATCGCGGCGCCATGCTGGTGCCGATGGTGCTGGTGCTCGTCACGTTGGCGTATGCCCGGTCGTTCGCCACGGAGCCCGCCCGATACGGTGGCGGGCATGAGCGGCCGCGGGTTGTTGATGTGGGACGAGGCGGTGACGAAGTATGACTTCGGGAGCGGCCATCCGATGGATCCGGTGCGGCTCGCGCTGACCATGGGGTTGGTGCGGGCGTACGGGCTGGACCGGGCCATGGACGTGGCGGCCGCCAAGCCGGCGGGGGACTCGACGCTGCGGCTCGTGCACCGCGAGGACTACGTGGCCGCGGTACGGGCGGCGTCAGAGGACCCGGCGGGTGCGGACCAGTCGTACGGTCTGGGCACGGTCGACGATCCGGCGTTCGCGGGGATGCACGAGGCGTCGGCGCTGATCGCGGGGCAGTCGGTGGGTGCCGCGGAGGCGGTGTGGCGCGGGGAGGCCGGGCACGCCGTGAACTTCGCGGGCGGCCTGCACCATGCGATGCCGGGCGGCGCGTCCGGCTTCTGCATCTACAACGACGCGTCGCTGGCGATCGCCCGGCTGCTGGAGCTCGGTGCGGAGCGGGTCGCGTACGTGGACGTGGACGTGCACCACGGCGACGGGGTCCAGGCGGCGTTCTGGGACGACCCGAGGGTGCTGACGATCTCGCTGCACGAGCATCCGCGCACGCTGTTCCCGCAGACCGGCTGGCCGGAGGAGACGGGCGGCACGGGAGCCGCCGAGGGCTCGGCGGTGAACGTGGCGCTGCCCGCCGGGACGGGCGACGAGGGCTGGCTGCGCGCGTTCCACGCGGTGGTGCCGGAGCTGCTGGCCGACTTCCGGCCGCAGGTGCTCGTGTCGCAGCACGGTGCCGACACGCACTTCGAGGACCCGCTCGCGCATCTGGCGGTGTCGCTCGACGCGCAGCGAGCGGTGCAGGAGGCGTGCCACGAGCTCGCGCACGCGCACGCGGACGGGAAGTGGGTGGCGCTCGGCGGCGGGGGCTACGAGGTCGTGGACGTCGTTCCCCGGTCGTGGACGCACCTGGTGGGCATCGCCGCACACCAGCCCGTGGACCCGGAGTCGGTGATCCCGTCGGAGTGGCGGGACCAGGTGTACGCGCGGACGCGCCAGTTGGGGCCCGCCCGTATGACGGACGGACGGTGGCCGGTGAGCCTGCGGCCGTGGGAGGACGGCTACGACCCGGCGGACCGGCTCGACCAGGCGATCCTGGCGACGCGCCGGGCCGTGTTCCCGCTGCGCGGGCTCCTGGCCTAGCGGCGGCACCTCAGGCGTGATTACGCCAACTGTGCGGAGCACACGCGTTTCTGTCCTGCCGTAGGGCTTGGTGCGTCAGCATCGGAAGGGTGTTGAGCACCGGAGCGCCGCGGGCGCAGCTGCGGGCGCATCTGCTGGCGTCGGGGTTGGCGGGGCACGTGGCGACCTCGCGCGAGGCGAGCCTGCGCAGCTATCGCGCGTTCGCGGCGCGGGATCCGCGGGTGACCATCGGGCTCGATCCGCGGTGGTCGTGGAGCGAGCGGGACCTGATCGCCCTGATGGCCGAGCGGTGCGGGGTGTCCGCCGATCCGGCGTGCGTGTCCGGGGGTGACGTGATCGATCCGGAGCTGACGCTGTGTGCGCTGGACGCCTTCGCCGCGCGGTTGGGGGAGGCGGTGCGGCGCCGGGCGCCGGTGCTGTTCGGCACGGGGCATCCGCACCGGTTGCTGGGGTTCTACGCCGGTCTGGCAGACGCGGTGTCGGCGGCGGGATGTTCCGTACTCACCCCCGCGCAGGGGCGACGTGTCGACATAACGACCCGGTTCGGCGTACGCACGCACCGGCTCGTGTACGTACGGGGGGTGGCCTCGCTGCGCGATGACGGAGCGCACGAGGCGGGCGCCCACAGCCATTCCCCTCTGCCGGTCAGGGTGGCGCTGCAAGCCGCCGCGGATGCGGGCGGGCCGCTGCCCGAGCTGGTCGTCGGGGACCACGGCTGGGTCTGCGGGGCAGGTCAGCTGGGGATCGAGGCCATCGGGCTCGCGGACACGGACGATCCCGCGCTGTTCGTCGGTGAGGCGGAGGGGCGGGTGTCGGTCGCGGTTCCGCTTGACGACGCCGTTCGGTCGGAGTCCTACCGCCCTCTGACGCGCTATGTACTCAATCGCGCGTGTCTGTCACAGTAGGCGGCCGATTGCAGCTCCTCTTCCCCACTCGCATCACCCGCCCCTAGTCTGGGCAGTGAGCGCACAGCGACGAAGAGTCACCGGAGGGGAAGCCGGTGCGCGTCGGGTGCGGAAGGTACAGGTGGGTCATGGCTGCTGGCAGCGAGAGGCCTCTGAACGAGGTCAAGTTCCTTACCGTGGCGGAGGTTGCCTCGGTGATGAGGGTGTCGAAGATGACCGTGTACCGCTTGGTGCACAGCGGTCATCTGCCGGCGATCCGGGTGGGGAGGTCCTTCCGGGTACCGGAGCAAGCGGTGCACGAGTATCTCCGCGAATCCTTCGTGGGGGTGGAATCCGCGTAACGGGGACCGGGACGGTCGCCCTCGGATTACAAGCTCGGCGCTCAGGCGGGTAGGCTAGGCCGACGTAGGTCGTGTGGGCCCAGACGCCCCGCACCGAGTGAAGAGAAGTGAGCGAGGGTAGTCGTGGGCTCTGTTATCAAGAAGCGGCGCAAGCGGATGGCTAAGAAGAAGCACCGCAAGCTGCTCAAGCGCACCCGCGTTCAGCGTCGCAACAAGAAGTAGGCGACAGCTGTACGCGTTTTCTCGGCCCTTCCACCTGCCTGGTGGGAGGGCCGAGGTGCGTTGTGGGGAGGGTGTGGACAAGAAGTGGGGTTGTGAAAAGGAAGCTCGTGGCAAAAGTGCGCCGTGCGGTCATCACAGCGCAACACCGACGCGCTACGGTGACGCCAGGACCTGGACCTAGGGGAAGGCGCTGATCTTGGGCAAGGTCGTGCTCGTCACCGGTGTGGCCCGGCAGCTCGGCGGCCGTCTCGTGCGGCGCATCCAGCGGGATCCCGAGGTGGACCGCGTGATCGGCGTCGATGCGGTGGGGCCCGGACACCATTTGGGCGGCGCCGAATTCGTCCGCGCCGACATCCGCCAGCCGACCATCGCGCGCGTCCTCGCCGAGCACGACGTCGACACGGTCGTGCACATGGACGTCACGGGTACGCCGCTGGGCGCCGGCGGCCGCACGGCCGTCAAGGAGACCAACGTCATCGGCACCATGCAACTGCTGGGCGCCTGCCAGAAGTCCCCGACGGTCAAGCGGCTGGTGGTCAAGTCCAGCACGAGCGTGTACGGATCGGCCCCGCGCGATCCGGCCGTCTTCACGGAGACCACCCCGCCCAAGTCGCTGCCGAGCGGGGGCTTCGCGAAGGACGCCGTGGAGGTCGAGGGGTATGTGCGCGGATTCGCCCGGCGCCGCCCGGACGTGGCCGTGTGCGTCCTGCGGTTCGCGAACATCCTCGGCCCGTGCGCCGACTCGCCGCTCGCCGAGTTCTTCTCGCTGCCGGTCATGCCGACCGTCTTCGGCTACGACCCGCGTCTGCAGTTCGTCCACGAGGACGATGTGATCGACGTGCTGCGGATCGCGCTTCACGAGCCGCGCCGCGGAACGCTCAACAGCGGCACGTTCAACATCGCGGGCGACGGTGTGCTGACGCTGTCCCAGTGCTCGCGGCGGCTGGGGCGGCCGACGATGCCGGTGCTGCTGCCCGCCGTCACCTGGGTCGGCTCCGCGCTGCGCACGGTCGGCATCACGGACTTCTCGCCGGAGCAGATCCGGCTGCTCACCCACGGCCGGGTGGTCAGCACGGTCCAGATGCGCGAGACACTGGGGTTCCGTCCGCGGTTCACGACCGCCGAGACGTTCGCGGACTTCGCGCGCAGCCGGGCTCCGGGGCTGCTGCCCCCCGAGTCCGTGGCCAGGGCCGTGGACCGGGTCGCGGCGGCACTGCCGCGCGGCCGCGGTGCCGGACGCGCCGTGGAGACGACGACCGGTGAGACGACGCGCGGCGAGACGACGCACAGCGCCGGATGAGCCCCGAGGGGCCCGGATAAGGAGCGCAGCCAACGATGGCGGACGCCAAGGTCATTCCGTTCGACGACGACCGTTCGCGCGGCGGTGCGCAGCGACCGGCGCGGCGGCGCCCCGGCGGGTCGACGCGCCGCAAGGCCGATCCCGCCGCGGCGGGCGACGCCGTGGTGCGCGAGGCGCCGGACCCTGCGGTGCGGGGGACGGCGACGGAGGCCGCGGTACGGGACACCGCCGTGAGCCCGCTGCCGGAGCGGGCCGTCGTGACGGCCGACGGTGACGCGCCCGCCGGGGAGCCGGCACCCGCGGGAGGCGGGGACTGGGACCGCCGGATCGCGGGCGGACTGGCGTTCCTGCGCCGGCGGCTGACCGGTGACTACGGGGTCGACGAGTTCGGCTACGACGCCGAGCTGACCGACCAGGTCCTGATGTCGCTGCTGCGGCCGCTGTCGGAGAAGTACTTCCGCGTCGAGGTGAAGGGCATCGAGAACATCCCGTCCGACGGCGGTGCTCTGGTGGTGGCCAACCATTCGGGGACGCTGCCGCTGGACGGGCTGATGCTGCAGGTCGCCGTCCACGACAACCACCCGGCCGGGCGCCACCTGCGGCTGCTCGCCGCGGACCTGGTGTTCATGCTGCCGGTGGTGAACGAACTGGCGCGCAAGGCCGGGCACACCCTGGCGTGCGGGGAGGACGCGGAGCGGCTGCTCCAGCGGGGCGAGGTCGTCGGGGTGATGCCGGAGGGCTTCAAGGGCATCGGGAAGCCGTTCAGCGAGCGGTACAAGCTCCAGCGGTTCGGGCGCGGCGGCTTCGTGTCGACGGCGCTGCGGGCGGGGGTGCCGATCGTGCCGTGCTCGATCGTCGGCGCCGAGGAGATCTACCCCATGATCGGCAACGCGAAGACGCTGGCGCGGCTGCTGGGCTTCCCGTACTTTCCGATCACGCCGACCTTCCCGTGGCTGGGGCCGCTGGGGGCGGTGCCGCTGCCGACGAAGTGGACGATCCAGTTCGGCGAGCCGATCGCGACGGACGGGTATCCGCCGGAGGCGGCGGAGGACCCGATGCTGATGTTCAACCTGACGGACCAGGTGCGCGAGCAGATCCAGCACACGCTGTACAAGCTGCTGGTGCAGCGCCGCTCCGTCTTCTTCTGAGCCGTACGTGTGTGAGGGGCGCCCCCCGGACGGGGGCGCCCCTCACACACGTACGGCCCTACTCGCCCTACTCGTCCTCGCTGTCGATGCCGAGACCCGGGAGGATGCCCGGCAGCAGGGGCGGGATGGTGACGTCCGGAGCGGGCGGCTCCGAGTCCTTGTCGGACGGGGACGCACCGGCGTCCGCCGGCGGGTCGAACAGACCTCCGGTGTTTCCGCCGAGCAGTCCGTCGTCGGCCGTGGAGCTGGAGCCGGACGGGTGGGGCCTGCTGTCCTCGCCCGTGTGCCCGCCGCCCGCGTCGGGCGCGGACGGGGTGCTGCTGCCCGGGCCCGTGGTGATCCCGGAGTCCCGTGGAGCGTCCGGGCTCTGCGAGCCGCGGTCGTCCGTGTCGGGGACGCGCGGCAGCAGCGACTCGAGCGGGCCGACCTGTTCGTCTATGGCGTCGAAGGCCGAACTGACCTCGTCGCCGACGTCGGTCAGCTGGGCGGGAAGCCGGTCGCGCAGTCCGTCCCACGCGTCCCGGTGGGAGCGCGAGAAGGAATTGAGCGTGGCGATCGGGCCGAGCGAGCCGTCCCGCTCGTAGGCGGCGCTCAGCAGCCGGTGGCCTTCCGTGACGTCGTGGCGCATGCCGGTGAGTGTGCGGCGGACCTCGCCGAGCGACTCGTGGTCCAGGTGACCGGAACGGCCCCGCTCCATCAGACGGCGGGCCTCGCTCAGGCGCGTCGATGCCTGGTCGAGGTGGAGCTCGCCGCGGTCGGAGTCGTCGTCCGCCATGCCGCGTTTGAGGTCCTCCATGCCGCGCTTCAGTCCGTACAGCGAGTCACCGGGCAGGGCGTCGGAACTGGCAGCGGCCACCCCGCTGAAAGCGCCCGCGGCCACACCGACGGTCAGACCGCCGGCCGCGAGCCCCTTGGACCAGCGGGAGCGCGGTCGCAACTTCCGGAGCGGGGAGGCCCGGTGGGCGCCGCGGCCGTGGGTCCGCTGCTCCGGCACCGTAGGGCCCGCGGATGCGCCTCCCTCCGCCGTGCCTTCTTGAAGCATCGCTTCCATGGCGGCCACGAGCTGGGCCCGCTGCACCACCTTGACCTCGGGGTCCAGCTCCGGCTTCGGCAGCTCGCCGAGGCCGTGAGCCAGACTCAACAGCCTTTCGTGCTCGGTCGATTCGACCGACTCCGCCTGCTGATCGGCCGCCTGGTCTTCCAAGGCCTGGGCGAAGGCGTTCGCCCGCCGGTGCGCCGAAACGTTCGCGATCACTGGCGGCACCTCCTCTCGTCATGACGATCGACTCCCCTGGGGGTCTGGAAGGTTGCACGCCTTGAGCACATCCACACGAAAGAGTGAGTGTCTGCGGGCATGGCGTGTCCACAGGGAGTCTGCATCCCGCACAACGAGCGGCGCGGCACTTGGGTTACGCGCGAAAGATGATCGGACCAGTGCGTCATCAAGGCGTCACCGACGGTGAGTTGGGAACGAGGGTCGGTGGGAGGTCTGTGCGGATATGGGCGCTCTGCGTGCGTCAGCGTGCGTCGTCGGGGAGCAGTCGGGCGAGGGTGCGGACGGCTCGGTACTGGAGGGTCTTGATCGCGCCCTCGTTCTTGCCCATGGCCCGGGCCGTCTCGGCGACGGACAGGCCCTGGAGGAAGCGGAGGGTGACGCACTCCTGCTGCTGGGGGTTGAGCTTGCGCACGGCTTCGAGCAGTGAGGCGTTCGACAGGGACTCCAGGACGGAGTCCTCCGGGCTGCGCTCGACCTCGTTGGCGTCGAGCATCTCGCCGGTGGTCACCTCCAGGCGGAAGCGGCTCGACTTGAAGTGGTCGGCGACCAGGTTGCGGGCGATCGTCACGAGCCACGCGCCGAAGTCGCGGCCCTGCCAGGTGAAGGTGGAGATCCGGCGCAGCGCCCGGAGGAACGTCTCGCTGGTCAGGTCCTCCGCGGTCGCCTTGCCGCCGACGCGGTAGTAGATGTAGCGGTAGACGGTGTCGCTGTACTGGTCGTAGAGCCGCCCGAAGGCCTCGGCCTCGCCCGCCTGGGCGCGCTCGACGAGCTCCATCATGCGGGCGCTGTCGCTGTCGGCGGTGGGCCGGCGGGCGGTGGCCGCGCCGGAGCCGCCGCGTCCGCCCCGTCTGCCGACCGCCGTCCGCCCGTCGCCCGACCGCCGTCCGTCATCGACGGCGCTGCGGGCCGATCCCTTCTGCATGCCGTTCGGAATGCCGTCGGCCAGGGCATAGCAGGGGGCGGCCGGGCCGCTGGCGGCGAGGCCGGGCGTGGCGAATGCGGGGACGGCGTACGCGGTGGGGACAAAGCCGCGCAGGTGGTCGAGGACCGCTGCGCGCAGCGTAGCCAGGCCCGAGGCGTCAACCCCGACGTGTGGGTACACGGGACTCCCAGAGGCAGAGCTTCCATCACGTGCAGTGCGGGACCGTTCACCCGTCGTGATGACTGGTGGGGTCCGTCATGCGTCTGAGGAGAATAACGCTTCGTACAGGCAGTGCTACACCGAGTTGCTCAAATCGCCGTTTCCGTCGCTTCTGTTACGGGTTGACGACCGATCAGGTCGCACATAGTGAGCATCTGTTGATCGAATTACTTCGTGATCTGTCCTATCGCGGGGTGACTTGTGGTCGCGACGGGAGAACGGGACTGGCCGGGGGTGTGGCGGGGTAAGAACGCCGGAATGCCCGCCGACACGCGGACCCCCGCCCGCTGGGCTGCGCGCCGGAGGCGCGTGGGGTTGCGGGTGTCCGCCTGGCCATGCGTCTTGAACGCCCGTGCGGTTCGGCGGGCGTGGGTGGTGCCGCCGTGCGGGCGGGCGCCCGCCTGATGAGGCGCCACATGTGAGGCGCATGCGCGCCGGTGGGCGCCGCGCCCGGGGCGACGCGACGGCGCTGCGTTGTCCCACCGCCGTGGGCCCGGCGTGGCCTGCGTTGTCCCACCGCCGGTGGGCGGGCGCCGCCCCGATCCCGTGTCCAGGGTGCGGCGGGCCTGCGGCCTGCACCCCGCGTGGCGTGCGCCTCGAACTCCCCTGCGGCCAGGCGGCCGCGCGGTGCTACCGGCAGGCCGGGCCTGCGGCGTGCTGCCCAGACCCCGCCGCCGGGCGGGCGCGGTTGCGCGGGCGCTTCCCGGGGCTGGGCCCGAGGCGCGTTGGGCCTGGGGGTCGGCACTCTCTGGCGTGTTTGAACCGCCTGCGGCCTGGCGGCCGTGGGTGGTGCCGCCGCGACCGGGCCTGTGGCGCGCCGGCCCGGCGCTGTGCCTGACGTGCGATGGCCCCGAGCGCGCCGCCGCGTGGGCGCGGTTTGTGCGGGGCGCGGGGCTCGACGCGGTGGGCCTGGGGAACCCGGTCCGGTGCGGCCTTGAACTCCCCTACGGGCCGCGGGTGGTGCGGCCGTGGACGGGGCTTGTGGTGCGCCGGCCCGGCTTCGCGCCTGGGCGCGGCCGGCCCACGGGCCAGCACCCCTGGCCGTGTGTGGTGAACTCCTGCGGCCCGGCGCGAGCGGCGTCAGCGGCGGCGGCGGTGGAGGGCCACCGCCGCCGCCGTGCCGCCTGCCAGTGCTCCTACTCCCGCCGCCGCCGGGATGCCCACCTTCGCCGCCTTGCGGCCCGTCCGGTAGTCCCGAAGGCGCCAGTCGCGTTCGCGTGCGTGCTTCCTCAGCTTCGTGTCCGGGTTGATCGCGTACGGGTGGCCGACCAGCGACAGCATCGGGATGTCGTTGTGGCTGTCGCTGTACGCCGCGCAGCGCGCCAGGTCCAGGCCCTCCGCCGCCGCCAGCGCCCGTACCGCCTCCGCCTTCGCGGGGCCGTGCAGCGGCTCGCCGACCAGCTTGCCCGTGTACACGCCGTCGACCGACTCGGCGACCGTACCGAGGGCGCCCGTCAGCCCGAGCCGGCGGGCGATGATCGTCGCCGTCTCGACCGGCGCGGCCGTCACCAGCCAGACCTTCTGGCCCGCGTCCAGGTGGGCCTGGGCCAGCGCCCGTGTCCCCGGCCAGATGCGGTCCGCCATGTACTCGTCGTAGATCTCCTCGCCGATGCTCATCAGCTCCGAGACCCGGTGGCCCTTGACGATCGACAGCGCCGACTCGCGCACGTCCTGCATGTGGTCCGGGTCCTCGACGCCGGCCAGCCGGAACCACGTCTGCTGCCAGGCGAACCGCGCCAGTTCGCGGCGCTGGAAGAACTTCCGTTTGTACAGGCCGCGGCCGAAGTGGAAGATCGCGGCGCCCTGCATCACGGTGTTGTCGAGGTCGAAGAACGCCGCGGCGTGGACGTCCCCGGCGACGGGGAACTCCGGCTCCGCGGGGGCGGGCCCTTCTTCGAGCGCCTCGAGTGCCTCGATCGTCTGCGAGGACTTGCGCGCTGCCTCGGCTGCGGCTTCGCCGGCCAGCACGCTTCGAGCGGTGGCGGAGCGCCTACGCGGGGTGAGCCATCCCAGAGCGGCCATGTCGTGAGCATAGCCAGTCTGTTCGGGACTTCCCGACCCACCGGGATGCGATGACGTGAACACTCCGCGACGTCGCTGTTAAACGGACGACCCGCGGCCGGGGCGAGAATGGGCGTATGAGTCCTGTGCTGCGGCGTGCGAAGAAGAAGCCCGAGGGGCGCGTGGTGACGCTCATCGGCAAGCCCGGGTGCCATCTGTGCGACGACGCGCGGGCCGTGGTCGAGGCGGTCTGCGCGGAGACCGGTGCCTCCTGGGAGGAGAAGGACATCAACCAGGACACCGAACTGCACCGGGCCTACTGGGAGCAGATCCCCGTCGTCCTCGTGGACGGCGAGCAGCACACCTTCTGGCGCGTGGACCCCGACCGGCTGCGCCGCGCGCTCGGGAGCTGAGGCCACGGAAGGCGGGTACCATCATGGTCGTTTTGCTTGGATTCCTCCGCCGGGCACGCCTCTTCCGGGGCAGGGCTGCGACAGGGCAGAGTGGGCGGAGCCAGGCGGTCTCGGGGGCGTAGATCGTGAGGAGTGTGTACGGCTTTGCCCCCTTTGGTGTCTCAACGGACCGGGGTGGCCCGTGGTTCCAGGATCCGGTGCCCGGATCGCGTGACCCCGGTCACTTTGCACGGACAAAGCGGACACAATCTTTGTGCACGCGTTCACAAAGACATAGCCTGCATTCGACGGGGCGGTCTTGGGACACACGGCCGCCTGCAGCCTCGCTCATCCCGCAGGAGCACCGTGGCAACTGGCCGAAATCACCGACCGGCGACCCGTAGCCGAGGAATCCCCGAGGCCACCGTCGCCCGGCTTCCGCTGTACCTGCGCGCCCTGACGGCGCTCTCGGAGCGGTCCGTGCCCACGGTCTCCTCGGAGGAGCTGGCCGCGGCCGCGGGCGTCAACTCCGCGAAGCTGCGCAAGGACTTCTCGTACCTCGGCTCGTACGGAACCCGTGGCGTCGGCTACGACGTCGAGTACCTCGTCTACCAGATCTCCCGCGAGCTCGGTCTGACGCAGGACTGGCCGGTCGTCATCGTCGGTATCGGTAACCTCGGCGCCGCCCTCGCCAACTACGGCGGCTTCGCGTCCCGCGGTTTCCGGGTCGCCGCGCTGATCGACGCCGACCCGGCCATGGCCGGCAAGCCCGTCGCGGGCATCCCCGTCCAGCACACGGACGAGCTCGAGAAGATCATCCGGGACAACGGGGTCTCGATCGGCGTCATCTCGACGCCCGCCGGCGCCGCCCAGCAGGTGTGCGACCGGCTCATCGCGGCCGGTGTCAGCTCCATCCTCAACTTCGCCCCGACCGTGCTGAACGTGCCGGACGGCGTCGACGTGCGCAAGGTCGACCTCTCGATCGAGCTGCAGATCCTCGCCTTCCACGAGCAGCGGAAGGCCGGCGAGGAGGCCGAGGCCGCAGGCCGGAAGGGACCCGACGGGGACATGCCCGCCGTGATGCCCGTATGAGTCTCCTCGTCGTCGGACTGAGCCACCGCAGCGCTCCCGTGAGCGTGCTGGAGCGTGCGTCGCTGTCCATCGATGCGCAGATCAAGCTGCTGCACGACACCCTCGCGGCGGAGCCCGCCACCGAGGCGACGGTCCTCGCCACGTGCAACCGCATCGAGCTGTACGCGGACGTGGACAAGTTCCACGCAGGCGTCGCCGAGCTGTCCACGCTGCTCGCGCAGCACAGCGGGGTCGGGCTCGAGGAGCTCACCCCGTACCTCTATGTGCACTACGAGGACCGGGCCGTCCACCACCTGTTCTCGGTGGCCTGCGGGCTGGACTCGATGGTCGTCGGCGAGGGCCAGATCCTCGGCCAGATCAAGGACGCTCTCGCGCGCGGGCAGGAACTGCACACCGCGGGCCGGCTGATCAACGACCTGTTCCAGCAGGCGCTGCGCGTCGGCAAGCGCGCCCACAGTGAGACCGGGATCGACCGGGCCGGGCAGTCGCTCGTCACCTTCGGTCTGGAGCAGCTGGCCGCGGGAGAGCCCGTTGAGGCATGGGCCGCGGACAAGCGGGCCCTGGTGATCGGCGCCGGCTCGATGTCGTCGCTCGCCGCGACGACGCTGGCGCGCCTGGGCGTACGCGAACTGGTCATCGCCAACCGGACCACAGAGCGCGCGGAGCGGCTGGCCGCGGCGCTCTCCGAGTCGGGCGGCGTGCGCGCGCACGCGGTGCCGATGGGGTCCGTCGCCGACGAACTGACACGTGCCGACGTCGCCGTCTCGTGCACCGGCGCGACGGGCCTGGTGCTGACGGCCGAGGCCGTCGCGACGGCGCTCGCGCAGCACGTCGTGCCCGAGACCGCTCCGGGCAGGGACCTGCGCGCCCCCGAGGGCAGTGTGGTGGCCCGCCTGGCCGCCATGGCGGCCCGCGACGGCCGCGTGGCCGAGCTGCCGGGCGGCGCGGACGACCTGGCTCCGCCGGCTGGGGCCGACCGGTCCGCCGGCCCGGACGCGCCCGGTGTCCCAGGGGCACCCGCGGCGGACCGCGACGCGTCCCGCAGCGGCGAGGCGGCCGGTACGGACCGGGCTGCCGGGCGCGCCGGCGACACCGACGCCGTGCGCGTGACGGACCTCCCCGCGGCGCAGGCGGCTGCCCTCGCGGGCGTAGCCGGTCTCGACGGTGCGGACGTTGCCCCAGGCTCCGAGTGCCCCGTCGGGCTCGACGACTCCCTGGCGCAGCACGGCGCCTGGGTCGACAACGCCTCCCGCGCACGCGCCGCCTCCACCCGTACGGCCACCGTGCGCAGCGGCAACGGCCATGCCCGGCTCGCGCTGCTCGACCTGGCCATGCCGCGCGACATCGACGCCGCCGTCCACCGCCTCGCCGGCGTACGGCTCGTGGACATCGAGTCGCTCGCCGAGGCGTCCGCCGACGCGCCCATGGCCGCCGACGTGGACCAGGTCCGCTCGATCGTCTCCGACGAGGTCGCCGCCTTCGGCGCGGCCCAGCGCGCCGCCCACATCACCCCGACCGTGGTCGCCCTGCGCACCATGGCCGCCGATGTGGTGGCAGGCGAGATGGCCCGCCTCGAAGGCCGGCTCACCGGCCTCGATGAGAAGCAGCGTGCCGAGATCACCCAGACCGTGCGCCGCGTGGTGGACAAGCTCCTGCACGCGCCCACCGTGCGGGTCAAGCAGCTGGCGAGCGAGCCCGGCGGCGCCGGGTACGCGGACGCGCTGCGGACCCTCTTCGACCTCGACCCGGAGACGGTCGCCTCCGTCAGCCGGGCCGACCTGAATGACGCAGACGTCAAGAACCGAGGGCGAGTATGACCGAGAGGGCACTGAGGCTCGGGACCAGGCGCAGCAAACTCGCCATGGCCCAGTCCGGGCACGTGGCTGAGGCGGTGCGCCGGCTCACCGGCCGCGCCGTCGAGCTCGTCGAGATCACGACGTACGGGGACGTCTCCCGCGAGCACCTGGCGCAGATCGGCGGCACCGGCGTGTTCGTCGCGGCCCTGCGGGACGCGCTGCTCCGCGGCGACGTGGACTTCGCCGTCCACTCGCTGAAGGACCTGCCCACCACGCCGCACGAGGGTCTGACGCTGGCCGCGACGCCCAAGCGGGAGGACCCGCGCGACGCGCTCGTCGCCCGCGACGGGCTGACCTTCCACGAGCTCCCGGACGGCGCCCGCGTCGGCACCGGTTCGCCGCGCCGCATGGCGCAGCTGAACGCGTACGCCCGCTCCCACGGGCTGCGCATCGAGACCGTGCCGATCCGCGGAAACGTCGACACCCGGATCGGATACGTACGGAACGGGGAGCTCGACGCCGTCGTGCTCGCCGCTGCCGGACTCCACCGCATAGGCAGGATCGACGAGGTGACCGACTTCCTGTCGGTCGACTTCGTCCTGCCGGCCCCCGGCCAGGGGGCCCTGGCGATCGAGTGCTCCGCGGCCGACGCGGACCTTGCCGCCGCGCTCGGCGGACTCGACGACCCGCACACGCGGGCCGCTGTGACCGCCGAACGTTCCCTGCTCGCCGCCCTGGAGGCCGGCTGCTCCGCACCCGTGGGTGCGCTGGCCGACCTGCTGGCCGACGGCCAGGATGCCACCGAAATGCGCCTGCGGGGCGTCGTCGGCACGACCGACGGCTCCGCGCTGGTGCAGCTGTCCACCACCGGTCCCGTACCCACGTCGCACGGCGACGCCATCGCGCTCGGTCGCGAACTCGCGTCCGAGATGCTCGCCAAGGGTGCGGCCGGTCTTATGGGGGAGCGAGCACTTTGAGCCCCACCACCTCGAACCTTCCGGCCCTCGCGGCACACGGGCACGTCACCTTCCTGGGTGCCGGTCCCGGCGACCCCGGGCTGCTGACCCTGCGCGCCGTCGAGGCGCTCGCCGGCGCGGACGTGCTGATCGCCGAGCCCGCCGTGCTCGATGTCGTACGCGGCCATGCGCGGGCAGGCGTGAGCACGCCTGAGCTGACGGTGGTTGACGATGCGTCAACAACCGCCGGGATCCCCGTACTCAGGGATGCGGCCAATCTTGTCATGGAGGCCGCGCGGGGCGGCAAGCGGGTCGTCCGTGCCGTGACCGGCGACCCGGGGCTGGACACCGACGCCGGCCGGGAGATGCTGGCGTGCGCGTCCGAGGGGATTCCCTTCGAGGTCGTGCCCGGTGTGGCGACGGCCGTCGGCGTGCCCGCGTACGCCGGTGTCCCGCTCCGCGACGAGCAGGGCACGGACGTGCGGTTCGTCGACGCCCGCACCGCGTCGGACCGGTGCTGGACCGAGGTCGGCGCGAGCGACGGCACGGTCGTCGTCTCCACGACGCTGGACACGGTCGCCGCCGCGGCGGGCGAGCTGGTGGCCGCGGGCCGCAAGCCCGACACCCCGCTGACGGTCACCGTCGCTGGTACGACCACGCGCCAGCGCACCTGGACGGCGACGCTCGGCACCATCGCGCAGACGCTGAAGCAGGCGAAGGTGCTGCCCTCCCCCGAGGGGCACCAGCCCGTCATAGCCGTGGTCGGTGAGCGCAGCGCCGCCGCCCAGCGCGACCAGCTCGCGTGGTTCGAGTCCAAGCCGCTGTTCGGCTGGAAGGTGCTCGTGCCGCGTACCAAGGAGCAGGCGGCCTCGCTCTCCGACCAGCTCCGTTCCTACGGTGCGGTGCCGCACGAGGTCCCGACGATCGCGGTCGAACCGCCGCGCACCCCGCAGCAGATGGAGCGCGCGGTCAAGGGCCTCGTCACCGGACGCTACGAGTGGATCGCCTTCACCTCGGTGAACGCGGTCAAGGCCGTGCGGGAGAAGTTCGAGGAGTACGGGCTCGACGCCCGTGCCTTCGCCGGGATCAAGGTCGCGGCGGTCGGCGAGCAGACGGCGGCCGCGCTGGTGGACTTCGGCGTGAAGCCGGACCTGGTGCCGAGCGGTGAGCAGTCCGCGGCCGGGCTGCTGGAGGACTGGCCGCCCTACGACCCGGTCTTCGACCCGATCGACCGCGTCTTCCTGCCGCGCGCCGACATCGCGACCGAGACGCTGGTCGCGGGCCTGATCGAGCTCGGGTGGGAGGTCGACGACGTGACCGCCTACCGGACCGTGCGGGCGTCGCCGCCGCCGGCGGACACGCGCGAGGCGATCAAGGGCGGCGGCTTCGACGCGGTGCTGTTCACGTCGTCGTCGACCGTGCGGAACCTGGTCGGCATCGCCGGCAAGCCGCACAACGTGACCGTGATCGCCTGTATCGGCCCCGCGACCGCGAAGACGGCCGAGGAGCACGGGCTCAGGGTCGATGTCCTGTCGCCCGAGCCGTCGGTGCACAAGCTGGCGGAGGCGCTGGCGGAGTTCGGCGCGCAGCGGCGGGCGGCGGCCGTGGAGGCGGGCGAGCACGTGACGCGCCCGTCGGAGCGGCGTCCCGGCGGACGGCGGCGTCGTACGACGACCTGACGCTTGCGCGTGGGGGCGGGTGGGGTGCTTTTCCCTACCCGCCCCTTCGCCGTACCTGGGGCAGCGCTGCCGGTTCCCGTCACGTCTCCGGGCTCGGCTCCGGCCCGCTCGGCTCCGGCCCCGCGGCCGGGGACCGCTGCCTCGGAACGGAATAAATTACCCTGAAAGGGTCAAGTAGTCGCCTCGGGTGCTCGTATCGGTGGAGCTCCGTTCATCGGCATCCCGTACCGGCGAACCAAGCGGCTGCAGCCCGTTCCATGTGCGCACCCCCACCGGTCAGGAGGGCTGCTGATGGATCCATGGCTCATCTGGTTGATCATCGCAGCGGTGTTGGCGGTGGTGGAGATCTTCACGCTCACAGCCGCGCTCGGAATGCTGGGCGGTGCCGCGTTGGTCACGGCGGGCTTCGCCGCGGTGGGACTGCCGCTGCCCTTGCAGTTCCTGGTGTTCACCGTCGCCGCTGCGGTCAGCCTGCTGTTCCTGCGCCCCATCGCGTTGCGCCACGTGCGCCGGCCCCAGGGGCAGCGATTCGGCGTGGACGCTCTGGTCGGCCGGGCTGCCTATGTCGTCTCGGAAGTGACGGGCATGGGCGGAAGGGTGCGCATCGGCGGCGAGGAATGGACGGCCCGCGCCTATGACGAGACGCTGGTGATCCCTCCCGGAGCGACCGTCGACGTCATAGAGATCAGCGGCGCCACCGCGCTCGTCCACCCCCGGGAGTGAACCATGGAAGCCTCGGCGCTCCTCGTCGCCGGCCTGATCGTCGCACTCTTCGCCGTCTTCACCGTGGTACGGGCGGTACGCATCGTGCCGCAGGCACGCGCGCGCAACGTCGAACGGCTCGGCCGCTACCACCGCACCCTGCAACCCGGCCTCAGCGTTGTCGTCCCCTACATCGACCGCGTCCACCCAGCCATCGACCTGCGGGAACAGGTCGTGTCCTTCAGGCCGCAACCGGTCATCACCGAGGACAACCTGGTCGTCGAGATCGACACCGTCATCTACTTCCAGGTCACCGACCCGCGTGCGGCTGCCTACGAGATCGCGAACTTCCTCCAGGCGGTCGAGCAGCTCACCGTCACCACGTTGCGCAACGTTGTCGGGTCGATGGACCTGGAGAAGACCCTCACCTCGCGTGACACCATCAACAACCAGCTCCGTGGCGTGCTGGACGAGGCCACCGGCAAGTGGGGGCTGAGGGTCAACCGGGTGGAGATCAAGGCCATCGACCCCCCGCAGTCCATAAAGGACGCCATGGAGAAGCAGATGCGGGCCGAGCGGGACAAGAGGGCCGCGATCCTCGGCGCCGAAGGGCAACGCCAGGCACAGATCCTCACCGCTGAGGGCGACAAGCAGTCGGCCGTCCTTCGCGCGGAGGGCAACCGTACCGCCGAGATCCTCAAGGCCGAGGGCCAGTCCCGGGCCATCGACGAGGTGTTCCAGGCCGTGCACCGCAATGATCCCGACCCCAAACTCCTGGCCTACCAGTACCTCCAGATGCTGCCCCAGCTCGCGCAAGGTCCGGGCAGCACGTTCTGGGTGATCCCCAGCGAGGTCACCTCGGCCCTCCAGGGTGTCGCCCGTGCCTTCGGCGAAACGCTGCCCCAGTCACCGGCGACTCGGGAGAAGACCTCCGAGGACAAGGCCGCCGATCAAGCCGCCGACGACACGGCACAGGCCGCAGAGGCCGCTGCCGAGGCACTCGCCGACGCGGCCAAGGCCGACGGCGTCACCTCCGGCACTCCCCTCCCGCCACGGCACCGCCGTTGAGGTCAGGACCGGCTGCCGCGGGTGGGGCAGACCCTGGTTGCGGGACGGGGCCGGCAGCTGCCACCCATCGCCGGGGGTTGGCGGCCGCGAAGGCGGGGGCGTACACCGGAATCAGAACGCAGCGCGGGTGAGAACGAGTGGGTGACCGTCATGAGCGCCAGGACTCTGCACGTCGATCCGTCCAACGCCGAGCAGGCCCGCGCATGGGACGGTGACGAGGGCTCCTACTGGGCCGAGCACGCCGAGCAGTTCGACCGCGCCGTTCACGTGTACCAGCGGCCGTTCCTCGACGCCGCCGCCCTCCACAGGGGCGAGCGTGTCCTGGACATCGGCTGCGGCAACGGGCAGACGTCCCGCGCCGCCGCCCGGCTCACCGTCGGCGGGCCCGTGCTCGGCGTCGACCTGTCGGGCGCGATGCTGGCCGTCGCCCGGCGGGCGGCCGAGCGGGAGGGGCTCGACAGCATCCGCTACGAGCAGGCGGACGCCCAGACGTATCCGTTTCCCGAGGCGTCCTTCGACGTCGCGATCAGCCGCATGGGGTCCATGTTCTTCGCCGAGCCGGTGACGGCGTTCCGCAACATCGCCCGCGCGCTGCGGCCCGGCGGCCGGCTGGTGCTGCTCGTGTGGCAGGGCCTGGAACGCAACGAGTGGTTCCGGTCCCTCACGACCGCGCTCGCGGCGGGCCGCGACCTCCCCACGCCGCCGCCCGGCGCGCCCGGCCCGTTCGCCATGGCCGATCCCGATGTCGTACGGGAAAGGCTCACGGCCGCCGGGTTCGAGGAGCCGCAGCTGACGGGGCTGCTCCGCCCCCTGTACTTCGGGCGGGACGCGGACCGCGCGTACGCCTTCGTCTCCGGAATGCTCGCCTGGCTGGCCGAGGACCTCGACGACGTCGGCCGGGCGCGGGCCCTCGCCGGTCTGCGGCTGAACATCGAGGCCCATGCGACACCGGAGGGTGTGCTCTATGCGTCGGCCGCCTGGATCGTCACCGCCCGGCGCCCCTAGGGGGTGTCTCGCCGATCATGCCGGGCTCGCGACGCCCTGCGACCCCGTCTTCCGCGTTGTCGTCGGTCGCCATGGCTCCGCCATTGTCTCCTCCCCTACGCCTCCGGCGTGGGAAGTACCCCCACCTCCGCCTTGGATCCGGGGCCGCATGACGCCGCTCACCGATCCGGCCTGACCGGCGAGACACCCCCTGGCGGCCGCCCCGGCGCCGACGGGCTGTCGGCATTTGCACCCTCGTGGCGGGCGTAGCGTGGCATGCATGACTGTGTACGGATCCTTTCCCGGTGCGCGGCCGCGGCGGCTGCGGGTGAATCCTGCGATGCGGCGCATGGTCGCCGAGACTCGGCTGCATCCGGCCGATCTGATCCTTCCCGCCTTCGTACGGGAGGGGATCAGCGAGCCCGTTCCGATCTCCGCCATGCCCGGCGTCGTGCAGCACACCCGGGACACCCTCCGCAAGGCTGCCGTCGAGGCGCGTGAGGCGGGCGTCGCCGGGATCATGCTCTTCGGGGTGCCCGATGACGCCAAGAAGGACGCGGCGGGAACGGCGGGCACGGACCCCGACGGAATCCTCCAGGTCGCCATCCGGGACGTGCGGGCCGAGGTCGGCGACGAGCTCGTCATCATGTCCGACCTGTGCCTGGACGAGTACACCGACCACGGCCACTGCGGCGTCCTCGACGCCGACGGCCGCGTCGACAACGACGCCACGCTGGAACGTTACGCCGAGATGGCCCAGGTCCAGGCGGACGCCGGCGTCCACGTGGTCGGCCCCAGCGGCATGATGGACGGCCAGATCGGCGTCGTCCGCGACGCGCTGGACACCATCGGCAAGGAGGACGTGTCAATCCTCGCGTACACCGCGAAGTACTCCTCCGCCTTCTACGGCCCCTTCCGCGAGGCCGTCGGCTCCTCGCTCCGCGGCGACCGCAAGACGTACCAGCAGGACCCGGCGAACGCCCGGGAGTCGATGCGGGAGTTGGCGCTCGACCTCGAAGAGGGCGCCGACATGGTCATGGTCAAGCCCGCGGGGCCCTACCTCGACATCCTGGCGCGCTTCGCGGACGAGGTGGACGTGCCGGTCGCGGCGTACCAGATCAGCGGCGAGTACGCGATGGTCGAGGCCGCCGCCGAGAAGGGCTGGATCGACCGCGAGGCCGCGATCGCCGAGAGCCTCCTCGGCATCAAGCGCGCGGGCGCGAGCATGATCCTGACCTATTGGGCGACGGAGGTCGCCCAGCGGATCAGCGCGGGTCGCTGACCCGAGGACTCCCGGACGGCCCGGTGCTCGCACGAGCGCCGGGCCGTCTGTCGTGCGGTCAGGCGACCGCGTAGTCGGCGAGTGCCGGTTCCAGCAGGTCGAAGGCGCGGGCGGCCTCGTCCGCGACGGTCCGCGCGATGTCGTCGTTGGCGCGGCCGGCGAGGGTGAGTTCCTGGATGCGCCCGAACAGAACCCGGTGCACCCCGCCCAGCAGCGCCGCGGCCGTGCGGGGAGTGATGTCGTCGGCGGAGGTGCCCGTGGCCCGGGCCAGCGCGTCCGCCAGAGCCTCCTCGCGCCGGTCGTGCAGACCGCGCAGACAGGCCGACAGGGTCGGACTGTCGTCGATCATGCGCGAGAAGTCCGGGCCCGCGAAACCGGCGACCGGATCCTGGGCCGCCACGGCCGCCTCGAAGGCGCGGCGCAGCGCCGTGAGGGCCGATTCGCCCGCGGACCGGGAGGCGACGGTGTCCGCCAGGCCGGCGGTGAACGCGTCCTGGTGGTCCAGTGCCATGTCCTCCTTGCGCGGGAAGTAGTTGGTCACCGTCTTCTTCGCCACGCGCGCGGCGTCGGCGATCTCCGCGATGGTCGTCCGCTCGAAGCCCTGGGCCATGAACAGCCTGGTCGCGTGATCGGAGATCAGCTGTCTCGTCTCGCGCTTCTTGGACTCCCGAAGACCTGTCGTGGCGGCAGGCGCCGGGGTGCTCGTCTCGTTGCTCATGAGGGAATCTTACATCCGTAGCAATTTTATGTTGACACCCTGGCTCTCCTCGGTCTAAGTTTACGTCCAACGTAAGTTTCCATCGAGAGGACATCGTATGCAGCGAATCGATCTCGCCAAGCTCCTCGCCGAGCAGGCCGGCAACCCGGCCGCCCGCGGACGGCAGCAAGGTGGTCGACAGCCCGCACAGCTCCGCCCCGTCCGATTCCAGGACCGCCACCGCGGCGCACGCAACCTCCCGCGCCGCAGCTCCTACTGACCGACCCGACCGCCACCGTGGCACGTCGGCTCCCTCACCTCGCAGAAACGGGACACACCTTGCAGATCACCGCCTCCACCGTCTCGCTCACCGTCGACGACGTGGCCGCCTCCCAGGCCTTCTTCACCACCCACCTCGGCTACCAGGAGCAGGCCGCCGCCGACGGCTTCGCCTCTCTCACCCGGGCCGACGCCGCAGTCGACATCGTGCTGCTGCGGCGCGGCATCGAGGTCCTGCCCGCGGAGCAGCGCGACCGGCACGCCGGCGGACTGATCCTCGCCTTCACCCTCACGGGACTCGAGGCCGAGGAGAAGCGTCTGCGCGCCGAGGGCGTCGACATCACCATGCCGCTGCGCGAGGAGCCGTGGGGCGAGCGGCTCTTCCAGATCACCGACCCCAACGGGGTGATCGTCCAGTTCGTCGAATGGGTCACCCCGGCCGCCGACAGCGAAGAGGAGAACGCATGAGAACAGTGACCACCGCGGCCCTCGTGGCCTCCACGGTGGCGACCGGGCTGATGGCCGGTCTGTTCGCCGCCTTCGCCTACGCCGTCATGCCGGGACTCGCCCGCTCGGACGACCAGGTGTTCGTCCAGGTCATGCAGCACATCAACCGCGTCATCATCAACGGCTGGTTCCTGGTGCCCTTCCTGCTGCCGCTGCCCCTGCTCGTCCTCGCGGCGGTCCAGCCGGGGGGCGGGCACGGCGGCGCGGCCCGCTGGTGGATCGTCGCCGCGCTCGTCCTGTACGTGGTGGCGTTCGGTGTGACCGGCACACAGAACGTGCCGCTCAACGAGGCGCTCGACAAGGTGTCCCTCGCGGGCGACCCCGCTCGGCTCAAGGCCGCTCGGGCCGCCTTCGAGAACACATGGGTCACCTGGAACACCGTCCGGGCCGTCCTGCACACCGCGGCCTTCGGCTGCCTGTCCTGGGCCCTGTACCTTCACGGCGCGCAGGGTCCCGGCACGGGCCGTTGAAGGCGCCGTCCTCCGGGGCGAGGCGCAGGGCTGCGGCGAGGGGCGGCCGGTGCGGGCGAGCCCCGGACGGGGAGACCGGACGCGCCGGCCGACACCTGGGGCGTCGGGCCGGCGCGTCCCCGGCAAGCCGGTGCGGCGCGTCCTACGACGCGTTCCGCACCGTGCCGGTCAGGGCGGGTCCCTGCGGCTCGCCGTCGTCGCCGGTGGGCTGGAGGCGTACGTACTCGGCCGGCTCGGCCACCTGGTCACGGACCGTGGGGACCGTCACCTCGGCGCTGGTCTGCCCGGCCGGTACCGAGGCCCACAGGGAGAAGTACTCCAGGCGGGACAGGGGGACTTCACCGTCGGGGACCTCCCCTGCCATCTCCTTGAGCCACTCGGGGTCGACGTCCTTCGTCGACAGCTCGGAGCCGCCCGGGACCGGCATCACCGCGAGGGTGGTGCTGATCTCCACGTCGGCCGGGGCGGACAGGGAGACCCGCCACGTGAGCGGCTGTCCCTCGGTCACCTTGTCCGCGACCGGGGCCACGGTGATCCGGGGCATCGGGTCGTCGTTCTCCGCCGTGACCCCGCCGGCGTGCGAGCCGACGACCGTGCCGCGAACGGCCTTCACGAGCACGTCGTGGGCGACGTCCCAGGAGTACCGCTTGTTGCCCGCCACCTTCACCGGCACGTCGATGCCGGCTCCGCCGGGCCGGACCGTCACCAGCCGGTCCTTCGCCCGACCCGTGGCCGGGTCGAGGACGTACAGCCGGACCGTGCCGCTGCCCTTCCCCGACACGCGCACCGGCACCCGGTACGTGACGACGCCCGCGTCGCCCTCCTTGACCTTCAGGCGGCCGATGTCGACACGGGTCAGCGGGGCCTCCCGCACGGCGGGCGTGCCGGGGCTCCATGCCCAGGCGTCCATGAGCCACGCGCGCCCGGACGCGGTGCGCGGGGTCAGCTCCAGGGCGGCGACCTTGCGCAGGTCGAGTCCGGCGCGGGCGGCCGCGGTGAGCGGTACGCGTACCTCGCGCGCCCAGAAGGAGGAGGTGCGGTCGCTGCCGGGAAGCCCGTCCACGCGGACGCGGCCGAGGTCCGCCCGCCTGCCGGAGGCGTCGGTGACGGACACGTCCAGCTGCGTCCCGGTGGTGTTCGGCGGCACGAAGACGCGCAGCGCGAGGCTCTCGGCCCCCTTGAGCGAGAGGGGCTCCTGGGGACGCACGGTCACCGCCGAGCCGGGCGCGGTCCAGTGCAGTGCCACGGCGCGGCGGCCGGTCTCGCGTTCCGGCTGCCAGGAGGCGAAGTGCGGCGAGGAGCCGCCCGCCTCCGGGTCCAGGCACGCGGCGCGCGGGTCGGGGTCGACGGCGTTGCACAGCCGCCCGCCGGTCACCGTCACGGAGCCGTCCGGCAGGAACCCGGCGCCGCGGTTCGCGCCGACCGCGTGGGTCAGCACCCGCGCGGGATCGGCGGAGGGGGCCCGGCGGCCCGAGCCGTCGAGCAGCTCGCGCACCCGGTCGTCCCCGGCGACGAACAGCCGGGCGGCGGCGGCGATGTACGTGGCCCCGGCCCGGTGCTGCTGGTCGGCGGTCAGCCGGGTCGCGGTGCCGGGCGAGCACACCGGGTCCGGCTGCTCGGGGTCGTGCCAGAAGTCGTCGTCGGCGGGTGCCTCGGCCTGCCCCGGTGTCCACTCGCTGTTGAAGTAGTTGTGATTCGCGCCGGTCATGTACACCGCGCTGTGCAGGGCCCTGCCGCGGCTGACGCCGCGGGTGCCGTCGGCGTACACCTGGCCCTGGAGGTCGGAGACGTCACCGTCGCAGCCCGGCAGGATCGTCAGCGACGGCACGTCCGGAACCGGGTTCTGGCCGAAGATCGTCGGTCCGATGAGCACGGTGCCGCGGATGTGCCAGCGCACGGTGCCGCGGTAGCCGTCCCGGGAGGCCGGGGGCGGGTAGAGGCTGTCCATGGCGGCGCGGTTGACGCCCTCGCCGCCGCGCGAGTGTCCGACGAGCAGGACACGGGAGAGGTCGGGCCTCGGGGCGTCGCGTACGACCCCGGGGGCGGCGGCCGGCTTCGCCGCCCAGTCGGCCCAGCGGGCCAGATGCGTGCGCACCAGGGTCGAGCGCGCCTGCGCGCCGCCGTCCTCGGCGTCCCCGTCCTGGCCGTTGACGCCGTTCGCGGAGATCGACACGGTCACATAGCCCTGGGAGGCCAGCAGTTTCTGGTCGCGCAGATAGCCGCGGTGGCTCGGGATCGGCTGGGCGCCCTGGGCGCAGGGCCAGTCGATCGTGACCTCGTCGTCCTTGCCCGGGACGTAGCAGGTCGCGTGCCGGCCGTGCAGGAACAGCGCGACCGGACGGCGGCCCGGGGCGCCCTTCGGTGCGACGACGACGCCGCGCATCTCGACGGGCGCGGCGAAACCGGGCACGCGGATCGAGCCGAGCGTGTACTCGCCGGTGGTCGTGCCGTACGTGCCCGGCCTCCCCGGATCGACGGACCCTGAGGGGAGCTTGGGCGGCAGCTTCGCGGCGCGCGCGGAACGCCGGTCGCGGGCGCCCTCCGCCTGCTGGTCCAGCCGCCTGCCCGCCGCCAGCACCTGGAGGTCGGCCAGGTTCGCCGTCCGGGCGTCGTCCAGCGGCAGCCGGAAGGTGCGGCCGTCGTTCTCCGGTTCCGGTACGCCGACCAGCCTGCCGTCGGCGTGGAACTCCACCCGCGCGTCGCCCACCGGCACCGGCCGCGGTGAGCGCCACTCCAGCGTGTCCCGGCCGCCGGTGTTCGTGATGCGCCAGCCGGGCGGCAGACCCTCGTTGTCGTCGGTCACCACGGCGGGGGAGCCGCCGGGTGGCTGCGGCACGGCGTGCGCCACCGCGGGCGACACCACCGCCATCGTGAGCACCGCTGTCGCGGTGGCCCATATCTTCCGGGTACGTATCAACGTTCCCCTCCTCGACCCCGTTTCTCGGGCGCCCTGGTCTGCGGGTGCCTCTCGAAACCGGAGGACGGGGAGAAGATCCTGCGGGTTGCCTGGGGCCCGCGTGACATGGTGCGGCCGCGGCCGGGGGACGAAGTCTCCCCGGTCCGCGGCCCGTTCGGAGGTGACCGGGACGGTCAGCAGTACAGGTTGCCGCCCGGTGACACACCCAGGATCTGGGTGAACTGCTGGTACTTGCTGACCCGGCTCTGGACCTGCGCCGGGTTCTTGCCGTCGCACTCCAGCGAGCCGTTGATGGAGCGGATGGTCTGGCCGAAGCCCGCCTGGTTGACCATCGCGTTGTGCGGGGTCATGGTGCCGGGGCCGGTCTGGGTGTTCCAGTACCAAAGGCCCGTCTTCCAGGCGACGGCCGCCTCGCGCTCCACGCGCCAGGGGTTGTTCAGCAGGTCGATGCCGAGCGCGTCGCCCGCGGCCTTGTAGTTGAAGTTCCAGCTGAGCTGGATCGGGCCGCGTCCGTAGTACGCCGCCTGGCCGGCCGGGCAGCCGTAGGGCCTGCTCCAGTCGCAGTAGTGCGGGTAGTTGGCGGTGTTCTGCTCGACGATGTGGACGAGTCCGCCGGTCTCGTGGCTCACGTTCGCCAGGAAGGCGGCCGCCTCCTGCTTCTTCACCGTGTCGCTGCCGGTGGTGGCGAAGCCGGGGTAGGCGCTCAGGGCGGCGGTGAGGCCGCTGTAGGTGTAGAAGGAATTCCGGTTCGGGAACATCTGGTTGAACTGGGCCTCGCTCACGACGAAGCCGGACGGCGCGGGCGTGGAGCCGCCGCCGCAGGAGTAGGGGTCCCAGTACCAGGTGCTGATCGTCGGGCTGTAGCCCGGGTTGTCGTGCTCGGCGATGTAGTAGGCGCCGTTGTACCTGACAACGTTGCCAGTCGTGTACCAGGCGCCCTGCTGCCAATTGGGGGCGGTGTCGCACACGGAGGCGGCGGAGGCGGACGGCATCAGGACGCCGGCGAGGCCGGTGGCCATGAGGACCGCGGCCAGCAGGGCCGCGAGGCGTGTTCTCAGCACTCGATCACTCCTTTGAGCGCAACGGCTCGCGCCGGAGCGGGAGTTGGCCTCCGGGCGAGCCGCGGTGGGGGGCTGTGTCGCACACTCAAGCGCGATGTCATGATCGAGTCAAGGTATAGACCAATGAGAACCGCCGGTAACTTGGCGGCGGTTCAGTCCCGCCAGAAGGTCCAGTGCTCCCGGCCGACGAGATGCCGCGCGTACGCGCGGATCGTCTCGTACCCCTGGCGCACGTTGTCCGGGCAGAACGCGTGGTGCTCGGCCGCGACCGCCAGTGCCTCCTTCGTCGTGCGGGGCGGCCGGGCGACCGAGAGGTCGACGCGGTCGAAGTGCACGGCGACGAGCCGTGTACGGAAGCGGTCCTCCCAGGAGCGGAGCACGGCGGTCAACGGGCCCGTGTCCGCGTGGTTGCACGCGCCGATCCAGCCGAGCGAGGTGAGAATGTCGGCGCTGCGGCGTGCGGGCACCAGCGCGCCCCGCGCCCCGCGTGGCCACGCGTCCCGCAGCAGGCCGGCTGCGACCCGGACGGCGACGGCGTCCGGGTCCCTCGGTATCGAGCGGGACGAGGCGAGCCCCGGCCATGCGCGGGTGAACGGCGCGAGCATGTCCTCGTCGTCCTCGTCGTCCAAGTCGCCCGCGTCCTCGGCCTGTACGCAGTCCCACAGGGCCGCGAGCACCTCCGCCGCGTCGTGGCCGTCCGCGTCCTCGCGGCGATCCGGGCCGACGTCGATGGCCCGGTCCCAGGGGATCGACCGCAGTTCGTCGTCGACCAGAAGGACGGACTGCCATCCGGTGCGGTCGCGCGCCCGCATCAGCAGGTCCCAAGTCCTGGGGTCCGCAGGCTCGTTCGCCTGCCAGAGCGACGGCCGCTGCCGGGCGGGAGGCCAGGGCCGAGGCCGTTCGGATCGATCACCATGCCGACGACGGTAGCCGCGGCCACTGACAGCCGTCCGGTCAGCTGCGGGGCCCCAGCAGGTCGACGAGCCAGGACAGGCCGTCGCGGAGACCCAGGCGTGCAGCGGCCCGGCGAACTCCGACGCGGTGACGCCCGCCGAGCGGACCAGGGCGAGGGCCTGCGCCACGCCCATCGGCATGCCGTACATGCCGGTCGGCAGCGCCAGGTCGTGCGGCGCGGCCCGGCCGGGTCCGTGCCGACCCACTTCGCGCCGCCGAACGCGGCGAGCACCGGCGCGTGCGCCGCGTACGCCTGCTCGTCGCCGCTGTAGAGGACGTACGCGGCCGGGGTCGCGATCATCTGCGGGACGGCCATGATCCCGCCGTCGACGTAGCGCGCGCCCTGCTTCTGCGCGTACGCCGCGATGTCGCGGGCCCGGGCGGGCGTCCCGTTGGTGAGGTTGACCAGCACCGTGCCGGTGAGGTCGAGCGACGCCGGCATCTCGCGGACGTCGTCGTTGGTCGTCAGGCACACGATCACGAGCGGGCTCGCGGCCACCGCGCCTGCCGAGGCCCAGCACGGAGACATGGCTGACCTGGGTGTTCTCAGATGTCGAAGGCTTGCCTTGATCCTTGTCCGGCCCGGGAAACCGGACAAGTACCGCCTGAAAAGTCAGGTACGCACCAACAGGTAAGTGGTGTGGTGATCAGGGCACGTGCGGCGCACCCTGGAAGGGGTACGCGTACCGCTGGAGGTGACCGCCATGCAGACACTCGTCGGATGGCACATCGAGATGGAATTCAAGGAGGAAGGCGACCGGACCAGGGCGGCCGCCATGGTGAGGCTCGGTGACGGGACGGAATGCCGGGGACACGGAAGCGCGAATCGCCACCACTCCGACCAGCCGCAGCTGCTGGTCGGCGAGGAGATCGCGGGTGCCCGTGCCCTGATGGACCTCGCGTCCCAGCTGCTGGAGAGAGCGCACAAGCAGATCGACGACGCGTCGGGACGGCAGTCCCACCCCATCCACTGAATCCGGGAACGACACAGGGGGTCGTGAGCCGCTGTGCGCAGCAGCTCACGACCCCCCTTGCGCGTCGCGCGAGCGGTCAGAGGCGCTCGGGCGTGCGGATGCCCAGCAGCGCCATGCCCTGGTGCAGCGTGCGGCCCGTGAGGTCGACGAGGAAGAGGCGGTTCTCCACGAGCTCCGCCGGGTTCTCGTCGCTCAGCACCTGGCACTGGTCGTAGAACGTGGTCAGGTGCGAGGCCAGCTGGTACAGGTACGCGGCCAGCTTGTGCGGCTCGTACGAGGACGCGACCTCCGCGAGCACCTCGCCGAACTGGTCCAGGTGCAGGCCCAGGGCCCGCTCCGCAGGGGCGAGTTCGAGCTCGGGGTGGGCGACCGGGCGCGTCTCACCGGCCTTGCGGATGATCGACCGGATACGGGCGTAGGCGTACTGGAGGTAGACCGAGGTGTCGCCGTTGAGCGAGACCATCTGGTCCAGGTCGAACTTGTAGTCGCGCACCGCGGACGTCGACAGGTCGGCGTACTTGACCGCGCCGATGCCCACGTGCCGCCCGTTGTCGACGATCTCCTGCTCGCTCAGGCCCACCTTCTCGGCCTTCTCGCGCACCACGGCCGTCGCCCGGTCGATCGCCTCGTCGAGGAGGTCCACCAGCCTGACCGTCTCGCCCTCACGGGTCTTGAACGGCTTGCCGTCCTTGCCGAGCACGGTGCCGAACGCGAGCTGCACGGCCTTGACCTTGTCGCCCAGCCAGCCGGCCCGGCGCGCCGTCTCGAAGACCATCTTGAAGTGCAGGGACTGACGGGCGTCCACGACGTACAGCAGGGTGGAGGCGTCCAGGTTCTGCACGCGGTCGCGGATGGCGGACAGGTCGGTGGCCGCGTAGCCGTAGCCGCCGTTGGACTTCTTGACGATGAGCGGGACCGGGTTGCCGTCGGGGCCCTTCACGTCGTCGAAGAAGACGCACAGCGCGCCCTCGGAGCGCACGGCGACACCGGACTCCTCGAGGATGCGGCACGTCTCGTCGAGCATGTCGTTGTAGCCGGACTCGCCGACGACGTCGGGGTCGTGGATCTCCATGTCGAGCTTGTCGAAGACCGAGTAGAAGTAGATCTTCGACTCGTCCACGAACTTCTGCCACAGCGCGAGGGTCTCCTCGTCGCCCGACTGGAGCGCCACCACGCGGTCGCGCGAGCGGGCCTTGAACTCCTCGTCGGAGTCGAAGAGGGCCCGGGCGGCCTTGTAGAGGCGGTTCAGGTTGGACATCGCCTCCTCGCCGGAGGCGCCGTCCTTGTGGTCCAGCTCGTGCGGGTGCTCGATCAGGTACTGGATGAGCATGCCGAACTGGGTGCCCCAGTCGCCGATGTGGTGCCGGCGCACCACGCGCTCGCCCGCGAACTCCAGGATCCGTACCATCGCGTCGCCGATCACGGCGGAGCGCAGGTGCCCGACGTGCATCTCCTTGGCCACGTTCGGCTGGGCGTAGTCGATCACCGTCGTGCCGGGCTCGGCGGCCGTCGGCACACCGAGCCGGTCGTCCGCGGCGCGCGCGGCCAGCGTCTCGGTGATCGCCTGGTCGGTGATCGTGATGTTGAGGAAGCCGGGGCCGGAGACCTCGATGTCCTTCAGCACGTCGTTCGCGCCGACCGTCTCGACGACCTTGGTCGCCAGCTCGCGCGGGTTGCCCTTGAGTCGCTTCGCGAGCGCCAGGATGCCGTTGGCCTGGAAGTCGGCCCGGTCGCTTCGTCGCAGCATGGGGTCGGCGGAACCGGCCTCCGGCAGCGCTGCTGCCAGGGCGTCCGCGAGGCGCTGCTGCACGGTCGAAGCGAGGGAAGGGACCGAGGCCATGAGCTTCCGTTCCTGTCGAGGGGCATGTTCCAGTGGTCAAGTGTCCCACGGCCGGGCAACCGGTTTGCCGGGACGCGGGCGCCGCCCGGCGCGGCGCGGGAACTCTGTGGGATCCGGTTTCCCGGTCTGGGAGAATGGTGTACGCGAGTTTCCCGACGTTTTCCCGACCCCTAGGAATCAAGGACGTGCCGACCGTGGCTCAGAGCAGCACCGAGACCGACTGGGTCTCCCGTTTCGCGGACGAGGTCATCGCCGAGTCGGAGCGACGTGCGCCTGGCAAACCGGTCGTCGTCGCCTCCGGACTGTCCCCCTCGGGCCCCATCCACCTGGGCAACCTCCGTGAGGTCATGACCCCGCACCTGGTCGCCGACGAGATCCGTCGCCGCGGGTACGAGGTCCGCCACCTGATCTCCTGGGACGACTACGACCGCTACCGCAAGGTCCCGAAGGGGATCGACGGCGTCGACGAGTCCTGGGCCGAGTACATCGGCAGGCCGCTCACCTCGGTCCCCGCGCCGAAGGGCTCCTCCTTCCCGAACTGGGCGGAGCACTTCAAGGCCGCGATGACCGAGTCCCTGGCCGAGCTGGGCGTCGAGTACGACGGCATCAGCCAGACCGAGCAGTACACCTCCGGCGCGTACCGCGACCAGATCCTGCACGCGATGAGGCACCGCGGCGACATCGACGCGATCCTCGCGCAGTACCGCACCAAGAAGGACCCGAAGGCGCAGGCCGAGGCCCAGGCGAAGAAGTCGCAGAAGCCGGTCGACGAGGCCGAGCTGGAGGCCGCCGAGGGCTCCGGCGCCGCGGCCGAGGACGACGGCACCGGCTCCGCGGGCTACTTCCCGTACAAGCCGTACTGCGGCTCGTGCGACAAGGACCTGACCACGGTCACGGCGTACGACGACGAGACCACCGAGCTGACGTACACCTGCACGGCGTGCGGGTTCTCGGAGACGGTCCGGCTGAGCGAGTTCAACCGCGGCAAGCTGGTCTGGAAGGTCGACTGGCCGATGCGCTGGGCGTACGAGGGCGTGGTCTTCGAGCCGTCCGGCGTCGACCACTCCTCGCCGGGCTCCTCGTTCCAGGTCGGCGGCCAGATCGTCGGCATCTTCGGCGGCAAGCAGCCCATCGGCCCCATGTACGCCTTCGTCGGCATCTCCGGCATGGCGAAGATGTCGTCGTCCCGTGGTGGCGTGCCCACCCCGGCCGACGCGCTGAAGATCATGGAGCCGCAGCTGCTGCGCTGGCTGTACGCCCGCCGCCGGCCCAACCAGTCCTTCAAGATCGCCTTCGACCAGGAGATCCAGCGGCTGTACGACGAGTGGGACAAGCTGGAGGCCAAGGTCGCCGAGGGCACCGTCCTGCCCGCCGACGCCGCCGCGTACTCCCGCGCCGCCCGCACGGCCGCCGGCGACCTGCCGCGCACGCCGCGCCCGCTGCCGTACCGCACGCTGGCCTCGGTCGTCGACATCACCGCCGGCCACGAGGACCAGACGCTGCGCATCCTCAGCGAGCTGGACCCGGCGAACCCGGTCAGGGACCTCGACGAGGTCAGGCCGAGGCTGGACCGCGCCGAGAGCTGGATCCAGGCGCACGTCCCGGCCGACGCGCGGACCGTGGTGCGCTCCGAGCCCGACACCGGGCTGCTCGCCTCGCTGGACGACGAGGGCCGCGAGTCGCTGCGGCTGCTGCTTGAGGGCCTCGACACGCACTGGTCCCTGGACGGGCTCACCACGCTCGTCTACGGAGTGCCGAAGGTCATGGCCGGCCTGACGCCGGACGCCAAGCCGACGCCGGAGCTGAAGGTCGCCCAGCGCGCCTTCTTCGCGCTGCTGTACCGCCTGCTGGTCAGCCGCGAGACCGGCCCGCGCCTGCCCACGCTGCTGCTCGCCGTGGGCGCGGACCGGGTGCGCAAGCTGCTCGGGGCCTGATCGCCGCGACCTGAGCGAAGGGCCCTCACCCCGCGGGGTGAGGGCCCTTCGGCATGAGGACGTCGTGTCTCAGGCGATGTGCTCGGCCTCGAGCTCGCTCTGGTGGCGCTTCATGAGGCGCGGCATCAGGCGCTTGAGCAGCGCCGCGCTGTTCGCGTGGCGGACGCCGTACCGGTCGGCGAGCACTATGTCGAGCGTCCGGGCGTTCGGATAGTCCTGGTGCTCGTCCACGTAGTCCCTGTACGCCGGGTAGGCCAACTCCTCGAATTCCTTGTCCTCGGGCGTGAACTCGGGGACGACCTCGGCCTCCGGCACCGGCTGCACGTAGGGCTCGGCGTACTCCTGCGCGTACTGCTCGTCGAGGACGTGCGGTTCGGGGCCCGTGCCGAGCGGGCGCGTACGGCCGCCGGGGCCCGCGGGGACCGGCACCGGGACGGGCTCGAAGTCCTCGGCGTACGCCGGGTCGTACGTGCCCTGATACGCGTCCTGCGCGGCCTGCGAGGCGGCGAACCAGGGGCTCACGCCGGGGGCCCCTTGCTGCTCGTCGGCCTGCTGCGCCTGAAGCTCGGCCGCGGGCTCCTGAGCGGGCAGAGCGGCCGGCTCGGGGGCGAGCGCCTCCCGCGGGCCCGGGTGCTGCCCGTCACCGCGCGGCAGCTCGGGCTGGGCGGACTGCGCCGTCACCGGCGCGGGCGGAAGCAGCACCGGGTCGATGCCCGCGGCCGCGAGACCCGCGGGGGCCGTCTCCGCCAGCGGGACGCCGTACTTCGCCAGCCGCAGCGGCATCAGCGCCTCGACGGGCGCCTTGCGGCGCCATGCCCGGCCGAAACGTGCCTGCAGACGGGCCTGGTAGATCAGCCGGTCCTGCTCCAGCTTGATCACCTGCTCGTAGCTGCGCAGCTCCCACAGCTTCATCCGCCGCCACAGTTTGAACGTCGGCACGGGCGAGAGCAGCCAGCGCGTGAGCCGCACGCCCTCCATGTGCTTGTCCGCCGTGATGTCCGCGATCCGGCCCACCGCGTGGCGGGCCGCCTCGACGGACACGACGAACAGGACCGGGATCACCGCGTGCATACCGACGCCGAGCGGGTCGGGCCACGCGGCCGCACCGTTGAACGCGATCGTCGCGGCCGTCAGCAGCCACGCCGTCTGGCGCAGCAGCGGGAACGGTATGCGCATCCACGTCAGCAGCAGGTCGAGGGCGAGCAGCACACAGATGCCGGCGTCGATGCCGATGGGGAAGACGAGCGAGAAGGTGCCGAACCCCTTCTGCTCCGCGAGCTCGCGGACCGCGGAATACGATCCCGCGAAACCGATCGCGGCAATGATCAGCGCTCCCGCGACGACGACACTGATGAGCACCCGGTGCGTGCGTGTCAGCTGCATCGCGGCCACCGTGTTCCCCTCCCCATCCACAATCTGCGGGCCACAGCCTGGCACATGACCCCGGAGCGCGTCCCTCCGCCCTCGGTGCTCCGTGCGAGAACGGGCCGGGGGCGGCCGGTGAGCGACCGGACGAACGTCAACACCGGTGGGGGAACGGTGTGTCGGCGAACGGCATGGGCGCAGCGCCCCGTTCGCCCGCGGGCCTACTTGTTGGCTGCGGCCACGGAGGCCACGGCCTCCTTCGCCGCCTTCAGCGCGTCCTTCGTCAGGTCGCCGGACGAGGGGTTGTCCGCCCCCGCGTAACCGGTGCCGTTGTAGGTGAGCGTCACCAGACCGTTCTCGGTACGTGCCACGACCACCGCGTAGGTGAAGTCCTCACCGGTCTTCTCCAGCGTGTAGTTGACCGTGGTCGCCTCGTTTCCGATGCCGGGCGCGGGGGTGGACTTCACGTCCTTCGCGCCCTCGGTGGCCTGCGCCTTGGCGATCTCCTTCGCGTAGTTGTCCTTCGCGCGCTGCTCGCCGCTGACGGCGAGTGTGGCGTCGGAGTCGTAGCGCAGGAAGGAGACGTCCAGCCAGCGGTACTGCGAGCCCTTCACACCGTTGTCGTCCAGACCGTTCCAGGAGCAGCTGCCGCGGCTCGCGGCATCCGTGGACCGGCCGGCGGAACCGGACTTCGCCTTCGTGCCCGGCACCAGGTCCTCGATCGTCTTGCGAGCGATCGACTCGCACGGGTCGGGCAGCTCGGTGAACTTCGCGGGCGCGACCGTCGGCGTCTTCTTCGCCTTGGGAGCCGCGGAGGAGGACGAGCCCGAACCCTCGGGCTTGCCGTCGCCGGAGTCCGAGGAGCAGCCGGCGACGACGAGCATCACCGGAACGGCTGCGCAGGCGAGTATGCGGGTGAGTCGCGGGGCTGAACGGTGCATGGTTCCTTCAGTCGGTCGTTCGGTCTGTCCGTCGGTCTGTCCGCCAGGCGTCGGGTCCGTCGGGCGTCGGATCGCCCGGCCGGCCAGGCCACCGTACGCGTCCGTGCGGCGGCGGGGGACCCGGACGCCGGACGGGCGACCGGGCGGCCCGGCCGGTCACTCGTCGAGAAGATCCGCCAGCCTGCGGGCCACGCTCTGCGCCTTTTCCTGCAGTTCCTTGCTGTCCGGGACCTCCGCCGCGGGCCCCGGCTGCTCGGCGTAGACGATCGTGACGATCACGTTCGATGTGCGGAACACCACGCTCACGGTGCGGCGCTGGGCGGTGGATCCGGCACGGTCGAGCACGTCGTCGATGAAGGCGGCGTCGCCGAGCCCCTCCAGGACGCGGGGTTCCAGCCCCCCGGTGGACGTGCCCGTGGACGGGCTGCCTCCGGGCTGCCCCGTTGAGCCGCCGGGAGAGGCGTCGTCCGAGGGCTGCCCCGAGCTCTCCGGGTCCTCGGGTGCCTCGGACTCCTCGGCCTTCCCCGCCGCCCCGGCCTGGACCTCCAGGTCCGGGGTCGCGCCCGGCGAGGCGCTCTCGGTCGCGCTCGCGGAGGGGGAGGCGGTCCCTTCGGCACCGGGGCCGGGGGCCAGGGGCACGGAGGTCTCGGACTGCTTCTTCGCGAACACCTCCTGTGCCCGGTCGTCGTCGCTCACGGCGGGGTCGTAGGAGACGACCCGCTCGAGGTCCACCCGCAACTGGTGGGAGGAGTCCGGCGCCTGCTCCTTCCAACTGCAGGCGGCGCGGCGATCGGTGTCGTACGTCACGGCCGGAGTGCCGGTGAGCACCTGCTGCTGCTGGTCCTCGGGCAGCGTGAGGACGCCGGGCAGCAGGTCCCTCAGGGTGCCTCGCCCGACGGAGCCGCAGGGCTCCAGCAAGGTGCGGTACTTGCCGGGGGCCGCGGCCGAGGCCTGGGCGCCGTTGGCCTTGGCGTCGGGCGCGGAACCGTCGTCTCCACCGCCCGAGGTGCAGCCGGTGACGCCGGTGACGAGCGCCGCGAGGAGCACCGCCGTGCCGGGGACGTACGCCTTCCGTTGCACGTTCCTGGCTCCCTTCTCCATGGGTCCCTGTGTGTGGCCCGCTGTGTGGTCCGCGCCGCCGCGCCGGGGAAAAACGGTTGTCGCCCGCCGAGGGCCGATGGACACAATGTCTATCGCACGCGCTGCCCCGGATGCCGGTCCGCCGAGCTATACGCGGTCATTGGCCGGGCATTTGCGTTACATCTTTTTTCGGGGGAATTGAGGGGCTATGTCGTATGTAGAGGTGCCGGGCGCGAAGGTCCCGATCCGGCTGTGGACCGACCCCGCGACGGTCGAGGACGTGGCGATGCGGCAGCTGCAGAACGTCGCCACGCTGCCCTGGATCAAGGGCCTCGCCGTGATGCCGGACGTCCACTACGGCAAGGGCGCGACGGTCGGCTCCGTGATCGCGATGCGCGGAGCGGTGTGCCCCGCGGCGGTCGGGGTGGACATCGGCTGCGGCATGTCGGCGGTGAAGACGTCCCTGACGGCGAACGACCTGCCCGGCGACCTCTCCCGGCTGCGCTCCCGGATCGAGCAGGCGATCCCGGTGGGCCGGGGCATGCACGACGAGATGGTGGACCCGACGCGGGTGTTCGGCTTCCCGGCGGGGGGCTGGGACAGTCTCTGGGACCGGTTCGACGGGGTCGCGGACGCGGTCAAGTTCCGTCGGGAGCGGGCGACGAAGCAGATGGGTTCGCTCGGATCCGGAAACCACTTCATCGAATTCTGTCTCGACGAGTCGGGATCGGTCTGGTTGATGCTGCACTCCGGCTCCCGGAACATCGGCAAGGAGCTGGCCGAGTACCACATCGGCGAGGCGCAGAAGCTGCCGCACAACCAGGGCCTGGTCGACCGCGACCTCGCGGTGTTCGTCACGGACACCCCGGAGATGGCGGCGTACCGCCACGACCTCTTCTGGGCGCAGGAGTACGCGAAGTACAACCGCGCCGTCATGATGGGGCTCTTCCAGGAGGTCGTGCGCCGCGAGTTCCGCAAGGCGAAGGTGACGTTCGACCCGGTCATCTCCTGTCACCACAACTACGTGGCGGAGGAGCGGTACGAGGGCATGGACCTGCTGGTCACGCGCAAGGGCGCGATCCGGGCGGGATCCGGTGACTACGGGATCATCCCGGGCTCGATGGGCACGGGCTCGTACATCGTCAAGGGCCTCGGGAACGCGGCCTCCTTCAACTCCGCCTCCCACGGAGCGGGCCGCAAGATGAGCCGCAACGCGGCGAAGCGGCGCTTCTCGACGCGGGATCTGGAGGAGCAGACGCGCGGGGTGGAGTGCCGCAAGGACGCGGGGGTGGTCGACGAGATCCCGGGCGCGTACAAGCCGATCGAGCAGGTGATCGACCAGCAGAGGGATCTGGTCCAGGTGGTGGCGAAGCTCAAGCAGGTCGTCTGCGTGAAGGGCTGAGTCGCACGCTGCCATGGGGCCCCGGACCGGGATCGGTCCGGGGCCTTTACGCGTGCCGGGCTGCCCGGCCGCGCGGTCGTCGGGCTTGCGGGGCGCGGCAGGTGTCAGGGGCGGCTGCGGGCTGCGGCGGGTGTCAGGTGGTGGGCGGCTGTCAGGTGGTGGGCAGGCCGGTCGTCAGGGCGGTGAGGTCCTCGGGCGTCAGGCGGAGTGCCGTCGCCGCGATGTTCTCCTCCAGGTGGGCGGGCGATGAGGTGCCAGGGATGGGGAGCATCACCGGGGACAGGGCCAGCAGGCCCGCGAGCATGACCTGCGCCGGGGTGGCGGCGTGGCGGTCGGCGATGGAGCGGAGCGTGGCGAGATCGAGGGCGCCGAGGCCGCCGAGGGGGAAGAAGGGAACGAACGCGATGCCGTCGTGGGCGCAGACGTCGAGCACGTCGTCGCTCTTGCGGTGGGTCAGGCTGAAGTGGTTCTGTACAGCGCTCACCGGGGCGATCCGGCGGGCCTCGGCGAGTTGCTCGGCCGACATGTTGCTCACGCCGAGGTGACGGATCAGGCCCTGGTCGCGCAACTCCGCGAGCGTGCCGAACCGCTCGGAGAGCGGGCCGTCACTCGGGAGGGCGCGCAGGTAGACAAGGTCCAGATGGTCCCGGCCCAACTCGCGCAGGGTGCGGTGGACGGCGGCGGTCAGCTCCGCGGGGCCGGCCGAGGGGAGCCAGTCGCCGTCGTACGTGCGGCCGGGGCCGACCTTGGTGGCGATGACCAGGTCGTCGGGGTAGGGGTGGAGGGCCCTGCGGATGAGGGCGTTGGCGGAGAGGTCGCGGAAGAAGTAGAACCACGCGGTGTCGATGTGGTCGACGCCCAGGCCGACGGCGCGGCGCAGGACGTCGACCGCGCGGTCGGGGTCACCGGCGGGGCCGTGCCAGTCGGGGGCGGGCAGCCGCATCGCGCCGAAGCCCATACGGGCCACGGGGAGGTCCCCGCCGAGGCTGAACCGTCCGGCGCCGGCGGCGTGCGCGGGGCGGTCGGTGGAGGGCGTGGGCGTGGCGGCGGTGATGGGTGTGCGGGTCGCGGCGGTGGAGGCGGTCGCGGTTGCGGCGGTGGGGGTGGCGGGCGTGGCCGTGGTGGGCGTGGGTTCGTTCGTCGGCATGCGGGCATCGTGCAGGGCGGGCGGCTGCCCGGCGGGGGACTGGCATCTTGCTGCCAGACTGGAGGGATCATGGCGACGGATCGGATCGTGACCCTGCGGGGTGAGAGGGAACTCGTGCGCCGGGCAGGGCATTTGTTCGGCTCGGCACGCAGTGAGTTCCTGTGTGCCGCCGAGGATCTGCTGACCTGGTCGGCGGGGGTCAACGCCGCCTTCGCCGAGGGCTGTCGGCCCTGGCATGTGGAGGGCCTGTCCATGCGCAAGCTCTACACCCCGCGCGCCGTGGCCGACGCGTACGCCGAGGAGCGGCTGGTACGGGTCTCGGAGCACGCCGAGGTCCGTATCTCCGCCGCGCCGCTCCCCCGCGAGGCCATCGTCATCGACCGGAAGGTCGCGATCCTCGCCGGTCCGCCCGCGCCGGGGACGCGGACGTACTCGGTCGTCAGCGCGCCCGACGTCGTCGACGGCGTACGGACGCTGTTCGACGCGGCCTGGGAGTCGGCAACGGACCTGCACGACTTCCGCCGTGCACGGGCGGCCGCGCGGCTGCCCGCGCTGAGCGGCGACGCCCGGCGCATCCTGCGGATGCTGGGCGACGGCCACACCGACGAGGCGGCGGCGCGGTTGCTCGGGATGTCGCTGCGCACCTACCGCAGGCGGGTCGCCGAACTGATGACGCTGCTGGGTGCGACGTCACGCTTCCAGGCCGGGCTGCGGGCCCGTGAGCTCGACGGATCGCTCTGAGCCCTGCGCCGCGGGCGGTGCAGGCAGCAGGATCTTGTGGAAGAACGTCGTCGGACGCAGGACGCCTGCGGGGTCGGCGGCGTAGTCGGGGACCGTGCCGAGCGGGGTCCAGCCCGCCGAACGGTAGAGGCGCTCCGCCGTGCTGCCCGTCTGCGTGTCGAGCATGAGCAGGGTGCGTCCCGACGAACCCGCGAACTCCTCGGCGGTGGTGAGCAGTCGGCGCGCGATGCCGCGTCCGCGTGCGGCGCGGTGCACGACCAGCTTGGCTATCTCGGCGCGGTGCCTGCCGTTGGGCGAACTCTCGCACCGGAGCTGCACGGTGCCGACGAGCCGGTCGCCGTCCCGGGCCGTCCAGACGGCGATCCGGTCGTCCGCCAGGGCGGGCGCAAGGTCCGACCACCAGGCCGCGGCCTCCTCGGGCGTGAGCGCGGACGTGAAGCCGACGGACGCGCCGTCGTCGACCGCGTCGACGAGGAGGGCGCCGAGGCCGGAGGCCACGGCCGGTAGATCGGCGGCGGCGAGGCGCTCGACAGCGACGCTGTCGTTCATCAGAGCTCCCTGTGAATCTTCGAGTTGGACGCCTGGGCCCGGGGACGGACCACGAGCAGGTCGATGTTGACGTGCGACGGCCGGGTGACGGCCCAGGTGATGGTGTCGGCGACGTCGTCGGCGCTGAGCGGATCGGCCACACCCGCGTAGACCTTGGCGGCCTTCTCGGTGTCGCCGCGGAAGCGTGTCGTGGCGAACTCCTCCGTCCGGACCATGCCGGGCGCGATCTCGATGACGCGGACGGGAGTTCCGACGATCTCCAGGCGCAGCGTCTCGGCGAGGACGTGCGCGCCGTGCTTGGCGGCGACGTAACCGCCGCCGCCCTCGTACGTGGAGAGGCCCGCCGTGGAGGACAGGACCACCACGGTGCCGTCGCCGCTCTCGGTGAGCGCGGGCAGGAGCGCCTGGGTGAGGTTGAGCGTGCCGATCACGTTGACCTCGTACATGCGGCGCCAGTCGGCGGGGTCGCCGGTCGCGACCGGGTCGGCGCCGAGCGCGCCGCCCGCGTTGTTGACGAGGACGTCGCAGCGGTCCAGGGACGCGGCGAAGGAGTCGACGGCCGGCCGATCCGTGACGTCCAGCGCATGCGCGGTGGCCTGGTGTCCGGCGGCGCTGATCTCGGCGGTGAGGGCCTCCAGGCGGTCCTTGCGGCGGGCGGTGAGGACCACGTGGAAGCCGGCAGCGGCCAGCTGCCGAGCGGTGGCCGCGCCGATGCCGCTGCTGGCTCCGGTGACGACGGCGACGGGGGTCCGGGCGGTGGTCATGTCGTGGCTCCTCGCGCGTGTGATCGAACTGCGGTTCAGGATAGGCGGGTCCGCGCCGGGGGAAGGCGGCGCCGGGGGCCGGCCGGGGGTGCGGGGGACTTGGGGGCGTGGGGCGTAAGGCGTGGGGCGTCAGGCTGTGCCGCGCCGGGGCCGCGGTGGCGTACAGAGCATGGCCGGGCGAGGGCCGTGTGTCGGGCCGCGCCGGGGCTGCGGGGGTGTGGGGAGCATGCGGGGCAGAGGCGGGCCGTGCCTGGCCGAGCGGCCCTGCCGGGCCGCACCCGCGGGGCGTGGGGCCGTGCAGGGCCGAGGGGGGCCGTGCTGGACCCAGCCGGGGCGCGCCGGGGCCGCGGGGGCGTACAGAGCATGCCGGGGCCGAGGGACCAGCCGGGCCCGAGCCGGTCCTGCTGGGCGTCGGGAGCATGTCCGGCCGCGGGGGCCGTGCCGACCGCGCCCGGCCTGCGGGGGCGTCGAGCCTGGCCCGGGCCGCGCCCGGCCCGCCGGGGCGTCCGAACCGTGCCCGGCCGCGCCGGGCCCATGGGGGCGTACCGGGGTCGGATCGGGCGGGGACGCGCCGGGAGTGACGGGCAATCAGGGGCGAATCGGGGGAATCGGTATCTTCAGGGCATGAGTGCGATGCGTAGGGCGCTGTCGGCCGCGGCCGCGGCGTTGGTGTTGGTGGTCGGCTCGGGGGCGGGCGCGCGGGCAGGCGCGGACATGGGCCCAGGGGGCGCCGTGGCGCCGGAGGCGGATGTGGCCCACCACGGTCATGTCTCCTTCGGGGACGGGCGGCTCGGGATCTCCTTCCTGACCCGCAACCACGGTCCCTCCGGCCTCGAGGACGCCACGGTGAGGGTGGAGTTCTCCCTGCGGCCGGTCGGTGAACTGCGGTTGCCCGACCGGTGCCTGTGGGCCGGCGAGCGTGTGGTGCTGTGCGCCACGGGGCAGCTGCGGGCGGACGGGGTCGGCCGCAAGACCTCGATCCGGCTGCGCACGGCGGGCGATCCGGCCGAGGCGGTCGTCACGATCGACACCGTGTGGAACGGCGGGGCGACCGACCGGAACCCGGCCAACAACGCCCACCGGGTGGTCGCTCCGGCCACCGGGGATCCGTACGCCTTCTGACGCCGCACGGCTCGGCCCGGTGTCGCACCGGGGGGTCAGGCGATCGTCCCGCGACCCGCCGCCCAGGCGATGTAGCCGTCGGGGCGGACGAGCAGCGCGGTGCGGCGGCCGGTCGCCCAGTGCGCCCGTATGACGCGGCCCGGCGCGGCCGGGGCGGCGGCGGGCGTGGGGGCGGCCTCGCCGGCGGGACCGATCAGCACGAAGTCGCCCTTGCGCAGCAGCTCGTAGAGCCTGCCCTCGGCGAGCCGCAGGTCCGGGGCGCGTCGGCCGGTGAGGGGGTGTGCGCGGCGCGGTGCGCCGTACGAGATGCCGATGCCGGAGATGACGCCCATCGCCTTCCTCGCGGCCGGCCGGACGCCGCCCAGGAGGCGGGCGGCGAGCGAGCGTGCGGCGCGCTGGAGAGGGGTGTGGGCCATCGCGAGGCGCACGATCGCTCCGCTGCTGCGGAGGACCATCGCACCGACGGGGTGCCGCTCCGACTGGTAGCTGTCGAGCAGCGCTTCGGGGTCGGGGGCGAGGCCCTTGACCGCCGAGGCGAGCTTCCAGGAGAGGTTGGCCGCGTCCTGCAGTCCGGTGTTCATGCCCTGGCCGCCGGCGGGGGAGTGGACGTGCGCCGCGTCGCCCGCCAGGAAGACCCGGCCGACGCGATAGGCCGGGGCCTGGCGCTCGTCGCTGTGGAAGCGGGAGATCCAGCGGGCGTCGTGCATGCCGAAGTCGCTGCCGAGTGCCTGGCGCGCGATCTCGCGCACCTCGTCGAGGCCGACGGGCTCGCTGTCGGGGACCTGACGCGTGCGGTTCCACCCCATGACGCGGTACCAGCCGTCACCGAACGGGGCCATGAAGGCGAACGTGTCGCCCGCTCCGTTGACCGTGAGGAGGTCGGCGGGCTCTTCGGTGAGCCGCACGTCCGCGAGTACGATGGACCTGATGACGGAGGCGCCGGGGAAGGGCAGGCCGAGCGCGGTGCGCACACCGCTGCGGACGCCGTCGGCGCCGACGAGGTAACGGGCGCGCAAGGTGGCGCGGGTGCCGTCCGCGCCGCGCAGCTCGGCGGTGACCGACGCCGGGGCGTGGGCGGGGGACTGGCGGAGGCCGGTCAGCTCCGTCCCGTGGCGGAAGACGACGCCCGCGGACCGGGCCCGGCGCTCGAGCAGCTTCTCCACCTCGTACTGCGGGGTGATCAGCAGGAACGGGAAGCGGGACGGGAGCGTGCCGAGGTCGAGGGAGAGCCGGCGGAACAGGCGCAGCCCGGTGATCGGCGTGCCCCTGGTCACCAGCTCGTCGGCCAGGCCGCGGGCGTCCAGCAGCTCCAGGGTGCGGGCGTGGACGCCGAAGGCGCGGGTGATGTTGCTGATCTCGTCGGGGCGGCGCTCGACGAGAGTGACCGACAGGCCCGCGCAGGCGAGGTCGCCCGCCAGCAGCAGCCCGGTCGGGCCGGCTCCGACGACGATCACGTCCGCGTCGAACCCGGCGGGGCGGTCGGTGTGCTCGACGGATGCGGTGGATGCGGTGCTGGGCTTGCCGTGCATGACTGCCTCCGGTGGTCAACGGCTGGGCTTCAGCGGCTGGGGTCAACACCTGTTGGTCAACGCTTGTTGGCAAATGTAGGACGGCCGGCTCTGGCGTGTCAACACCTGTTGGCCTACAGTTGTTGGCATGACGACGGAAGCTCCCGGCGCCCCGCGCCGCTCCGATGCCACGAAGGCCGCGATCCTCGAAGCCGCTCGCGAGCGCTTCGCGGCCGACGGGTATGAGCGGGCGACGATCCGGGCCATAGCGCGTGACGCGGGCATCGACCCCTCGATGGTCATGCGCTACTACGGCAACAAGGAGAGGCTGTTCGCCGCCGCCTCCGAGTTCGACCTGCGCCTGCCGGAGCTGGGTGCCTTGCCCGGCAGGCATGCCGGCGCCGTGCTCGTCTCCCACTTCCTGGACCGGTGGGAGCAGGACGACGTGCTGACGGCGCTGCTGCGGGCGGGCGTCACCAACCCCGTCGCCGCGGAGCGCGCACGCTCGATCTTCCGGGAGCAGCTCGGGCCGGTAGTCGCGGGCCTGTCACCGGACCCGGCCGACGCCCCCCGCCGCGCCGCGCTGGTCGCCTCGCAGATCCTCGGCATGGCCCTGGCGCGGTACGTGCTGTGCTTCCCGCCCGCTGTCGAGATGACCAAGGAGGAGGTGGTGAGCTGGCTGGCGCCGACGGTGCAGCGCTATCTGACGGGCGAGCGCCCCTGATCCAGCGCCCTTGATCCAGCGCCCTGATCCAGCGCCCCTGATCTCCGGACCGTCCGTTTCTCCGGGCTGTCCAGTCCGCGGCTCCTCCGGCCCCGGGACGCCCTGTGCCGCCGAGGTCACCGAGGACTGCTCCGTACACTTTCTGCATGACGCAGAAGAATCCGGACGGTGCCGCGCGGGGTCGGCTCATGGGGGAGCTGTCCACGGCCTCGCGTCGCTACATGGCCTCGTACGCCCTGTTCAACCAGGCGCTCGCCGACCATCTGGGGCTGCATCCCACGGACCTGCAGTGCCTGAACCTGCTTGATCTCGAAGGCGGCCCCGTCACGACCGGGCGGATCGCGGAACTGACCGGGCTCACCACCGGTTCGGCCACCCGGCTGGTCGACCGGCTGGAGCGCGCCGGGTATGTGACGCGGGAACGGGACACGCACGACCGGCGCCGGGTTCTCGTGGCGTGCGTGCCGGAGCGGATGGCCGAGTTCGGGGCGCTGTGGGCCCGGGCGGGCGCGGCATGGGCGTCGATGATCGACTCGTACGCGGACGAGGAGATCGCGCTGCTCACGGCCCATATGCAGCGGACGGTGGAGCTGAGCGCGGCTCAGGTGGAGCAGCTGCGCGCGGGTGACTTCGACGCGTAGGGCGGCAGCCGGCCGAGGTGGCGGGTCCGGCGGTCACGTCCCGGGCCCGGCACGTCCCCGGGCCCGGCATGTCCCGGCGGTCACGTCCCCGCCGTCATGTCCCCGCCGTCATGTCCCGGCCGTCATGTCCCGGCCGTCATGTCCCGGGCCCGGCACGTCCCGGGCCCGCCATGTCACGGCCGTCACGTGCCGCCCGTCATGTCCCCGCCGTGCGCAGGGCCGACGCGACGATCGCCTCCAGGCGGGCGTGGTGGGCGCCGCGCCAGTAGACGCGGTCGCAGACGGTGCACCGGGCGAACACGTCGTACGTGCGCTGCGTGCCCCGCTCCAGTTGCTCCTGCACCGAGTCCTTGTCGGCGTCTGTCAGCGGCCCGTTGCACGCCGTGCACCGGGTCCAGGGAGCGAGCTCCGGCGCGAACCGCTCCAGTACGTCGGTGAGTTGGTCGTCCGGCCGGTCGCTGTAGATGTATGCGCCCGCCCAGAGCTCCCGGCGCCGCAGGAGGCCCCGGTCGCGCGAGAGCAGCACCCGCCGCTCCTTGGCGGACTGGGCGGCCAGGGCGGGATCGCCGATGTCCTCGTTCGCGTACGCCGCGTCCACACCGAGGAGGCGCAGCCGCCGCGCCAGCGTGCCGAGATGGACATCGAGCAGGAAGCGGAGCGGCGCGCCGGGGACGCGCTGGGGCCGGTCGACGCCGCGTACCTCGACGTGTTCGCCTTCCTGCGGAATGTGCGAGACCGGCACCTGGCGGCCGTCGACCAGCAGGCGGCCCGCCTCCGTGAGCGGGACACCGAGCGACTCGACGACATGCCCGAGCGTCGACGAGCCGTCCGTGACGACGGCCGTACGGCCCTGGCGGCGCTCCGGTGGGAGGAATAGCCGCAGCTCAGGGGCGACGCTGAAGGTGATTTCCGGTCCGTTCACAGCGCCAGCATGTCACCGGCCGCACGGTGGCAGCCAGCGGTTTGCGCAGCGTCCCCGGCTAGACGCGGAACGCGTCCGCGTGCTCCTCGGCCCAGTCGGCGAACGTCCGTGCCGGGCGGCCGGTCAGCTCCTCGACGGTGCGGGTGAGCGGCGTGGGCGAACCGTCCGTCGACGCCCAGTAGTCGAGGAGCGCCCGCGCCAACGCGGTGGGCAGGTAGGCGGATACGGACTCCTGCCACTGCTCCGGTGTCACCGCGCGGATCTCGATGGGCGCCGCGCGGCCCGCGGCGGCTTCGAGGATCGCGATCTGCTCGGCGAAGGTGAGGGACTCGGGCCCGGTCAGGTGGTACGCGCGCCCCCTCAGCCCCGGGTTGGTGAGCACGGCCAGCGCGGCCTCTGCCAGATCCCGCTCGTGGATCGGGTCGCCGTAACTGCCGGGGTAGGGAAGCTCGATGACACCCGTGGTGCGCAGGGCGCGCGTCCACTGGAGCGCGTTTCCGGCGAACGCGCCGGGGCGCAGGACGGTCGTGGCCACCGGCCCGGCGGCGAGGGCCTCTTCGACGGCGAGGTGGGGGCCCGCGATCGGGTCGGCGGCCGCGTCGGCGGCGAGGACCGAGCTGGACGACAGCAGGACGATGTGCGAGACGCCCGCCGTGTGTGCCGCGTCGACGAAGGCGTCGATGTGGGACGGCTCGGCGTACAGGAAGATGGAGTCGACGGCTTCGAGGGCCGCGGGGAACGACGACGGGTCGTCGAGGGCCAGCCGTACGGATTCGAGTCCGGCGGGAAGGGTGAGCTTGTCGGGCGCGGCGGACGCGGCGCGGACCGGGGCGCCGCGCTCGTGCAGCAGGGAGAGCAGGGCCGAGCCGACCTTGCCGCGGCTACCGGTGACGAGGGTGGTCATGAGGAGCTCCTGGAGCAGAGAAACGGATAGTCTTCATCACGAAGAATCTGCGTGACGCAGATAAATATTCGGAGAAAGGGCCCGCTTCGTCAAGCGGGCCCTCGTCGTCGCTCTGATGCCCGCTACGGCACGACGCGGAAGTGCGTCGTGACCGGGGCACCGCCTTCGCCCAGGACATGGAACGCGACGCCCGGCGGTGCGGTGCGGTTCGTCAGCGTCTCGCCGCTCTCCCACGGCAGGCGCAGTGTCGAGACGACCCCAGGGGCCACCAGCAGCGGGCGGCCCGCGAAGGTCGTCGCGCCGGCGGTGTGGGCGTGGCCGGTCAGGATCGCCGGGACGTTGCCCCGCCCCGCCAGCAGATCCGCCAGGCGGTCGGCGTTCGTCAGGTTGTTCGCGTCCAGGTACGGGTGGTGGATCACGGTCGGCGGGTGGTGGAAGGCGGGCAGGGCCGGGGTGTCGCCCAGGTCGTCGAGCGTGCCCTCCAGCCACCGCAGCGTCTCGTCGTCGAAGCGGCCCGCGTCCTCGCCGGGGATCGTCGAGTCGCACAGCAGCAGGGCGTAACCACCCACGTGGTGCAGCCGGTTGACGGGCGCGGCCGGGGCGTCGGCGGATGTGTCGTCGAGCAGCACCTTGCGGTAGGCGGCGCGGTCGTCGTGGTTGCCGGGGCAGGTGACGTGCGGTGCGGTCAGGCCGGACAGCAGCTCCGCCGCCTGCGCGTACTCCTCGGGTGCGCCGTGGTCCGCGATGTCGCCCGTGACGAGGACGGTGTCGGGCTGCCGTGTCAGCGAGTTGAGGTAGGCGATGGTGCGCGCGGTGCGGTCGGTGGCCCGCTCCGTGCCGTCGAGATGCAGATCGCTGATGTGGGCGAGCAGCATGGATCCCCCTCCGTCGTGCCCGATGGCTAATGAGTAAGCGAGTCTATTCCATTAGTCGGTCCAGAGTTCGAGGCACCAGTCGTGGGAGCGCAGCACGTTCCCCGGCGGGTACTCGAAGTCGCGCTCCCCGAGAAGCGTGAAACCGGCCTTGCGGCACACGGCGTTCGACGGGTCGTTGTCCACCGAGGGGAACGCGTGCAGTGTGCGGTGCCGGCGCTCGGCCCGAGCCTGCTCGATCACCTCCAGCGTCCCGGCGGTCGCGATCCCGCGGCCCTGGAACGCGGGCAGCACGGCCCATCCCGTCTCGTAGATCTGCTCGCCGTCCCAGGTCTGCTCCCAGAAGCCGACGGACCCGGCCGACCGGCCGGCGTCGTCGCCGTCGGCCAGGACAATGCGGAACATCCGGCCGCGGCCGGTGCGGTCGGCGCTCAGCTCCACATAGCGCTCGTGTCGCGTGAGCAGCTGCTCCTCCGTCTCGGGACCGCCGAGATGGTCCATCAGCTCCGGCGCGTTCGCGGCGCGCAGCAGCTCGAAGTCGCCCTCGGACCACGGCTCGATCCGTACCTTCACTGTGTCGATGCCCATGCCCGGCACTGTAGGGGCGGCGTACGACAACGAGTCCGGTACGGCGCGCCTCAGTGCGGGGGCCGTGCGTACGCTGTCGGCGGCACGCCCACCGTCGCGGTGAAGTCCCGTACGAGGTGGGCCTGGTCGCTGTAGCCGAGTTCGGCGGCGAGCGCGGACCAGTCGAGGGCGGCCGTGTCCGCCTCGGCGCGCTCCAGCGCCTCGTGGATGCGGTAGCGCAGGATGACCCACTTCGGGCCGACGCCCACGTACGCCGAGAAGAGCCGTTGCAGCGAGCGCGTCGACATCCCTTCCGCGGCGGCCAGTTCGGCGACGCGCCGGATCGAGCGGTCGGAGCGGACCCGGTCGACCAGGGCCATGGCCTGCGACGCCTGCGGGTCCGGTGCGGGGGCGAGGGCCAGGAGGAAGGCGTCCAGGGCGGCGACCCGTGCGTCCTCGTCGTCCGGGCCGACGACCCCGCGGACCGCATCCGCGACCAGAGCCGCGGGCGGTGATTCCCCGCGGGCGCCCGGCCCGCCCGGTCCTCCGGCATCCGGCCCGCCCGGTCCTCCGTCACCCGGCCCGCCCGGTCCTCCGTCACCCGGCCCGCCCTGACCGCTCGGGCCACCCACCCCCGGGCCCAGGTCCGGGTACGCCTGCGCCAGCGGGACCCGCCGGCCCGTCCAGTCCGACACCGGGCGGGCCGGTGCGAAGGGCCGGAATCCGCCCGGCCGGAACTGCACGCCGCACACCCGCCCCCGGCCCTCCAGCTTGTGTGTGAACAGTTCGAGGCCGATGCCTGCGATCTCGGCCCACGGCTCGTCGTCCCCGTACCGCTGGAACACCAGGTTCACGGACGGGTGCGGCACGACATGGGAGGCGTACGGCTCGGTCAGGTCCCAGTCGATGAGCCAGTAGTGCTCGAGGTAGGGGCGCAGCTCGGGGGCCGGCTTCCGGCGGCGGAAGTCGACGCGGGCGAGTAGCTCCCGGGCTTCGACGATGCCCCGGGTGTCGCGTCGCGGACCTGCCATGAGCCCGATCCTATGCGGGGCGGTGTCGCGTTTCTTCAAGACGGGGGAGGCGCCGCTGCCTACGGTCGGACGCATGACGAACACCATCAGCGGCCTGTTGCGAGCAGCCGCGGAACGCTCCGTGCCGGTCGTGCGCGGCATCGCCGACGACCGGCTCGGCGACGCGACGCCGTGCACCGAGTACGACGTACGGCACCTGGTCGATCACCTCTTCCAGGTGGTGGTCAACTTCCGGCGGCTGGCGGCCAAGAAGGACACCGACTTCTCCACGGCGCCGGACCGCGTCGGCCATGGCGACTGGCGCGAGGAGTTCGCGGCGGAGACCGAGGCGCTCGTCGAGGCATGGGCGGCGCCGGGCGCGGACCAGGGCACCACAGGCGCCATGAACATGCCTGCGGGCCTCGTGGGTCGGATGGCGCTCGGGGACCTCGCCGTGCACGCCTGGGATCTGGCGCGTGCCACCGGGCAGAAGGAGTACACGCCGGACCCGGTGGTGGTGCGCGAGGTGCTGACCGCGTTCGCGGAGCTCGCGCCGACCGCCCGCAGGATGGGTGTCTTCGGTGAGGAGTACCCGCTGCCGGACGGGGGAGCGGGCGCGTCGGACCTCGACCGGCTGCTGGCGCTGACGGGACGCGACCCGGAGTGGCGCCCGGCCTAGGGGCGCCCGCGGCAACCACGGGCAGGCGCGCGCAAGCCACCCCCGCGCCCCCGACACGCTCACCTCCGTACATCTGCCGGACGGACACCGTTAAGCTCGCGGGTCACGACCGGCAACAGATGGAGATGTGGACGTGTCCCGAGCGCGTGTGGGTGTGGCCGTACTGACGATGGGCTCCCGCCCTGCCGAACTGCGGGCGCTGCTCGACTCGGTGGCCGCTCAGGATCACCCCGCCACCCGCGTCGTCGTCGTCTCCAACGGCGCCCCGCTGCCCGAACTGCCCCCCGGCGTCACGGGCGTCGAGCTCCCCGAGAACCTCGGGGTGTCCGGCGGGCGCAACGTCGCCATGGAGCGGCTGCGGGAGTTCGGCGACGTCGACGTGCTCGTGGACCTCGACGACGACGGGCTGCTCATCGAGTCGGACGTCTTCAGCCGTATCGCCGCGATGTACGACGCCGACCCCGCGCTCGGCATCGTCAGCTTCCGCATCGCCGACGAGACCGGTTTCACCCAGCGCCGGCACGTGCCGCGCATCGGGAGGACCGATCCGCTGCGCGGCGGCCAGGTGACCACGTTCCTCGGCGGCGGGCACGCCCTGTCGATGCGGATGCTGGAGCGGGTCGGCGGCTGGCCGGACGACTTCTTCTTCACGCACGAGGAGACGGATCTCGCCTGGCGCGCGCTGGACGACGGCTGGAAGATCCTCTACGCCCCCGAGCTGGTGCTCCAGCACCCCCGTACGCCTCCGACCCGGCACGGCGTCTACTACCGGATGACCGCCCGCAACCGCGTCTGGCTGGCGAAGCGGAACCTGCCGGCCCTCCTCGTCCCGCTCTACCTGGGCTCGTGGACCGCGCTCACGCTGGCGCGCACCCGCTCGGCGCCGGGCCTGCGGGCCTGGTTCGGCGGGTTCGCCGAGGGCGTCCGCACGCCGTGCGGCGAGCGTCGTCCGATGCGGTGGAGCACGGTGTGGCTCATGGCCCGGCTCGGCCGGCCGCCGGTCGTCTGACGGTCGTCTCACCGGACAGGCGAGGGGCGCGCGGGGTCAGGTCAGACCAGACTCGGCCGGCCGCCGTGGTCCACCGGTCGTCTCGCCGGACCTGCGAGTGGGCGCGCGGGATCAGGGCCAGACCAGGCAGTACGGCTGGTGGCCCGCCTCGTGCAGACGATGGCTGAAATCCTGCCATTCGTGTAGCAGTTGGTAGACGTTGAACGCGTCCCGGGGCCCGCCCCGGTCCGGGACCGTCGACCAGATGAAGGCCGCCGCACCCACCGACTCCTCGCCGATGTCCCGCAGCGGGTCGACCACGGTCATCGGCAGCTTCACCACCGCGTAATCGGGGTGCAGCACCACGAGCTCCAGCGGCGGCACCTTGTGCAGCGGCATGCCCTGGATGCCGGTCAGCACCATCGCGGCTATGGTCTCCGGCTTGATCTTCGTGAACATCCCGCCCATGCCGAGCTCGTCGCCGCCGAGCTCCTCGGGGCGCATCGAGATCGGCACCCGTGCGGCGGTGGCCCCGTCGGGCGCACCGAAGTACTTGTACGTCACCCCCAACCGGCCGCTCCTGCCTCCCACGGGATCATCCGCTTCGCCTCGCCGGTGCTTTCCGCGCCGGGCAGGCTCAGGACCCAGGTCGTCGGTCCCCTCGCCCAGTCCGCCACCGCGATGCATATCTCCACCCGACCACTCGCAGCCCCCGCCGCGCAACCAGATCATCGTGACAGTGACCTCCCCCACGAACGTGCGGTGAAACACCTGTCCGCAAGATCGCCCGGGCCTCTGAGACCATGGTTTCCGTGAGCTTTCCCTATGACGCCCCAGTTTCGCAGACGCTTTTCGACCGCGCGTCCCTCGTGACGCCCGGCGGCGTGAACTCTCCCGTCCGTGCCTTCCGCGCCGTGGGCGGTACGCCCCGGTTCATGGTGTCCGGCACCGGCCCGTACCTGACCGATGCCGACGGCCGTGAGTACGTCGACCTCGTCTGCTCGTGGGGGCCGATGATCCTCGGGCACTCCCACCCCGAGGTGATCGCGGCGGTGCAGGCGGCGGTCGCCCGCGGCACCTCCTTCGGCACACCCGGCGAGGGCGAGGTCGCTCTCGCCGAGGAGATCGTGGCCCGCGTCGAGCCCGTCGAACAGGTACGGCTGGTCTCCAGCGGTACCGAGGCGACGATGTCGGCGATCCGGCTGGCCCGCGGTTTCACCGGCCGGTCCAAGGTCATCAAGTTCGCCGGCTGCTACCACGGGCACGTCGACGCGCTCCTCGCGGCGGCGGGCTCGGGCGTGGCCACGTTCGCCCTGCCCGACACGCCCGGGGTCACGGGTGCGCAGGCCGGTGACACGATCGTGCTGCCCTACAACGACCTGGAGGCCGTGCAGGCCGCCTTCCACACGCACCCGGGCGAGATCGCGTGCGTGATCACGGAGGCGTCGCCCGGCAACATGGGCGTGGTGCCGCCGCGGCCTGGCTTCAACCAGGGGCTCAAGGACGCCTGCGCGAAGAACGGCGCCCTGTACATCTCCGACGAGGTGATGACCGGCTTCCGCACCTCGAAGGCGGGCTGGTTCGGCGTCGACGGCGTGGTGCCCGATCTGATGACGTTCGGCAAGGTCATGGGCGGCGGGTTCCCGGCCGCCGCGTTCGGCGGCCGCCGGGACGTCATGGCGCACCTCGCGCCGGCCGGTCCCGTCTACCAGGCGGGCACGCTGTCCGGTAACCCGGTCGCGACCGCCGCGGGCCTCGCGCAGCTGCGGCTGCTGGACGACGCCGCGTACGAGAAGGTGAACGCGGTCTCGAGCGAGATCCAGGCGCTGGTCCGGGACGCCCTGACCAAGGAGGGCGTGGCGCACCGGCTGCAGACGGCGTCCAACATGTTCTCCGTGTTCTTCACCCCGACCGAGGTCAGGGACTACGAGGACGCGAAGAAGCAGGAGGCGTTCCGCTTCAACGCGTTCTTCCACTCGATGCTCGCCGACGGCGTCTACCTGCCGCCGTCCGCGTTCGAGTCCTGGTTCGTCTCGACCGCCCACGACGAGCGGGCGATCGAGCGGATCGCGGCCGCGCTGCCCGCGGCCGCCCGAGCCGCCGCGGAGGCCACCGCATGAGCCGCAGGGACATCACCGTCGTCCATCTGATGCGCCACGGCGAGGTGCGCAACCCCGACGGTGTCCTCTACGGCCGCCGCAGCGGCTACCACCTGTCCGAACTCGGACGGCAGATGGCCGACCGGGTCGCCGACCATCTGGCGGAGCGGGACATCACGTATGTCGTCGCCTCCCCGCTGGAGCGCGCCCAGGAGACCGCCCAGCCGATCGCCAAGTCGCACGGGCTGACCCTCGAGACCGACGAGCGGCTGATCGAGGCGGCCAACGTCTTCGAGGGCAAGACCTTCGGCGTGGGTGACGGCGCTCTGCGCCAGCCGGCCAACTGGAAGCACCTGACGAACCCGTTCCGCCCGTCCTGGGGCGAGCCGTACGTGGAGCAGGTCGAGAGGATGACGGCCGCGCTGGAGGCGGCGAGGGACGCGGCCCGGGGACACGAGGCGGTGTGCGTCAGCCACCAGTTGCCCATCTGGGTGGTGCGCAGCTTCGTCGAGAGGCGCCGGCTGTGGCACGACCCACGGCGCCGGCAGTGCACGCTGGCCTCGCTGACCTCGTTCACCTACGAGGGCAACAGGGTTGTCTCGGTCGGATACTCCGAGCCGGCCCGCGATCTCGTTCCGCCGCATCTTCTCGCCGGTGCCAAGCCCGTGAAGGGCAAGTCGAAGGCATTCGGCGCGTAGCGTCCCGAAAGCCTGCTGCCGCGCCGAAAGCGTGCAGCCTCCCGGAAAGCGTGCAGCCGCCCGGGAAACGTGGCGCCTCCCGGGAAACGTGCAGCCTCCCGGGAAAATGCGTAGAAAAACCCGTCCCGCATGTCAGGAACCTCCGCGTTCCGCACCGCATCTCTCCCTGTGCCGGTTTGGAAAGCTCCCCCGGACCAGGGGAGCGCGGATGGGGACGATATGCGCGACATCACTCGACGGGGTCTGCTCGGAGCGGGACTTGGGGCCGCGGCCGCGGTCGCCGTGGCGGGCTGCGGCTCCAGTGGCCCGGGCAGCGCCGGAGGTGGCGCGCCCGGGCGGGGCGGTGACCAGGGCGGGGGTAAGAAGCCCTCGCCGTCCGCGGCAGAGGGCCGGCCGATCGGCGACGGCTCCACGGCCGACACCGGCAAGCAGCCCCACCAGCCGGAGCGTCCCGTTCCACTGGAACCGGGGCAGACGCCGCCGCAATTCGTGATCTTTTCCTGGGACGGGGCGGGCGAGGTCGGCAACGGACTCTTCCCGCGTTTTCTCGAACTCGCCAGGAACCACGGCGCGGCGATGACCTTCTTCCTCTCGGGGATCTATCTGCTGCCCGAGTCGAAGAAGTCGCTCTACCGCCCGCCGAACAACTCGATCGGCGCGTCCGACATCGGTTATCTCACCGACGAGCACATCAAGGACACGCTGAAACACGTGCGCCAGGCATGGCTCGACGGCCATGAGATAGGCACCCACTTCAACGGGCATTTCTGCGCGGGATCCGGATCGGTCGGCAACTGGTCGTCCGCGGACTGGCGCAGTGAGGTCGACCAGGCTGTGAGGTTCGTCACCGAATGGCGCACCAACAGCGGCTGGCACGACATTGATCCGCTGCCTTTCGACTACCGCAAGGAACTCGTCGGCGGCCGTACTCCCTGTCTGCTCGGCCAGGACAAACTGCTGCCCACCGCCAAGCAGCTGGGCTGGCGCTACGACGCCTCCTCGCCCGGTGGCCGCCAGATGTGGCCCGACAAGCGGCTGGGCATCTGGGATCTGCCGCTCCAGCAGGTGCCGTTCCCCGGGCATTCCTTCGAAGTGCTCTCCATGGACTACAACATGCTCGCCAACCAGTCCCACAACGCGACCCAGGGCGTGCCCTCGCGTTTTCCGGGCTGGCGCAGGCAGGCGACCGAGGCGTATCTCGCGGGATTCACCCGCGCCTACGAGTCCAATCGCGCGCCCTTCTTCATCGGCAACCACTTCGAACAGTGGAACGGCGGCATCTACATGGACGCCGTAGAGGAAGCGCTCAAGGGCATGGCCGGCAAGAAGGACGTACGGCTGGTCTCCTTCCGGCAGTTCTGCGACTGGCTGGATGTGCAGGATCCGGGAGTGCTCGCGAAACTGCGCACCCTTGAGGTCGGCCAGGCCCCCGCGGGCGGCTGGAACGCATTCCTTAAGGCTTCTTGACAACGGGCCTTATCGGGCAGGCAGGGGGGTGCGGAAGATCGCGGCCGGGGCCATGCGAAACTTTTCACATGAGCCTCAGCCGTGCCCCCCGCGCCGCCCTGCTGACCGCCCTGGTCGCCGCAGGTGCGCTCACCCTGTCGGCCTGCGGTGAGGGCGGCAAGTCCGGAGGCGGCGGCGACACCAACTTCGTCACCGGCTCCGGCGGCATCTCCACCGTCGCCAAGGGGGAGCGGCAGTCCCCGAACGAGCTCAAGGGCGAGACCCTGGAGGGCGAACAGCTCGACGTCGCCGACCTCAAGGGCAAGATCGTCGTGATGAACGTGTGGGGATCGTGGTGCCCGCCCTGCCGTTCCGAGGCCCCCTATTTCGCGAAGGTCGCCAAGGAGACCAAGGCGAAGGGCGTCGAGTTCGTCGGGATCAACACCCGGGACACCAACAAGGGCCCGGCGCTCGCTTTCGAGAAGGACTACGGAATCGAGTACCCGAGCCTGTACGACCCGATCGGCAAACTGATCGTCAACGGTTTCCCGAAGGGCAGCCTCAATCCGCAGGCCATTCCCTCCACGATCGTGCTCGACCGGGACGGAAAGATCGCGGCCCGTTCGCTCAAGGCCCTCGACGACGAAGAACTGCACAAGATCATCGACCCGTTGATCGCGGAGAAGTGATCCTGTGGAAGTCCTCGCCGCAGCGTCCGAACTGAACGAGACGGTCCTCGGCGGCGCACTGCTCCTCGCGCTGCCCATCGCCGTGCTCGGCGGACTCGTCTCCTTCTTCTCGCCGTGTGTGCTGCCGCTCGTCCCCGGCTACCTCTCGTACGTCACCGGGGTGACGGGCACCGATCTCGCCGAGGCGCGGCGCGGCAGGATGGTCGCCGGCGCCTCACTGTTCGTCCTCGGCTTCACCGCCGTGTTCGTCTCCGGCGGCGCGCTCTTCGGCTACTTCGGCTCCACGCTCCAGAGCGAGCGGGAGCTGCTTTCGCGGATCCTCGGCGTGCTGATGATCCTTCTCGGCGTGTTCTTCATGGGCATGATGCCCTGGCTCACGCAGCGCGAGTTCCGGATCCACAGGCGTCCGGTGTCGGGGCTCGCGGGCGCGCCCGTGCTCGGCGCCCTGTTCGGCATCGGCTGGACGCCGTGCATCGGACCGACGCTCTCGTCCGTCCAGATCCTCGCGGCGGACCAGGCCAGCGCGGGCCGCGGGGCGCTGCTGACCGTCGCCTACTGCCTCGGCCTCGGGCTTCCGTTCGTCCTCGCCGCGGTGGCCTTCCGAAAGGCGCTCGGCGCGTTCGGCTGGGTCAAGCGGCACTACGCCTGGGTGATGCGGATCGGCGGCATCATGATGATCGCGACCGGTCTGCTGCTGCTCACAGGTGTCTGGGACAGCATGGTCCAGTCCATGCAGAGCTGGTCCAACGGTTTCACGGTGGGGATCTGAGTCCATGAGCAAGACCTCCATGAGCAAGACCTCCATGAACGGCACCTCCATGAACGGGACCGACGAACGCGAACTCGGCGAGGCCGGTGCCCAGCTGTCCACCGCCCCCGTCGAGAACACGGCGGACCAGGCCCTCGGCGGCCCCGCCCTCGGGGTGATCGGCTGGGCGCGCTGGTTCTGGCGGCAGCTGACCTCCATGCGGGTCGCGCTGATCCTGCTCTTCCTGCTCTCGCTCGGCGCGATCCCCGGCTCCCTCGTCCCGCAGAACAGCGTGGACGAGATGAAGGTGCAGGCGTTCAAGGACCGCCACGAGGTCCTCGGGCCCCTCTACGAGAAGCTCCAGTTCTTCGACGTCTACAGCTCGGTGTGGTTCTCGGCGATCTACATCCTGCTGTTCGTGTCCCTCATCGGCTGCATCGTGCCCCGCTCCTGGCAGTTCGTCGGCCAGCTGCGCAGCCGCCCGCCGGGCGCGCCGCGGCGGCTGACCCGGCTGCCCGCGTACACGACGTGGCGGACCGAGGCCGGGCCGGAGCAGGTGCGCGAGGCGGCGCTCGCCCTGCTGCGCACGCGCCGCTTCCGCGCCCACGAGGCGGGCGACGCGGTCGCCGCGGAGAAGGGCTATCTGCGCGAGGCCGGCAACCTGGTCTTCCATGTGTCGCTGATCGTGATGCTGGTGGCGTTCGCCGCGGGCCAGCTCTTCAAGTCCGAGGGCGGCAAGCTGGTCGTCGAGGGCGGTGGCTTCTCCAACACGCTCACGCAGTACGACGACTTCAAGTCCGGTTCGCTGTTCGACACGGACGACCTGTCCCCCTTCAGCTTCGGCCTGGACAGCTTCACCGGCACGTACGCGAAGAGCGGGCCGCAGCGCGGCACGCCGCGCACCTACGAGGCGGCCGTGACCTGGTCCGGGCCCGGTGGCACCGAGAAGAAGCAGATCATCGAGGTCAACAAGCCGCTGGAGGTGGACGGCACCAAGGTCTTCCTCAACGGCCACGGGTACGCCCCCGTAGTCACCGTGCGGGACGGCAAGGGCAAGGTCGTCTTCCAGGACGCCGTGCCGCTGCTGCCGATCGACAACAACATCACGTCGACCGGCGCCATCAAGGTGATGGACGGCTACCGGGACAAGACCGGCAGGAAGAGCCAGCTCGGTTTCCAGGCGTTCTTCGTGCCGACGTTCGCGGGCGAGGGCAACGGCGACATGTTCTCCCAGTTCCCCGGGCTGGAGTTCCCTGTGCTGGCGCTCACCGGATACCACGGCAGCCTCGGCGTCGACGCCGGACTGCCGCAGAACGTGTACCAGCTCGACACGCGCAAGATGAAGCAGTTCAAGGACGCCGAGGGCGAGATCCTCAAGCAGCGTCTGCTGCCCGGCGAGACCATGAAGCTGCCGGACGGCGCGGGCTCCATCACCTTCGAGAAGGAGGTCAAGGAGTGGGCGACCTTCCAGATCACCCGCCAGCCGGCCACCGGCTGGGCGCTGACCGGCGCGATCGCCGCCATCGCGGGCCTCGCCGCCTCGCTGTTCATCCAGCGCCGCCGCGTCTGGGTGCGGGCCGTGCGCGGTGAGGACGGCGTGACGGTCGTCGAGATGGCCGGGCTCGGCCGCAGCGAGTCGGCGAAGCTTCCCGAGGAACTGGCCGACCTGGCCGCCATCCTCCATTCGACGGCGCCGACGGCGCCTCAGCCCATTGATCGTTCTGCTGTTCCTGCCGAAGGGGCCAAGGAGTGACTCTCGCCGCCGCAACCGCCGCCGCAGCCAACGAGAACCTGGCGGAGATCAGCAACTACCTGATCTATTCGTCGATGGCCGTCTACACGCTGGCCTTCTTCGCGAACATCGCCGAGTGGCTCTTCGGCAGCCGCAGCAAGGTGGCCCGCACCGCCGCCGCGCTCACCGCCCCCGCCGACGAGGCCGCCGCCCCCGCCGTCACGGTCACGAAGGCGGGCGGGACCACGGTCCTGGAGAAGCCGAAGGTCGTCACCCGGGCCGCCGGCGGCGCCCGGGACGTGCCCGACGGCCCCGGTGCGCACGGCGGGACCGAGCAGGGCGACCTGTACGGCCGGATCGCCGTGTCGCTCACCGCGCTCGCCTTCCTGCTGGAGGCGGCCGGCGTCGTCGCCCGCGCCCTGTCGGTGGGGCGCGCGCCGTGGGGCAACATGTACGAGTTCTCCACGACGTTCTCCACGGTCGCCGTGGGTGTGTACCTGGTCCTCCTGCTGGCGGGCAAGAACATCCGCTGGGCCGGTCTGCCGCTGGTCACCACCGTGCTGCTGGACCTCGGGTTCGCCGTGACGTACCTGTACACCGAGAGCGACCAGCTGGTGCCCGCCCTCGACTCGTACTGGCTGTGGATCCACGTCTCCACCGCGATCTTCTGCGGTGCCGTCTTCTACCTCGGTGCGGTCGCCGCCGTGGTCTACCTCTTCCGCGACGCCTACGAGCGCAAGCTCGCCCGCGGCGGGGAGCCCGGGAAGTTCGCCACGTCGGTCCTGGAGCGGCTGCCCTCGGCCGCCTCGCTCGACAAGTTCGCCTACCGCGTCAACGCGGCCGTCTTCCCGCTGTGGACGTTCACGATCATCGCGGGCGCGATCTGGGCCGGCGACGCGTGGGGCCGCTACTGGGGCTGGGACGCCAAGGAGGTCTGGTCCTTCATCACCTGGGTCGCGTACGCCGCCTACCTGCACGCCCGCGCGACGGCCGGCTGGAAGGGCCGCAAGGCCGCGTACATCGCGCTGATCGCGTTCCTGTGCTTCCTGTGGAACTACTACGGCGTGAACATGTTTGTGAACAGCCTGCACTCGTACGCGGGGGTCTGAGGCTCTCGGGTGAGGTAGCGTCCGCGCCGCCCGCGCGCGACGCTGGAGGCATGAGTGACGTAATCCCCCAGGGCACCACCGAGACCCGGGACGACGGCACTCACCTGCTGCGGTACGAGCTGCATCTGCCGCATCCGGTGATCCGGGTATGGGCCGCCGTCGCCACCCCCGAAGGTCTGCCGACCTGGCTCTGCGCCGCCGACCCGCTCGAACCGAGAATCGGCGGCGCCGTCACCCTGCGCTGGCTCAACGCCGACGCGGACGGTCGGCACACCGTCGCGGAGGGCCATGTCACCGCGTGGGACGTGGAGCGGGTCGCCGAGTACACGGTCACCGTGCACGGCCGCATCCGCTTCCACCTGGAGCCCCACGGCGACGACGGCACGGTGCTCCGCTTCACCAACGAACTGCGGTGCGACGACGAGGTGCTGCTCGACTGCCTGGCCGGCTGGCACCACCACTTCGAGCTGCTGGTCGACGCGCTGGAGGGCAGGCCGACCACCGACTGGTCGACCTGGACCGCCGACCGCTGGCAGCAGCTGCGGGACGCCTACGCCGCCGCCTAGGGGCTGTCCGGCGGATCTTGGCCGGGGCCCTGATCCGCCGGACACCCCCTAGCGCGGAGCGGGTCAGTCCTTCCGGGCGATGCAGTCCGGTGGCGGCGGCTTTTGGTCCGGCCAGGAGAACTCCTTGAACTGCAGCGTCCCGTCGGCCGCGAGCTGCACGATCGGCACCGCCTTGTTCCGCGGATTCCCGTAGTTGTCCAGGCAGATCCAGCCGCTGGCGCCGTTCACCCGGAGCGAGCCCGTCAGGTGCGGCCACTGGGCCGTCACATCGGTCAGCGCCGGTGCCTTCGCGGAGGTGCCGGTCGCGCGCCGGATGCCCTGCACGGCCGTCGCCATCGCGTCGTAGCCGATGATCGTCTGCCCGTCCTGCAGCTGGTTCGGGCCGATCTCGGAGCGCAGTTCGGCGATGCCGTCGGCCAGTTGCCGGTACGCCGCCCCCGAGCCGCCCGTCGCGGGCAGCGGCCGCCCGGGCGCCTCGACCCAGGCGTCGGGGTGGGCGAGCGCCGCGTACTTCAGCGTGACCCGCGGCTTCTTCTCGCCCGGCCGCACCGCCAGTGCCTGCCGGTCCATCTTGTCGTCCGCGCCCAGGTAGGACGCCTCGTCGCCGGTGAGCACGGTGAAACCGCGGCTCGCGCAGCCCGCCCTGCCGAGTTCGGAGACGAAGATGCGCAGCGGAGTGTGGCGGCCGGCGAAGAAGACCGTGTGGGCCTCGGTGTCGCAGATGTAGTGGGCGATGCTGTTGAAGACGTTGCCGAGATTGCCCGGGTTGTCCGGCTCCTTGCCGGACGTGAACTGCGTCGGCTCGTAGATCTGGTCCGGCAGCTGCTCGTTGAACGCCTCCCGGAGCGTCTGCGCATAGCGGTCGTCCGGATTCGTGTCGTACACGAGCAGCGCGGTGCGGTCGACGGACTTGGCGTGCCACACCAGCGCGCGGGCCTCGTCCTTGTTGGTGGGCGAGACCCGTGCGAGGCCCGGGATGTTGGTGATGTCGTCGGCGGTGATGGTGGAGCCCACCATCGGGATGTGATGACGGGCCAGCAGGGCGACGGCCTGCTTGTTCGCGGTGTTGCTGGTCGCGATGCCGGTCACCGCCCGCAGCTGCTCGGGGCCGTCGGCCATGGTGACCAGCTGGTTCACCACCTCCTCCCAGTAGCGGCCGAGGTCACCGGTGTTGGCCAGCAGCACCCGGATCTTCGGCGGCCGGCCCTCCGCCCGGTTGGCGAGCTTCTGCTGCACGTACACGCCCTGGAGCTCGTGCCGCATCTTCTTGAGCTGCTCGGGCGCCTTGGAGCTGAACGGCATCATCACCGCCACCGAGACCGTCAACTGCTCGGAGTCCTCCGCCGTCTTGTTCTCGGCGGCGATCGCGCGGGCGACCTCCCGGATCTCCTTCACCCGGAAGTCGTATCCGGTCGCCGAGACACCGATGCACTCGTCGCTGCCCTCGGGTCGGGCCACGCCCGTCGCGCACGAGCGGTCCGGGTCGAGGACGCCCGGTCCCAGCAGCACGCCCAGCACGATCGCGGTCACGGCCCCGACCCCGATGAGGATCTTCGTCAGGTTGTTCATCAGTCCGTCCCCCCACTCGCCCGGTTCCGCCGGGAGCAGTCGCACTCCCGCAGCGGACGACCCGACCGGATGCTCTCCGCCCAGTGCGTGGCGGCGTCGGTGAGTACGGAGCTGTCGGCGACGTCGTCCCGCAGGGCGTGCAGCGCCCCGTGGACCGCCGCCTCCAGCCGCGCCTCCGGCAGCTCCAGCCAGTCCTGCGCCAGCCAGGCGGCGTTCAGCAGCCGCTCGACGCGCCGGTCCGGCTCACGGTGCCCGCCCGTGAAGGCGAGCCTGCGCCGCTCCGCGAGACCCTCGAAACCCGGCGCGGACGCGATGTGCAGCAGCTCGTCCAGCCAGGCCGCCGTGTCCGCGCGGCCGAGCGAGCCGGTGAGGTGCGCGATCGCGCCCCCGGTCCGGCCGATCGCCAGCTCGTGGTGGTACGCCGGCCAGGAGGCGGGCCCGGCCGCCGCGTAGTGCATCACCAGCCGCGAGTGCATGCCGAGCCACGACGAGTGGTCGGCATCCAGGTGGTAGAGCCGGTGGAGCAGCAGGGTGCGCAGGCAGTGGTCGGCCACGAAGTGCCGGTCGCAGCGCGGCCATCCGTCCGCGTCGAGCGCCTGGCGCAGCTCCGGCGTCGTCATGCCGGCGGCCGCCGGGAGCAGCAGCTCGGCGGAGCGCGCGTCCGCCGCGGGGGACACCCGGGTGAGCAGCTCGCCCAGCTCCCCGGGGACCAGTTCCTCCCGCAGCGCCTCGGCCACCGTCGGGCCGGTGGCCGGCTGAAGCGGTGTCGCCGGCCGGTGCCGCAGCAGCGACCGCAGTGTCAGCGTCGCCAGGGCGGTCGGCGCGGGCGGGCCCGAAGGACCGGGCGGCACGGCGGCGTTCGCCGCCGTCCGCAGCTCCTCGATCGCGTCCGTCATCCGGGTCATGGCCAGCGGTCGTCCGCCCGTGAACCGGTAGAGCGCGCGCGGCAGTCCGGGCGGCAGCATCGCGTCCGGATCCACATGGCTCAGCAGCCCGTCGGAGGTCTCGGGGCCGGCCGGCGGCAGCGGCGGATAGGGCACCACGACCATGGGGTGCACGCACAGCCCGTCGCCCCGGCCGCCCGCCAGCCCCACCGCGGAGCTGAGCGACGCCAGCCGGTGCGCGCCCTGGAGGACCGGCGGGTCGCCGCGCCGGAACGCCGCGTACACCACCACCCGGTCCGGATGCCCGGTCGACCGGTGGGTGAGGCAGTCGCGCACCAGCTGCTCGCCCAGTTCGTCGTGGGCGTTGTCGAGCAGCATCAGCGGCCGGCCGGTGCGCAGCAGCCAGCCCCCGGTCGTCCGGTACGCCTCGTCCAGGTCGGCCCGCAGCGCCTGACCGAGGAAGTACTCGGCGCGCCGCCGCTGGTCGCCGCCGAGCCGGAAGTGGCTGCCCAGCAGGGTCAGTCCCCAGCGGGCGCTGCCCTGCGCGCCGGGGTAGGCCCCGTACCAGCCGACGGCCTTGCGGCTGCCGCGCTGGAACAGCTCCTGGAGCAGCACCTCCACCGACACCTCGATGAACTTCTGCACCGGCGGCAGGGGCATCGGCAGCGCCGCGTACGCCGCCATCAGCTTGGCCACCCAGCTCTGCACGACCGCCGCCCAGTTGCCGCGCGACGGCGAGATCAGCTCCAGGCGGCGCAGCTCGGCGGCGATGCGCTCGTCCTGGTCGGCGTTCCACGTTCCGGAGGCGACCGCGACGAGCCCCGCGAAAAGCCGGGTCATGTGCAGCGTCGGCGCACGTGCGGGCCCGGCGCTGGTGAAGCCGATGCCGAGCAGCCGCAGCGCCTCCGTCACCAGCGAACGCGACTCCGGTGACTCGGCCGCGCCGGTGCGCAGCGCGTCGTCGGCGCAGTCCAGGTACGCGGTGGGCGTGACCGGTCCGCAGGAGTCCCGCAGCCAGGCGAAGTCGTACGACTTACCCATCCCGCGCCCGCCGACGACGGCGACCACGGGAGGCGGCAGGGCCTTGCAGGAAGGACGGAACGTGCGGCCGGCGACCTGGGTGCCGGTGAGATGGGACGTGAGCTGCGCGAGCAGTTCGCTCCTCGCGGCGAGTTGATCCCTCAAAAACACTCCCGAGCGGTCAAGTGGCGCCGGGGAACAGGTAGTTGGACGACCATGATATGGGGCTCGGGCCGGGCGGGCGAGGGAGTTGCCGCGCTTTCGTGTTCAGGCTGTCACGCCCCGTCGCCGGACTCCGGGCGGTCCGGCGGACCGCCCTCGCCGACCGAGATCGCGTCGAGCTTCGCCCTCAGGTACGTGTGCGAGTCCACCGGCTCGTACGCCACGCGCCCCTTCGGCGCGGGCAGGGGCGCCACGACCGTGCCCGGATCGCACTCGTAGAAGTACACGAGCGACATGAGCTCCTCCGCCGGCGCGTCCGCGGGCGGCGGGAGCACCCGGTGGCGGCCCGAGCGCCAGCGATCGCCCGTCCAACGCGCCATCAGATCCCCGATGTTGACCGTGAGCGCCTCCGGGTCCCACGGCGCGTCCTGCCAGCCTCCGTCGTCCGTGAACACCTGAAGGCCGCCGCGGCCGGCCTGCCGGTCGAGGACCGTCACCGTGCCGAAGTCCGTGTGCGGGCCGATGCGGAACTGACCGGGCGCGGGCGGCCCGACCGTGTCCGTGCCGGGATACCAGTTCACGTTGAAGCCGTACGTGGGGTGGCCGGTGTGCCGGGTGAAGAAGTCCCCGCCCTCGCCCAGCGCCTCGCCGAGCAGGCCGAGCAGCCGGTCGGACAGGGCGCGCATCCGCCACAGATACGCTTCCACCAGCGGCTTCAGCTCCGGCACCTCTGCGGGCCAGGTGTTCGGCAGGAACCACTCGGCGTCGACGGCCGTGTCCCCGGTCGGCTCGTCCGCCGCGAACGACAGCGACTCCTTCAGGTCCGGCGGTGTCCTCGTCCCCTCCGCATACCCGTTGGCCTCCGCGCCCGGCCCCAGCCAGCCGCGCCCGCCGACCCGAACCGCGTACGGCTCCTTGACGGCGGCGGGGAGGCGGAAGAACTTCCGGGCCGCCTCCCGGATCCCCGCGGGCAGCGCCGGGTCGATCCCGTGCCCGGTGACGAGCAGGAAGCCCGCCCCGCACAGGGCGCGGTCGACGGCTCCGGCCGCCGCGTCGCCGTCGGAGAGATCGATGGTGGGAATGCGCGTCTCACTCGTCACCGATGTCCTCGTTCCACAGAGTCGGGTGCTCGTCGACGAACGCGCGCATCATCGCCACGCATTCCGGATCGTCCAGCAGCACGACCTCCACGCCGTGCTCCGCCAGCCAGTCGTGGCCGCCGTGGAAGGTCTCCGCCTCACCGATCACGACCCGGGAGATCCCGAACTGCCGCACAAGACCGGAGCAGTACCAGCACGGCGAGAGCGTCGTCACCATCGTGGTGCCCCGGTACGACCGCTGCCTGCCCGCGGCGCGGAACGCCGCCGTCTCGGCATGCGTCGACGGATCGCCGTCCTGCACGCGCCGGTTGCGGCCGCGCCCCAGCAGCGAGCCGTCGGCCCCGTACAGCGCGGCGCCGATCGGGATGCCGCCCTCGGCGAGCCCCGCCCGGGCCTCGGCGACGGCGGTGGCGAGCCACCTGCGGGCCTGCGCATCGTCCATGCCCGCACTCTTCCCCGGCGGGCCCCGCCGTCACCCCCATCGACACGGCCGATGGGGCCATCGGCAGGACGCCCCATTGGCTCGTGGACCGGTGCACGGGTCCGTTCGTAGCGTCATGGTCATGAGAAACGAGACCAGGGGAACAGTCGAACTCACCCTCGCCATGGTGCTCTCGGGCACCCTCGGCATCTTCGTCGTCGAGTCCGGCGCGTCCCCCTTCGACGTGGTGTTCTTCCGGTGCCTCTTCGGGGCCGCCGCCCTCGGCGCGTACGTCCTCGCCCGCGGCTGGTTCACCGGCCACGGCTTCACCCCGAAGAAGCTCGGACTGGCCGCGCTGGGCGGCGTGTTCATCGTCTTCAACTGGGTGTTCCTCTTCGAGGCGTACGAGGCCGCCTCGATCTCCCTCGCCACCGTCGTCTACCACACGCAGCCGTTCTTCCTGGTGCTGCTCGGCGCCGCGCTGTTCCGGGAGCGGATCACGGCCGCAAGGTTCGGCTGGCTCGCGGTCGCGTTCGCCGGACTGGTCCTCGTCTCCGGGGTCCGGCCCGGGGACACGGGCTCGCTCAAGGGGCTGGGGTTCGCGCTCGCCGCCGCCGTGCTCTACGCGCTGTCGACCGTCGTCACCAAGCGGATCACCGGCGTGCGTCCGCACCTCGTCGCCCTGGTCCAGGTCCTGGTCGGCATCCCGCTGCTGCTGCCCTTCGCCGACTTCGGCGCGGCGTCCCGGCTCGGCGCGGGATGGGCCTGGCTCGCCGGTCTCGGCCTGATCCACACCGGCGTCATGTACGTCCTGATGTACGCGGCCTACCAGAAGCTGCCCACCGCGAAGATCGCCGTTCTCGCCTTCACCTACCCGGCCGTCGCGATGGTCGCCGACTGGGCGGTGTACGGGCACCACATCGGCCTCGTCCAGGCGCTCGGCGTGCCGCTGATCGTGCTGGCCGGCCTGAAGGTCACGCTTCCCGCGCGTCCTCGCGTACGAGCCGCCGCGCCTGCTCCACGAACAGCCGCACATGGGCCGGAAGCCGCTTCTCCCGCCGCCACGCGATCTGCGTGAAGAGCGTGAACGGCGGCTCCCAGCCGAGCGCCGCCAGCGCCCCGGACGCCAGCTCCCCGGAGACGGCGATCCGGGGCAGCAGCGCGATCCCGAGACCGCTCGCCACCCCACGCTTGGTCGCCTCGATCGTTCCGAACTCCATGAACGGAGGCGCCCACTGGCTCAACTCCCGCTCGAACAGGTCCCGGTACGGACATCCCGGCTCCGTACCCACCAGCTGCGCCGCCGCCAGGTCCGCGGCCGTCAGCCCCGCCCGCCCGGCCAGCGGATGCCCGGGCGCGGCCACGAGCACCAGCGGCTCCGCGGCCAGGACCTCGCTCTCCAGGCCCGCGTGCTCGGTCTCCGGCTCCATCAGGAAGCCGATGTCGTACACACCGCGGCGCAGCGCCTCGCGGGTCTCGTCGCCGAGCGTGGGCCGCAGGGACAGCCGGACCTTCGGGTAGCGGTGGTGGAAGAGCTCCAGGAGCGGCGGCAGCCGGTAGGAGGTCAGAGACTCCATGGTGCCGACGGTGATCGTCCCGGCCGGCTCGTCGGCCCCGGCGACCGCGGCCCGCGCCTCCTCGGCGAGGTCGATCATCCGGCGGGCGTACGGCAGCAGGCGCTCGCCCGCCTCCGTGAGGCGGATACGGCTGCCGAGCCGCTCGAACAGGTCCACGCCGAGGGAGGACTCCAGGGAGCGGACCTGGCTCGTCACGCTGGACTGGGCGTACCGCAGCTCGGCTGCCGCGCGGGTGAAGCTGAGGACGGTGGCGACCTTCTCGAAGGCCACCAGGAGCCGCAGCTCCATCAGCTGTCCTTGTCCTCGCCCTGCTCGCGCTTCTTCAGCTCCTCCTCGCGGCGGCGCAGGTCGGCCTCCCAGTCCTTGAGGAGCGACTCGTCCTTCTTGTTCTCCTCCTTGATGGACTTGAGGAAGTCGGGGTTGTCGTCGGGGGCGACCCAGGTCGTGCGGTGGTTGCGGTGCCACTCGGATGGGGTGCGGCCACCGGCCGGTGCGTGCCGCATCTTCCCGGCGGCGAACCAGACGATCGGTCCGACGATCCAGAACAGCAGAATGATGAAGATCCAGGCGAGCTTCGGCAGGTGCTTCGCCTCGTCCTCGGGGGTGTTCAGGCAGTCGATGAACGCGTAGATCGTCAGCGCCAGCGGCAGGATGTACATCAGTGCCCTGAGCATGTGGGACAGCCCCCTGGAGACATAGGCGGGGCCGTGTTCCCCGGCCCCGGTGACGGGCCCAGGGTAGCCCGTGGCCGATACTTGGCCCCATGGCTTACGACGATCTTCGCTCCTTGCTCCGGGCGCTGGAGCGCGAGGGCGACCTCAAGCGCATCAAGGCCGAAGTCGACCCCTGTCTGGAGGTCGGGGAGATCGTCGACCGGGTGAACAAGGCCGGCGGCCCCGCCCTGCTCTTCGAGAACGTGCGCGGCTCGGCGATGCCGCTGGCGATGAACGTGTTCGGCACCGACCGCCGGCTGCTCAAGTCGCTCGGCCTGACCTCGTACAACGAGATCAGCGACAAGATCGGCGGCCTGCTCAAGCCGGAGCTGCCGCACGGGTTCGTCGGGGTGCGCGAGGCGTTCGGCAAGCTCGGCTCGATGGTGCACGTGCCGCCGAAGAAGGTGAAGGACGCGCCCGTGCAGGAGGTCGTCCTGACCGGCGACGACGTCGATCTGGAGGCCCTGCCCGCGCTGTTCACCTGGCCCGAGGACGGCGGTTCCTTCTTCAACCTGGGGCTGACGCACACCAAGCACCCCGAGTCCGGGGTGCGCAACCTCGGGCTGTACCGCCTCCAGCGCCACGACCGGCGCACCATCGGCATGCACTGGCAGATCCACAAGGACAGCCGCAACCACTACCAGGTCGCCGCCAAGCGGGGCGAGCGGCTGCCGGTCGCGATCGCCTTCGGGTGCCCGCCGGCCGTCACGTACGCCTCGACCGCGCCGCTGCCCGGCGACATCGACGAGTACCTGTTCGCGGGCTTCGTCGCGGGCAAGCGGATCGAGATGGTCGACTGCAAGACGGTGCCGCTCCAGGTCCCGGCGAACGCGGAGGTCGTGCTGGAGGGCTGGCTGGAGCCGGGGAAGATGCTGCCCGAGGGCCCGTTCGGCGACCACACCGGCTTCTACACGCCGCAGGAGCCGTTCCCGGCACTGACGATCGACTGCGTGACGATGCGCAAGCGGCCGCTGCTCCAGTCGATCGTGGTGGGCCGGCCGCCGACGGAGGACGGCCCGCTGGGCCGCGCCACCGAGCGGTTCTTCCTCCCGCTCCTCAAGATCATCGTGCCGGACATCGTGGACTACCACCTGCCGGAGTCGGGCGGTTTCCACAACTGCGCGATCGTCTCGATCGACAAGAAGTACCCGAAGCACGCGCAGAAGGTCATGCACGCGATCTGGGGCGCGCACATGATGTCGCTGACCAAGCTGATCGTGGTCGTCGACGCGGACTGCGACGTCCACGACCTGCACGAGGTGTCCTGGCGGGCGCTCGGCAACACGGACTACGCCCGCGACCTCACGGTCGTCGAGGGCCCGGTCGACCACCTCGACCACGCCTCGTACCAGCAGTTCTGGGGCGGCAAGGCGGGCATCGACGCGACGCGCAAGCTCCCCGAGGAGGGCTACACGCGCGACGGCGGCTGGCCGGAGATGGTCGTGTCGGACCCCGAGACGGCGGCGAAGGTCGACCGTCGCTGGAAGGAGTACGGCCTGTGACCGCCGCCGCCGCGGCCGTCCCGGGGCCCGGACGCACCAAGGCGTTCCTGCGCCTGGTGATGATCGAGCACTCGGTCTTCGCGCTGCCGTTCGCCTACATCGCCTCGCTCACCGCGATGTTCCGGCACGACCGCACCGTCCATTGGGTCGAGCTTCTGCTCGTCACCGTCGCGATGGTCGGGCTGCGGACGTTCGCGATGGCGTGCAACCGGATCATCGACCGGGAGATCGACGCCCGTAACCCGCGCACGGCCTCGCGCGAGCTGGTCACCGGCGCGGTGTCCGTCCGCTCGGCGTGGACCGGCGCGCTCGTCGCCGTGGTCGTCTTCCTCGGCGCCGCGGCCCTGCTCAACCCGCTGTGCCTGGCGCTCGCGCCCGTCGCCGTGGTGCCGATGGTGGTCTATCCGTACGGCAAGCGGTTCACGAACTTCCCGCACGCCATCCTCGGTCTCGCCCAGGCCATGGGCCCGGTCGGCGCGTGGATCGCGGTCACCGGCGCGTGGTCGTGGGAGGCGGTGATCCTCGGGCTCGCGGTGGGCGTGTGGATCGGCGGCTTCGACCTGATCTTCGCCTGCCAGGACGTCCAGGCCGACCGGGCCCACGGCGTGAAGTCGGTCCCGGCCCGCTTCGGCATCCCGGCGGCGCTGTACGGGGCGCGCGGCTGCCATGTCGTGACGACGGCGCTGTTCGCCTGGTACGCGCTGGCCACGGACGCGGGCGTCTTCCTGTGGCTGGGGCTGGTGATCGTGGCGGCGGCGTTCCTCTACGAGCACACGATTGTGCGCCCGCACGACCTGTCCCGCCTGAACAGGGCGTTCTTCACCGTCAACGGGTTCATCGGGATCGCGTTGTTCCTGTGCGCCTTGCTGGACCTGCTCGCGCGGGGGCTGACGCTCTAGGGGGTTCCCTGACGCGCCCGCTCCCGCTCACCTCGCCCGGGGCGAGCGGGAGCCGCGGAAGACGAACGCCGCCGCCACGCCCGCCAGCAGGCCGAACAGGTGGCCCTGCCAGCTGACCCCCGTGTTCGCCGGGGATATGCCTGCCAGGATCGAGCCGCCCCACACCGCGCCGATCAACAGGCCCACTGTCACGTCCAGCAGCTTGCGCTCGACGAAGCCGCGCACCACGAGGTAGCCGAAGAGGCCGAAGACCAGGCCCGAGGCGCCCGCCGTATTGACGTCGGACGGCGAGAACAGCCAGACGCCGAGGCCGTCCACCAGGATGATCAGCAGCGAGACGGCGAGGAAGCGGCGGATGCCGCCGAGCGCGGCGAGGACGCCGAAGATCAGCAGGGGGACGCTGTTCGCCGCGACGTGGCCGAATCCGAAGTGCACGAACGCCGACGGGACGACGTCGACCAGCTCGCCGGGCTCGCGCGACACGACTCCGTACGCGTCGAGCGCGTGGCCCGTCGCCACGTCGACCGCTTCGAGCAGCCACAGCAGGGCGACCCAGGCCAGCATCAGTTTGACCGCCGCTCGGGCCCGGTCTCTCCGGCGCCCTGCGAGGTGAGTGTCTGCCATCGCGGTCCCCCTGGGGTCGTACGCGCTACACCCACCGGAACGTCCGGCGCACCTGGCGCAGTTCCGCCCCCGCGCCGCCGGATAGGCTCACCCGTGTGGAGCCGCAGGAAATGAACAGTCGCCGGCCGTGGGTCGTGGGCGTGTCGGGTGCCTCCGGCACGCCGTACGCCGCCGCCGTGCTGCGCGCGCTGCTCGCCGCCGGCGAGAGCGTGGACCTCGTCGTCAGCCGGGCCTCGCGGCTGACGCTGCTCGACGAGACGGGGATCGCGTTCCGGGACGCGCACTGGCGGGACGACCTGCGCCGGTGGCTGGCCCAGGGCGCGGACGGCAAGCCCGGCGCGTTCGACGTCGACGTGGACGATGTGCGCCACTGGGCCGCGGGGGACCTCGCCGCCGGGCCGTCGTCGGGGTCGTACCCGGTCAAGGGGATGCTGATCGTGCCGGCGTCCACCGCGTGTGTGGCGGGTGTGGCGCTGGGGCTGTCGAAGGACCTGCTCCAGCGCGCCGCGAGCGTGACGCTCAAGGAGCGGCGCAGGCTGGTGGTCGCGGTGCGGGAGACCCCGCTGAACGGGCAGACGCTGAAGCATCTGGTGACGCTGGACGAGGCGGGCGCCGTGGTGCTGCCCGCCTCTCCGGCGTTCTACGCGGGGGCGACGCACATCCAGGATCTGGTGGACTTCGTCGCCGGGCGGGTGCTGGACGCGGCAGGGGTGCCGCACCGGCTGTACCGCCGTTGGGAGGGGGAGCTCGGTGGTGGCTCCGCAGAGGATTAGCTCTTCTTGCCGCGGCGCGGTGCGCGGGTCCGGTCGGCCCGGCGGGCGGCAGAGGGCTGGTGGGCACGCGAGCGGTTGGCCAGCTCCTGCAGCTGTCGCATGTGGGCGTAGGCCATCTCGATCGTGTACACGGTGAGTGTCATCTCCTGTATGGATCGCGATCCTTGTGGGATCAGCTGTGATCGTTTGAGTGATTCGCAGGGTGTCGGCCCTGCATGCCTTAGATTCTACACGTAAACTTGCGGTATCGCTGAATAATGGAAGGCTTGAGTCTATGGACGCCGTGGATAGGCAGCTCATCCAGGCCCTACGCGAGAACGGCAGGGCCTCGTACGCCGAGCTCGGCCGGCTCGTGGGGCTCTCCGGCCCCTCCGTGACCGACCGCATCAACCGCCTGGAGGCGGCGGGAGTCATCACCGGCTACCGCGCCACGGTGGACGCGGCCTCGCTCGGTCTCGGCGTCACGGCCCTCATCGGCATCTCGCTCTCCGACGCCGCCGACCACGAGGACGTCGCCCGCAGGCTGCGGGACCTCGCCGAGATCGAGGACTGCTGGTTCATCGCGGGCGACGACTCCTACATGCTCAAGGTGCGCGCCAGCGACGTCGACGGCCTGGAGAAGACCATCCGCCGGCTCTCCGGCACCCGCGGCGTCTCCCGCACCCGCACCACCATCGTCCTCTCCACCAAGTGGGAGAACCGTGTCGGAGACCTCCCCGAGGAGGGCTGAGCCACCCGCCGCCCGCCGTACCGCCCCGCCCGTGAAGTGACGCGAAGGCGGGGGAGTACGGTGGGCGGAGCCTGTTTTACGTGGAGATATGGGAGGCGGCCAGGTGGACGCTGGACTCAAGCGCGAGCTGGAGGAGAAGGTCCGGGCCGGTGAGCGGCTGACCCGTGAGGACGGCATCGCGCTCTACGCATCGGACGACCTGGCCTGGCTCGGCGGTCTCGCGCACGAGGTCCGCACGCGCAAGAACGGCGACGTCGTCCACTTCAACGTCAACCGCCACCTCAACATGACCAACGTGTGCACCGCGTCGTGCGCCTACTGCTCGTTCCAGCGCAAGCCGGGCGAGAAGGACGCGTACACCATGCGCATCGAGGAGGCCGTCCGCCTCGCCAAGGCGATGGAGAACGAGAACCTCACCGAGCTGCACATCGTCAACGGCCTCCACCCCAACCTGCCGTGGCGGTACTACCCCCGTTCGCTGAGCGAGCTGAAGAAGGCCCTGCCCAACGTCTCGCTGAAGGCGTTCACCGCCACCGAGATCCACCACTTCGAGACCATCTCGGGGCTGTCCGCCTCCGAGATCCTCGACGAGCTGATCGAGGCCGGCCTCGAATCGCTGACCGGCGGCGGCGCGGAGATCTTCGACTGGGAAGTGCGCCAGCACATCGTCGACCACCGCACCCACTGGGAGGACTGGTCGCGCATCCACCGCCTCGCGCACGAGAAGGGCCTCAAGACCCCGTGCACGATGCTGTACGGGCACATCGAGGAGCCGCGCCACCGCGTCGACCACGTGCTGCGGCTGCGGGAACTCCAGGACGAGACCGGCGGCTTCCAGGTCTTCATCCCGCTGCGCTACCAGCACGACTTCGTCGACATGCAGGACGGCAAGGTCCGCAACAAGCTCCAGGCGCGCACGACCATGGCGACGGGCGCGGAGGCGCTGAAGACCTTCGCGGTCTCGCGGCTCCTCTTCGACAACATCCAGCACGTCAAGGTCTTCTGGGTGATGCACGGCGTGCAGACCGCCCAACTCGCCCTCCAGCACGGTGCGGACGACATGGACGGCTCGGTGGTCGAGTACAAGATCACGCACGACGCCGACAACTACGGCACGCCGAACAAGCTCACCCGCGACGATCTGCTCGACCTGATCCGCGACGCCGGCTTCCGCCCGGTCGAGCGCAACACCCGGTACGAGATCATCCGCGAGTACCCCGGCCCGGACGCCGACCGCCGCGAGTCCCCGCAGCCGATGCGCGTCTGACCGCCTCGGGCGCTCGGCCCGCGGCGCGCCGCGGGCGGTGCGTCTCGCGCTGTGTCTCGCCCTGTGGAAACCCCGGGGGCCCGGCGGACGCGTTTCCTACGCTGGGCCCCATGGCGCTCACCTTCGAACTGGACCCGCCCGGCGGGCCCGCCCTGCGCGACGGCGTTCTCTCCCTGTGGGCCGACGTCAGCAATGCGGGCGGCGCCGTCGGCTTCGTGCCGCCGGTCACGGTCGACGACATACGGCCCGAGTGGGTCAAGCATCTGACGGCCATGGCCGAGGGCCGGATGCGGCTGCTCGTCGGGCGCGACGAGGACGGCGAGATCGTGGCCGCCGCCTTCCTCGCCCACAACACCCACCGGCTGATGACCCACTGGGTCTGGGTCTACACGGTGATGGTCCACCCCGAGCACCAGGGCAAGGGCTACGGCCGCGACCTGATGGCGGCCGTAGCCGAGACCGCCCGTGGGCTCGACGGCATCGAGGCGATACGCCTCACCTGCCGCGGCGGCACCGGCGCCGACCGTTTCTACACCGCCTGCGGGTACAAGGAGGTCGGCCGCGTACCGGGCGCGATCCGCGTGGCGGACGGCGACGACCGCGACGACGTCATCATGCTCCTGCCGCTGAACTGATCCTTTCCGCGGCGTGCTTCACTGGACTGGCACCTTTTGTCGTACCAAGGAAGAAGGCCCGCCGTGTCCGCAGGAAAGTCGAGCGCCGCCATCCGGTACACCGCGATGCGGCTCGCGATCTTCGTCGGCTGCTTCGTCGTCGTCGCCGGTCTCGTCCAGGTCGGCGCCCTGCCCAAGGGTCTCGGGGACGCCAACTTCGCCTGGGTGATCCTGCTCTCGCTCGTGCTCTCCGCACCGCTGAGCTTCGTGCTCCTGCGCAAGCAGCGCGACGCCATGTCCGAGCAGATCGTCACCAAGGTCGACCAGGCCAAGGCGCGCCTGGAGGCCAACCGTTCGCAGGAGGACGGCGTCACGCAGTAACGCCGGGCACCCGGGGCCCGACGGGGGCCCAAAGGGGAGCTTTGAGGGTCCATAAGTTCAAGTGTTAACGTGTTCGGCATGAAGACAGCAGTGCGCCATCACACCGCCGCGAGCATCCCGCTCGTGGCGCGCCTGCATGTCGATCTCTGCCGCTGTATGTCCGCGGTCTGTTGCCGCCAGGTCTGACCCGGCATCACAGCGGCGCGCCGCGCATCCGCGCACGGGCGCCGCACCCCTGTTCCCCCGTCTGTTCCGCTATGCCCCTGTGGAGTGTGCCCGTGTCCGCGAACACCGCGTCCGCGTCCGGTAACCGCATACCGAAGATCCCCTTCTGGGCCCAGATCGTCACCGGTCTGGTGCTCGGCGTCCTGCTCGGCTGGCTCGCCCGCAGCCAGGACGTCACCTGGCTGAAGGACACGCTCGACCAGGTCGGCTCGATCTTCGTCCAGCTGCTGAAGCTGGCGGTCGCGCCGCTCGTCTTCTTCGCGATCCTGGTCTCGATCACCAATCTGCGGAAGGTCAACAACGCCGCCCGGCTGGCCACCCGCACCCTGCTCTGGTTCATGATCACGTCGCTGATCGCGGTCGCCATCGGCCTCGCGATCGGCCTGGTCACCAACCCCGGCGCCGGCACCGGCCTCACCCCGAAGGACGGCCAGAAGCCCGAGAACGCCGGCACCTGGATCGACTTCCTGACCGGCATCGTGCCGACCGACGTCATCACGCCCTTCACCGAGCTGAACGTCCTCCAGATCGTCTTCATGGCGGCCGTCGCCGGTGTCGCCGCGCTGGGGCTCGGCGAGCGCGCCAAGCCGATCCTCGCCCTGAGCGAGTCCGTGCTGGAGCTGCTGCAGAAGGCCCTGTGGTGGGTCATCCGCCTCGCGCCCATCGGCACCGTCGGCCTCATCGGCTTCGCCATCGCCGACTACGGCTGGGACCTGATCGGCAAGTACGCCACCTTCACCGCCGACGTCTACATCGGCTGCGCCCTGGTCCTGTTCGGCGTGTACCCGCTCCTGCTCGCGACCGTCGCCAAGGTCAGCCCCGTCCAGTTCTTCAAGGGCGCCTGGCCCGCCATCCAGCTGGCGTTCGTCTCCCGCTCCTCGGTCGGCACCATGCCGGTCACGCAGAAGGTCACCGAGCGCCTCGGCGTCCCGAAGGACTACACCTCCTTCGCCGTCCCGTTCGGCGCGACGACCAAGATGGACGGCTGCGCCGCGATCTACCCGGCGCTCGCCGCGATCTTCATCGCGCAGATCTTCGACGTGCAGCTGGGCATCAAGGAGTACGTGCTGATCGCCTTCGTCTCGGTCGTCGGCTCGGCGGCCACGGCGGGCCTGACCGGCGCGACCGTGATGCTGACGCTGACCCTGTCGACGCTGGGCCTCCCGCTGGAGGGCGTGGGCCTGCTGATGGCGATCGACCCGGTCCTCGACATGATGCGGACCGCGACGAACGTGGCCGGCCAGGCGCTGGTCCCGGTCCTCGTCGCCGCCCGGGAGAACATCCTCGACCGCGACGCGTACCACGCGGCCACGTCCTCGCCGATCGACGAGGACGAGGTGCGGGGCGCCGAGCGCGAGGTCGCGGTCCCGGCCGCCGCGTAACGGCCCGTCCGCCGCAAGAAGCGCCCCGGAACGGCTGGATCCGGGGCGCTCACGCGTCCACGGGCGCGGCCGGGCGGCCTGAGGGGGACCGGCGGCACCGCGGTGGCCGGGACCGACGACATCAGGACGATCTTTCCTCCCGCCGTCCTTCGGCGTTCGGCCCGCCGTTCCCCCGGGCCGTACTCTTACCGCTGAGTAGGGGCACGGGGTGGGAGGAACGTCGACAATGGGTGCTGTGAAGGGCGTGAGGGCCAAGCGGATGCCGCGGGCCGTGCGCGAGCAGCAGATGATGGACGCCGCTGTGCAGACCTTCGGGCAGCGCGGCTACCGGGCCGCGTCGATGGACGAGATCGCCGAACTGGCCGGGGTGTCCAAGCCGCTCGTCTATCTGTATCTGAACTCCAAGGAAGAGCTCTTCACGGCGTGCATACGGCGGGAGGCCCAGGCCCTGACCGATGCCGTGCGCGCGGCCGTCGAGCCGGGACTCTCGGCCGACCGGCAGATGTGGGCCGGACTGGAGGCGTTCTTCCGGCACACCGCCGAGAACCCCGACGGCTGGGCCGTCCTGCACCACCAGGCGCGTACGCACGGGGAGCCGTTCGCCGCCGAGGTGGCGACGATGCGCGAGGAGATCGCCGCGTTCGTCACCGGACTGATCGCGGCCGCCGCGCGTCAGGCCGTGCCGCCGGCGGCGCACCGCGACGCCGAGCTGGCCGATCGGGACGTGGCCGGCCTCGCCCAGGCCCTGGTGGGTGCCGCCGAGTCGCTCGCCGGCTGGGCGAACGAGACCGGTGGGGTCTCGGCCAAGGAGGCGGCGGGCATGCTGATGAACTTCGCGTGGACGGGGCTCGACCGGCTCATGCAGGGGGAGCGCTGGAGCCCGCGGTGACCTCGCGGGGCCCGGCTCAGGACGGGGGCCGGCCCAGCAGCATGGCCACCTGGAACTCCTCCACCGCCTGCACGGTCGCCTGCGCCTGGCTCGTGGCTTCGCCGCGCAGCGCGGCGACGGGACCACGGGAGGCCGCGAGGCTGTCCCGGTCGGCGTAGACCGCGCCCACGGCCGCGCGCCCGGCGGCACGGTCGATGAGGAGCGATCCGCCGAGGAAGCCGGGCACGGTCCGGAGCTTGGGCAGGACGCCGTTCTCGAAGGCATCGATCAGGCTGTCCGCGTCGGACGGGGCGAAGTCCAGCCGGGTCAGCCGGAAGCGGGCGTCCTCGTCGGCCGACTCGGGGCGGGCGGCGACCGCGGCCTCCCAGGTGTCGACCGTCACGGTCGCCGCGAACGACGACAGAGCCCGGGCGCGCACCTGCCCCATGCGGTCGGCGCTCGCCCGCATGGCCTCTTCGTCCTCCCACCACGTCCCGGTCAGCAGCTTGCCCAGCTCGCGGTCCACGAACAGGCCCGCACCCCGGAAGCCCGGCTCTTCGACGAGCCGCTGCCTGCCCTCCGTGGTCAGTGCCTGCACGGCCTGGTCGAGCTTGGCCGGATCACCTGTCGCATACGTCGTACGAACGAACATCATGGCTCCATCTGAGGGCCGGTCCGTAAGGCAGGCAAGGCGGCGCGGTCGTTGGGGTGACGCGCCCCAGTGCGATATCCGTTGCCGGGACGTTCCCCTTTGCTTCACCGCTCACCGCGCCATGCCGTGGCGACGTGACCGGTCAGGTGGAGCCGGTCGCAGCCGCCGCGCAGCTCGAAGGACGTGCTGTCCGCGGTGCCGCGGGCCGCGTACGTGACGGAGGCGGGCAGCAGCACGGGTGCCCTGAACTCGGCACGGGCCGCCGCGGCCGGCCCCGTGGTGCGCTGGGCCTCGGCCAGGCAGCGCGCGAAGGTCCACATGCCGTGCGCGATGGCGCAGGGGAACCCGAACAGCCGGGCGGTCAGGGGGTGCAGGTGGATCGGGTTGCGGTCGCCGGAGGCGGCGCCGTAGCGGCGGCCGAGGTCGCCGGGCAGCCGCCATTCCGCCACGGGAGGCAGCGGCCCGCTGTCCGGGGCGCTGTCGCGGGGGCCGTCGTACGCGGTGCGGTGGCGGGCCAGGTAGGAGCTGCGGGACTCCCAGACGAGGCGCCCGTCGAGGCGTGCCTCGGTGACCACGACGACCTCGGTGCCGCGCCGGTGGGGCGTCAGCGCCTCGGCGTGGACGGCGAGTTCGGGCCGGTCGCCCGGCAGCAGCGCACGGCCGTGCCGGGCGATGTCGATACGGGTGTGGACGAGCCCCGGCAGCGGCAGCGGAAAGGCCCGGTCCGCCATGAGCCGCAGGGCGAGCGGAAACCCGAGGACGTGCGGGTACGTGAGTGGCAGCGGCCCCGTGGTGGGGAAGCCGCAGACGGTGGCGTACGCGGCGAGCCGCGCCGGGTCGGTGCGGGCCGCGGGCAGGACGAGCCGGGTGGCGGGCAGGGGCGCGTCGGCGCCGACGCGGCGCTTGAACGGGGAGAGGGCGGCACCCCGGACGAGCAGGGGTGCGAGCCGGGGCGGCGCGGTCAGGATGAGGGTCGTCATCGTCAGGCGCCGAGCAGGCTCTGGCCGCAGACGCGCAGGATCTGGCCGTTGACCGGGGCGGAGGCGGGGTGGGCGAGGTACACGGTGGCCTCGGCGACGTCGACGGGCAGGCCGCCCTGGGCCAGGGAGTTCATCCGCCGGCCGGCCTCGCGGATGAGGAGGGGAACGGCGGCCGTCATCTTCGTCTCGATGAAGCCGGGGGCGACGGCGTTGACGGTGACGCCGTGGGCGGCCGCGGCGCGCGGGGCCAGGGAGCGGACGAGTCCGATGACGCCGGCCTTGGACGCGGCGTAGTTGGTCTGGCCGGTGTTGCCGGCGATGCCCGCGATGGAGGCGGTGGCCACGATGCGGCCGCCCCGGCGGACGGCGCCCGCCGCAAGCAGCGCGTCGGTGGTGTCGAGGACCGCGGCCAGGTTCACGGTGACCACCTGACTCCACTGGTCGGCGGGCATGTTGGCGAGCCGGCGGTCGCGGGTGATGCCCGCGTTGTGGACGAGGACGTCGAGCGCGCCACTGGGGAGCGCCGCCCTGATGCGGTCGGCGGCGTCGGGTGCCGTGATGTCGAGGGGGAGCGCGGTGGCCGCGAGCCGGTCCGCGGTGCGCGCCAGTTCCGCCTCGGCCTGGGGCACGTCGAGGCAGACGACGTGGGCGCCGTCGCGGACGAGGACCTCGGCGACCGCGGCGCCGATGCCGCGCGCGGCGCCGGTGACCAGCGCGGTGCGTCCCGCGAGGGGGCGGTCGGGGTCGGCGGGGAACTCGGGCTCGGCGTCGGTGAGTTCGATGACCTGGCCACTGACGTAGGCGGATTTCGGCGAGAGCAGGAAGCGCAGGGTGGACGCGGCGGTGTCGGGCGCGGGGGAGGCGAGCCGTACGAGATTGGCGGTGCGTCCGCCGCCGATCTCCTTGCCGAGGGAGCGGACGAATCCTTCGAGCGCCTGCTGGGCGGCTGCCTGGTGGTGGTCGTCGGCCGAGGGGCGGACGCCGAGCACGACGACGCGGCCGCAGGGGGCGATCGAGCGCACGACGGGGTGGAGCGCGGCGTGCACGTCGGCGAGCCCCGCCGCGGTGGTGACGCCGGTGGCGTCGAGGACGACGGCCGCGGGCCGGGCGGGGGAGGCGACGGTCTCCAGCCCGGTGTCGGGCAGGGGGCCGTCGAGGGCGGACGCGCCGGCGGTGAGCAGCAGGAGGGGACCGTCGAGCGTGGGTGTCCCAAAGCTCCAGCGGCGCAGCGGGGCGGGCCGGGGCAGCCCGAGGCGCCGGGTGAGGAAGCGGCCGGGCGCTGTGCCGGTGAAGTGCAGATAGCGATCGGCCATTGTCCGACTCCCTGCGCGGTCGTAGGTTTACTCTGGAGTAAGGTTACTCAAGGGTCAGGAGTTGGTCGAAATGGTGCCGATGATGCCTCGCAGGGTCGCGGTGATCGGCGGCAGCCGTATCCCCTTCGCCCGGTCGGACGGCCCCTACGCCACCGCCACCAACCAGGAGATGCTCGGCGCCGCGCTCGCCGGGCTCGTCGAGCGCTTCGGCCTGACCGGGCCGGGCGCCGTCGGCGAGTTCGTGGCGGGCGCGGTCCTCAAGCACAGCCGGGACTTCAACCTCGCCCGCGAGACCGTGCTCGGCTCCGGACTCGACCCGCGTACCCCCGCGTACGACATCCAGCAGGCCTGCGGCACCGGACTTCAGGCGGTGATCGCCGTCGCCAACAAGATCGCGGTCGGCGGGGTGGAGAGCGGCATCGCGGGCGGCGCCGACACCACCAGCGACGCGCCGCTCGGCGTCAACGACGAGCTGCGCAGGATCCTGCTGGAGGCGCGCCGCGCCAAGGGCACCGCCGCACGGCTGAGGGCGCTTGCCCGGGTGCGGCCGAAGCACCTCGTTCCGGACATCCCGCGCAACGCCGAGCCGCGCACCGGCCTGTCGATGGGCGAGCACGCCGCCATCACCGCCAGGAAGTGGGGGATCGGCCGCGAGGAGCAGGACCTGCTCGCCGCCACGAGCCACCAGCGCCTCGCCGCCGCGTACGAGCGGGGTCTCCTCGACGACCTCGTGGTGCCCTTCCGCGGCCTGGAACGCGACCAGAACCTGCGCCCCGGTTCCACCGTCGACAAGCTCGCCACGCTCAGGACGGTTTACGGCAACGACGCCCCGGGCGCGACCATGACCGCGGGCAACTCCACCCCGCTCACCGACGGCGCGGCCACCGTGCTCCTCGCGAGCGACGCGTGGGCCGAGGAGCACGGCGTGAGGCCGCTCGCGTATCTCACCGCGTACGAGACGGCAGCTGTGGACCATGTGCACGGCGACGCCCGCGGCGGCGAGGACGGCCTGCTGATGGCCCCCGCGTACGCGGTACCCCGGATGCTGGAGCGCACCGGCCTCTCGCTCGACGACTTCGATCTCGTGGAGATCCACGAGGCGTTCGCCTCCCAGGTGCTCGCGACGCTCGCCGCCTGGGAGAGGCGGGGCCTGCCCGCCGTGGACCGCGCCCGGCTGAACGTCGCCGGCTCCTCCCTGGCCACCGGCCACCCCTTCGCCGCCACCGGCGCCCGGATCGTCGCCACCCTGGCGAAGCTCCTCGCCGAACGGGAGGGACCCGCCCGCGGCCTGATCTCGATCTGCGCGGCGGGCGGCCAGGGCGTGACCGCCGTCCTCGAACGGGCCTGACCCGGGCGGTGCCCCCGGGCCACGTGAGGCCCGCCCGAAGCCGCACCCCGCACCGTGCCCATTGGCTTCACGGAGGAGAGCGGCCACCTGACCCCGTCGCTCAAGCTGCGGCGCACGGAGATCGAACGGGATTTCGCGGCGGAGATCGACGCGCTGTACGCGAGGCCGGGCGCGTAGCGCCGCGGGCGCCGGAAAAGGCAGGAGCCCCGATCCTGACGGAACGGGGCTCCTTGGTACTGCTACGTCGTGCGCGATCGCCGACCCGTGGCTGACTAGGCCGGGGTGACGTTCTCCGCCTGCGGGCCCTTCGGGCCCTGGGTGACGTCGAAGTTCACGACCTGGTTCTCCTCGAGGGAGCGGAAGCCGGTCGCGTTGATCGCGGAGTAGTGGACGAAGACATCCGGGCCGCCGCCGTCCTGGGCGATGAAGCCGAAGCCCTTTTCAGCGTTGAACCACTTGACGGTTCCGGTAGCCATAAGCCCTCCTATGGGCCAAAGGGTTGCCCTGCTCCAGAACCTGCAAGAAGTCTGAAAACTACAAAAGCCTGCGGGTTACATGCTCCGCAGGCTCTGTACTGCAAGGGAAACCAAACTGCAACTTGCGTTGAGCCTAGCACGCAGCGTGCGCGCAGCGGTAGAGGGAAAGATCACGTCACTCGGACGTTTGATTCGGGCCCGTTCCGCTGACGAAGCGCAGTTCGGGCGGGCCGCGCGGACGTCACCGCGCGGCCCCGGCGCGTACCGACGCAGGACACCGGTCTAGCCTCACGATGTGGACAGTCACGGTGAAAGCACAGCAACCGACATCCGTCGCAGCCGGCCGCGCGTCGGCCACATCCAGTTCCTGAACTGTCTCCCTCTTTACTGGGGGCTTGCCAGAACGGGAACACTTCTCGACCTCGAACTGACGAAGGACACCCCCGAGAAGCTCAGCGAGCGTCTGGTGCGCGGCGAACTCGACATCGCGCCGGTCACTCTCGTCGAATTCCTGCGCAATGCCGGTGACCTCGTCGCATTTCCCGACCTCGCCGTCGGCTGCGACGGCCCCGTGATGTCCTGCGTGATCGTCTCCCAGCTGCCGCTGGAGCAGCTGGACGGGGCGCGGGTCGCGCTCGGGTCCACCTCCCGCACCTCCGTGCGCCTCGCGCAACTGCTGCTCGCCGAGCAGTACGGGGTGGCGCCCGACTACTTCACCTGCCCGCCGGACCTCGGCGTGATGATGCAGGAGGCGGAGGCCGCCGTCCTCATCGGGGACGCGGCCCTGCGCGCCTCGCTGCACGACGCGCCCCGCCTCGGCCTGCGGGTCCACGACCTCGGACAGATGTGGAAGGACTGGACCGGGCTGCCGTTCGTCTTCGCCGTCTGGGCGGCGCGCAAGGACTACCTGGCCCGCGAGCCGGTCGTCGTGCGCCAGGTGCACGAGGCGTTCCTCGCCTCGCGCGACCTGTCCCTGGAGGAGGTCGCCAAGGTCGCCGAGCAGGCGGCCCGCTGGGAGAGCTTCGACGCCGAGCTGCTGGAGCGCTACTTCACCACACTGGACTTCCGCTTCGGGCCCGATCAGCTGGCGGGCGTACGGGAGTTCGCGCGCAGGACGGGACCGACCACCGGCTTCTCGGCCGATGTCCGTGTGGAACTGCTCGACGGCCACCGCTGACCCCACCCCCCGGGGGTGTCTCGCCGATCATGCCGGGCTCGCGACGCCCTGCGACCCCGTCTCCCGCGTTGTCGTCGGTCGCCATGGCTCCGCCATTGTCTCCTTCCTCCGCCTTGGATCCGGGGCCGCAGGGCGCCGCTCACTGATCCGGCCTGATCGGCGGGACACCCCCTAGGCTGTGGGCAGTTTTTGACCGGACGGTCTGTGCCAGGGCCTTGGTGCCAGGGCTGACGGGGGAGTTGAGATGCAGCCGCTGGATCCGGGTGAGCCGCGCGTCATCGGTGCGTACCGGCTGCTCGGCAGACTGGGCGCGGGCGGGATGGGCCGTGTCTACCTGGGGCGCAGCGCGGGCGGCCGCACGGTCGCGGTGAAGGCCGTCCATCCGCACTTCGCGCTCGACGACGAGTTCAGGGCGCGGTTCCGGCGCGAGGTCGAGGCCGCGCGCCGGGTCGGCGGGGAGTGGACCGCACCCGTGCTGGACGCCGACCCCGACGCGCCCGTGCCGTGGGTGGCCACCGGATACGTCGCCGGCCCCCCGCTGTCCCGGACGGTCGCCGAACACGGGCCGCTCCCCACGGCGTCGGTGCGCGTGCTGGGCGCCGGGCTCGCCCGGGCACTGGTGGCCGTGCACGCGCTCGACCTCGTGCACCGGGACGTGAAGCCGTCGAACGTGCTGCTCGCCCTGGAGGGCCCACGGCTCATCGACTTCGGGATCGCCCGCGCCACGGACGGCACCGCGTCCCTCACCTCCACGGGCGTCTCGGTCGGCTCGCCGGGCTACATGTCCCCCGAGCAGATCCTCGGCAAGGGCGTCACGGGCGCCGCCGACGTGTTCTCGCTCGGCGCGGTCCTCGTGTACGCGGCGACCGGCGAGGCCCCCTTCCCCGGCGACTCCTCGGCCGCGCTGCTCTACAAGGTGGTGCACGAGGAGCCCGAACTGGGCGCGCTGGACAGCGGGATACGGGAGCTGGTGAGCGGCTGCCTGGCCAAGGACCCCGCGGCCCGGCCGACTCCCGCCGAGGTCGCGGAGGGGCTCGGCGCCGGCGGCGGGGCCGGCTGGCTGCCGGGCCCGGTCGTGGAGGAGATCAGCCGCGCGGCGGTGGACCTACTGCACCTGGAGTCCTTCCCCGCCGAGTCCGCCGCACCGTCCGGATCCGTGCCGTCGGCGTCCGACCCGGCCGCCTCCGACCCCGCCGCCTCCGGCCCCGTCGCGTTCTCCAGTCTGGCCCTCGGCGTCTTCGGCCCGCCGGTCGAGCCGGACCGGGCCGCCGCGCAGTGGGGCAGGCCCCCGTCCGCCGCCGGCCACGAGGCGGCCACGGCCTCCGGCACGTCCCGCCCGGCCGGGGGCGGCGGCCTGTCCCTCTCGGCGACCGGCGGCACCAGGGCTCGCCGGGTCAGCTGCACGCTCGCGCTCACCGTCGCGGGCGCCCTCGCGGCCGTCACCGTCGGCAGCACCTTCCTGTTCGACCGGTGGCCCGGCCGCGGCGCCGACGGCGGCCAGGGCACCAACGACGCGGCCGCGCCGCCGCCCACCGCGGCCGCGTCCTCGTCCCCGGGGAAGGCGGACGGGGTGCCGGCCGCGTTCCTCGGCACCTGGACGGGACCCGCCACCGAACGGTCCGGCCTGCCGCACGGCACCGTGACCGTCACGTTCACCAAGGGCACGAAGGGCCAGGACGTCGTCCGCAGCACCAACTCGATCTCGGTCCTGGGCGTGAGTGTCGAGTGCTACGGCGTCGGCAGACTCGCCTCGGCCACCTCCCGGATGGTGCGCATCGAGGAGCGCACCGATCCCGAGCGCGAGGGCACGGCGGGCAAGTGCACCAGCGGGAAGGCGGTGCTGGTGTTCACGCTCGCCGACGACGGCACCCTGCGCTACCAGTCCCATGAGGAGGCCGCGGGCACCCCGACCGCCACGCTCGCCAAGGTCCGGCGCTGAGCGGGTGCCGAGCGCCGGGGAGGCCCGCGGCCGGGCGCCGGGGCCGTGGCGTAGCCTGGATCGGTCCGCAAGATCCGCAGCAAAACCGCCGAAGGGTGACGCCCGGTGACCGAGAAGGCCGACCTTCAGCCCGTCCTGGACCGTGCCGCCGCAGGCGGGCGGATCACAGCCGAGGAAGCGCTCGACCTCTACCGCTCCGCGCCGCTGCACGCGCTGGGCGCCGCGGCGGACGCCGTGCGCCGGCGCCGGTACGCCGGTACGGAGCACATCGCGACGTACATCATCGAGCGCAACATCAACTACACCAACGTCTGCGTCACGGCCTGCAAGTTCTGCGCCTTCTACGCCCCGCCGAAGGACACCGCCAAGGGCTGGACCCGGGACCTCGACGACATCCTGCGCCGCTGCGCGGAGACCGTCGAACTGGGCGGCACGCAGATCATGTTCCAGGGCGGCCACCACCCCGACTACGGCGTCGAGTACTACGAGCAGCACTTCGCGGCCATCAAGAAGGAGTTCCCCCAGCTGGTGATCCACTCGCTCGGCGCGTCCGAGGTGGAGCACATGGCGCGGATCTCCGGGGTCACGGTCGAGGAGGCGATCACCCGCATCCACGCGGCCGGACTCGACTCCTTCGCGGGCGCCGGCGCCGAGTTGCTGCCGGAGCGTCCCCGCAAGGCGATCGCGCCGCTGAAGGAGTCCGGCGAGCGGTGGCTGGAGATCATGGAGATCGCGCACGGCCTCGGTGTCGAGTCGACCTCCACGATGCTGATGGGCACGGGCGAGACCAACGCCGAGCGGATCGAGCACCTGCGGATGATCCGCGACGTGCAGGACCGCACGGGCGGCTTCCGCGCCTTCATCCCGTACACGTACCAGCCCGAGAACAACCACCTCAAGGGCCGAACGCAGGCGACCCTGTTCGAGTACCTGCGCATGATCGCGATCGCGCGGCTCTTCCTCGACAACGTGGCCCACATCCAGGGCTCCTGGCTGACCACGGGCAAGGAGGTCGGCCAGCTGTCGCTGCACTACGGCGCTGACGACCTCGGCTCGATCATGCTGGAGGAGAACGTCGTCTCCTCCGCGGGCGCCAAGCACCGCTCCAACCGCCTGGAGATCATCGACCTGATCCGCAAGGCGGGCCGCGTCCCCGCACAGCGGACCACGACGTACGAGCACATCGTCGTGCACGAGGACCCGGCGGACGACCCCGTCGACGAGCGCGTGGTCTCGCACATCTCGTCCACGGCGATCGAGGGCGGGACGGCGCACCCGGAGCTGAAGCTGCTCAACGCCAACTGAGGCGGTTGTGCTGACGATTCACGTCGCGGACCTGCTCCTGCCCGGCGGGGGACGCGCCCCCGTGCCGGGCGGTGCGGTCGCCGTACGCGGCACGGAGATCGCCGCCCTCGGCCCGTACGAGGACGTGGCGGCGGCGCATCCCGGCGCGCGGACGCGGCGCTGGCCGGGGGTGGCGACGCCGGGGCTGCGTCAGTGGCACGGGCACTGGCTGCTCACGCGGGTGTACCACCCCGACCCCCGTGAAGCGGACGAGTTGGGCACCGCGCCGGTCACCGGCGCGGCCTTCGACGCGCTCGCGCCCGACGCGGCCCGGACGGCGGGCAGCGTGCGGCGCGGCATCCAGCGGATGCTGGCGCACGGGACGACGCACGTCGGCCTCGGCGCGGCGGCCGAGGTGCGGCAGGCCGTGGCACGGGCCGGGCTGCGCGAGGTGCCGAACGCAGCGGTGCTCGCCCCGCCGGTCTGGGACGGCCCCGACCTCGACCCCTTCGTCGAGGGGTACGACCTGCCGGGCACCGTCCACGGTCCGCTCACCGCCGGGGGCCTTGCCGACCTGGCCGTCTTCGACGTGGCCGACGAGGCCGACCTCGTGGCCCGGGGTGCCCGTACCTGCGTCGCGACCGTCCTCGGCGGCCGGTTGGTGTACCGCCGGAGGTGAGCCGGGCGGCCATGCACCCGAAGCGCTGCGCCGGGCGTCCCGGTGCTCCGGTCGCCGCCAGCGCGCGGGCGGCTGTGATCGCCGTCGGCGAGGGCCCGCCCGGCACCGGCCACGGGGCAAGGGCGCCCCACCGGGGCCGGTCCGCGCCCTGACTCCGTTCCGCCCGCTCGGCAAGCCCCCGGCCGACGGCGTCGGGACGCCTGCGAGAATGGGCGAGCCCGCCCGTACCCGAGTCTGCGAGGCCGAACGCCAGTGATTCGCGCAACCCTGGACAAGCAGCCGCACGAAGTCGCCTCGATGTTCGACGACGTGGCGGCGAACTACGACCTCACCAACGACGTGCTCTCGCTCGGCCAGGACCGGCGCTGGCGCAAGGAGGTCGCCAAGGCCGTGGACGCGCGCCCGGCGCAGAAGGTCCTCGACCTCGCCGCCGGCACCGGCACCTCCTCCCTGCCGTTCACCGACACCGGCGCCTACGTGGTCCCGTGCGACTTCTCCCTCGGCATGCTCCGCGAGGGCAAGAAGCGCCACCCCTGGCTGCCGCTGACCGCGGGCGACGCGACGAGGCTGCCGTTCGCCGACGGTGTCTTCGACGCCGTGACGATCTCCTTCGGGCTGCGCAACGTGCAGGACACCGACCAGGCGCTGCGCGAGCTGTACCGGGTCACCAAGCCGGGCGGCCGGGTGGTCATCTGCGAGTTCTCGCACGCGACGTGGGCGCCGTTCCGCACCGTGTACGAGGAGTACCTGATGCGGGCCCTGCCGCCGATCGCCCGCGCGGTGTCCTCCAACCCGGACGCGTACGTCTACCTCGCCGAGTCGATCCGCAGCTGGCCCGACCAGCGCGCCCTCGCCCGCAGGCTCCAGGACGCGGGCTGGACGAACGTGGCCTGGCGCAACCTGTCCGGCGGCATCGTCGCCCTGCACCGCGGCACCAAGCCGCTGTAGGCCCAAGGCGTGGACCACCAGTCGATCGCCGTGGACTACCAGGCGGTCCTGGAGCAGATCGCACAGGACGTCGCCCCGCTGGTCGGCAGCGGCAGGCCCGCGGAGTACATCCCGGCCCTCGCCGGTGTCGACCCGCACCGCTTCGGCATGGCCGTCGCCGACCTCCAGGGCAACGTGTACGGGGTGGGGGACTGGCGGCACCCGTTCTCCGTGCAGTCGATCACCAAGGTCTTCACCCTCGCGCTCTCGCTGGCCGCCGGCGGCGACAGCCTGTGGCAGCGGGTGGGCCGTGAGCCCTCGGGCAACCCCTTCAACTCGCTGGTGCAGCTGGAGTACGAGAACGGCATCCCGCGCAATCCGTTCATCAACGCGGGCGCCCTCGTGGTCACCGACATGCTGCAGACCCTCACCGGCGACGCCAGCAGCGAACTGCTCGAATTCCTGCGGGAGGAGAGCGGCAACAAGGACCTCGCCTTCGACCCCGAGGTCGCCGAGTCGGAGTCCGCGCACGGCGACCGCAACGCGGCGCTCGCCCACTTCATGGCCTCGTACGGCAACATCACCAACCCCGTCCCGGCCCTCCTCGACCACTACTTCTGGCAGTGCTCCATCGAGATGAGCTGCGCCGACCTGACGCGCGCCGCCCGCTTCCTGGCCCGGCACGGGCTGCGCGCGGACGGCTCGCGGCTGCTGACCCGCAGCGAGGCCAAGCAGATCAACGCGGTGATGCTCACCTGCGGTACGTACGACGCGGCCGGTGACTTCGCCTACCGCGTCGGTCTGCCCGGCAAGAGCGGGGTCGGCGGCGGAATCGTCGCCGTCGTGCCGGGACGCTGCACGCTGTGCGTGTGGAGCCCGGGCCTGGACACCCGGGGCAACTCGGTGGCCGGGGTGGCGGCGCTGGACCGGTTCACGACGCTGACGGGGCTGTCCGTGTTCTGAGGCGGGAACCGGCGGGTGGCAGGATGAGTCAGTTGCTTACGTCTTCCTCATCGAGCGTCAACTTCCGTCCCCACCCGTTGCTTTCGGAGTCTGTCCATGGCGTCGTACTGCGGCCACTGCGGTGCCCCATCCCCGGATGAGGCCCGCTTCTGCATGAAATGCGGCAAGGAGCGGCTGCCCGAGACCGCCCCGCCGGTTCCGGTCCCGGCGCAGGCCCCGGTGCCCGTGCCGCCCCCGCCCGCGTACGGACCCGGTCCTGCCGTGCCCTCGCCCGTCACGGCCTTCTTCGGGCGGGCGCTGCGCGGCGACTGGGCGGCATCGGTGCAGGCCGCGCTCTGGCCGACCGGTCTGCTGCTGGTGCTCGCGACCGCGCTGGCGATCCCGTCGTACGGACAGGAGGACGAGGTCGTCGTCGGCTGGAGCGACCGGCTGCGGATCGCCCTGGCGCTGTTGATGCAGGGCTTCGGCGGCGGGTTCGGGCTGAAGGCCGCCGACGGGGCCGGATTCGGCATCGGAGGCTCCACCTCCGACGGCGGCCGCTTCGGCTGGGGCGACACCTCGGGCGGTTACGGTGACGGCTCCGGCTTCTCCGACTCCGGCACGGACGCCGTGACACAGGGCACCGCGTCGCTCTCGCTCGCCCCGCTGACCGTCACCGTGCTGTGGATCGCCGCGCTGTACGTCGGGGCGCGGATGCTCCGTGCGCGGGGTGCGGGGCTCGAGGCCGCCGTACGCGTCTCGCTGGTGGTCACCGCGGCCGTCCTCGTGCTCGGCCTGTTCGCACAGCCCGGGATCGCGGGCGTCGAGGTCTCCTCGTCCCCCCTGCTCGCGGCGCTGGGCGCGCTGGTGCTCTCCGCGGCCGTCACGGCCGGCGTGCTCCAGCGCGACGACCTCGCCGCGTGGCTGGCGCAGCGCCCCGCCGCCCGGTCCGCGGTCCGCGCCTTCGGCACGGCGGTCCGCGCGCTCGCCGTCGTCGTCGCGCTGTGCTCGCTGGCCGGCTTCGTCTTCCTGGCGAGCAACGACGACGCCGACGGCACGGCCCTGCTGATCGCCCTGCCGCTCCTGCCCAACATCGGCCTGGCCGTGCTCGGCCTCACCTGGGGCGTGCCGGTGGCGTACGACGTCCGGGGCGACATGGGCCTGTTCGGCTGGGGTGCCGAGCGCGGCAGCTTCGGTCTGGGCGAGATCTCCGACGTGTGGGGCGGCGGGGCGGTGGCGGGCATGGTGGCGCTCGGCGTCGTCTCGGCGCTGATCCTCGGCGTGTGGGCGGCGCGCCGGTCGGCCGACCGCCGCGAGCGGCTGCTCGCGGGAGCGTTCGCGCTGGGTCTGCTGCTGCTGTTCACCGGTGTCTCCGGCCTCTCCGCCGAACTGGCGGGCGGGCTGGCCGACTTCGGCGGCCAGGGCTTCGCCGAGGTCGCGCCGAGCGTGCCGGACGCGCTGCTGTTCGGGCTGCTGTGGGTGGGCGGCGCGACGTTCGTGTGTGCGTTCCTGCCCGGGCGGCCGCAGCAGTGGCCGGCGGCGCAGGCGCCGTACACCCCGGCGCCGATGCCGTACGGCCCCGGGACGGCACCCGCTGCTCCGGCACCGTACGCACCGGCGCCGCCCGCGCCCGGAGTTCGCGCGCCCGCCGCGGACGCGGGCGGGCCGGAGGTCCCGGCCGCCGCTGCCGCCGGCGGTCCGCACGACCCGTACACCGTGCGGCTCGGCGCCCCGCAGGGCCCGGTCACGGCCCCGCCGCCGCTGCCCGCCGGACCGGACGGGGGCGTCACCGGGAACCGCCGGCGCAAGGTCCTGCTGTGGACGGTGACGCTCGTCGCCGCGTTCGTCGTCGGCGGCGGCGCGACCGCCGGGGCGCTGATCTGGCAGGACAGGCAGGACGAGGACGCCGCTCCCGCGACGCAGGACCGGCAGTCCGCGCCCCCGGCACAGACCCCGGACGCCAAGCCGCGGGCCACGCCGTCGCCCGCCGCCTCGTCCTCGCCCTCGGCCACGTCCTCGCCGTCCGCCTCTCCCGGCGGCGACGGCACCCTCCCGGCCGGGTTCGTGCTACGCCAGGACCCCGCCGGGTTCACCGTGGCGGTCATGGAGGGCTGGACCCGCCGGCAGGCGGGCAGCCAGGTCTTCTACGAGGCGCCCACGGGCGGCGACTACCTCCAGATCGGCGTCATCCGGGACACCCCGATGAGCTCGTACGAGAACTTCACCGGCCTGGAGAAGAAGCACCTGGCGAACCCCGAGAGCGACTACCGGCGCCTGCGGCTGGAGCGGAACACCTACCAGGGCCGCCCCGGCGCGCTCTGGGAGTTCACGCACATCCCCGAGCCCGACGAGGGCGGCCTGGTCCGCCACGTCATCGATCAGGCCTTCGTCGCCGCCGACGGCACCGAGTACGCGATCCTCGCCGCCGGGCGGGCCGACCGCTGGGACCCGGACAAGGACGTGGTGTTCTCCACGGCGGTCGCCACCTTCACGGCCGGCTGAGCGCGTCCGCCAGCTCCAGCCGGAAGCAGTAGCCGGTCTGCCGCGACACCGGGGTCGTGAAGGTCTCGGCGAGCTCCATGCCGAGCCGCCGGATCACGGCGATGGACCGCTCGTTGCGGGAGTTCACCATCGCCACCACGCGCTCCACCCCCGCCGCCCGTACCCGCTCCAGCGTGGTGCGGGCGGCGGCCGTCGCATAGCCCCTGCCCCAGGCGGAGCGGGCGAGCCGCCAGCCGATCTCGATCTCGCCGACCGGCCCGAAGTCCTGGTGCGGCCAGGGCTGCGCGCCCGTGAAGCCGACGACCTCGCCGTCCTCGTCGAGGATCGTCCAAAAGCAGAAGCCGTGCTCGGCGTCGTGCCGGCGCTGCCGTGCGGTGAGTTCCTCGTACACCGACAGCTCGGCGGGCCTGCCCCCGTGGAACTCCATGACCTCGGGGTCGTCGAACACCCGGTGCCAGGCCAGGGCGTCCTCGTCGGTCGGGACGCGCAGCTGTATGACGGGAAGCGGCCTGCTGCTCATGTACGGAGCCCTTCGGTCGGCGGAACTGATCGCCCCCATAGACTGCCCCTGTCCAGTGCCGTTCGGTACGCAATGTCGAGACCGAACCGATCGAACCGCATCGAATCTTCGGGAGATCCCGCCGTGACCGAAGCCCTTACCGAGCACACTGCCGATGTGATCGTCGTCGGGGCAGGCCCGGCCGGCTCCACGACCGCGTACTACCTGGCCAAGGCCGGGCTCGACGTCCTCCTCCTGGAGAAGACGGCGTTCCCGCGCGAGAAGGTCTGCGGCGACGGCCTCACCCCCCGGGCCACCAAGCAGCTGGTGGCGATGGGCATCGACATCTCGGAAGAGGCCGGCTGGCTGCGGAACAAGGGCCTGCGGATCATCGGCGGCGGCGTGCGCCTCCAGCTGGACTGGCCGGACCTCGCCTCGTACCCGGACTACGGACTCGTCCGCAAGCGCGACGACTTCGACGAGCAGCTGGCCCGGCAGGCACAGAAGGCGGGCGCGCGGCTGTACGAGCGCTGCAACGTGGGCGCGCCGATCGTCGACGACCGCACCGGCCGGATCGCCGGCGTGCACGCCAGGCTCGGTGAGGACAAGACGCCGGTCACCTTCCACGCCCCGCTCGTCGTCGCCGCCGACGGCAACTCCTCGCGCATCTCCCTCGCGATGGGCCTGCACCGCCGTGAGGACCGCCCGATGGGCGTCGCGGTCCGTACGTACTTCACCTCCCCGCGCCACGACGACGACTACCTGGAGTCGTGGCTGGAGCTGTGGGACCGGCGCGGCCCGGGCGAGGACCGGCTGCTGCCCGGCTACGGCTGGATCTTCGGCATGGGCGACGGCACGTCCAACGTGGGCCTCGGCGTCCTCAACACCTCCGCGTCCTTCAAGGAGCTGGACTGGCGCGAGGTGCTCAAGGCGTGGTGCGCCTCGATGCCGGAGGACTGGGGCTACACCGAGGAGAACATGACGGGCCCGATCCGCGGCGCGGCCCTCCCCATGGCGTTCAACCGGCAGCCGCACTACACGAAGGGCCTGCTGCTCGTCGGCGACGCGGGCGGCCTGGTCAACCCGTTCAACGGCGAGGGCATCGCCTACGCGATGGAGTCCGGCCAGATCGCCGCCGACGTCATCGTCCAGGCGCACGCCCGGCAGACCCCGGCCCAGCGCGAACTGGCCCTGCACCGCTACCCGAAGGTCCTCAAGGACACCTACGGCGGCTACTACACGCTGGGCCGCGCGTTCGTGAAGCTGATCGGCAACCCGAAGGTCATGAAGGTCGCCACCCAGCGCGGTCTGACGCACCCGCTGCTGATGAAGTTCACGCTGAAGATGCTGGCGAACCTGACGGACCCGACGGGCGGCGACGCGATGGACCGCATCATCAACGGCCTGTCGAAGGTGGCTCCGAAGGCGTAGCGCCCGGGGCCGCCGGCCGAGCGCCGGCGACGTAGGCGCGCAGGCCCGTCCGGCTGCCCAGGTCGGGCAGCGGATGCGAGGGCCAGGCGCGTGCGTACGCCGGGGGCCGTCCCCCCTCGGCCACCACGACCGCCACCGGCCGGTGGCGTGCCGTGGCGGCGAGTTCCTCCGGTGTGATGCTCCCGTCGTGGCCGCGGGGCTGGCGGGAGGAGCAGCCGGCGCGGAACGCGATGCGGATCGCCTCCGCGCCGCTGACCACGCAGGGCGGGCGCACGCCCAGGGCGTGCAGTTCGGCGGTGATGCGCCCGAGGTCGGCCGTGCTGCGGCGCACCCGGTCCGCCGCGCTGTCGACCACCCGGTACTGGACGGCCAGGTGCGCGGCCACGGCCGCGGCGACGAGCCCGACCACGATCCGCCGCCCGCGCGGCCGGGGCCGGCACAGCCGGACCAGGCCGTAGGCGACGGGCAGCGCGAGCAGCGCGTAGGCGGGCAGCAGGAAGCGCGGTGCCGCGTAGCCGACGGTGAACAGATAGGGCGCGGCCAGTGCCGCACCGACCACGGTCGCCACGACCATCTCCGCGCGGTGGCGCCGGTCGCGGACGGCGGCCCGCACGCCGGCCGCCACGAACAGCGGCAGCGCGAAGAACCACAGGGCGGCGGCCGGATGCCGCCAGGGCACGTCGCAGGGGCGGCACAGCAACCGGCCGTCGAGTGCGCGCACATGGTCGTCGACGGAGAAGTACCAGCCGAGCCGGCCCTGGATCTCGCTGGCCCGCTCCAGCCGGGCGGAGAGTCCGCCGTACGCGGCGTACGCCTCGGCGATCCACGGGGCGCAGCCGACGGCCACGCCCGCGACGAGCGCGGCCAGCAGCAGCGGCCACCGCCAGGCCCGCATCACCACGGCCGCGACCGCGAGCGGCAGGGCGAACCACATGGCGTCCGTGGGCCGCATCAGCGCGGCGAATGCCACCCCGGCGGCCATGCCGGCCGGCGCCCACCGGTCGTCCGGGTCCCGGGCGGCCCGCAGGAAGCAGCCGACCGCGGCGAGCGCCCCATAGGCGACCCACAGGTTGGGCATCGCCTGCGAGGCGTAGAACATCGTGATCCACAAGCCGGCGAACAGCGCGCCCGCGACACCGAGCACCGGCGCGGGCAGCAGCCGGCGCCACACCCACAGCGCGACGAACAGCCCGCAGCCGGCCAGCACGGCCATGAAGACACGCAGCGCCACGACGGAGGTGGTCAGCGACGTGACGGGGGCGACGAGGAAGGTGATGCCCCGGGCGCGCGGTGCGCTGAAGAACGCCGCCGGTGCCTGCGGGCTCACCTGGCTGACGTACACCGACTCGTCCCAGCCGAGCCCGAGCCCCGGAGCGACCAGCACGAGATGGACGAGTGCGAAGGCGGCGCAGACGGCCGCGAGCCACCGCAGCGGGTTCCCGTGGGCCGTCCCGCCGGGCGGGCCCTGCCACGCCCCGCCCGCCGCACCGGCCCGCGCCTCGTTGATCACGCCTGATTGCCGCATGGCAGCCACGCTGCACGGGGCGGCGGCAGCCTGCCCGGGCCAGGCGCCACTCGGCCCAACACGTGTTTCCGAACGAGTGAGTCCGTGCCGCCGGCCGCTTCGGTGGCTAGCATCCCCCGGAAGGGGGCAGCCCACGGATGGCACGGAGGCCGTCATGCACCAAGGACCCGCATCCCGCCTGTCGGTGAACCGTTCCCGGCTCGGCCACAAGGTGCGCTACGCCCTGCGGAACCCCCGCCGCGTCGTGCCGTACCTGCGCCGGGCGGGCCGGGACACGTGGCTGCGGCTGCGCCACCGCGGTCACGTCGCGTACTACCGGGCGGTGATGGCCTCCGACACCGCGAGGAGCCCGGAGGCGGCGGTCGGCGGCGGGCCCTCGCACGACCGCTGGCTCGCGATCGGGCAGATGCAGTTCGACTACCTGCGCGAGCACGGGCTCCAGCCGCACGACCGGCTGCTGGAGATCGGCTGCGGCAACCTGCGGGCCGGCTGGCGGTTCATCGACCATCTGGAGCCGGGCCACTACTACGGGATCGACATCTCGCCCGACATCCTCATCGAGGCCAAGAAGACTCTCGTCCGCTACGGTCTCCAGCACAAGCTGCCGTACCTGACGCCCGTCGAGGATCTGCGGCTGGACTTCCTCCCCGACTCCTCGTTCACCGTCGTGCACGCGCACAGCGTCTTCTCGCACTCGCCGCTGGAGGTCATCGACGAATGCCTGGCACATGTGGGACGGGTGCTGGCGCCCGGCGGCTTCTTCGACTTCACCTACGACCGCACCGAGACGCGGGAGCACCAGGTGCTCGGCGAGGACTTCTACTACCGCACGGAGACGCTGGTCCGGCTGGCCGCGCGGCACGGGCTGACCGCCCGCTTCATGGACGACTGGGAGCGGCTGCCGCACGGCCAGTCAAAACTCCGCGTCACCCACGCGGCGTGAGGGGCGGGGGGAGGACCGCATGCGGGTCGCGGTAGCGGGCGGCACCGGCCTGGCCGGGCGGCACGTCGTGGAGGAACTGCGTGCGGCGGGCCACGAGCCCGTGGTGCTGGCGCGGTCCACCGGCGTCGACGTCACCACGGGCCGGGGGCTGGACGGCGCCCTCGCCGGCGCCGACGCGGTGATCGACGTGACCAACGCGCCGACGATCAGCCGCAGGAAGGCCGTCGCCTTCTTCGAGTCGGCGTCGCGCCACCTGCTGACGGCGGGGGAACGGGCGGGCGTGCGGCACCACGTGGCGCTGTCGATCGTGGGCATCGAGCGGGTCGGCCACGGCTACTACCAGGGCAAGATCCGCCAGGAGCAGGTCGTGGCGGCCGGTCCGGTCCCGTGGACGGTGCTGCGCGCGACCCAGTTCCACGAGTTCGCCGACGACATCCTCGACCGCCTGCGGGGCCCGCTGATGCCGGTCCCGCCCATGCGGGTGCAGCCGGTGGCCGTACGGGAGGTGGCCCGGGCGCTCGTCGAGCTGGCGCAGGGCCCGGCCCGGGGGATGGCGCCGGAACTGGCGGGCCCCCGCGAGGAGCTGCTGATCGACATGGTCCGCCGCGTGCTGCCGGCCCGGCACGAGCGGCGCCTCGTGCTGTCCGTCCGGTTCCCGGGCGCGGCGGGGCGTGCGATGGCGGACGGCGGGCTGCTGCCGGCCGGGCCCGGCCCGCGCGGCACCCAGACGTTCGACGAGTGGCTGACGCAGCGGCGGACGGCGGCGGCCGGCCGCGGCTGAACCGCAGGGGCCGCGGGTGCGCGCCGGGACCGGTCGCCAGGTCCGTGCCCGGGACTGCCGTGCGCGCGGGGCGGCGAAGGGCCGTGCAGGGGCGCCGGGACGGCGAAGGGCCGCAGCTCCCCTTCCGGAGCGGCGGCCCTTCGCGGAGCTGTGAATCTCAGAGCACGCGGACCGCGCCGCTCGCCGGGTAGCCGGACAGGTCCTGGATCACGACGCCCTTGCTCGGGTTCGCGGCGTCGAGGTACTGGCCGTTCCCGATGTACACACCGGTGTGGTACGCGGAGCCCGCGCCGCCCCAGTACAGGATGTCGCCGACCTGGAGGTCGGACGTGCCGACCTGGGTGCCGGCGACCGACTGGTCCTGCGAGACACGCGGCAGGTCGATGCCGACCTGGCGGAAGGCGGCCTGGACCAGGCTGGAGCAGTCCCAGGCGTTGGGGCCGGTGGCGCCCATGATGTACGCGTCGCCGAGCTGGGCCTTGAGGAAGGCGACGACAGTGGCGGCGGAGCCGCTCGCGGGGGCGGACAGCGTGGTGCGCTCGGCGGCGCGGGAGGCGCGCTCCTTGGCCTCCGCCTCGGCGCGGGCCTTCGCTTCCGCCTTCGCCTTGGCCTCGGCCTCGCGCTCGGCCTCCGCCTTGGCCTTCTTGGCGGCCTTCGCCGCCTGCTCGGCGGCGGCGTCCTCCTGCGCCTGCAGTTCGAGGTCGAGCGCGACCTGCTGCGTGGCGTCGGCCGACTGCGCGACTGCCGCGGAGAGGTCGGCGTGGGTGAGGACGGGCATCTCGATGGTCGCGGTCACCGGCTCGGCATTCGCCGGCCCGGCGGCTCCGGCCACCGCGATGGTGCTGAGGAAGCCACCGGCAACTCCGGCCCGGATCGCGACTTTCGACGCTCCGCGGCGGGGCTTCCGGTGGCTGGGTATGTGAGCGGTGTGGGACATGAGTACAACCGCTATCAGGGCCCGACGGTTCCCTTCAAGAAACGTGGGTTGCGCCACAGTTACGAACGGAACCTGTGAATCCGCTCTGGATCGGCCTTTATTGACGCCGTAACGGGCAAACCGGTCATTGACGATCACGGCTGTGATCATGGGCTTTCCGTAAAAGGTCCGAATTGCCGTCGGCTTATCACCCTCTTACGTCGATGGCCAAGCCCGCCTTTGTTGAACTCTTGAGCGAGTGGCGCAGGTCACAGAACGGTCAACGTCCGGGCGTCCGCGGGCTCGTGAACGCGTGCACGCGTCCACCGTTGTCCACCCCGTCCCACGGTCGAGTGAGCGGACGCCCTCTATCACCGATGGGGGTCCATCGCCAATTTGCCTGTATGGGCCATCACTTGATAGAGCACCACGCCTTTGACCAGCGGTAACCGCACCGGATGTCACGTCTGGTGATCACTCGGGAGCTTCACGTACGAAGATCACTGCTCATCCTCGTTCATGATCGTTCGTCGGGTGGTGGAGATCACAAACGCGATGCCGGACCCCGTGTCGCAGATCACAGACCGACAGGCATAGGATGCGGAGCAGTCGGGCTTGTGAACTGCCTCACATGTGCACGATCTTCGCGAGGCGGCGAGGCGATGGCCCGGTGCGGTCCAACGGTCAAGGACGACTGGAAGGAGCGGGGAGGGTGAATGCTTACGCGCCCATCCTTGTGCTCGGCGCCCTCGGGGCAGGGTTTGCGATCTTCTCCGTGGTCATGGCCACGCTTATCGGCCCAAAGCGGTACAACCGGGCGAAGCTTGAAGCGTACGAGTGCGGCATCGAGCCCACGCCGACGCCGGCCGGAGGCGGCCGCTTCCCGATCAAGTACTACCTGACGGCGATGCTCTTCATCATTTTCGATATCGAGATCGTCTTCCTCTATCCCTGGGCCGTCACCTTCGACGCCCTGGGGATCTTCGGGCTCGTGGAGATGCTGCTCTTCGTGCTCACCGTCTTCGTCGCCTACGCGTATGTGTGGCGGCGCGGCGGCCTGGAATGGGACTGAGGGGCGAAGGGGCACTCCTATGGGACTCGAAGAGAAGCTGCCGAGCGGCTTTCTGCTGACCACCGTCGAACAGGCCGCGGGGTGGGTGCGCAAGTCGTCCGTCTTCCCCGCGACCTTCGGCCTGGCCTGCTGCGCCATCGAGATGATGACGACGGGAGCCGGGCGGTACGACCTGGCCCGGTTCGGCATGGAGGTCTTCCGCGGCTCGCCGCGCCAGGCCGACCTGATGATCGTGGCCGGGCGGGTGAGCCAGAAGATGGCGCCCGTCCTGCGCCAGGTCTACGACCAGATGCCCAGCCCCAAGTGGGTGATCTCCATGGGTGTTTGCGCATCATCGGGCGGAATGTTCAACAATTACGCGATTGTGCAGGGTGTTGATCACATTGTCCCCGTCGACATCTATTTGCCCGGCTGCCCGCCGCGCCCCGAGATGCTGATGGACGCGATCCTCAAGCTCCACCAGAAGATCCAGACCTCCAAGCTCGGCGTGAACGCGGAGGAAGCGGCCCGCGAGGCGGAGGAGGCGGCGCTCAAGGCGCTGCCGACGATCGAGATGAAGGGGCTGCTGCGATGACCGACCAGCCCAATCCCGAGAAGGAGCTCTCGGCGCAGAACCTTCCCGGCCAGCGCGGTGAGCACGGCGAGGAGATCCGCGTCCAGCGCGGCATGTTCGGCGCCAACGACGGAGGGGATACATCCGGTTACGGAGGGCTCGTACGCTCCGTGCGGCTCCCCGGGGCGGCCACCCGCCCCTACGGCGGCTACTTCGACGAGGTCGCCGACGAGCTCGAAGGCGCGCTGGAGGAGCAGGGCCTCCTCCCGGAGAACGCCATCGAGAAGACGGTCGTCGACCGCGGCGAGCTCACCTTCCACATCGCCCGCGAACACCTGCTCCAGGTGGCGCGGACCCTGCGCGACGACCCGGCACTGCGCTTCGAGCTGTGCACCGGCGTGAGCGGCGTGCACTACCTCCACGACAAGGGCCGCGAGCTGCACGCCGTCTACCACCTGCGCTCGCTCACCCACGGCCGGCTGATCCGGCTGGAGGTCTCGGCGCCGGACCACGACCCGCACATCCCGTCGCTGGTGTCGGTCTATCCGACGAACGACTGGCACGAGCGCGAGACCTACGACTTCTTCGGGCTCGTCTTCGACGGCCACCCCGCCCTCACCCGGATCATGATGCCGGACGACTGGCAGGGCTTCCCGCAGCGCAAGGACTATCCGCTCGGCGGCATCCCCGTCGAGTACAAGGGCGCCCAGATCCCGGCTCCGGACCAGCGGAGGTCGTACTCGTGAGCACTTCCCACGCCCACCCGTCTCCCGGCCACCACCCCTCAACGGGTCCCTCCGGGACACACCTCTCCGATGCCCGCGAGACCACCGAAGGGACCGTGTACACGGTCACCGGCGGTGACTGGGACGAGGTCGTCCAGTCCGCGGCCAAGGCCGACGACCAGCGCATCGTCGTCAACATGGGTCCGCAGCACCCCTCCACGCACGGCGTGCTCCGCCTGATCCTGGAGATCGACGGCGAGACCGTCACCGAGGCCCGCTGCGGCATCGGCTACCTCCACACCGGTATCGAGAAGAACCTCGAGTACCGCACGTGGACGCAGGGCACCACGTTCGTGACGCGCATGGACTACCTGACGCCGTTCTTCAACGAGACGGCGTACTGCCTGGGCGTGGAGCGGCTGCTCGGCATCGACGACCAGATCCCCGACCGGGCAACGGTCATCCGCGTGCTCCTGATGGAGCTCAACCGGCTCTCCTCGCACCTGGTCGCCATCGCCACCGGCGGCATGGAGCTCGGCGCCACGACGATCATGATCTACGGCTTCCGTGACCGTGAACTGATCCTCGACATCTACGAGCTGATCACCGGCCTGCGCATGAACCACGCCTACATCAGGCCCGGCGGCCTCGCCCAGGACCTGCCGCCCGGCGCGGTGGACCAGATGCGCGAGTTCGTGAAGACGATGAAGAAGAACCTGCCGGAGTACGACAAGCTCGCCACCGGCAACCCGATCTTCAAGGCCCGCATGCAGGACATCGGGTACCTGGACCTGGCGGGCTGCATGGCCCTCGGTGCCACAGGACCGATCCTGCGCTCCGCCGGGCTCCCGCACGACCTGCGCAAGACCGACCCGTACTGCGGATACGAGACGTACGAGTTCGACGTCCCGACCGCCGACACGTGCGACGCCTACGGCCGCTTCCTCATCCGGCTGGAGGAGATGCGCCAGTCGCTGCGGATCGTCGAGCAGTGCCTGGACCGCCTGGAGCCCGGGCCGGTCATGGTCGCCGACAAGAAGATCGCCTGGCCCGCGCAGCTCGCGCTCGGCCCCGACGGACTCGGCAACTCGCTCGACCACATCAAGAACATCATGGGCACCTCCATGGAGGCCCTGATCCACCACTTCAAGCTGGTGACCGAGGGCTTCCGCGTCCCGGCCGGGCAGGCGTACGCCGCGGTCGAGTCGCCCAAGGGCGAGCTGGGCGTCCATGTCGTCTCCGACGGCGGCACCCGCCCCTTCCGGGTCCACTTCCGCGACCCGTCGTTCACCAACCTGCAGGCCATGGCGGCCATGTGCGAAGGCGGCCAGGTCGCCGACGTCATCGTCGCCGTCGCGTCCATCGACCCCGTGATGGGAGGCGTCGACCGGTGACTGACGTAACTGCGACCAGTCTGGGCATGCCGCAACTGCCCGCACCCGACTATCCGGCCGATGTGCGCGCCCGGCTCGAGGCGGATGCGAAGGAGGTCATCGCCCGCTACCCGGACTCGCGCTCAGCGCTGCTCCCGCTGCTGCACCTGGTGCAGTCGGAGGAGGGCCATGTGACGCGTACGGGCATGCGGTTCTGCGCGGACATGCTGGGACTGACCACCGCGGAGGTCACCGCGGTCGCCACCTTCTACACCATGTACCGGCGCAAGCCCTCCGGCGACTACCAGGTCGGCGTCTGCACCAACACCCTGTGCGCGGTGATGGGCGGCGACGCGATCTTCGAGGAGCTCAAGGAGCACCTCGGCGTCGGCAACAGCGAGACGACCGAGGACGGCAAGGTCACCCTCGAGCACATCGAGTGCAACGCCGCCTGCGACTTCGCGCCCGTCGTGATGGTCAACTGGGAGTTCTTCGACAACCAGACGCCCGAGTCGGCGAAGAGGCTCGTCGACGACCTGCGGGCGGGCAAGCAGGTCCGGCCCACCCGCGGCGCGCCCCTGTGCACCTACAAGGAGACCGCCCGCATCCTGGCCGGCTTCCCCGACGAGCGTCCCGGCGCGGTCGAGGCGAGCGGCGGCGCCGGACCCGCGTCGCTGATCGGGCTCCGCCTGGCCAGGGGCGAGGCCGCCCCGGCGACGCGCGTGGTCCATCCGCGCGGCGAGGCGCCCCAGGAGCGGCCACAGCCGGGAGCCGAGCACCTCAGCTCTCATGACGCACCGCAGCAGACATCGGCATCCGACCCGGAGCACCCGGCCGGACCTGTCAGCGAGGAGGGGGAGTGATGACCGTGTCCACCGAATACGGGGGCGGCAGCTCCCGGCAGGAGACCGGCGGCGAGGCGAGCCCGGAGAAGCTGCTCGCCCCGGTGCTCTCGGCCTTCTGGGACGAGCCGGAGTCCTGGACCCTGGAGACCTATCGCAGGCACGAGGGCTACGAGGGCCTGCGCAAGGCGCTCGCGATGTCGCCCGACGAGCTCATCGCCTACGTCAAGGACTCGGGCCTGCGCGGCCGAGGCGGCGCCGGCTTCCCCACCGGGATGAAGTGGCAGTTCATCCCGCAGGGCGACGGCAAGCCCCACTACCTCGTGGTCAACGCCGACGAGTCGGAGCCGGGCACCTGCAAGGACATCCCGCTCCTGTTCGCCAACCCGCACTCGCTCATCGAGGGCATCGTGATCGCCTGCTACGCGATCCGCTCGAACCACGCCTTCATCTACCTGCGCGGCGAAGTCGTCCCCGTGCTGCGGCGACTGCACGAGGCCGTGCGCGAGGCCTACGAGGCCGGCTACCTCGGCAAGGACATCCTGGGCAGCGGACTCGACCTCGAACTCACCGTGCACGCGGGCGCCGGCGCGTACATCTGCGGTGAGGAGACCGCGCTGCTCGACTCCCTGGAAGGACGCCGCGGCCAGCCCCGGCTCAGGCCCCCCTTCCCCGCGGTCGCCGGTCTGTACGCATGCCCCACTGTGGTGAACAACGTCGAGTCCATCGCGTCCGTTCCCGCGATCCTCCACAAGGGCAAGGACTGGTTCAGGTCCATGGGCAGCGAGAAGTCCCCGGGCTTCACGCTCTACTCGCTCAGCGGCCACGTCGCCTCGCCCGGACAGTACGAGGCCCCGCTCGGCATCACGCTGCGCCAGCTGCTCGACATGAGCGGCGGCATGCGGCCGGGCCACCGGCTCAAGTTCTGGACGCCCGGCGGCTCCTCCACCCCGATGTTCACCGACGAGCACCTCGACGTCCCGCTGGACTACGAGGGCGTGGGCGCGGCCGGGTCGATGCTCGGCACCAAGGCGCTCCAGTGCTTCGACGAGACCACCTGCGTGGTGCGGGCCGTGACGCGATGGACCGAGTTCTACGCCCACGAGTCCTGCGGCAAGTGCACGCCCTGCCGCGAAGGCACCTACTGGCTCGTCCAGTTGCTACGCGACATCGAGGCCGGCAAGGGCGCGATGAGCGACCTCGACAAGCTGAACGACATCGCCGACAACATCAACGGCAAGTCCTTCTGCGCCCTCGGCGACGGCGCCGCATCGCCGATCTTCTCGTCGCTGAAGTACTTCCGCGACGAGTACGAGCAGCACATCACGGGCAGGGGCTGCCCCTTCGACCCGGCCAAGTCGACGGTCTGGGCCGACCGACGCAACACGGAGGTGAACGCATGACCGTCACGACCAGTGCGCCCTCCGGTGGCGGGGAGGCTGCCGGACCGTCGAAGGCCGTCGGCCAGGACGCAGTCTCGCTGACCATCGACGGCATCGAACTCTCGGTCCCCAAGGGGACCCTGGTGATCCGGGCCGCCGAACTCCTCGGCATCGAGATCCCCCGCTTCTGCGACCACCCGCTCCTCGACCCCGCCGGCGCCTGCCGCCAGTGCATCGTCGAGGTCGAGGGCCAGCGCAAGCCGATGGCGTCCTGCACCATCACCTGCACCGACGGCATGGTCGTCAGGACGCAGCTCACCTCGCCCGTCGCCGAGAAGGCGCAGAAGGGCGTGATGGAGCTGCTGCTGATCAACCACCCGCTGGACTGCCCGGTCTGCGACAAGGGCGGCGAGTGCCCGCTGCAGAACCAGGCGGTCTCGCACGGCCAGGCGGATTCCCGCTTCGAGGGGAAGAAGCGCACCTACGAGAAGCCCGTGCCGATCTCGACCCAGGTGCTGCTCGACCGCGAGCGGTGCGTGCTGTGCGCCCGCTGCACCCGGTTCTCCAACCAGGTCGCGGGCGACCCGATGATCGAGCTGATCGAGCGGGGCGCGCTCCAGCAGGTCGGCACCGGCGAGGGCGACCCGTTCGAGTCGTACTTCTCCGGCAACACCATCCAGATCTGCCCGGTGGGCGCGCTGACCTCGGCCGCCTACCGCTTCCGCTCCCGGCCCTTCGACCTGGTCTCCTCGCCGAGCGTGTGCGAGCACTGCGCGGGCGGCTGCGCCACCCGCACCGACCACCGCCGCGGCAAGGTCATGCGCCGGCTGGCCGCCGAGGACCCGGAGGTCAACGAGGAGTGGCTGTGCGACAAGGGGCGGTTCGCCTTCCGCTACGCCCAGCAGCGCGACCGCCTCACCACCCCGCTGGTGCGCGACAAGGACACCGGTGAGCTGGTGCCGGCGAGCTGGCCGGAGGCGCTGGAAGCGGCCGCGGAGGGCCTGCGGGCCGCACGCGGCCGGGCCGGTGTGCTGACCGGCGGCCGGCTGACCGTCGAGGACTCCTACGCGTACGCCAAGTTCGCCCGGGTCGCCCTCGACACCAACGACATCGACTTCCGGGCTCGGGTCCACTCCGCCGAGGAGGCCGACTTCCTCGCGGCAGCGGTCGCGGGCCGGGGCCGGGACCTGTCCGGCACCGGCGTCACCTACACCGCGCTGGAGAAGGCACCGGCGGTCCTGCTCGCCGGGTTCGAGTCCGAGGAGGAGGCGCCCGGCGTCTTCCTGCGACTGCGCAAGGCCCACCGCAAGCACGGCCAGCGCACCTTCTCACTGGCCACGCACGCCACCCGCGGACTGACCAAGGCGGGCGGCACGCTGCTGCCGGCCGCCCCCGGCACCGAGACCGAGTGGCTGGACGCCCTCGCCTCCGGCACCGGACTGGACGGGGACGGCGCCAAGGCGGCCGAGGCGCTGCGCGCCGAGGGCGCGGTCGTCGTCGTGGGCGAGCGGCTCGCGGCCGTGCCCGGCGGCCTCACCGCCGCGCTGCGCCTCCAGGCCGCCACCGGCGCCAGTCTGGTGTGGATCCCGCGCCGGGCCGGTGACCGCGGCGCGGTTGAGGCGGGCGCGCTCCCGTCGCTGCTGCCGGGCGGCCGTCCGGCCACCGACCCGCGGGCCCGCGAGGAGACCGCGGAGGCCTGGCGCGTACGCGAACTCCCGCTCCGCTACGGCCGCGACACCGGCCAGATCGTCGAGGCCGCGGCCACCGGCGAACTGGGCGCGCTCGTCGTCGCGGGTGTCGAGGTCGCCGACCTGCCCGACGTGGCACGCGCGCGTGAGGCGCTCGACGCGGTCGGCTTCCTGGTGTCGCTGGAGCTGCGGCCCGGCGAGGTCACCGAGCGGGCGGACGTCGTCTTCCCGGTCGCGGCCGTCGCCGAAAAGCCCGGCACCTTCCTCAACTGGGAAGGCAGAGTGCGGATGTTCGAGGCCGCGCTCAAGCCCGACCAGATGACCCGCCCCCTCCCGCCGACCGACGCCCGCGTGCTGCACATGCTCGCCGACGCGCTCGACATCCCCTTCGGCCTGCCGGACCTGAGGTCCGTCCGCGCCGAGATCGACCGGCTCGGCCGCTGGGACGGCCCCCGTGCCGGCGAACCCGCCGAGTCCGCGCGGCCGCTGCCGCGTCCGGGCGCGGGCGAGGCGGTCCTCGCCGGTCACCGGCTCCTGCTCGACCAGGGCCTGCTCCAGCAGGGCGACGAGGCGCTGGCCGGCACCCGGCACGCCGCCGTGGCCCGGCTGTCGGCGGCGACCGCGGCCGAGGCAGGCGTCAAGGACGGCGACGAACTCCAGGTCTCGGGTCCGGCCGGATCGGTGCGCCTGCCGCTGCAGGTGAGCGAGATGCCCGACCGCGTGGTCTGGCTGCCCATGAACTCGGCCGGTGGCGGAGTGACCGCGGACACCGGTGCCCGTCCGGGCGAGCTCGTCCGCATCGCGGCCGCGACGGGTGCCGTCGGGGCCACGCCGGAGGTGCAGTCATGACCGCCCGAGTCACCCGCCGGCCGGCGGCCGCGCCTCTGCGCGACGCCGTGCGGCCGTCCGGGTCCCCGACCCACGCCGGCCTGCCGGGCGCAGCCCCGGCCACCCCCGCATCGGAGGTGCGCGCATGACCATGCTGGCTCATGTCGCCGAAGCACAGCGCAGCGTCCTGGCGCTCGAGGACCTGTCGATGTTCGGGCGCGACCCCTGGTGGCTCGTCGTCATCAAGGCCGTGTTCTGTTTCGCCTTCCTGATGGTGACCGTGCTCTTCTCCATCGTGTGGGAGCGCAAGGTCGTCGCCTGGATGCAGCTGCGCATCGGCCCGAACCGGCACGGCCCCTGGGGCCTGCTCCAGTCGCTCGCCGACGGCGTCAAGCTGATGCTCAAGGAAGACGTGATCGTCAAGCGCGCGGACAAGGTGGTCTACATCCTTGCCCCGATCGTCGCCGCGATCCCGGCCTTCATGGCGATCGCCGTGATCCCGTTCGGCCCGGCCGGCAACGAGATCTCGATCTTCGGCCACCGCACCACGATGCAGCTGACCGACCTGCCGATCGCGATGCTCTACATCCTCGCGGTCGCCTCGGTCGGCATCTACGGCATCGTGCTCGCGGGCTGGTCGTCCGGCTCGACGTATCCGCTGCTCGGCGGTCTGCGCTCGTGCGCGCAGATGATCTCGTACGAGATCGCGATGGGCGCGGCGTTCGCCTCCGTCTTCCTGTACTCCGGCTCGATGTCGACGTCGGCGATCGTGGAGGCGCAGGCGGACCGCTGGTACATCCTGCTGCTGCCTGTCTCCTTCATCATCTACGTCGTCACGATGGTCGGGGAGACCAACCGGGCGCCGTTCGACATGCCGGAGTCCGAGGGCGACCTCGTCGGAGGCTTCAACACCGAGTACAGCTCCATCAAGTTCGCGATGTTCATGCTGGCCGAATACGTCAACATGGTCACCGTCTCCGCCGTGTCGGTCACCCTCTTCCTGGGCGGCTGGCGGGCGCCGTACCCGATCTCCGCGTTCTGGGAGGGTGCGAACCACGGCTGGTGGCCGATGCTCTGGTTCGTCCTCAAGGTGCAGCTGCTGCTGTTCTTCTTCATCTGGCTGCGCGGCACGCTGCCGCGTGTCCGCTACGACCAGCTGATGAAGCTCGGCTGGAAGGTCCTGATCCCGGTCTCCGTCGTCTGGCTGATGCTGGTCGCGACCGTGCGGGCGCTGCGGAACGAGAACTACGACTTCCAGCAGATCGTGCTCTACGTCGCCGGTGCCGTCATCGCCGTGCTGCTCCTGTCCTTCGTCGCCGACGTCTTCCGAGGCAAGAAGGAGAAGGAGGCCGAGGCCGCGAAGCCCGAACCCGGCCCCTTCGACCCGATGGCGGGCGGATTCCCCGTACCGCCGCTGCCCGGCCAGGAGTTGCCGCCGGTGCCGCGCAGGCGCCCGCGCCGCGACGGGGAACTGATCGTCAGCGGTGGCCCCCAAACCGACAGTGATGGTCCTCAGGACGGAAAGGAGGCTGACGGTGTCTGAGGGATCCGAGAGCTCGTTCCAGAATCCGGTCGCCGGCTTCGGCGTGACCTTCAAGGCCATGTTCAAGAAGCGGCTGACCGAGCAGTATCCGGAGCAGCAGAAGGTCACGGCGCCGCGCTTCCACGGCCGGCACCAGCTCAACCGCCATCCGGACGGGCTGGAGAAGTGCGTCGGATGCGAGCTGTGCGCCTGGGCCTGTCCGGCCGACGCCATCTACGTGGAGGGCGCGGACAACACCGACGAGGAGCGCTACTCCCCGGGCGAGCGGTACGGCCGTGTCTACCAGATCAACTACGCCCGGTGCATTCTGTGCGGCCTGTGCATCGAGGCCTGCCCGACGCGCGCGCTGACCATGACGAACGAGTTCGAACTGGCGGACAGCAGCCGGGAGAACCTCATCTACACCAAGGAGCAGCTGCTCGCCGGTCTGGAGGAGGGCATGGTCGACTCACCGCACGCCATCTACCCCGGCATGGACGAACAGGACTACTACCGGGGGCTGGTCACCGAGGCCGCTCCCGGCACGGTCCGCCAGGTCGCCCACTCCAAGGGCGAGCGGGTGCAGGAGGCCGAGTCCACCTTCGGCGAGGACGAGCCGGCGTCGAAGAAGGTGATCGGCGCATGAGCACGCTCGCCGCCGCCGCGTCGACCGGCGAGGCCGTCCAGTTCTGGGTGCTGGGCACGGTCGCCGTGCTCGGGGCGCTCGGCACGATCCTGATGAAGCGGGCCGTGCACAGCGCGCTCAGCCTCGCCGGGACCATGATCGTCCTGGCGGTGTTCTACCTCGCCAACGGGGCGTACTTCCTCGGCGTCGTGCAGATCATCGTCTACACCGGCGCGATCATGATGCTGTTCCTCTTCGTCGTCATGCTGGTCGGCGTCACCGCCGCCGACTCGCTGAAGGAGACGCTGAAGGGCCAGCGCTGGCTGGCCGCGGCCTGCGGGCTCGGCTTCGGCATCCTGCTGATCGCCGGCATCGGCCACGCCTCGCTGAAGAACTTCAACGGACTGGGCGTCGCCAACTCCACGCACGGCGGCAATGTCGAGGGCATCGCGGCCCTGCTCTTCACCAAGTACGTCTTCGCCTTCGAGATCACCGGCGCCCTGCTGATCACGGCCGCGGTCGGCGCGATGGTGCTCACGCACCGCGAGCGCACCGAGCGGGCCAGGACCCAGCGGGAGCTGTCCGAGCAGCGTGTACGGGAGGGCCGGCAGCTGCCGCCCCTGCCCGCTCCAGGCGTCTACGCCCGGCACAACGCGGTGGACATCCCCGGTCTGCTGCCCGACGGCACCGCTTCCCAGCTCACCGTCAGCAAGACGCTGCGTGAGCGCGGCCAGATCCGCGACGTGTCGGCCGACGCGCTGGGCGATCTCAAGGCGATCGAGCAGCGGTCCGAGGAGCGCCTCGGACGCGACCGGGACGAGCACGACCGGGACGGACAGGAGGCCACGCGGTGAATCCGGTCAACTATCTCTACCTCGCCTCCCTGTTGTTCACCATCGGCGCGGCGGGTGTCCTGATCCGGCGGAACGCGATCGTGGTCTTCATGTGCGTCGAGCTGATGCTCAACGCCTGCAACCTCGCACTCGTCGCCTTCTCCCGGATGCACGGCAATCTCGACGGCCAGATCATCGCGTTCTTCACGATGGTCGTCGCCGCCGCGGAGGTCGTGGTCGGACTCGCGATCATCGTGTCGCTGTTCCGTTCCCGCCACTCGGCCTCGGTCGACGACGCCAGCCTGATGAAGCTGTAAGGGGACCGACGAATCGTGGAGAACCTGATTGCGCTGCTCGTCGCGGCGCCCCTGCTCGGAGCGGCGGTGCTGCTGTGCGGCGGCCGCCGGCTCGACCGCACCGGCCACTGGCTGGGCACCCTGCTCGCCGCCGCGTCCTTCGTCATCGGCGCCGTGCTGTTCGCCGACATGCTCGGCAAGGACGCGGAGGAACGCGCCCTGCACAGCACGCTGTTCAGCTGGATCCCGGTCGAGGGGTTCCAGGCGGACATCGCCTTCCAGCTCGACCAGCTGTCGATGACGTTCGTCCTGCTGATCACCGGGGTGGGCACGCTGATCCACCTCTACTCCGTGGGGTACATGGAGCACGACGAGCGGCGCCGCCGCTTCTTCGGCTACCTGAACCTGTTCCTCGCGGCCATGCTGCTGCTGGTGCTCGCCGACAACTACCTGCTGCTGTACGTCGGCTGGGAGGGCGTCGGCCTCGCCTCGTACCTGCTCATCGGCTTCTGGCAGCACAAGCCCAGCGCCGCCACCGCGGCGAAGAAGGCCTTCCTGGTCAACCGGGTCGGCGACATGGGCCTGTCGATCGCGATCATGCTGATGTTCACCACCTTCGGCACCTTCGCCTTCGGGCCGGTGCTGGAGTCCACGGGCGAGACCAGCGAGGGCATGCTGACGGCCATCGGCCTGATGCTGCTGCTCGCCGCGTGCGGCAAATCGGCCCAGGTGCCGCTGCAGTCCTGGCTCGGGGACGCGATGGAGGGCCCGACCCCGGTCTCGGCCCTGATCCACGCGGCCACCATGGTCACCGCCGGCGTCTACCTGATCGTCCGCTCCGGCGCCGTCTTCAACGCCGCGCCGGACGCCCAGCTGGCGGTCGTGATCGTCGGCGCGGTCACGCTCCTCTTCGGTGCGATCGTCGGTTGCGCCAAGGACGACATCAAGAAGGCACTGGCCGGCTCGACCATGTCGCAGATCGGCTACATGATTCTCGCGGCCGGTCTCGGCCCCATCGGATACGCCTTCGCGATCATGCACCTCGTGACGCACGGCTTCTTCAAGGCCGGGCTGTTCCTCGGCGCGGGCTCGGTCATGCACGGCATGAACGACGAGGTCGACATGCGCAAGTACGGGGGCCTCAGGAAGTACATGCCGGTCACCTTCGTCACCTTCGGCCTCGGCTACCTGGCGATCATCGGCTTCCCGGGCCTGTCCGGCTTCTGGTCCAAGGACAAGATCATCGAGGCGGCCTTCGCGTACGACGACGGGATCCGCGGCTGGATCTTCGGCGGCGTGGCGCTGCTGGGCGCCGGCATCACCGCGTTCTACATGACCCGCGTGATGATCATGACCTTCTTCGGCGAGAAGCGCTGGCAGCCCGCCCCCGACCCGGACACGGCGCCCAGCGTCGAGCCCGGCATCGAGGTGCACCCCGGGGAGATGCCGCACCCGCACGAGTCGCCCAAGTCGATGACGATCCCGATGATCCTGCTCGCCTTCGGATCGGTCTTCGCGGGCGGCCTGTTCAGCCTGAACGAGTCCTTCGTCCACTGGCTGGAGCCGGTCACCCAGTTCGAGCACCCGCACCCGGTCATCGGCGTCCCGGCCATCACGACCTCGACGATCGTCGTGCTGCTGCTCGGCGCGGGACTCGCGTACCTGATGTACGGGCGGCGCCCGGTGCCCGTCACGGCGCCGCGCGGCTCCCTGCTCACCCGCGCCGCCCGACGCGACTTGCTCCAGGACGACTTCAACCACGTGGTCCTGGTCCGCGGCGGCGAGCACCTCACCCGCTCGCTGGTCTATGTCGACCACACTCTGGTCGACGGAGTGGTCAACGGCACGGCGGCCACGTTCGGCGGGCTCTCCGGCCGGCTGCGCAGGCTGCAGAACGGCTACGCCCGCAGCTACGCGGTCTCGATGTTCGGCGGTACGGCGATCCTGATCGCCGCGACCCTGCTGATGAGGGCGGTCTGATCGTCATGTCCCAAGTAGTGAACGCAGGCTTCCCGATTCTGACGGCAACGGCCGTACTGCCGGCGCTCGGCGCGATCGCCACCGCGGCCGTGCCCGCCGCGCGCCGGACGGTCGCCAAGTGGCTGGCGCTGCTGGTCTCGCTGGCGACACTCGTGCTCGCCGCGATCGTGCTCGTACGGTTCGAGCCCGGCGGCGACCGCTACCAGCTCACCGAATCGCACGCCTGGATCAAGGACTTCGGGGTCCGCTACGAGCTGGGTGTCGACGGCATCGGGGTCGTGATGGTGGCGCTGACCGCGCTGCTGATCCCGTTCGTGATCCTGGCCGGCTGGCACGACGCCGACCCGCAGGAGACCGGCAGCAAGAGGTGGCGGCCCACGCAGGGCTTCTTCGCCCTGATCCTGATGGTCGAGGCGATGGTGATCCTCTCCTTCGAGGCCACCGACGTCTTCCTCTTCTACATCCTTTTCGAAGCCATGCTCATCCCGATGTACTTCCTCATCGGCGGCTTCGGCGACCGCGCCCATGCGGGCACGGACGAGCACGCGGCGGCCCAGCGGTCGTACGCGGCCGTGAAGTTCCTGCTGTACAACCTGGTCGGCGGCCTGATCATGCTGGCCGCAGTCATCGGCCTGTACGTCGTCGCGGGCAGCTTCTCGCTCTCCGAGATCGCCGAGGCCAGGGCGAGCGGTCAGCTGGAGATGGCGACCACCACCGAGCGGCTGCTGTTCCTCGGCTTCTTCTTCGCCTTCGCGGTGAAGGCCCCGCTGTGGCCGCTGCACACCTGGCTGCCGAACGCGATGGGCGAGGCGACCGCCCCGGTCGCCGTGCTGATCACGGCGGTCGTCGACAAGGTCGGCACGTTCGCGATGCTGCGCTTCTGCCTCCAGCTCTTCCCGGAGGCGTCGAAGTGGGCGACGCCGGTCGTCATCACGCTGGCCCTGATCAGCATCGTCTACGGCGCGCTGCTCGCGGTGGGCCAGCGGGACATCAAGCGCCTGGTGGCGTACGCGTCGATCTCGCACTTCGGCTTCATCATCCTGGGCATCTTCGCGATGACCAGCCAGGGCCAGTCGGGCGCGACGCTGTACATGGTCAACCACGGTCTCTCGACCGCCGCGCTGATGCTGGTCGCCGGCTTCCTGATCTCGCGGCGCGGCTCGCGGCTCATCGCCGACTACGGCGGAGTGCAGAAGGTCGCCCCGGTGCTCGCGGGCACGTTCCTGATCGGCGGCCTGGCCACCCTGTCGCTGCCCGGACTCGCCCCGTTCGTCAGCGAGTTCCTGGTCCTGGTCGGCACGTTCTCCGCCTATCCGGTGGCCGGGATCATCGCGACCTCGGGCATCGTGCTCGCCGCGCTCTACACCCTCGTGCTCTACCAGCGCACGATGACCGGTCCGGTGAAGGCGGAGGTCAGCGCGATGCCCGACCTGAGGGCACGTGAACTGGCGGTCGTGGCACCGCTGATCGCGCTGCTGCTCTTCCTCGGTGTGTTCCCGAAGCCGCTGACCGACATCGTCAACCCGGCCGTGGAGCACACGATGTCCGACGTACAGAAGCAGGACCCCCGGCCCGATGTGGAGGCGGCCAAGTGAGCGCTACAGCTGTCCACAGCCTGTGGACGACGGCCGCGGAGGTCGAGCCGCTCGGCAAGATCCCCGCGCCCCACATCGAGTACGCCCAGCTGGCACCCGTGCTGATCGTCGTCGGCGCGGCCGTGCTGGGTGTGCTCGTGGAGGCCCTCGTCCCGCGCAGGGCCCGGTACCACACCCAGGTGTTCCTGACCGTCGTCGCGCTCGCGGCCTCCTTCGCGGCGGTCGTGGGGCTCGCCGCCGGCGGGTACGGCACCACCAAGGCGCACATCGCCGCCATGGGCGCGATCGCGGTCGACGGGCCGGCGCTGTTCCTGCAGGGCACGATCCTGCTGGCGTCGCTGGTCGCCGTCTTCACGTTCGCCGAGCGCCGTCTCGACCCGGCGGCACACGGCAACCGCGTCGACTCGTTCGCCGCCGAGGCCGCCGCGGTCCCGGGCAGCGAGCACGAGAAGGCCGCGGTGAAGGCCGGGTTCACCACCACCGAGGTGTTCCCGATCGCCCTGTTCGCGATCACCGGCATGCTGGTCTTCCCGGCCGCCAACGACCTGCTGACGCTGTTCATCGCGCTGGAGGTCTTCTCGCTGCCGCTGTACCTGATGTGCGCGCTGGCCCGCCGCAAGCGGCTCATGTCGCAGGAAGCGGCGGTGAAGTACTTCCTGCTGGGCGCGTTCTCCTCCGCGTTCCTGCTCTTCGGCATCGCGCTCCTGTACGGCTACGCGGGCTCGGTGTCGTACGCCCGCATCGCCGAGGTCGTCGACGGCAGCGTCCGCACCATCGACCCGGCGCTCGCCGACACGATGGGCAACGACGCGCTGCTGCTGATCGGCGGCGCGATGATCCTCATGGGCCTGCTGTTCAAGGTCGGCGCGGTGCCGTTCCACATGTGGACGCCCGACGTCTACCAGGGCGCGCCGACCCCGGTCACCGGCTTCATGGCCGCGGCCACCAAGGTCGCCGCCTTCGGCGCGCTCCTGCGGCTGCTGTACGTGGTGCTGCCGGGCCTGACCTGGGACTGGCGCCCGGTCATGTGGGCGATCGCCATCGTCACGATGCTCGGCGGCGCGATCGTCGCGATCACCCAGACCGACATCAAGCGGCTCCTGGCGTACTCGTCGATCGCGCACGCCGGCTTCATCCTCGCCGGTGTGATCGCCACGACGCCCGACGGCATCTCGTCCGTCCTCTTCTACCTGCTCGCGTACTCGTTCGTGACGATCGGCGCGTTCGCCGTCGTCACCCTGGTCCGCGACGCGGGCGGCGAGGCGACGCACCTGTCCAAGTGGGCGGGTCTCGGGCGGCGTTCGCCGCTCGTGGCGGCGGTCTTCGCGGTGTTCCTCCTCGCCTTCGCCGGTATTCCGCTGACGTCCGGGTTCGCCGGCAAGTTCGCGGTCTTCAAGGCGGCGGCGGAGGGCGGCGCGGGAGCGCTGGTCGTGGTGGGTGTGATCTCGTCGGCGATCGCCGCGTTCTTCTACATCCGGGTCATCGTGCTCATGTTCTTCAGCGAGCCGAAGCCGGAGGGTCCGACGGTGGCCGTCCCGTCCCCGCTGACGATGACGACGATCGGCGTCGGCGTGGCGGTCACGCTGGTGCTGGGCCTCGCGCCGCAGTACTTCCTCGATCTGGCGAGCCAGGCGAGCGTGTTCGTGCGCTAGGCGCGGCACGCCCGAGGGCCCGGCCTCTCCCCGCGGAGAGGCCGGGCCCTCTGCCGTGTCCGCGTACCGCCCGGGCAACCCGCCGGTGCCGCGCGTCGTCCTACCGGGAGCCTGGACGAACGACCGACGACCACGGGGGAGACATGACCGAGCAGGAGATACGGCACCGGGCGGCGGAGGAGTCCGGCGGTGACCACCTGTGGCCACTCGTACTCCTGGGGCCCGCTCTGTTCCTGCTGCGCGTGTTCGGGGAGCACGGCTGGGTCTACTGGACCGCTGCGGTCGTGGGCGCGCTGGGCCTGATCGGCGCGGTCTTCGCGATCGCCGGCGCGGGCCGCGACCTGGTGCGCCGGCGCCGCCCGTGGAAGGCGGCGTTCGCGGTGTTCCTGCTGGCCGGCGGCTCGTTCATGATCGTGGTCAGACTCGTGGAGAGCTGAGGGACGGGCCTCGGCCCGCCCCGGGTCCCGCCGCCGAGGAGCGGCGGACCCGGGGCAGGACCGGTCAGGCGGAAGGCACGATCCGGCCCGTGACCTCGCCGAGGCCGACCCGGACGCCGTCGGGGCCCGGCGCCCAGGCGGTGAGCGTGACCACGTCGCCGTCCTCCAGGAACGTGCGCTTGCCGTCGGGCAGTTCGACCGCGTCGCGGCCGTTCCAGGTGAGTTCGAGGAGGGAGCCGCGCTGGTTCACCTCGGGCCCGCTGACCGTGCCCGAGCCGAACAGGTCGCCCGTGCGCAGCGATGCGCCGTTGACCGTCATGTGGGCGAGCTGCTGCGCGGCCGTCCAGTACATCGTGGCGAACGGCGGCTCGGCGACCACCTGGCCGTTGAGCGCGACCGAGATGCGCAGGTCGAAGCCGCCGGGCTCCTCCTCGGCCGAGTCGTCGAGGTACGGCAGGAGCGGGAGGTCCCGGGCCGGCGGCGCGGTCCTGGCGGCCTCCAGCGCCTCCAGCGGGGTGACCCAGGCCGCCACCGAGGTGGCGAAGGACTTGCCGAGGAAGGGGCCGAGCGGCACGTACTCCCACGCCTGGATGTCGCGCGCCGACCAGTCGTTGAGCAGGAAGAGGCCGAAGACATGCTCGCGGAAGTCGGCGAGCGGGACGGGCCTGCCCTGCTGGGACGGGGTGCCGACGAGGAAGCCGACCTCGGCCTCGATGTCGAGCTTCACGGACGGTCCGAAGACGGGGGCCGCGTCCGCCGGTGCCTTGCGCTGTCCGGAGGGCCGCACGACGTCGGTGCCGGACACCACGACCGTGCCCGACCTGCCGTGGTAGCCGATCGGCAGGTGCTTCCAGTTGGGCGTGAGCGCGTCGCCGTCCGGCCGGAAGATCTTTCCGACGTTGGTGGCGTGGTGCTCGCTGGCGTAGAAGTCGACGTAGTCCGCGACGTCGTACGGCAGGTGCATCGTCACGGTGTCCAGCGGGTGCAGCAGCGGCTCGATGTCGGCCCGGTGGGCGGGCACCGTGACCCAGGCGGTCAGGGCGCGCCGCACGTCGCGCCAGGCCGTGCGCCCGGCGGCGAGGAGCGGGTTGAGGCTCGGCTGCGCCAGCACCTCGGCGTACGGGGAGCCGAGCACGACGGCGGCGGCCCCCGCATCGAGCACATGGCCACCGATCCGGACGCCGAGCCTGCGGCGCTCCGGCTCGTCGGCCGTGGTGAAGACGCCGTACGGAAGGTTGTGCGGGCCGAAGGGATCGCCCTCGGCCAGATCGAGCGGGCTCTGCTCGGACATCGGTGCCTGCCTCGCTTTCCACGGGTGTGGGTGACACGTTACGTGCCCTCCCGCCCGCCGCGGCAGGGCCCAATGGATCACACTCGGCGCGCTCCGGAGCCGGCCGTCGCCCCGTCAGGGCGCCGTGCGGGGCACGCGCTTCTCCCAGGTGCGGTGGAAGACGATCTCGTCGCCGTCGCGGCACACCATCTCGTCCGAGGCGAGGAGGCCGGTGGCGTCGCAGTCGAGGGCGGAGCGGGTCTCGACACGGACGTCCCAGCCGAGTTCCGGCCGGTGCAGCCGGATCGTCCAGGTGGTGCCGGCGCGTGCGGAGAGGGGGTCGTCCTGCTGGATCGCGTACGTCTCACGGGTCTCCTGGGTGTACTCCAGGCCGTCCGGGTGGACATGCGTGCCGCCGCGGTGGGGCGTCGCCTCCAGGGTCCACAGCCCGGCCGCCACGTCGCGTGTCAGCAGCAGCCGGGGGCGGTCGCCGTCGAGGGTCTGCGGGACGGCGACGGCCGGCGGCTCGGAGTGCTCCGGCTCCGCGAACTCGCCGCTCGGCCCGCCCGCTTCGCGGACCGGCAGGTCGAGACGCGAGCCCGCCGGGTCCAGGGTGAAGCCCGCCGCGTCCGGCCGGGGCCACAGCCAGGGCCAGTACGCGGAGGAGACGGCGAGCCGGACCCGGTGGCCCGGCGCGAACGTGTGCGCGGCCAGGGACAGCTCGAAGGACACGTCCTCGGTCGTGCCGGGCGCCCAGGCGAGCGCCCGCTCCCGGCCCGCACGCGCGGCGAGGTCGAGGGCGCCGCGCGTGACCAGCGCGGAGGCGCCGTCCGGGGCGACGTCGCAGAGCCGGGCCACGACCTGTGCGTGCGGCGCGTCCAGGCGCAGCCGCAGGGTGACCCGGGGCCGCCCGAGGACCTCGACGGGCGTGGTGCCCACGGGGAACTCGAAGCACACCGACCGGGCGTCCTCCTCCCGCTGATCCGGCGGCAGATCGGCGGCGTGGCCCACGGGACACGTCCGGCCCGCGTCCGTCCCGGTGTGCTGCGGGGAGTCCACGAGAACAGGAGTGCCAGGGGCGCCAGGGGCGCCGGGCGGGCCGCCGAGCGCGTAGGGGACCACGGTGACGTGCGGCGGCGGCCAGGCGTCCGCGCCGGTCCAGCGGCCGGGCCCCGGCGCTGCGGGCCCGGGCCGCCAGCGCAACAGAGGCTCGGACAGCACGCCCGTGTCCCGGTCCTTCAGCCACTGGTCCCACCACCGCAGCGTCTCCTGGAGGAAGCCGATCCCCCGCTCGGGGTCCCGGTCCGGGTACTGGCGCGGCCACGGCCCGATCAGCCCCCGCACCCGGTCCGCCGGCAGCCGCTCCACGAGCCGCAGGACCGCGTCCCGGGCGGGGTCGTGCAGACCGCTCACCGCCAGGACCGCCGCCCGCACCGCGTCCGTGTCGTCGCTGATCCCGGCGCTCCGCCAGAACGCGTCGCGCAGCGGATGCGCGAGCCACGCGGGGACGACGGGCTCGATCGCCTCCAGTCGCCGCAGCCACAGCGCGCGCCACGCCTCGCCCGTGTGCAGCGGGTCCGGCGGCCGGGCGGCCTGCGCGAGCAGGGCCGCGGCCCGGGAGTGCAGCGCCTGTCCGGTGACCGCCCCGCCGAGGAAGGGGCCGTCGGTGTCGTACGGGTCGTCGCCGGCGCACACCGCGACCACGGCCCGCAGCGCCGGCGGCGCGAGCGCCGCGATCTGCAGCGCGCTCCGGCCGGCCGCGCCCATGCCGATCAGACCGACGCGTCCGGTGCTCCACGGCTGCCGCGCCAGCCACTCGATCACCGCGACACCGTCAGCGAGCTCGGCCGCGTCCCCCACGACGCCGGGCACGCCCTCGCTGTTGCCGTGCCCGCGCACGTCGACCCGCAGGCAGGCGTAGCCGTGGCCCGCGTACCAGGGGTGGCGCTCACCGTCGCGTACCGCGGTCGCGTCGGTGAGCCGGTCCGGCGCGTACTCGAGCAGGGCGGGCACGGGCTCGTCCGTGACCGGCCGCCACAGACGTGCGTACAGGGCGATGCCGTCGGGGAGTCGGACGCGCAGGTCCTCGTGGGCCGTCTCGTACGGGAAGTCAGTGCGGATACGCATGGCTCAACCTCGGCGGCACGGCCCGCCGAGGGGCGGCGGGGACGATCACGGACAGGGGTAAATGCCCCGTTCCAGCTCATTGCGGCTGATCACGAACATACCGGGGGTGGCGGGCGGGCGCTCATGGTGATCGAAAGGCGACCGGATACGCTGACTTGAGTGAATCCAGCGACACATCGACAATCCGTGTGATCGTCAGCAGACAGGAGACCCCCTCGTGACCGTCGTCGGGCCGTTCGGGCTGAGCGTGCGGGACCAGGCTCTTGAGGCCGATGTCCAGAGCGGATTGTCGGCTGTCGAGGCGGGCCTGCTCGATGCCACCAAGAGCGAGGTTCCGTTCATCACGGAGGCCGCGCAGCACCTCGTCCGGGCCGGGGGGAAGCGTTTCCGCCCGCTGCTCGTGATGCTGACCGCCCAGTTCGGCGATCCGCACGCGCCGGGTGTCGTGCCCTCGGCCGTCGTGGTCGAGCTCACCCACCTCGCGACGCTCTATCACGACGACGTGATGGACGAGGCCGACGTGCGGCGCGGCGTGCCCAGCGCCAACACCCGCTGGGGCAACTCGGTGGCCGTCCTCACCGGCGACTTCCTGTTCGCCCGCGCCTCGCACATCCTGGCCGACCTCGGCCCCGAGGCCGTACGCATCCAGGCGGAGGCGTTCGAGCGGCTGGTCACCGGACAGATCCTGGAGACCGCGGGGCCGCGCGACGGCCGCGACCCGGTGGAGCACTACCTGGACGTGCTGGCCGGCAAGACCGGCTCGCTGGTCGCCGTGTCCTGCCGCTTCGGCGCGATGATGTCCGGCGCCGACGAGCGGGTCGTCGAGGTCCTCACGCAGTACGGGGAGCGGCTCGGTGTCGCCTTCCAGCTGGCCGACGACGTCCTCGACATCGCCTCCGACTCGCACGAGTCCGGCAAGTCGCCGGGCACCGACCTGCGCGAGGGCATCCCGACGCTGCCGGTGCTGCACCTGCGCGCCGCGGCCGCGGCGCACGGCCGGCCCGAGGACCTGGACCTGATCGCGCTGCTCGACGGCGACCTCAGCGACGACGAGCGGCATGCCGAGGTGCTGCGCCGGCTGCGCGAGCACCCGGCGCTGGAGCAGGCGCGGCTCGACTCCGTCCGCTATGCGGAGGAGGCACGGGCGATGCTCGCCCCGCTGCCCGACTGCTTCGCGAAGGCGGCCCTGGAGGAGCTGTGCGACGCGGTGGTCCACCGCGCGGGCTGAGCCGCCCGGGCGTGGGGCCCCCGGCGAAGCCAGGGGGAGCCGAAGGGGCGCGGCGGCGTCGAAAGGGAGTGGGGGCACCTCCCGCCGCAGGCGGGGGGAGCGCGGAGGCTGCGAGTGGGGGCACTCCCCCTACGCCCTGCGGGCGCAGGGGGAGGTAGCTGGGGGAGAGCAGTCGAGCACGATCGACCGTCGACGCCGTCTCAGGCGCCCCGTGGGGGTCCCCCCGGCGAAGCCAGGGGGAGAACCGAGCCCCTGATGGACCTCCTCGACCCCTACGGGACGGGGGACTTGGGAGGGTCCGGTGTCATACCGGAGGGGTACACGGGTTTGCGCCCGCGGGCTGACGCTTCCGCGCTGCCGTTTTGGTCAGATGGTGAACACCACCCCTGACCAACCACGGAGGTAGGGCACACCATGGCACCGAACGACAGCGCACACTCCACCGAGGCGCCCGAGGGCCTCGCAGCGGGGCGCCGCAAGGCCTCCCGCTATCTCGTCCCCCTCGTGGTGGCCGGGGTGGCGGCGGGGACGATCGGGCTCGTCCCGGCGCTCGCCGACTCCGGTGACCCCGATCTGCCGGAGATCACGGCACAGGAGCTGATCGAGAAGATCGCCGCGTCCGACACCGAGCAGCTCTCCGGCACCATGAAGATCACCACCGACCTGGGGCTCCCCGCGCTCGACGGTCTGGCCGGCTCCCTCGCGGGCGCGGGCGGCGGCGAGGGCTCCTCGGCCGACCCGCAGGCCCGGCTGACCGAGCTGGCGTCCGGTACGCACACGCTGCGGATCGCCGCCGACGGCCCGGACCGCCAGAAGATCTCCCTGGTGCGGGACTCGGACGAGTACAGCCTGATCCACAACGGCGACGAGGTGTGGGGCTACGACAGCGCCTCGAACGAGGTCTTCCACGCCGAGGAGGACGGCAAGGGCGGCAGCGGGCACGACGGCGCTGCCGAGAAGCGGGCCGACGACCTGCCGACCACGCCGAAGGACTTCGCGGACGAGGTGCTGAAGGCGTCGAAGGGCACCACGTCGATCACCGTGGGCGGCACCGCCAAGGTCGCCGGACGGGACGCGTACAAGCTGGTCGTCAAGCCCGAGCAGAAGGGCTCGACGGTCGGTTCGGTCACCATCGCGGTCGACGCGAGGACCGGCACCCCGCTGAAGTTCACGCTCACGCCGAGCAGCGGCGGCAAGGCCGTCGTCGACGCGGGCTTCACCACGGTCGACTTCTCCCGGCCCGCCGCGTCGACCTTCGACTTCACCCCGCCCAAGGGGGCGAAGGTGACGGAGGCCGACGAGTCGGCGGACGAGCAGCGGCACGCCGGCGAGGAGTTCGAGAAGGGCCTCGCGGACTTCGCCGGACCGCAGGTCATCGGCGAGGGCTGGACGTCCGTCGCCAAGATCGAGGCGCCGGGCGGAGCGGACGCGGGGGCCGCGCAGAAGGGCGACGCCCCGGCCGAGGCCCAGCAGTTCCTGGACGCCCTCGGCGACAAGGTCACCGGGAAGTTCGGCCAGGGCACGGTCTTCTCCACGCGCCTGGTCAACGCGCTCATGACGGAGGACGGCACGGTCTACGTCGGCGCCGTCACCAAGGACGCCCTGGTCAAGGCGGCCAACGAGGACAAGTAGCCCCCGCGCCGCCCCCGGTCGGGCGCAGCCGCATCGGCCGCCCCGTCGCCCCGCCGTACTCCGCGTACGGCGGGGCGCGGTCGATCCGTCCGGCGGCCCGGGCGCGCCCGGGCCGCCGAGAACGTCACGGATGGGCGTCCGAGCGGTCCGCTCCCGCCGGGCCGGGCCGTCAGAAGGTGAGCTTCCAGCTGTCGATGTAGCCCGTGTCGTACCGCGCCACGTCCTGGACCCGCAGCTTCCAGGCGCCGTTGGCCGCCTCGGCCGAGGCGTCCACCGTGTAGGTCGTGATGACGTTGTCCGCCGAGTCGCTGCCGCTGGAGTTCTTCAGCCGGTACGCGGTCCCGTCCGGTGCGACGAGGTCGATCACCAGGTCGCCCCGCCAGGTGTGCTTGATGTCCACGCCGACCTTGAGGGCGGCCGGGGCGTTGCCCGTGCGGCCCGAGACGGTCACGGTCGAGGTGACGGCCGCTCCGGCGTCCGGGACGGCCACGTCCGCGGTGCTCTCGTAGAAGTCGCCGGGCGGGACGGTGGTGCCGGCCGACAGCGCCCAGATCGCATGGGCGACGGCGTCGCTGTTGCGGTCCAGCGCGGTGTCGTTGATGTTCGACGTCGTGTCGCAGGAGGAGTGGTAGCAGCGGTCGAAGGCCTGGCCCGCGGTGCCGCCCCACTTCTGCGCCTGCGCGCTCGTCTTGGTGCGGCTCGCGCCGGTGAACAGACCGCCGACGGCTATGCCCACGTTCTTGAACGACGCGTGGTCCGAGCGGCCGTCGCCCTCCGTCTCGATCTCCGTCGGGACACCGAGCCCGGCGAAGTAGTCCTTGAAGGTCTGCTCGATCGCCGGGTCGTCGTCGTAGACGAAGTAGCCCGGGTTCGGCGAGCCGATCATGTCGAAGTTCAGATAGCCGGAGATCTTCGCACGCTCGGTGGACGGCAGGGTGTTCACGTAGTGCCGTGAGCCGACCAGGCCCAGCTCCTCCGCGCCCCACCAGCCGAAGCGCAGGTGCTTCGCGGGCTGGAGCTGGGCGCGGGAGACGGCGAGCGCGGTCTCCAGGACGGCGGCCGAACCGGAGCCGTTGTCGTTGATGCCGGCGCCGGAGGAGACCGAGTCGAGGTGGGCGCCTGCCATGACCGTCTGATTGGTGTCGCCGCCCGGCCAGTCGGCGATCAGGTTGTAGCCCGTCGTGCCGTTGTACGTGAACTGCTGGACGGAGGTGGTGAATCCGGCCGCGTCCAGCTTGGCCTTCACGTAGTCGACGGACGCTTTGTAACCGGGCCTGCCGTGCGCCCGGTTGCCGCCGTTGGCGGTGGCGATGGACTGGAGCTGGGTCAGGTGCGCCTTGACGTTGGCGAGCGGTATGTCCGGTGCGGCGAGCGCGGCCGCCGGGGCGCTCGGGCCGCCGGGTGCGGCGGTCGCCGCCGGCGCGCCGGCCGCGAGCAGCCCGGCGAGGGCGAAGGCGGCGGCCGCGAGCGTGCGTCTGGGAACGGAGAGGTTCATGTGGGGGCTCCGGATTCCGTACGGGGATGAGACGGAACGTGCGTGACGCCCCGGGCCGGCGGGGCCCGGGGCGCTGGAGCTTGACGTGCGCTGTGCGTGCTGAATGGTCAGTGAGATTTTGACGTGCCGTCAAGAGCGGGATCCGGACACGCGTGTTCGTGTACCGGACGCCGGAACCCCCCTCACTGCACGCAGAATTCGTTGCCCTCCGGGTCCGTCATCACCACCCACTCCCCGCCCGGCTCCTTCACGTGCCGCACGACCGTCGCCCCGAGCCGCCGCAGCCGGTCCGTCTCCGCGTCCCTCGTGCCGGGGGCGGCGTGCACGTCGATGTGGAGGCGGTTCTTGACGGTCTTCGCCTCGGGGACGCGCTGGAAGAGGATGCGCCGCCCGAGTCCCATGCCGCTGTTCTCGTCGTACGGGTCGTCCGGATGGCGGACGGCGACCAGATCGCGCCATGCGCGCCGGCCGTGCGATTCCACGGTGACCTCGACCGGCGCGGCCCCCTGCGCGAGGACCTGCTCGATCAGGCGGCTGTTGTCCTCGACGAGATAACCGAGCGTCTCGGCCCAGAAGTCGGCCTGGGCGTGCGGGTCCGCGGCGTCGATCACGAGCTTCCAGTGCAGTGTCATGGCAACCGGTTATAGTGGTTACATGGGTGAGGTCGCAACGGAAACGCCGGGACTGGTACTGCGCACGCGGGAGGGGCGTCCCTACCGTTTCGACCCGGGAGCGCTCTGCCTTGAGTTGCTGACCACCGGCGGACCGGGGGACTTCGCGCGCTACGAGGTGCTCGACGAGCCGGCCGGCCTGCTGCACTGGGTGGCGTCCAGCCGCCTGCCCGGGGGACTGCGGCTCGACGTCGACGACGCCTCTCTGGCGGCGGTCCGGCGGCTGCGGGACGCCCTGTGGCGGATGGCCGGCGCCCGGGTGCACGACCGCGAGCTCGACCCGGCCGACGTGGCGACGGTCAACGCGGCCGCCGCCGAGCCGCCCCTGGCCTTCGGTATCGCGGCGGACGGATCGCGGCAGTGGGCGCCGGGCGCGGCCGGGGTGCCCCAACTGCTGTCGACCGTCGCGCGCGACGCCGTGGAGCTGTTCACGGGGCCTTACGCGCACCGCATCCGCGAGTGCGCGACGCACAACTGCTCCCTGCTCTTCGTCGACACCTCGCGGCCCGGCCGCCGCCGCTGGTGCGCGATGGAGCACTGCGGCAACCGCAACAAGGTCCAGGCGCACCGCGCCCGCCATGCCGAAGGAGACGGATCGTGACCACCGGACTGACCAAGGACGCGGGCTGGGAGATCGGCGTGTCCCGGACCCTGCCGCTGCCGCCGGCCGCCGTTTGGGACTTCCTCGCGAGCCCCGAGGGCGTGGAGTTGTGGCTGGGCAAGGGCGTCCGGCTGCCCACGCGGAAGGGTGAGGCGTACGAGACGGCCGACGGCGTCAGGGGCGAGGTCCGCTCCTACCGTCCCGGTGACCGCATCCGCGTCACGTACGGCACGAGCACCGTGCAGGTCGCCGTGTCCGCCGCCCGCTCCGGTGAGGGGGCGGTGCTCCGCTTCCACCAGGAGCGGCTGACCGGTGCGGAGGAGCGCGAGCGCCGCAGGGCGCACTGGAATGCGGTGGCCGCGCGAGTGGAGGCGGCACTGGGGGTGGACCGGGGCCGGGCGTGACCGGTCGACGGCGCGGCCGACGGATCGGGGTGTTTTGCGACCGACGTCACGTCTTGAGGGGTCTGTTCCCGGTTTAACGTGGGGGGATGGACGCTTCGCCCCTCAGCGGGCCGCCCGGCTGCCCTCTGGTCGGCGTGGCCGCCACCTACATGCCCCGGCTCTCGGAGTTCGCCTTCGAGCCGGGGCTCGTCGCCGCCGTCGATCAGCACGCGGCCGCCGTCCGGGACGCGCTCGTGCCGCTGCTGCCCGGGCAGCGACGGCCAGAGGCGGCCGACGTGGTGCGGCGCGAGGATCTCGCGGACTACACGCTGGGCTTCACCGACTGGCTCTCGGAGATCGACTGGTCGGAGCCGGTCGGCTACGACTTCGCCACGCTGCGGCTCACGGCGGTGTGCTGGCTGATCCGCGAGCACGATCTGCTCGGCGCCTGACGGAGCCGACGGAAACGGACCCGGTCGACAGATGTCGACCGGGTCCGTTTCCGTGCACGGTCTCCGCGGGCCACACGGACCCGGCGGTGTCACATCGGGTCGCGGCCGGTGCCCGTGCCGGGGGGCGTGTCCTCGCCCCGGCCCATCTCCTGGCTGCCGCCCATCCCGCCGCGGGCGCGGCCCGGCTGGCGCTCGGTGACGGGCTGCCCCGCGGCGGCGTCGGCGCGCCCGCGCTGGTAGGCGGTGAGCGTGTCCTTGGCGCGGCCCGACTCGGCCTCGGCGGTGGCCAGCCAGCGCTCCCAGCGCTCCCGCATCGGGTTGATGAGACCGCCGCCGACGCCGACGATCACGATGCCCGCCATGGCGGCGAGCACGGCGATGAGGACCGGCCCGGTGACCGCGGTCGCGATCTGCGCCTGGCTGAGCGCGGCGATGACGCCGAGCGCCACGATGAAGCCCCAGGCCACGGTGGCGAGCACCCTGCCGTACGAGGTCTCGCCGAGGGCGCCCTGGACGATGTCGCGGACGGCGCGGGCGATGGCCATGGCGACGACGACGATGACACAGGCGACGATCGCCTTCGGGATCCAGGAGACGATGCCGTTGATCATCGTGCTCACCGGGTTGGGTCCGAAGACACCGAAGGCCAGCTGCAGGGCGATCAGCAAGACCGCGTAGTAGAGGATCTTGCAAATGATGCCGGTGGCGTCGTACTTGGCGTCCCGGAGGGTGTTCGATATGCCGCTGCGCTCGGCCATGCGCTCGAAGCCGACCTTGCGCAGAAGGCGGTCGGCGACCTTGGCTATCGCCTTGGCGATGAACCAGCCGATGATCAGGATCGCCAGGAAGGCGAGGAACTTCGGGATGAACTTGGCCACGGCGGACCACGCGTCGGTGATCCCCTGACCGAAGTTGATCGAAAGTGCGAGGGGTTGTGACATGACGCACTCGCTCCGCTCTCTGGGTTTTCGCGGTCCGTATGACCGGGCCTGGTCTTCCGGTGGTAACACCGGCCATCAGGGGCGGCCTGTGCCGAGAGGCGGAGCTGATCCGTTCGGGTGACGATTGCGCCCTGCCGGGCGCGCCGACGTGCACCACGGGGCGGGCTGTGCAGGCGCACGCGCTGTGGGGGGCGCTGATTGCTGGGGCCCTGGGGCCACCCGTGCCCGGGGCCGGGGCCGGGAACGCGGCCACGTGGACGGCCTCTTGGCAGTTCGGCGGGGCGGGGCCGTTGCCGGGCGAGGCTCCGCCGGGAACGGCCCCCGGGCCGTGCGAGCCCGAGGCATCGGACCGGGGGGCGGCTCAAGGGGGCGAGGTTCGGCACGGTCGGTGGCGGGCGCGGCCGCGGTCCTCCGCGACGCACCTTGCCCGGTGCCGCCCGGGCGGGGACGGCTCGTGGCGGCGCGAGCCCGAGCCCCCGGTCCGGGGGCCGGCTCAAGGGCGCCGGGTTCGGCCGGGTCGGTGCCGGGGCCGGTGGGCGGCCGAAGCGGGCGCGGTCGCCCCGAGGCTCCTGCCCGGTGCCGCCGCGGCGGCAACCGCACCCGCGCGGGCCCGAGACCCCGGCGGGGTCAGGCGCCGGGGTGGGGGTTTGCGGTCGGGGTCGGGGCCGGCGGGGTCGGGGTCGTCTCCGTGGCCGCCGACGCCGCGAGGCGCAGCGCCTGCGCCTTGTTCCGGTGGGCCGTTCGCAGCGCGTCCCACGTCAGGATCGTCAGGGCCAGCCACACCAGCGCGAACCCGGCCCACCGCTCGGCGGGCATCGCCTCGTGGAAGTACAGGATCCCCAGCAGGAACTGGAAGATTGGCGCCAGGTACTGCAGCAGCCCCAGCGTCGACAGCGGCACCCGGATCGCCGCGGCGCCGAAGCAGACCAGCGGCGCGGCCGTCACCACACCCGTCGCGGCGAGCAGCGCCGCATGGCCGGTGCCGTGGAAGCCGAACGTCAACGAGTCGGTCGCGCCCAGCCACAGCAGGAAGGCGAGCGCCGGCAGGAACTGGATCGCCGTCTCGGCCGCCAGCGACTCCAGGCCACCGATGTTGACCTTCTTCTTCACCAGCCCGTACGTGGCGAACGAGAACGCGAGCATCAGCGAGATCCACGGCGGCCTGCCGTAGCCGATCGCCAGCACCAGCACCGCGGCGAAGCCGATCCCGACGGCCGCCCACTGCGCGCGCCGCAGCCGTTCCTTGAGCAGCAGGACGCCCATGGCGATGGTGACCAGGGGGTTGATGAAGTAGCCGAGCGATGCCTCGACGACATGGCCCGCGTTCACGGCCCAGATGTAGCCGCCCCAGTTGACGCTGATCACCGCCGCGGCGACGGATATCAGCCCCAGCTTGCGCGGCTGCCGCACCAGTTCGCGGATCCAGCCCCACTGCTTGAGGGCGAGCAGTGCGACCGCCACGACGGCCAGCGACCACACCATCCGGTGGGCGAGGATCTCCATCGCCGCCGACGGCTTGAGCAGCGGCCAGAAAAGGGGGACCAGACCCCACATCCCGTAGGCGCCGATCCCGTACAGCAACCCTGCCCGCTGTTCGCTGTGCGACTTCACTGACCCTCCTGCCCCGCGCGCGCGTTCCTTGAAGAAGGTACGCGTGCGCGGTAAGGATGTCATGCCCGTATCGCCATACGGTCATGACGGATCGGGGTCGCAGGAGGGCGGGTCAGGCGGCGGCCAGTGCCGCCGCGACCGTCTCGGCGAGGGGCGTTGTGGGCCGCCCGGTCACCCGAGCCAGGTCGCCCGTGGTGCGCCCCAGCAGCCCGCGCCCGATGGCCTGGTCGACGTCGACGAGGATGCGGGCGAACGGCTCCGGGACGCCCGCGCCGGTGAGGATGCCGAGGTGCGTCTCGGCCGGCACCTCGGTGTACGTGATCGTCCGGCCGGTCTGCCGCGACAGCTCGGCGGCGTACTCGGCGAGGGACCACGCGGTGTCGCCGCTCAGCTCGTACGCCGCGCCCAGGTGGCCCTCGCCCGTCAGCACCGCGGCCGCGGCGGCCGCGTAGTCGGCGCGGCCGGCCGAGGCGATCCGGCCGTCGCCGGCGCTCCCGACGACGGTGCCGTGCTCCAGGACGGGGGTGAGGTTGCCCGTGTAGTTCTCGGTGTACCAGCCGTTGCGCAGGAAGGTGTACGGCAGGCCGGATTCGAGGATCAGCCGCTCGGTCGCCTTGTGCTCGGCCGCCAGGTCGAAGTCGGCCTCCGGTCCGCCCAGTACGCCGGTGTACGCGAGCTGTGCGACGCCCGCGGCCCGCGCCGCCTCGATCACGGCCGCGTGCTGCGGGACGCGGCGGCCGACCTCGCTGCCGGATATCAGCAGCACCCGGTCACCGGCGCGGAAGGCCCCCTCCAGGGCGGCCGGGTCGCCGTAGTCGGCGATCCGCAGCTCGACGCCGCGCGCCGCGAGGTCCGCCGCCTTCTCCTCGTCGCGGACCACCGCGGCGATCCGGTCGCCCGGGACGGTGTCGAGCAGCTCCTCGACGACGAGACGGCCGAGGGCTCCGGTGGCGCCGGTGACAACGATGCTCATGGGTGGTTTCTCCGTTTCGCGTGCTTCATCTGTCTGTGAAACCACCCTAGGGTGAGCGCTAACCATTCGAAAGTACCCACTTTGAAGTAAGGTACTGGCATGGCCGTAAGCAGCAACGGGGCCGCCGTCCCCGACGTGAACCGCGAGATGTGCCCGTCCCGGTTGATCCTGGAGCACGTCACCAGCCGCTGGGGCGTGCTCGTGCTCGCCGCCCTGCTGGAGCGCTCGTACCGCTTCAGCGAGCTGCGCCGGCATGTCGGCGGCGTCAGCGAGAAGATGCTGGCCCAGACCCTCCAGACGCTGGAGCGGGACGGCTTCGTGCACCGCGACGCCAAGCCCGTCATCCCGCCGCGCGTCGACTACTCGCTCACCGGGCTGGGCGAGGAGGCCGCCCGGCAGGTGTGGGACCTCGCCCGCTGGACCGAGCGGCGGGTGGCCGAGGTGCAGGCGGCCCGGGCCGCGTACGACGACGGGAAGGCCCGCCCGGCGGACAGCGCGTGACGGTCGCATACGAAGGGGCCGGGAGCAGTGCTCCCGGCCCCTTCGCGTCGTGAGGCGGGTGTCAGCCGACGACCGTCCAGGTGTCGTTGCCGGCGAGGAGCGTCGCGAGGTCGCCCTTGCCGTCCTTCTCGACGGCCGTCTCGAGCTGGTCGGCCATGAGCGTGTCGTAGACGGGCCGCTCCACGCTGCGCAGGACGCCGATGGGCGTGTGGTGCAACGTGTCGTTGTCGGCGAGCCGGGACAGTGCGAAGGCCGTGGTGGGGCTGGGGTTGTGGGCGTCGTGGACGAGGACTCTCGACTCGTTCGCGGCCGTCACGTCCACCACCTGGAGGTCGCCGGTCCGCTCGTC
>NZ_JBIBVE010000020.1:0-119368 GCF_043080095.1 Streptomyces sp. NPDC015127
ATCTCCCGAGGGAGACGGGGTATCAACATATCTGGCGTTGATTTTTGGCACGCTGTTGAGTTCTCAAGGAACGGACGCTTCCTTTGTACTCACCCGCAGAACATTCTCTGGGGCTTTCCTCCGGGCGCTTCCCTTCGGTGTTTCCAACACTATCAGGCTTTCCCGCTCCCCCTGACCACCACCCTGCGGACAGCAGTGGTTTAGACCAGTTAGGATCTCGGCTTGATAGCGCTGCCGACCCCCGACTCGATGTCGCGTTGGGGCCAGGCAGGGGTACGACAGTACAGGTCGGCCGCAGACGAGGCAAATCGTTTGTGGTGCTCCCCTAGGTCCGTCAACTGGTAGCTGTCATGCGGAACTAGGACTTCATATGACATACCCTGCAGAACAGTGCGTCGTCGGGTACAAGCCGTGACGGCGCAGCAGGAAATCCCCGCCCTGGGAGGCTCCATGACCACAGTGACGTCCCCTCTCGCCGGACGGGCCATCGGGCTCGCGGCCGTGCCCGATCCCGTGTTCTCCGGCGCGATGGTCGGTCCTGGGACTGCCATCGATCCCGAGCGCGGGGCTTCGGAGGCCGTCTCCCCCGTCGCGGGCATCGTCGTCTCGCTCCACCCGCACGCGTTTGTGGTCGTCGACGACGAGGGGCACGGCGTACTGACGCACCTCGGCATCGACACCGTGCAGCTCAACGGTGAAGGGTTCGAACTGCTTGTCAGCAAGGGCGACACCGTGCAGCGCGGACAGGCTGTGGTCCGGTGGGACCCTGCGGCCGTCGAGGCAGCCGGGAAGTCGCCGATCTGTCCGGTCGTGGCGCTCGAGGCCACTCCCGACTCCCTCTCCGACGTCCGTGAGGACGGCGACGTGAAGTCCGGCGACAGCCTCTTCGGCTGGCAGTGACCGCCGCACGCCGGTGACGGCGAGTTCGACATCGACCGCGGCGGCACGGATCGCCGCTCAATCGGAGACGGGTGACATGGAGACAACGCTGCGAGGCGTCGGCGTGAGCCACGGGGTGGCGATCGGCGAGGTGCGGCACATGGGCACGGCGGTTCTCGAGCCGCCGGCCAAGCAGATACCGGCTGAGGACGCCGGGCGGGAGCAGGGGCGGGCGCGTAAGGCGGTCGAGGCCGTGGCCGCCGATCTGATCGCCCGGGGCAATCTCGCCGGCGGCGAGGCGCAGGCCGTGCTCGAGGCGCAGGCCATGATGGCGCAGGACCCCGAGCTGATGGCGGACGTGGAGCGTCGGATCGCCGTCGGCAGCACGGCCGAGCGTGCCGTGTACGACGCGTTCGCCGCCTACCGTGCTCTGCTGGCGGGTGCCGGTGAGTATCTGGCCGGGCGGGTCGCGGACCTGGACGACGTACGGAACCGGATCGTGGCCCGGCTGCTCGGGGTGCCGATGCCGGGTGTGCCGGACAGTGACGAGCCGTACGTCCTGATCGCGCGTGACCTGGCGCCGGCGGACACCGCGCTGCTGGACCCGGCGCTCGTGCTCGGTTTCGTGACCGAGGAGGGCGGGCCGACGAGTCACAGCGCGATCCTGGCGCGGGCGCTGGGCGTCCCCGCCGTCGTGGCTCTGCCGGGCGCCGGTGAGCTGGCCGAGGGCACGCTCATCGCGGTGGACGGCAGCACGGGAGAGATCTTCGTCGAGCCGAGCGCCGCGAAGCGGGCCGAGATGGAGCGGGCCGCCGCCGAGCGCAAGGCCGCTCTTGCGGCGTCGAGCGGTCCGGGTGCCACGTCGGACGGGCACAAGGTGCCGCTGCTGGCGAACGTGGGCGGTCCCGCGGACGTGCCGGCGGCGGTGGATGCCGGTGCCGAGGGCGTCGGTCTTTTCCGTACCGAGTTCCTCTTCCTCGACGACAGCAAGCAGGCGCCGTCGGAGGAGAAGCAGGTCCAGGCGTACCGCCAGGTGCTCGAGGCGTTCCCCGAGGGGCGGGTCGTGGTGCGCGTCCTCGACGCGGGTGCCGACAAGCCGCTCGACTTCCTGACGCCCGCCGACGAGCCGAACCCGGCGCTGGGTGTGCGCGGGCTGCGCTCGCTGCTGGACCACCCGGAGGTGCTGCGGACGCAGCTGTCCGCGCTGTCGAAGGCGGCGCAGGGTCTGCCCGTGTACCTGGAGGTCATGGCGCCGATGGTGGCGGACCGTACGGACGCCAAGGCGTTCGCGGATGCGTGCCGGGAGGCGGGGCTGCAGGCGAAGTTCGGGGCGATGGTGGAGATCCCGTCCGCCGCGCTGCGGGCGCGGGCGATCCTGCAGGAGGTCGAGTTCCTGTCGCTGGGGACCAACGACCTCGCCCAGTACACGTTCGCCGCCGACCGTCAGGTGGGTGCGGTCTCGCGGCTGCAGGACCCGTGGCAGCCGGCGCTGCTGGATCTGGTGGCGCTGGCCGCGGAGGCCGCGAAGGCCGAGGCGAAGAGCTGTGGTGTGTGCGGTGAGGCGGCCTCCGATCCGCTGCTCGCGTGTGTGCTGACGGGTCTGGGTGTCACGTCGCTGTCGATGGGCGCCGCGTCCATTCCTTACGTACGGGCGACGCTGGCGAAGTACACGCTCGCTCAGTGCGAGCGGGCCGCGGCGGCGGCCCGGGCTGCCGACACCGCCGAGGAGGCGCGACTGGCCGCCCAGGCGGTGCTGTCCGGCGAGTAGTCGTCGGCCGGGTCTGGAGAAGGGGGCTTTCCGCCAGGTGGCGGGAGGCCCCCTTCGCCGTTCGTCGGCCGGTCAGTGGTGGGCGTCCGGGTCGTCGGTGGTGACGGGGAAGCCGGCGCAGTATTCGACGCCGGGTTCGGGCGACAGCGGCTCGCCGGTGGCGGCGTCGGTGCAGTAGGCGCTGAAGACCTCTCCGGCGGTGAGCGGGATCAGCCGTCCGTGGTCGAGGCGCCAGCCGTGGAGGTGGTCCGGGCTGCCGGGGCTGCTGGTGCGCAGGACGACTCCGCCGGTGGTTTCGAGCGCGATTCCCGCCGCGAGGACGGTGACGAATTCGGCGCCTTCGTCGGCGTCGAGCTCGGCGGAGGACGTGGCGGACCCTTGGGCGTGCAGCACGGCGATGAGCTGTTCGTCGGGGCCGGGGACGCTGCATACGAGGTGGTGCGTGCCGGGTCCGGCGACTTCGAGGAGTCTCATGAGGATCCGGGACGCCCGGTCGAACGCGGAGCGTCCGATGTCCTGGCCGCAGTCGGCGCAGGCGCCGAGGTCGGCGAGCAGCAGGGTCGCGTACTGCCAGGTGGCCTGGCGGACGGCCTTGTTGATGAGCCGGGGCAGCAGCTCGGCCAGGGGCTGTCCGGTGTAGGGCACGGTGGGGCCGCGGCTGGCGAGCTCGGCGGTGAAGCGGCTGCGGGCCTCCGCGGTGTCGGCGTCGAGGCCGGTCTCGGTGCAGAACTCCGCGTATTCGTCGGGGTCGAAGAGGGCGATCGTCGTGTGCAGTTGCCGGGTGGCGAGCGTCTTCAGCAGGTGCTCGGCCTGGCGGAGGTAGGTGGTGTGGTCGTCGAAGGTGAAGCTGCGGTAGCGGCGCATCGCGGTGAAGTCGCGGGCGTCGGCGAGGATGCCGACGGTGCTGGGGACTTCGCGGCGCAGGGTGCGCCGCATCGATGCGTGGGTGCCGGGCCGCTTGGACCTGCTGGTGTGCGCCATGCTGATTTCCCCCTGAGCGCTGTTGGTCACTGCTCACTCACGGTAGGTGGTGGCACTGACAACGGCGGCCGGGCGTCCCGGGCGCCGCCCGTCGGCGGCGCCCGGGCGGGGGACTACCTGCGGGAGCGGGCCAGTTCCTCGTAGAAGCGCAGGAGTTCGAGGTTGTCGACCGATCCCGGGTTGACCGCCTTTTCCAGCGCCGTGCCCTGGAGGAGGCGCTTGACGGGGACCTCGATGCGCTTGCCGGTGAGGGTGTGGGGCACGCCGGGGACCTCGATGATGTCGTCGGGGACGTGGCGCGGCGAGAGGTTTTCGCGGATGGTGCGCTTGATGCGGTCCCTGAGGGCGTCGTCGAGTGCGGCGCCTTCGGCGAGGTGGACGAACAGGGGCATCCAGTAGCCGCCGTCCGGTTCCTCCAGTCCGATGACGAGGGACTCGCGGATCTCCGGCAGGCGTTCGACCGCCTCGTAGATGTCGGCGGATCCCATCCGTACGCCCTGGCGGTTCAGGGTGGAGTCGGAGCGGCCGTGGATGACGACGGAGCCGGTTTCGCTGATGGTGATCCAGTCCCCGTGCCGCCAGACGCCGGGGTACATCTCGAAGTAGCTGTCGCGGTAGCGGCTGCCGTCGGGGTCGTTCCAGAACCGGATGGGCATGGAGGGCATGGGGTTGGTGACGACGAGTTCGCCGACCTCGCCGATGAGCGGCTTGCCCTGGGGGTCCCAGGACTGGAGGTCCGTGCCGAGGCAGGCGGCCTGGAGTTCGCCGATGTGGACGGGGAGGGTGGGGACCGCGCCGGCGAAGCAGCTGCAGACGTCGGTGCCGCCGCTGACGGAGGCGATCCAGACGTCGTCGGCCAGCTCGTCGTGGAGCCAGCGGAAGCCGTCGGGCGGCAGGGGGGATCCCGTGGTGGCGACGCAGGCGACCTTGGAGAGGTCGTGGTCGCGGGCGGGGTGGACGCCGGCTTTGGCGCAGGCCATGACGTAGGCGGCGGAGGTGCCGAAGAGGGTGGCGCCGGTGCGTTCGGCGACGCTCCACTGGGCGCCGGTGGTGGGATGGCCGGGGCTGCCGTCGTAGAGGACGACGGTGGTGCCGGTGAGCAGGCCGGAGACGAGGAAGTTCCACATCATCCAGCCGGTGGAGGTGTACCAGAAGAACCGGTCGCCGGGGCCGAGGTCGCAGTGGAGGCCGAGCTGCTTGAAGTGTTCGAGGAGGATGCCGCCCTGGGACTGGACGATGGCCTTGGGCAGTCCGGTGGTGCCGGAGGAGTACAGGACCCACAGCGGGTGGTCGAAGGGGACCTGCTCGAAGACCGGGTGGGCGTCGCCGGCGGTGACGGCGGACCAGTCAAGGGCGCCGTCCGGGGCCTCCGTGCCGAGCAGGGGGATGTGGACGACGGCGCGCAGGGTGGGCAGTGCGCGGCGGAGCTCGGCGACGGTCTCGGTGCGGTCGTGTTCCTTGCCGCCGTAGCGGTAGCCGTCGACGGTGAAGAGGACGACCGGTTCGACCTGCTGGAAGCGGTCGAGGACGCTGCGTGCGCCGAAGTCGGGGGCGCAGGAGGTCCATACGGCGCCGACTGCCGCGGTGGCGAGCAGGGCGGTGACGGCCTGGGGGATGTTGGGCAGGTATCCGCTGACGCGGTCGCCGGGGCGTACGCCGAGGGCGCGCAGTTCGGCGGCGAGTGCGCCGACCTGGCGGCGGAGCTCGGTCCAGCTGATGGGCGTGGGCTCATGTGTCTCGTCCACATGCAGCAGCGCGGGGTCGTGTGCCCGGGCAGGGTCTTCGGCGGTGCGCAGGGCGTGTTCCGCGTAGTTGAGGGTGGCGCCGGGGAACCACTGGGCGCCGGGCATCGACCGGTCGCCGAGTACGCGCTCGTACGGGGTGGAGAAGCGGATGTCGAACCAGTCGGCGACGGCACTCCAGAACGTCTCGAGCTCGTCGACGGACCAGCGGTGCAGCGCCGGGTAGCCGCCCTCGGCCGGTGCTCCGTAGCGCTCGGCGGCCCAGGACTGGAAGTGGGTGACGCGGGCGGCCGCGATGCGGTCGGCGTCGGGCTGCCAGAGCGGGGCGGATTTCGCTGCTGAGGTCATGGGTCGGCTCCCGGGCTTTCTCTACGCGGTCGGTGCGCGGTGTCTGCGCGGCCCGCGGGCGGGCGGGGTGTGCGCGGACGCGGGCTGACAGGGACGATGCCATGTGATCGTCTTTCGCACCAGGGCTCCCCGCCCATGGTCGGCGGAGCGCATATGTGCTCCCACCACGGGTGAACGGCAGTTGAACACGGTCTCTGATCCCTCGGGCGGGTGGCAGGGTGATCCGCATGGACGGTCGTGACCTGGTGCGCTCGGTGAGGAATGTCGGCTCGGTTCAGGGGCTGCGGGCGGCGCGCTCCGCGTGGCGCCGGGGCCGGGCGGATGCGCGGGAACTGCCGGCCAGGGGTGCGGAGCGCGCCCGGGTGCCGGGGGCGGCGGTGGTGGCGCAGCCGCTGCCGGGCGGCGGGGTCGTCCGGTTCGCCCGTTCCGAGCTGCGCATCGTGGTCGCGACGGGCGGGGCGGTGTTCCGGGGCTGGGACGGCGCGGAGCCGCTGCCGTCGTACGGGCTGGCCGGGCCGCCTCCGGAGCCCGATCTGCGGGCCGGTCTGGAACCGGACAAGGACGGCGGCTGGCGGGTGGTCTCGGAGCGGGTGACCGTCGAGGTGTCCCGGCACGGCGCGGTGGAGATCCGTACTCCGGGCGGCGTGGTCCTTCGCCGGGATCTGCCGCCGCGCTGGTGGGAGCCGGCCGGGGGCGGCGGTCCGGCGCGCTGGGTGCAGCGCAGCGAGGTCGGCGCCGACGCGCGGGTGTTCGGTCTGGGCGGCCGTGGCTCGGGGCTGCGGCTGCACGGGGGGACGTACGCGCTGTGGAACCGCGGTCCCGGCGGGGGCGCCGGGCCGGAGGGGGATGCTCCGCACATCACGATGCCCGTGCAGATGGTGGTCGCCGATGCCGGGACGCATCTGGCGTTCCACGACACGTCGTGGGGCGGGCGGGTCACGGTGCGGGAGGGTGAGGAGGGTGCGGGCTCGGGGCACGACCGGCCGGGAGCCGTCGAGCTGCGGATGGACGGCGGGCCGCTGCGCAGCTGGGTGCTGGTGGGCACTCCGGCGCGGGTGATGAGTGGTTTCGCGCAGCTCACGGGTGCTCCCGCGCTGCCGCCTTCATGGGCGCTCGGGCTTCAGCACGCGGGCGGTGGGGCGGACGACGAGCAGGCGGTGCGGCGCCTGGTGGCCGCGTACCGGGAGCGGGGGCTGCCCTTGTCGGCGGTGCATCTCGGCGCGGGCGGTGGGCGTCCGGCGGACCCGGGCGGGCCGGGTCGTCGCGGGACCGGCCCTGTCCGCGGCGGACCGGCCGCGGATGCGGCGGGGTCGTTCGGCGTGGACGAGGCGCGGTTCCCGGATCTGCCCGCGCTGGCGAAGGATCTGCGGGAGGACGGGGTGCGGCTGGTCCGTGTCGTCGGTCCGACCGTCGCGGCGCGGCCGGGGGACGAGGTGTACGAGGCCGGGGTGCGCGCGGGGGCGTTCGTGCGGGACGCGCGCGGCGGTGAGGTCCGTGGCGTGGCGGCCCCGGGCGACCGCGTGCATCCGGACTTCACGGATCCGCGAACCCGGATGTGGTGGGGGGAACTGTACGGCGAGCTGGTGGACCAGGGCTTCTCGGGGATGTGGCACGAGTCGGACGGGCCGTGGGCCGCGTCGCTGTTCGGCGCCATGGCTCTGCCGCGTTCGGCCCGGCATGTGCTGGAGGGGCGTGGCGGGGACCATCGGGAGGCACACAACGTGGGCGGGCTGGCGATGGCGCGCGCCGCGTACGAGGGCCTGTGCCGGGTGCGTCCCGAGGAGCGGCCGTTCCTCGTCTCCGGCTCCGGCTGGACCGGGGTGCAGCGGTACGGCGGTGTGTGGGCCGGGCCGGTGCCGGAGGGGTGGCCGGGACTGCGTGCCTCGCTGGCGATGGTGCTGGGGCTCGGGGTGTGCGGGGTGCCGTTCGCGGGGGCGGAGGCGGGGCCCGTTCCCGGCATGCCGGCGGAGCTGTATCTGCGCCGGCTCCAACTGGCCGCGTATCTCCCGTTGCTGCGCACGGGGGCGACGGGCGAGCGGACGCGGGACGCGGAGCCGTGGGAGTTCGGGTCCGAGGTGCTGGCGCATGCGAGGGCGGTGCTGCGGGAGCGGGAGCGGCTGCGGCCGTATCTGGTCGGTCTTGCGCAGCTGGCGCGGCTGACCGGTGCGCCGTACGCCCGGCCGCTGTGGTGGGGCTGTCCCGAGGACCGGGTGCTGCGGGACTGCGAGGACGCGTTCCTGCTGGGCGACTCGCTGCTGGTGGCGCCGGTGCTGGAGCCCGGGGCGGACCGGCGGGCGGTGCGGCTGCCGCGGGGGCGCTGGTACGACACGGCGACGGGCCGTGCGTACGAGGGCCCGGCCCAGGTGCTGGTGGACGCCCCGGTGTCCCGGATCCCCGTGCTGGCGCGGGCGGGGACGGTGCTCGCGGTGCAGGACGGGGACGGCCGGGTGGAGCTGGAGGCGTGGGCGCCCGCCGCCGGGCGCAAGGGCGGTGGTCTGGTGGTGCGCGACACCGGTGAGGGCTGGGCGCTGTCGCGGATCGAGCGGTACGCGACGCGTCTGGTGGACGGCCGTGTGGTGGTGGAGCGGGTCACGGACGAGGGTCGGGTGGCGGTCGAGGAGCCGGTGCGGGTGCGCGGGCTCGACTGAGGTCTCGGCTGACGCGGGGCCGGTGCGGGTGCGCGCGCTCGACTGACGGCGGGGCCGGTGCGGGTACGGGGCTCGACTGACGTCTCGGCTGACGGCGGCGCCGCTCAGCACCGTGTGTACGAGCCCCTGAACCAGTTGGCGGCCGCGACGGTGTGGAGGGGGAAGGCCAGCTCGGCGGGGCCGCGCAGCAGGTGCCAGCCGTCGGTCTCCTCGGTGGGCCGGGGCGGTGGCAGCGCGGCCGAGGGGCGGGCGGGCAGCAGTCCGAAGAGCAGCAGGTGCCCGGCCGGCGAGCTGAGTGCGTCGGCGAGGCGCACCTCGTGCTGCGGCGCCTCGATGCCGGTCTCCTCGGCGAGTTCGCGCACGACCGCGTGCCGCCAGTCCTCGCTGTGGTCGATGAAGCCGCCGGGCAGTGCGGTGCCGCCGCGGGCGGGTTCGATGGTGCGGGTGATGACGACGAGTCCCGTGCCCCGGTCGTCGTAGGCGGGCAGCAGGGCGACGGCGACGGGCAGGGGGTTGCGGTACGCGGTCTCACCGCAGGCGGGGCAGGTGCGGGGCCAGCCGACTGGAGAGCCGTACGGCGCTCCGCAGTGGCCGCAGTGGGAGTCCTTGGACACGGGCGGACTGTATCCGATCACTCTTTCCCGCCACGGCGGGAAGTGATAAACGGTGTGCGCATGACTCGACTTGGTTCCGCTTTCCGCGCTCTGACCGTGGCGGCCGCCGGGCTGCTCGCCGTCGCACCGGCCGCCCCCGTCGCTCAGGCGACTCCCGAACCGAAGGCGCCGCGGGAGTTCGTGTCGCTGCGCTCGGTCGCGCCGACGATCATCGAGGAGATGCGCTACACGACGGACCACAACTTCGTCGGCGTGCCCGTCGACGGGTATCGCCGGCCGCTGTGCATCCTGACCAGGCCGGCCGCCGAGGCGCTGGCCCGGGCGCAGTCCCAGCTGCTGCGGCAGGGCTACTCGCTGAAGGTGTACGACTGCTACCGGCCGCAGCGGGCGGTCGACCACTTCGTGCGCTGGGCGAAGGACCTCGACGACGAGGCGATGAAGCAGGAGTTCTACCCGCGGGTCGACAAGTCGCGTCTGTTCGCGGACGGTTACATCGCGGAGAAGTCCGGGCACAGCCGGGGCAGCACGGTGGACCTGACGATCGTGAAGCTGCCCGCCGAGCCGACCCGGGCGTATGAGCCGGGCGAGCCTCTGACGGCGTGCTACGCGCCGCAGTCCGAGCGCTTCCCGGACAACTCCGTCGACATGGGCACCGGTTACGACTGCTTCGACACGCTGTCGCACACCGACGATCCCCGGACGACCGCGGCCCAGCGCGCCAACCGCCAGTTGCTGAAGGGGACTCTGGCCGCGCAGGGGTTCGTGAATCTGCCGGAGGAGTGGTGGCACTTCACGTACAAGCCGGAGCCGTTCCCGGACACGTACTTCGACTTCCCGGTGGCGCGGCGCTCGGTCGCGGGGCACCGGGCGGGCTGACGCGGGAGCGCCGGGCCGTTACGGTGCGGTCATGGCGCAGCAGACGTTCGATACGTACGAGGAGTTCTGGCCGTACTACGTGGCGATGCACTCGCGGGCCGCTACTCGATGGGTGCATGTGGCGGGCACCCTGGCGGGGCTCGCGATCAGTGTGTACGGCCTGGCACGGGGGCGGCTGCGGTACGCGGCCGCCCTCCCGCTGATCGGTTACGGGACGGCCTGGCCGGCCCATTTCCTCATCGAGAAGAACAACCCGGCCACGTTCGGGCATCCGGCCTGGTCGCTGCGCGGTGACGCGCAGATGATCCGGATGATGGTGGCGGGCCGGGACGGGGAGCTGGCGGAGATCGCCGCCAAGTGGCTCGCCGAGAACCGCTGACGGTCCCGGCCCGGCATGGCACACTTCTGACGATCCGTCAGTTCTCTGTGCCGGGGAGGGGTCGTGACACGCACACCCGTGGTGGCCCGATGGTTCACCGACCAGGGCGGTGAGGAGGACTTCCGGCTGCTGGGCACGCGGTGCACCGCCTGTGCGTCGGTCTTCTTCCCCCGCGAGGACGCGTTCTGCCGCAACCCGGCCTGCGAGGGCGGCGAGCCGGTCGAGGTGCCGCTGTCCAAGCGGGGCACGGTGTGGTCGTACACCGACAGCCGCTACCGGCCCCCGGCGCCCTACGTCTTCGACCCGGACGCCCCATGGCGGCCGTACACCCTGGTCGCCGTGGAGCTCGCGGCCGAGCGGATGATCGTCCTCGGCCGGGCGGCACCCGGCATCACCCCCCGCGACCTCGCCGTCGGGATGGAGGTCGAGGTCGTGCCGGGCGTGCTGGACGAGGGCGACGGCACCGGCCCGGCCACCTGGCACTGGTGTCCTGTGGCGGCGTCGTGAGCGGGGACGTGGCCGTGCTCGGTGCCGGTATGCACCCGTGGGGCAAGTGGGGACACGGCTTCGTCCGGTACGGAATTGCCGCTGCGCGGGCGGCGCTCGCCGACGCGGGTGTCGAGTGGCGGCGTGTGCGGTCGGTGGTCGGCGCGGCCACCGTGCGCGGCGGCTACCCGGGTCATGTGGCGGGCTCGGCGTTCGCGCAGGCCCTCGGCTGGCAGGGGGCGAAGGTCACCAGCGTGTACGCGGCCTGCGCCTCGGGCGCGCAGGCGATCGCCGCGGCACGCGCGCAGATCCTCGCCGGGCAGGCGGACGTGGTGCTGGTCGTGGGCTCGGAGTCGGCGCCGAAGGGATTCTTCGCGCCTGCGGGCGGCGAGCGTCCCGACGACCCGGACTGGCTGCGCTTCCGGGTGCTGGGAGCGACCAACCCCGCCTACTTCGGTCTGTACGCCCGGCGCCGTATGGCCGTCCACGGGGACACGCCGGAGGACTTCGCGCTGGTCAAGGTGAAGAACGCCGCCGCGGGCGCGCTCAATCCGTACGCCCGCTACCGCAAGGCCGTCACGGCCGAGGAGGTGGCCGCCTCCGCGGTGGTCGCCGATCCGCTGCGGCTGCTCGACATCTGCGCGACCTCGGACGGGGGCGCGGCGCTGGTGCTGTCGAGCATGGACTTCGCCCGCCGGCACGGGGTGGTCGATCCGGTGCGCGTCCGCGCGGTCTCCACCGTCACCCCGGTCTATCCGCGCGCTGCGCTCGACCTGCCGGACATCGCGACGGACTCGGCGGTCGCGGTGTGCCCTCCCCCGCTCTCCTTCCGGGCGTCGATCGCGCGAGCCGCGTACGAGGAGGCGGGGATCGGTCCGGAGGACCTCTCGCTTGCCGAGGTGTACGACCTGTCCACGGCCCTCGAACTGCAGTGGTACGAGGACATCGGGCTCTGCGCGGAGGGCGGGGGCGCGGCGCTGCTGCGGGCCGGGGTCACGTCCCCGGGCGGGCGGGTGCCGGTCAACCCGAGCGGGGGGCTGGCCTCCTTCGGCGAGGCCGTGCCCGCCCAGGCCATCGCCCAGGTGTGCGAGCTGACCTGGCAGCTGCGCGGCACGGCGGGAGCACGGCAGGTGCCGGGCGCCCGTGTCGGGATCACGGCGAACCAGGGGCTGTTCGGGCACGGTTCGGCGGTCGTGGCCGTGCGCTAAGGGCGGCCGGCTCCTGACGTCCCCGCCTGCCCGGGGGGTGTCCGGCTCTTCGTGTTCCCGCCCCCAGGGGCTGTCCGGCTCCTGAACGCTTCCGTCCCCAGGGCCTGTCCGGCTCTTGACGTTCCCGCCCGCCACGGCCTGTCCGGCTCCCGGCGTTACCGCCTCCCCAGACCCGTCCCGCTCTTGACGTTCCAGCCCGCCGTGTCCAGCGCCCGCCGTGAACTGCGCATGCTGTCCGCGACCTTGACGCCCCAACACGGCAGGGGAAAACTGCCTCCTCATCGGCATCGCCGCACTTCGGCACGCTCACCACGCTCGTCACGGACGCCGGGCGGGCCGGGGATCTCCCCTGCCTCCGGGTCCGCAGCCATGGCACGCCATGGAGCACGCACCCTGCACGGAGGAACGGGGCCGGGCCCCGGGACCAGGGCAAAGGAGCCGCCATGAGCAACGGAGACATATTCCTCGGTGAGGTCATCGGCACCGCGATCCTCATCCTCTTCGGCGCGGGTGTCTGCGCCGCCGTCACACTGCACCACTCCAAGGCAAGGGCAGCCGGCTGGGTCGTCATCGCCTTCGGCTGGGGCTTCGGTGTGCTGGCAGGCGCCTACACCGCGGCTCCCCTGTCCGGCGGGCACCTCAACCCGGCCGTGACCGTCGGCGTCGCCGTCGACACCGGGGACTGGGGCAAGGTGCCGCTCTACATCGCGTCGCAGATGGTGGGCGCGATCATCGGCGCCGTACTCGCCTATCTCGTCTACTACGCCCAGTTCCAGGCGAACGCCGACATCAAGACCGCACAGCCGACACTGGGGATCTTCTCCACCGGCCCGGAGATCCGCAAACCGGCCGCCAACGTCGTCACGGAGATCATCGCCACGGTCGGACTGGTGCTGCCGATCCTCGCCTTCGGGAAGAACGACGGCATCGGAGTGGGCCAGATACCGGGCCAGGACGCCGGAATCTACGGATCCGGCATCTCCATCCTGCTGGTGTCCCTCCTGGTCGTCGGCATCGGCCTGTCCCTCGGCGGACCGACCGGATACGCCATCAACCCGGCCCGCGACCTCGGTCCGCGCATCGTCCACGCCCTGCTGCCGATCCCCAACAAGGGGACGTCCGACTGGGGTTACTCGTGGGTGCCCGTCGCCGGGCCCCTCGTCGGCGGACTGCTGGCGGGCCTGATCTTCAACGCGGCCTTCTAGCCGCATGCCTCCCGGCCTCGGGGCCGCTTCGACAAGGGGACGTAAGGGGACGTCATGACCGACAGGTTCGTCGCCGCTATCGACCAGGGCACCACGTCCAGCCGCTGCATCGTCTTCAACCAGGACGGCGAGATCGTCGCCGTCGACCAGCGCGAACACCGCCAGATCTTCCCCAGGCCCGGCTGGGTCGAGCACGACGCGACCGAGATCTGGTCCAAGGTGCAGGCGGTGGTGGCGGGTGCCCTCGCGAAGGCGGGGCTGCGGGCCGGCCAGCTGAGCGCGCTGGGCATCACCAACCAGCGCGAGACGACGGTCCTGTGGGACCGGGCCACCGGCAAGCCGGTGCACAACGCGATCGTCTGGCAGGACACCCGCACCGCGGCGCTCTGCCGTGAACTCGGCGGCGCGGACGGCCAGGACCGCTTCCGCGACACCACCGGCCTGCCGCTCGCCAGCTACTTCTCCGGGCCCAAGGCCGCGTGGCTGCTGGACAACGTGCCGGGGCTGCGCGCCCGCGCCGAGCGCGGCGAGATCGCCTTCGGCACCATCGACTCCTGGCTGATCTGGAACCTCACCGGCGGCACCGACGGCGGCGTCCACGTCACGGACGTCACCAACGCCTCGCGCACCATGCTGATGGACCTGGAGACCCTGCGCTGGGATCCGGCCATCCTGTCGGCGATGAACGTGCCGGAGGCGATCCTTCCGGAGATCAGGTCGTCCGCCGAGGTGTACGGCACCGCCGTGGGCCAGCTCTCCGGCGTCCCGGTGGCCTCCGCGCTCGGCGACCAGCAGGCCGCCGTCTTCGGCCAGGCGTGCTACGACACCGGTACGGCCAAGAACACGTACGGCACCGGCAGTTTCCTGCTGCTCAACACCGGAAACCGGCCCGTGCCCTCGAAGAGCGGGCTGATCACCACGCTCGGCTACAAGATCGGCGACGAGAACCCCGTGTACTGCCTGGAGGGATCGATCGCGATCACCGGGGCACTGGTGCAGTGGTTCCGCGACCAGCTCGGGATCATCCGGTCGGCAGGCGAGATCGAGACATTGGCCGCGAGCGTCGACGACAACGGCGGCGCGTACATCGTGCCCGCCTTCTCCGGCCTCTACGCGCCCTATTGGCGCTCCGACGCGCGCGGGGTGATCACGGGACTCACCCGGTACGTCACCAAGGCGCACCTGGCGCGGGCCGTGCTGGAGGCGACGAGCTGGCAGACGCGCGAGGTCGTCGACGCGATGTACCAGGACTCCGGCGTGCGGATCACCACGCTGAAGGTCGACGGCGGAATGACCGCCAACAACCTGCTGATGCAGCACCAGGCGGACGTGCTGGCCGTGCCCGTGATCCGGCCGAAGGTCTCCGAGACGACCTGTCTGGGCGCCGCGTACGCGGCCGGCCTCGCGACCGGTGTGTGGTCGGACCTGGACGAACTGAAGGCCCACTGGCGGCGCGACGTGGAGTGGTCGCCGCGGATGGAGGCCGAGGTGCGCGAGCGCGAGTACCACAACTGGCGCAAGGCGGTGGAGAAGAGCTTCGGCTGGGAGGAGGAGCCCGGCGGGAGCTGAGACCGCGCCGGCGGCTCCCGCGCGGACGCCCTGCAGTGCTCACCGAGCGGGACGCACGCTTCAGGCACACCGCGCCGGCGCCCCCCGCGGGACGCCCTTCAGGCGCACGGCCCGTACCCCTGTCGGTGGGGGTACGGGCCGTGTCCTGTGGGTGTGCGGTCAGGTGGTGGCGGGCTCGCGGGCCCGGTCGGCGCGGGCCCACGCGTGTTCCACGACGGCCACCAGGATCTCCTTGACCGACTCGCGTTCGCGCGCGTCGCCGATCAGCAGCGGAACTTCGGCGTCGAGGTCCAGGGCCGCCCGTACGGTCTCCGCGGGATACCGGTTCGCCCCCTCGAAGCAGTTGACGGCGACGGCGAACGGAATGTTCCGGCGCTCGAAGTAGTCGATGGCGGCGAAACAGTCCTCCAGGCGGCGGGTGTCGGCGAGGACGACCGCCCCGAGCGCCCCCTGCGCCAGTTCGTCCCACAGGAACCAGAAGCGGTCCTGTCCAGGAGTGCCGAAGAGGTAGAGCACCAGGTCGTCGCGGAGGGTGATCCGCCCGAAGTCCATGGCGACCGTGGTCGTCGTCTTGCCCTCCACGCCGGAGAGGTCGTCGACGGGCCGCCCCGCCTCGCTGAGCGTCTCCTCGGTGCGCAGGGGTCTGATCTCGCTGACGGCGCCGACCAGGGTGGTCTTGCCGACGCCGAAGCCGCCCGCCACCAGGATCTTCAGAGTCACCGGCTCCGGCGGTGCCTCTCGGCGGCTAGAGCGCCCGAAGGCCATTGATCACCTCGCGCAGAATGCTCACGTCCGGCAGCTCGGCCGGGGGAACGGGACGGGTTACGTGGACGAGTTCGTCGTCGACGAGGTCGCCGACCAGGACCCGCACCACGCCCACGGGCAGGTCCAGTCCGGCGGCGAGCTCGGCGATCGACTGGGGTGTGCCGCCGCAGCGTTCGACGATCTCGACGTGCTCCGGGGACAGCGTCTGGTCGTGACCGGGGTCGGCGGCGGACGCATCGGGCACGACGAGCGCGATCAGATCGAGCCGGTGGCGGCTGTCGTGCGCGGTGCGGCCGCGCGTCATGGCGTACGGACGGACCACGGGACCGGCGTCCGCGTCGATCCAGTGGTGCGAGGTGCGGCTGTTCCGGAGTGAATCACTCATGGCAGCCTCTCACCCCCCGGCGGCCTGACCGGTCCGCGGCGCGGTGGCGAGGTGGACACCCACCCGCTTGACCATCAGCGTCATCTCGTAGGCGACCTGGCCCACGTCGGAGTCGGCGTCGGCGAGCACGGCAAGGCAGCTGCCGTCGCCCGCCGCGGTGACGAAGAGGAACGCCTCGTCGAGCTCCACCACCGTCTGCCGGACCTGGCCGACGTCGAAGTGGCGGCCGACGCCCTTGGCGAGGCTGTGGAAACCCGAGGCCACGGCGGCCAGGTGCTCGCTGTCCTCGCGGGTCAGGTCCTTGGAGGTGCCGGTGGCGAGGCCGTCGCTGGAGAGCACGAGCGCTTTGCTGATGCTGGCGACGCGGTCGACCAGCTCGTCGAGGAGCCAGTTGAGCTCGCCGGAGCTCCCGGCGGCGAACGGTGCGCCGGTGGCGCTGGATGCTGCGGCGTGCGGTGCGGTCATCGACCGTCCCCCTCCGATGTCGTTCCTGGTGCGTCCGGGCCCCGGCCGGTGGCCTGGTCCGTGCCGCGTTCGGCCGCGGCTTCCTCGGCGTTGCGGCGGCGGCCGCGCTGCCAGCCGCGCTGCATGGACGCCATGCGGTTGCGGACTTCCTCCGCGTCCCGCTCGTACTCCCGCCCCGCGGCGGGAGCCGTCGGCGGCTGCGCGGCCGACGCGGCCGCGTCCCTCAACTGCGGGGCCAGGCTCGCCTGCCGGACCCGCCGCGGCAGTCCGTCGAGCAGTGGTGCGGCGGGCGGCTCCTGGTGGCCTGGGGCCGGGTCGCGAGGCACGTCCGGCGGGTACGGCAGGTCCGGGGCCGGGGACACGGGGTCACGTCCCTGGCCGGGCCGGTCGCGGCGGTCCGGAACGAGCGGGATCGGCGGGGAGGGTGCACTGGCGCCGCCGGGAAGCGGCGAGGGCCGGCCGAAGGGCGCCGGGACGTCGCCGCCGCGCCCCGCGTCGGAGGCGGCGCGGTGCCGACCGGCGTCGGAGGCGGCATGGTGTCCGGCGTCCGGAGCGGGATGGTGCCGTCCGGCGGCGCCGCGCTCGTCGACGCGGCGGCCGTGGTCGGCCACCAGCGTCGGGGGCCGCCTGCGCTGGGGCAGCGGCACCGGTCCGGCCGGCGGCTCCTGTCCCGGTACGAATCCCTGCCGGTGCTGGTCCCTGCCGGCACCTTCGCGGCGGTTGTGGGAACGGGGGCGGAAGATGCCGCCGCGCTCGCTCTCGGTGTCCTCCAGGTCGGCGAGAGCGGCGTCGACGATGCCCGCGCGGCCTGCGGTGCCGGGCCGGTCGCCGGCGCGGTCGTCCGGCCCCAGGGCGCCGACGGGCGCCTCCAGTTCCACGGGCCCGTCGAGCAGGGCGGAGCCGTTGAGCCCGGAGGGGACCTTCGACAGGGCGAGCCTGCCGTGGTCGCGCCGTCCGGCCGCGCTCTCGGACTTGCGGTCGAGCCGGAACCCCGTCCCCTGTGTCTCCGGCGCCTCGGTGAGCAGCGCGGCGGGGATGAACACGACGGCCGTGGTGCCGCCGTACGGCGACTGCTGGAGCGAGACCCGCACGTTCTGGCGCTGGGCGAGGCGGCTGACGACGAACAGGCCGAGCCGGTCGGTGTCGGACAGCTCGAACTCGGGCGTCTCTGCGAGGCGGAGGTTCGCGTCGAGGAGCGCGTCGGGCGCCATGCCGAGACCGCGGTCGTGGATCTCCAGGGTGAATCCGTTGGCCACGCGCTCGCCGTGGACCTGCACACCCGTGTGCGGGGGCGAGAACACCGTGGCGTTCTCCAGCAGTTCGGCGATCAGGTGGGTCAGGTCGGCGACCGCGGGACCGCCGACGCCGATGCGCGGCAGCCGTCGCACCTCGATGCGCTCGTAGTCCTCGACCTCGGCGACCGCCGCCCGGACGACGTCCATCAGCTGGATGGGCTTGCGCCACTGGCGGGAGGGCGCCGCGCCGGAAAGGATCACCAGGCCTTCGGCGTGGCGGCGCATACGGGTGGTCAGGTGGTCGAGGCGGAAGAGGTCGGCGAGCTCCTCGGTGTCCTCCGTGCGCCGCTCCATCGCGTCGAGGAGGGTGAGCTGCCGGTGCAGCAGGACCTGGTTGCGGCGGGCGAGGTTGACGAAGACCTCGGAGACGCCGCGCCGCATGTCGGCCTGGCGCACGGCGGCCTCGACGGCGGCGCGCTGGAGGGTGTTGAGCGCCTGCCCCGCCTGCCCGATCTCGTCCTTGTCGTACTCCAGGCGCGGGGCCTCGGTCTCGACGTCGACGTGCTCCCCGGCGGCGAGGCGGCGCATCACGCTGGGCAGGCGCACGCCGGAGACCTCGTGGGCCTCCTTGCGCAGCCGGGTCAGGTCGCGGACCAGGCCGCGGCCGATACGGACCGAGACGATCACGGAGACGAGGACGGCGAAGAAGCCGAGCACCCCGGCGACTCCGGCCCGTACGAAGACGCTGTACGCGGCGGGTTCGATGCGGTCCTCGTGGCGGTCGCCGGCCTCCTTGCTCTCGCGGGCGAGGTCGTCGAGGACGGGGGTCGCGGCCTCTTCCCAGCGGTCGACCTCGGCGGCGGCGAGCCGGTCCACCGGGCCCTCGGTGATGAGGCGTTCCTCGGCCTCGCGCAGCGGCACGGTCTCGGGGCTGCGCCAGTACTCCTCGTGGATCTCGCGGTCCTTGGCGGGCAGGCTCGCCCGGTTGAGCTCGTAGTACAGGTTGCGCTGGGCCACGAGGTCGGTGAGGGTGCGTATCTCCTCGCCGGTGACCTTGCGGGTGGTGAGCGTGGAGGCGACCAGGGCGTCCTCGCGGGCGAGCATCTCGCGGGCACGGAGCAGCCCGACCAGGCCGGTCCCCTGCCGTTCGAGCTCGGCGTCGTTGAGGCCGTGCAGGGTCAGCAGGAAGTTGTAGGACGGGTCGACGAGCCGGTTGAAGAACTCGAGGGCCTGGACCCGGGTGATCGTGTTGCCGTCCACGGACCGGCGCAGCGCGCCGAGGCCGTCGAGCGCGTCGAGGAGCGAGGTGAGCTGCTGTGCGGCCGAGGGCGTCATGTCGTCGCGCACGGACTGTGCCCGGGCCTTGTCGCGGAGCGCGGCGATGACGGCGTCCGTCTCGTCGCGCCGGGTGCGCAGGGCCGGCTGCGCGTCGGAGGCGCGGCGGTCGGCCAGGTAGACGAGGGTCTGGCGGCGTTCCCTCTGGAGGACGTCGACGGTGTTCTCGACAGGGGGTCCGACCTCTTCGGCGACGGAGCTGGCGTCCAGGAGCTGGGCGGCGTCCCGGCCCGTCAGGGCGGTGGCGAACACCCACAGCGCCGTGAGGGACAGCAACGGCACGAGCAGCAGCGCCACGATCTTCCGGCGGATGGACTTCCCGCGAAAGCGCATGGCCTCCCCCTGCTCAACCCGGCCCGGCTCGGCGGGTGTTCCGTCAACAAACGGCGTGAGCCTACTACTGTCACACAGACAACTCGAAGGCACGTCCGGACGATTTTCGGCCGACGGAAGTGATCCGGGTAGCGGGATGTCCTGGTGTTCGTGGAGATGGCATTCCTCTCTGTGCCGCCGGGCAGCGACGACACGTCCTCTTTTCGGACCGGGGCAGTTGGCCGGAAATATGCGGCGCAGGGGTACGCGGTGGCGTGCGGGCGGGAATCTTCACGGCCTCCCGCTCGTCCATACGTACGGGGAGCCGCGCGGGTTCAGTGTCGTTCGGGCGCCGACTCGTCGGCGGGGCACCGCATTCCACGGGATGGGGGCAGATGTCCGGGTTGGGAATGCGCGAGCCGGTGCAGCCGGTGCAGCCGGTGCAGCCGGTGCAGCCGGAGTAGAACGACGGATTCCGGGCAGCCACCCTGATATTGGACAGAGGTGGGGAGTGACAGGATCCATGGACACGCACGAGCGCCGGGAACGGACACCGGTCTCCGCGTCCGAGGCGGCGTCGGGGCACGATGACGCCTATGCGCCGCGGCCGCTCTGGATCGAGGAGCCGAAGGCCAGGCGACGCATGGCGGACCCGGTGCGCACGGCCGCGGTCCGGGCGGTGATCATCACGTCGCTGACGATGATTCAGGCGATGGCGGCGTTCCTCCTCTCGGTGACGGGGTCCTGGCTGGCGTTCCCGATGGTGCTCAGCAGCGTGGCGAGCACCGTGGTCGCGACCTGGGCGGTGCTGGACGTGTGGGTGACGCGGCAGGTGTGGAACCAGCGGCATGGCGTGGTGTCCACGCCGAGCAGCACTGCGCGGCACCTGCGCCGCGAGCGCCGCCGGGCGCGCCGGACGGCACGCGCGTCCGCACGCGAGACGTCCCGGATACGGAGGCCCGGCGCGGGCGGGCTGTCGCGAGCGTGACGCGGGGGCATGGCCGGGGGGCGGGGTGTCGGGGATGGCCCTCGCTAACTGGCCGCCCCGTGCCGGCTACGCGTCCCGGGTCGGCGCTGTCCGGCCGGGTGCCGGGCTAAGCGTCCCGGGTCGGCGCTGTCCGGCCGGGTGCCGGGCTAAGCGTCCCGGGTCGGCGCTGTCCGGTCGCCCGAAGGGGACGGCTCGGGCGTCGGCTGCTCCGGGACCGGGGCCCGCTTGAACATGCGCGTGGCTGTGATCTCGCCGTGCACCGTCTCCCCCGTGGGATCGACCTGGGGAAGCCCGGGACGCAGGTGCTCCTCGACGCTGATGTACTTCAGGCCGGCCCGCAGGTCCGCGTCGTTCCGGAGCCGGATCACCAGGGGGAACTCGGCGAGCGCCGTCGTGTCGAACAGGCCCGTCGTATACAGCAGCTGCACACCGAGGGCGTCCGAGACCGCGCGCTGGAGTTCCAGCAGGTACGTCGCGTTGGCCCGGCCGATCGGGTTGTCGAGGAACAGGGTGCCCGCGTGCCGGTGCTTGTCGCGGCCGCGGTCGTTGCTGCGCAGGGCTGCCATCGTGCAGTACAGCGCGATCGCCGCCGTCAGCAGCTGGCCGCCGGAGAACACGTCGCCCATCTGCCCCACCGGCACCCGCTCCGCCCGGAGCACGGCGTCCGGTTTGAGGATCTCCACCGCGACGCCCTTGGGCTCCAGGGCCGCCTGGACGCCCCGCAGCAGCAGGGACATGCCGTCCCGGCGCCCCTCCCCGTAGGCCGCCGACGCGTTCTTCTTCACCGCGGCACGCGTCGCCTCGTCGACGACCTCGCCGAGCCGCTCCGCGAGCGTGGCCTGGTCCGGTTCGTCGAAACGGATCCGCAGGAACTCCTGTCCGGACCACTCCCCGAGCCCCTCCGGCAGCCGGGACAGCCGCTGGGCCGAGCGCAGCGTCGCCAGTGCCGATTCCACCAGACCGCGCAGCCGGTCCACGATGGTGTCCCGGTTGCGCTCCAGCTGCGCGAGTTCGTCGCTGAGCACCCGCAGCCGGGGCGCGAACGCCTCCGCCCACTTCGCGGCGTGCTCGGGCAGCGCGGCCGCGGGCAGTTCGCGGATCTGCTGGCGGGCAGGGGTGCGGACCTGCTCGTACCGCGTCGCGTTGGCATGCCGTACGAGGACGTCGCTCGCCTCACGGACGGCCGACTCGGCGGCCGACAGGTCGGTCGCGCAACCGCGGAGCGAACGGCGGGCCTCGGCCGCGGAGTGGCGGGCCTCCTCCAGCGTGCCCGGATAAGGCTCCGGGGCCTGGGCCGTCTCGTCGTCCTGCTGGTGGTCGCGGAGCAGGTCGCGGAGGAGCGCGGCCGTCTCGTCGAAGCCTCCGGCGGCGTCCTCGGCGGCGCGGTGGGCCCGGAGCAGTGCCGCGTGCGTGATGCGGGCGGTTTCCAGCGCCTCGGTGCGCGCGGCCAGTTCGCCGTCGGCCGTGCGCAGCAGTGCCTTGGCGTGCTCGGCGTCTGCGGGGACGAGGTCGTCGGGGAGTTCGGTGTGCGAGGCGCCGTCGGCCGGGGCGAGCCGTTCGGCCTCGCCACGGAGCCGGCCGAGCTTCTCGCTCGCCTCGGACGCCCGTGACTCCAGCATCTGCACGAGCGCTTCGGCGCGGGCGGCGGCTGCCTGGCGGGAGGGGCCGTCGGCGCCGTCCGTGCCTTCGAGCAGCTGGGCCGCGCGGGTGCGGACCTTGTTGGTGAGCCGGTCGAGCTCGGCGAGCGCGGCGCTCTCGTCGCTCTCGGCGCGGGCCTGTTCGGCTCGGAGGTCGGCACCGACGCCGACCTTCTCGTAGAGCTGGGAGGCCGCGCGGTAGGCCTCGCGGAGCGCGGGCAGGGAGGCGCGCGGGGCGTCGCCGTCGGTCTCGGGGAGGTTCTCGGGGGCTCCGGCGATCTCGGCACGTTCGGCGCGGAGGGCGCGGGCGGTGCGGCGGGCGTCGTCACCGGCGCGCTGCGCGGCGCGGCGGTCCTCGTCGGCGGCCTTGGCCCGCTCCAGGCAGGCGGCGGCGCGGGCCTCGGACTCGGCGGCCTCGTCGGCCAGTTCGCGCAGCTTCGCCTGCCAGCCCGCGCGTTCGCGCAGCCGGAACGCGAGGCCGGCGAGCGCGTCCGCGGCGCGGCGGGCGCGTTGGGCGGCGTCCTGCCGCTCGTCCCGCACGCGCGCGGCGTCGGCGGCCGCCTCGTCCGCCTCGGCCCGTGCGGTACGGGCCTCGGCAAGGGCCTCCTGCGCCTCCGCGGCGGCGGCGCGGGCGGTGCGCGCGCCGTCGGCGAGCTCGGCGAGCATGCCCTGCGGGCAGTCCTCGCGCCAGGCGGCGAGCCGGGCCGCGAGGGAGCGGTCGCCCGCGAGGCGGGCGGCCAGCGCGCGGATCTCCTCGTCCCGGGCGGTCGCCCTGGCCCGCAGCGCGTGCCGCTCCTCGTCGGCGGCGGCCTCGTCGTGCATGGCGGGGTTCGGCGGGACGAGGAAGACGTCCTGCTCGCTGCCGGTGCCCGCGGCGGGCACGGGCGCGAGCAGCGCGGCGGCGGTGCCGACGGCGACGGCCGAGCGCGGCAGCAGTGCCGCGCCGGTGAGCGCCTCCCGGGCCCGGGCGTGCGAGGCGGGGTCGGTGATCACGACACCGTCGACGAGCTCGGGCCGGGCGGCGAGGACGGCGGCGTGGTCGGCGGGGTCGACGGACTGGGCGAGGTAGCGCCAGCCGGGCAGTGCGGGGATGCCGTGCTCGCCGAGGTACTCGACGGTGGCGAGCACGTCGGGTGCGGGCGGCAGCAGCCCGCCGTCACCGAGGGCGCCGAGGATGCAGGCGTCGTCGGCGGCGGCGGTGCGCAGGTCGAAGAGCTGTCGCTCGGCGGAGGCGACGGACTGCTCCAGCAACTCGCGGAGCTCGTCCGCGAATCCGTCGAGCTCGCCGGCACTGAGGGCACCGTCGCCGTCCCGTCGCGATGCGGCGCCGTCGCGCGGGGCGCCCGCGGGAGCCGAGCGTCGCGACGCGGCACCGTCCTCGGCCGAGGCCCTGGTGTCCGGGTGCGCGAAGGGGGTCGCGTCGCGCTGGGCGTGGCCGCCGGACACGGCGCCGTCATGCCCGGACGGGACGTCGCCCTGCGCGTGCCCGCCGGACCCATCGGTGCCCGCTGCGCCCGCTCCGGCGCCGGGGCCGGCCTGGTCCGACGCGCCGTCACCTCGGGCGCGGCCGGCATCGCCGTACGCCGCGGCGCCCGCTGCGCCTGCGGGCCAGGCGCCGTCTTGCCTGGTCTCGACGTCGCCCCGGCCGTGCCCGCCGGACCCATCGGCGCCTGCCGCGGCCGGCGCCCCGGAGCCGGTCCGGTCCGACGCGGTGTCAGGGTGAGCGGACTCGGCCGGGACGGCTGCGCCGGTGCCGCCGGCAGCCACGTCGTCGTGCGCGGCGTCGCCGGGGCGTGGCCCGCGGGCCGTGGACGCCACGCCCGGGGCGCGGGGTGCCGGGACCGCCGGGCCAGGCAGCCCGGGGGTGGGCAGGCCCAGCAGGTCCGCCAGCCGGCCGTCCTCCGCGATCGACTCGGCCGCGCGGCGCTCCGCCTCGTACGCGTTCTCCGCGGCCTGCGCCGCGTCCGCCGCGCGCGCGGCGGTGAGCTCGGCGCGCGACTCGGCCGCGGCCGCCTCCTTGGCGCGCTCGGCCGTGACACGGGCTGCCTCACGGGCGGTGTCCCACGCGGCGACCGCCGTCTTCTCCGCGTCGCTCGCGGCGAGCGCGGCCCTGGCCGGGTCGGCATCGGGTGCGGTGTCGTCGAGCCAGCCGGCCCGTACGGCCTCCGCCGTCTCCTGCTCGACCTCGGCGAGGCGCTGGCGCAGGTGGCCGATCTCGCTGCGGGCGCGCTGGGCCTCCGTCGCGGCGACCGTGGCGTCGCGGTGGGCCGCCTCGCCGGTCTCCTGGAGGGCGCGGGAGCGCTCCTCCTCCTCGTTGGCGACCCGTTCGCCGTCCTCGGCCGCCGTGTGCAGGGCGCGTACGAGATCGCCGGCGGCCTTGGCCCGTGCGGCCAGGGCGGGGGCCGCGTCCCGCTCGGCCTCGCGGATCGCCGCCGCCACGCGGGCGGAGCGGTCACCGGCGGCGCGGTGGCGCAGTACGGCTTCGGCGGCCTGCCAGGCCGAGTGCAGCGTGCGTGCGTCGATGAGCTCACGGCGCTGGGCCGCGGCGCTCTTCTCGGCGACGGTCAGGGCCAGGGAGGCGTGCCGGTAGGCCAGTTCGGCGGCGATCAGGGCACTGCGGCCGCGGGCCTGCTCGGCCTCGGTGACCGTGTGCGCGGCGGCCGTGACCTGCTGGGCGAGGTCGGCGGCACGGGCCCGTTCCTCCGTGGCGCGGGCGGAGAGGCGGCGCGCCAGGGTGCGGGTACGGCGCTCGGCGTCGGCGTGGACGTCCCGTGCCCGCGTACGCGCCTCGGCGGCCTCGACGATGCGGCCGAGGAGGTCGACCGAGCCCGCTGTGAAGTCCCGCTCCGCGGTGAGCTCGGCGCGCCGGCCGAGCTTGTTGCCGAAGCCGCTGACGAGGTCGGCGAGACCGTCGGTGTCGCGGGTGTCGGTGACGGCTCGCAGCAGCAGGTCGGTGAAGTCGGAGTCCTTCTTGACGGCGAAGAGGCCCGCTGCCTCGCCCTCGTCGGCGTTCATCTCCCGCTGGTAGCGGAACAGTTCGGGGTCGAGACCGAGATCGCCGAGGTGTTCGTTCCAGCGGTCGTGGATCTCCTCCCAGTACACGTCGAGGTGCGGGTACGCCTTGCCCGCCTCGGTGACGGCGTCGCGGAAGCCCTTCATGGTCCGGCGGCGGCCCCGGGCTCCGGATGCTCCTTCGACGGGTGGTCGCACGGCCGTGGACTCGGCGACCGGGAGGGAGTCGAGGCTGAGTCCGGGGCCGGGCCGGAACGAGTACCAGGCCTCGGCGAACTTCCGCGGGTCGTTGGACACCTGGCGGCCGCGCCACTCGCTGACCTTGCCGACCACGACGAGCTCACCGGTCTGCGTGTGCTGCCACTCCAGGGCGACGTGTCCGCAGTCGTCGGCCAGCAGGAACTTGCGCAGCACACCGGAGCTGGCGCCGCCCAGGGTGTTGCGGTGGCCGGGCAGCATGACGGAGAAGATCAGCTTGAGCAGGACGGACTTGCCGCCGCCGTTCTCCAGGAAGAGCACGCCGGCGGGCGCCGGGCGGCGCGGCGGGCCGACCGGCTCCTCCTCGAAGAACTCCGCCTGGGCGGGGGCGGGGTGGGGCACCGGCTCGCCGACTCCGCGCAGGTCGAGCACGGTGTCGGCGTAGCGCGCACCGGCAGGGCCGATGGAGTAGAGGCGGACCCGGGACAACTCGTACATGGCGGCGGACTCTCAGTCTTCTTCTGGCTTCGTCGAGCGGTTGCGCGTGGGGTGCGGTGCCGCGTGGAGGGCGGCCGCGCGGGGGCGGTGGCGCCGGGCGGGGACGGTCACGCGTGGAACGGCAGGCCGGCGTCGGCCGCGAGCTCCAGATCGTCGCCGTCGGGCGGCGCGACGAGGGTCGCGGTGCCGTCGCTGACGGGGACGACGCCCAGCTCCAGCAGTTCGGCCATGGCGGCGCTGCCCGCCATGTCGCGCACCTGGAGCTGGTAGCGGGCGGTGGTGCGGTACGCGCCTCCCGCGTCGTCGCCGGTCCGCTGGAGGAAGCCGGAGTCGGTGAGGAAGGCGACCGCCTTGCCGACGATGCCGGTGGTGGATCCGGCGAGGCGGCGGGCGTCCTTGGTGGCGCCGGTCGCGCTGCGGCGCGCGTAGACCCGCCAGGCCGCCTCCAGTCCGGGGGCGTCGCTGGCCGGGTCGCTGTTCTCGCCGTGTTCCGCGGCGCGCTCTTCCAGCCTCCGGCAGGCCTGCCGGACGAAGGCGTCGACGCCGTTGACGGTGATCCGGCCGATGTAACCGTCGTCCGCGAGGTCCTCGGGGCGCGGGAAGGCCATGGCGGCGACGGCGAGGTGGGCCAGGCCGTGCAGGAAACGATCGGCGGAGTCGGCCGCGGCGCGGCGCGCGTAGTCGCCCATGCGGACGGCGAAGACGGAGTCCTCGGCAGCGGTGACCGCCATGCCCGCGCGGGGTGAGACCTCGAGCACGACGAGGCCGAGGCCCGTTGCGACGGCGTCGGCGAGCCGCGCGAACGGGGTGTCCTCGCGGTAGCGGCGGAGCAGTTCGGCGTATTCGGCGTCGCGGGCGGGGAGCAGCTTGGGCTGGAGACCGAAGGAGACGAGACGCGCGGCATCCGCGGCGTCGGCCGGAGTGACGGCGCCGGCGCCGCGGGCGGGGCCCGTGGCCCCGGAGGCGGGGCCGGTCGGGTGGCCGAGCGGCGCGTCGGCCTCACGCCACGGCGTGGCGTGGTCTGCGTGCGGCTCGGTCACGGGCGGTGCTCCTCTGTGCGGTGGTGGTGCGGGTGGGCACGGGTGGCGCCTCCGGCGGGACGTGCCCCACGCCGCCCCTGGCCGCGGCCGGGGGCTGTGCCCCCGGGCTCTTGCTCTGCACCCTGCGGGCGCGCGGGGACCGCCGGCGCCTCGATCGACGGCTGGGCTCGGTCTGCCTGCGGCAGACCGAGCCGGTCCGGGCCCGGCGCCCACGGTCGCCGGGCCGTGGACGCACACCGCCGAAGGCGGTACGGGATCCGGGGCGAAGCCCCGAAGTCCGCGCCCGCCGGGGCGCAGGGCCACGAGGCCCGGCGCAGAATCCCGGTCGGGGAAGGGGCGGGGTGGAGAGGCTTCACGTCCCCTCCGCGCGGTCCGCGGCCATGCCCGCCGCGTCCAGCAGCGCCGTGCCCACGATCAGGTCGGCGCCGCCGAATTCGGGGTCGTCCAGCTCCGTGCCGTCGTCGACGGCGAAGAGCAGGCGCTGCTCGCCCTGGCGGTACGCCGTGCCGACCGGCGGGCTCGCCGCGTGGACGGCCAGCAGGGCGACGAGATAGGGCAGTTCGGGATCGGTACGGCGGGCGTCGGCGAGCAGTCCGGAGAGCCGACGGGGTGCGTCGTGCTCCAGGTCGAGCAGCTCCATGGCGCTCGCCAGTTGCTCTTCGCTGAAGCGGCTGTCGTCGGGAGTGGCGATGAGGTCGGGCTCCGGCATCTCCGCGCCGAGGTGCTCGCGCTCCGGCGGCGGGGTGAGCAGGAGATCGACCAGGTCGCCGACGCGGACGGAGGCGGGCGTGCGCAGTCCGGTGCCGCGCGCGAAGAAGGCGTCGGTGACGCGGGTCGCCGAGGCGACGGGCAGGGGCAGCAGGGGTGCCACCAGCTGACCGTACAGGTCGAGTCCGGTCCGGGCGGTGGGGCGGGCGAAGGCCTGGCGGTCCTGCTCGGCACGGAAGAGCGGTCCGGCTTCGAGGAGCCGGGACTGCAGCTGGGTGTGGCGGCGGATGCAGTCCTTGACGATGTCGACGAGCTCGGCGGCCCGCCGCTTGTGCTCCGGGTCCTCGGCCTCGTCGCGTGCCTTGCGGATGTTGGTCAGGATGGCGTTCTCGTGGCGGTAGCGGTCGGCGACGTGGTCGAGTGCCTCCGCGATCATGTCGGGGACGGCGTTGAGCCAGTCGACCGCGCGCACGTTGCGCCGGGTGGCGTCCAGGGTCCGGCGCAGGGTCTCCGAGTACTGCACGGTGCGGTACCGCGCCTGCTCGGCGGCGAGCTGCGCGTCGGCGAGGCGGCCCCGGCTGATGAGGACCTCCAGCTTCACCTCGGCCGCGATCTGCGCGCTGGTGACGTCGGTGTCGAGGGCGCCGACGAGGACGTTGACCGCTTCGTCGGTCGTGCGCAGGTAGACGCTGCCGCCGTATCCGGGGACTTCCTCGATGAGCTTGAAGTCGTAGTCGCGGCGGGTGTAGACGCCGTCGGTGCCGAAGGTGCCGTACACCGCGCGGAATCCGCGGTCCACGCTGCCGACATTGATCAGGTTCTCCAGGACCCAGCGGGCGACGCGCTCGTGCTCGGCCTGCGGGCGGTCCGGTGCCTGGGCGGCGACACGCGGGAGGAGTCTGGCCACTATCTGGTCGTGGTCGGCCCCGGTGTCGAAGTCCATGTTCAGCGTGACGAGGTCGATCGCGGCGAGGGCGACCTCGGCCATCGCGTAGACCGTGTACTCCCCAGCCAGGTTGGCCTTCCGGGCGTCGAGGTCGTGCAGCGGAGCGGTGCACGCGAGCGCGCGGAGGCGCCGCGCCAGCCCTTCGTCGGCGGCCGGGCCCTGCGCGGGCCGCGGCCCCGCGCTGAGCTGGGGCGGAACGAATTCCGTCGGGGCAGGCGAAGTCACGGTGCACAGATTAGGTCCTCGCACTGACAACGGAGAAAACGGCGCAGAAGCGACCGCTCCGTGACCCCGCCCCCCCGTCGCTGCTCCACGCCGCCTGCGTCGCCGCGCCGCTCCCGCATCGGGGGGCGGCTACACCCCCTCGGCGTCGGCGACGTGTCCCGCGTAAGCCTCGACGAGGCGGGTGCGCGAGTCGTCGAGGTAGTCGGCCAGCAGCCGTTCGGCCCTGGTGCGTTCACCGGCGCGCAGGGCCTCCAGGATCTCCCGGTTGCGCACGAGATAGGGCTGGTGGAGGCCGCGGGGGTCGTCCACGACGTGGAAGGCGAGGCGGAGCTCGGCGAGGACGCTGCGCATCAGCTCGTCGGTGCGCGCACTGCCCGCCAGGGCGACCAGTTCGCGGTGGAAGTGGATGTTGGCGGTCGAGACGCCCTTCCAGTCGTGTGCGCGCGCCGAGCGTTCGCCGCCGCTGACGGCCGCGTCGAGTTCGGCGAGGTCGTACGGCGGCTCGCCCAGGCCCTGCACGACGGCGCACTCGACGAGCTGCCGGGTGCGGTAGATGTCCTCGACGTCCTGGACGGCGAGCATGCGCACGAAGACGCCGCGGTTGAGCTCGTGGACGAGCAGCCGTTCATGGGTGAGCAGCCGGAACGCCTCGCGCAGGGTGTTGCGGGAGACGCCGAGCGCCTTGCCGATGGCGTCCTCGGACAGCCGGTCGCCGGGCGGGAAGTAGCCCTCGGCGATGCGGGTGCGCAGGATGTCCGCGACCCGCTCGGCCGTGCTCGTGCGCCCCAGCAGGGGGCGGTCGTCCGCCAGTCCGCCGGCCCCGGGCTCCGTCGTCCCCACAACGCCCTCTCTCCCTCGCCGGACGGCTCACACCGGCGCACGGAGTCCATCGTAGAAGCTCGAACGACTCAACGCGCCCCTTGTCGGATCGTTCAACAATCCTCTACGTTGGCGTCACCGCTCGACCCGTACATGCGCTCCGCCCCCGTTCCCTCGGGACTCGCCACGACCTCCGGCGGCACTCAGTCAGCACGCCCCACGGCACTCCCTCCCCTCAGCGAGGTGCAGATGAGTACGACCCAGGCCCAGCCCAAGCACGGCGAACTGCCGGAGCAGTCCGGCCCGTTCGCATGGCTCCGCTCCCTCGGCCCGCAGGGCCGGCGCGCCTTCGGCGGCGCCTTCGGGGGTTACGCGCTCGACTCCTACGACTACTTCACGCTGCCGCTGAGCATGGTGGCGATCTCGGCCTACTTCAGCCTCGACAACGGGCAGACGGGGCTGCTCACCACGGTCACGCTGGTCGTCTCGGCGATCGGCGGCGCGCTCGCCGGGATCCTCGCCGACCGCATCGGCCGGGTGAAGGCACTGATGATCACGGTGATCACCTATGCCGTTTTCACCGTTCTGTGCGGCTTCGCTCCGAACTACGAGACGCTGCTGGTCTTCCGCGCCCTCCAGGGCCTCGGCTTCGGCGGCGAGTGGGCCGTCGGCGCGATCCTGGTCGCCGAGTACGCGACGGCCAAGCACCGCGGGCGCACACTCGGCGCGGTGCAGAGCGCGTGGGCGGCCGGCTGGGCGCTCGCCGTCCTCGTCTACACGCTGGTGTTCCAGTTCCTCGACGCCGACACCGCCTGGCGCGTGATGTTCTGGACAGGCGCGCTGCCTGCCCTGCTCGTCGTGTACGTACGGCGCAATGTCAGTGACGCGCCCGAGGCGGCGGAGCTGCGCCGTACGAGCACCGAACGCGGCTCGTTCTCCGCCATCTTCAAGAAGGACCTGCTGCGCACCACCCTGTTCGCCACCCTGCTGTCCACCGGCGTCCAGGGCGGCTACTACACGCTCGCGACGTGGGTGCCGACATACCTCAAGACGGAGCGCGGGCTCACCGTCGTGGGCACGGGCGGCTATCTCACCTTCCTGATATCCGGCGCCTTCGTCGGCTATCTCACCGGCGGGTATCTGACCGACCGTATCGGCCGCAAGAACAACATCACGCTGTTCGCGGCGCTCTCGGCGGCCGGGGTCGTGGCCTACACCAACATCCCGTCGGGGGCCAACGGCCTGCTGCTCGTGCTCGGTTTCCCGCTCGGCTTCTGCATGTCGGCGATCTTCAGCGGCTTCGGCTCGTACCTGAGCGAGCTGTACCCGACCGCCGTGCGCGGGACCGGCCAGGGCTTCACCTACAACAGCGGCCGGGCTGTGGGCGCCTTCCTGCCCACCGTCGTCGGATTCCTGTCCGACAGCTGGGGCGTCGGCGGCGCCCTGGTCCTCGGTGCCGCCGGCTACGGACTCGCGGTGCTGGCCCTGGTGGGCCTGCCGGAGACACGTGGAAAGGAGCTGGTGTGAGCGCGACGGCGGTCAGCGGCGCGACGAGCGCCGTGCAGGCGGTACCGGGGATCGCCGATGCCCGCTCGTGGACGGCGGAAGAGGCCCGTATGCGGTTCCGTTCCGGCGCCTCGTGGCCCACCGGGGGCATCGCGGCCGGCCACACCCAGGTCAACATGGTGTCCGTCCCGGCCGACTGGGCGTACGACATGCTGCTGTTCTGTCAGCGCAACCCCAAGCCCTGCCCGGTGCTGGACGTCACCGATGCCGGTTCCTGGACGACGCCGCTCGCCACCGGCGCCGACCTGCGCACCGATCTGCCGCGCTACCGGGTCTGGGAGGACGGCGACCTCGTCGACGAGCCCACCGACGTGACCGACCGCTGGCGCGGCGACCTGGTGACGTTCCTCCTCGGCTGCAGCTTCACCTTCGAGTGGTCCCTGCTGGCGGCGGGTGTGCCCCTGCGCCATGTCGAGCAGGGCCGCAATGTGCCGATGTATGTGACGGACCGTATGTGCCGGCCGGCGGGGCGGCTGCACGGGCCGATGGTGGTGTCGATGCGGCCTGTTCCGGCCGAGCACCTTCCGGCCGCGATCACGCGCAGTGCCATGATGCCTGCGGTGCACGGCGGTCCGGTGCACATCGGCGACCCGGCGGGGCTCGGGATCCGTGATCTCGGCCGCCCCGACTTCGGCGAAGCGGTGGTGCCGGAGCCGGGTGACGTTCCGGTGTTCTGGGCGTGCGGAGTGACGCCGCAGGCCGCCCTGACCGCCTCGCGTCCGCCGTTCGCCCTCACCCACGCGCCGGGCCGGATGCTCGTCACGGACGTCCGTGACGAACAGTACCGAGTGGCCTGACCGGACAGGAGAATCACATGACCTGGGCGTCCATCGACCTCAACGCGGACCTCGGCGAGGGCTTCGGCCGCTGGCAGCTGACCGACGACGAGCAGTTGCTCTCCGTCGTCACCAGCGCCAACGTCGCCTGCGGCTTCCACGCGGGCGACGCGCCCACCATGCGCCGGGTCTGCGAGTCGGCCGCCGCGCGGGGCGTACGGATCGGCGCCCAGGTCTCGTACCGCGATCTCGCCGGCTTCGGACGGCGTTCCATGGACGTGCCGCGCGACGAGCTGGCCGCCGAGATCGCGTACCAGATAGGAGCGTTGGAGGTGTTCGCCCGCGCGGCGGGGTCCCGCGTGTCGTACGTCAAGCCGCACGGCGCCCTGTACAACCGCGTGGTGCACGACGAGGAGCAGGCCGCCGCCGTCGTCGAGGGCGTGCTGCTGGCGGGCGAGCGACTGCCGGTCCTCGGGCTGCCCGGGTCCACACTGCACACGATGGCGGAGAAGGCCCAACTGCCGACCGCCACCGAGGCGTTCGCAGACCGCGCCTACACGGCCGAGGGCACCCTGGTGCCGCGCGGGCAGGACGGAGCGGTGATCACGGACACGGCGGCCGTCGTGGAGCGGTCCGTGAGCATGGCCCGGTTCGGTGTGATCACCGCGCGGTGCGGCAGCACGGTCGGGGTGCGCGCACGTTCGCTGTGCCTGCACGGGGACACCCCGGGTGCTGTGGCACTGGCCCGCGAGGTCCGGCAGCAGTTGGAGACGGCGGGCGTGCGCGTGGAGGCGTTCGTATGAGCGGCGCTGCCCCGGTGCGGGATCTGCGAGCCCTGCCCGTCGGCGACCGCGCGCTCCTGGTCGAGCTTCCCGGCGGCAGGGAGGCCGAGGCCCTCCACGCGGAGCTGCTGCGTCGGCGCGCCGCGGGCACGCTGCCGCCGGTGCGGGAGATCGTCCCCGCCGCGCGGACCGTGCTGCTGGACGGCGTGGACGACCCGCGGGCCCTCGCCCGCGAGCTCGCGGGTTGGGCGATACCGGAGCTCGACCCGCGCGCGGAGCGCTCGGTCGAGATCCCGGTGCGCTACGACGGCCCGGACCTGCCGGATGTCGCCGCCCTCTGGGGTGTGTCCGTGGAGGAGGCCGTGCGGATCCATGCGTCGGCCGACTTCCGTGTCGCCTTCTGCGGTTTCGCGCCGGGCTTCGGCTACCTGACGGGCCTGCCGCAGCGGTACGACGTGCCCCGCAGGGCCACTCCGCGCACCACGGTCCCGGCCGGGTCGCTGGCCCTCGCCGGCGCGTACTCGGGCGTGTACCCCCGCTCGTCACCGGGAGGCTGGCAGCTGATCGGCTCCACGGACGCCGTGCTGTGGGACCCGGCGCGCGAGCCCGCGGCGGTGCTCTCCCCCGGGACACGGGTGCGTTTCGTGCCGGAGGGCCGATGACCGACCGTGCCCTGGCAGTCCTACGGGCAGGGGCGCTGACCACGGTGCAGGACGGTGGCCGGCCCGGGCACGCCCATCTCGGGGTGCCGCGTTCGGGAGCACTGGACGCCCCGGCGGCACGGCTGGTGAACCGTCTCGTGGGCAACGGCGACGGCGCGGCTGTTCTGGAGACGACGCTCACCGGGTGTGCCTTGCGCCCGCGGTGCGCCGTCGTGACCGCGGTGGGCGGTGCGCCGTGCGCGGTCACCCTCGACGGCCGCCCGGTGGCCTGGGGGACGCCGGTGCGGGTGCCGGCCGGCGCGGCGCTGGACGTCGGCCCCGCCACGCGGGGCGTGCGGAGCTATGTCGCCTTCGCGGGAGGCATCGCCGTCGATCCGGTGCTCGGCAGCCGCTCGACCGATCTGCTCTCCGGCCTGGGGCCGGTGCCGCTCACGGACGGTGCCGTCCTCCCCCTGGGCGAGCCCACCGGCCCCCAGGGCCGGATCGACGGCACGCTGCCCTGGCCCGCTCCCCCGGACGAGCTGGTGCTGCGGACCCGGCTCGGGCCGCGCGACGACTGGTTCACGCGGCAGGCTCTCAGGACGCTGACCGGGCCCGGATACCGGGTGTCGTCGGCGAGCAACCGCATCGGGCTGCGGACGGAAGGTCCTCCCCTGGAGCGTGCCGTCACCGGTGAACTGCCCAGCGAGGGCATGGTGCTGGGCGCGGTGCAGGTTCCTCCGGACGGCCGGCCCGTGGTCTTCCTCGCCGACCATCCCACGACCGGCGGCTACCCGGTGGTGGGCGTCGTCGACGGCCGGGACCTCGCGGCGGCGGCACAGGCGACGCCGGGCACGCCGGTGCGGTTCACGCTGGTGCGGTGACGCCGCGAGCCCCCCAGGCTCGGCCGACCTGGCGCAGTGACCCCGAGGGCCCATCGGGCTCGGCCGACTGCTCCGGTGACTCCGAGAGCCCGTCTTCGGGCTCGGCCGGCCTGGCGCGGTGCCCCCGAGAGCCCGTCGCCGGACTGGCGCGGCAACAGCCGGTCGGCCTGCTCCGGTGACTCCGATTGCCCGCCGGGCTGGCCGGGTCTGGTGACCCCGAGGGCCGTCGGGGTCGACCGGCCTGCTCCGGTGACTCCGGGAGCCCGTCTTCGCGCCCGGCGCGGCCGCAGCGGTCGAGAGCGGTTCGGCGGCCCGCCGGCCTGGCGCGGCAGCAGCCGGCCGGCGGCCCCGCCGGACGCGTGCTCACTGGTCGGGCCGGCCGTAGCCCCCGCCCCCCGGTGTCCTCACGATCAGCACGTCGCCCGGACCGACGTCCACGGAGTCGACGCCGGCCAGCCGTTCCAGGCTCCCGTCGGCGCGTACGACCTGGTTCTCGCCGAGCGCGCCGGGGCCGCCGCCGGCCATCCCGTACGGCGCGATCCGCCGGTGTCCGGTCAGCAGCGCAACGGTCATCGGCTCCAGGAACCGGATTCGCCGGACGACTCCGCGGCCGCCGTGCCACCGTCCGCGCCCGCCGCTGCCCTCTCGTACGGCGAAGGAGTCCACCCGCACCGGGTAGCGCCATTCCAGCACCTCGGGGTCGGTCAGCCGCGAGTTGGTCATATGGGTCTGCACGGCGTCGGCGCCGTCGAAGCCGTCGCCCGCGCCCGAGCCGCTCGCCACCGTCTCGTAGTACTGCACGCGGTCGTTGCCGAACGTCACGTTGTTCATCGTGCCCGAGCCCTCTGCCTGGACGCCGAGCGCCGCGTACAGCGCGCCCGTGACGGCCTGCGAGGTCTCCACGTTGCCGGCGACCGTGGCCGCCGGGTAGGAGGGCGCGAGCATCGAGCCTTCCGGCACTCGCACCTCGAGCGGCTCCAGGCAGCCGCTGTTGAGGGGGATGTCCTCGCCGACCAGGGTCCTGAAGACGTAGAGGACGGCGGCCATGACAACCGAGGTGGGCGCGTTGAAGTTGCCGGGCTGCTGCGCCGAGGTGCCGGTGAAGTCGATGACGGCGCCGCGCCGTTCGCGGTCCACCCGGACCGCGACCTGGATGACCGCGCCGCCGTCGGTCTCGTAGCGGTACTCGCCGTCGCCGAGGCCGGCCACGATACGGCGTACGGACTCCTCCGCGTTGTCCCTGACGTGCCGCATATAGGCCTGGACGACGTCGGTCCCGAACTGGTCGGTCATCCGGCGCAGTTCGGCGATGCCCTTCTCGTTGGCCGCGATCTGGGCGCGCAGGTCGGCGAGGTTGGTGTCCGGGGCGCGGGACGGGTGACGGGCTCCGGTGAGGAGGTCGCGGGTCTCGGCCTCGCGCAGCCGTCCGTTCCGTACGAGCAGCCAGTTGTCGAACAGCACCCCCTCCTCGTCGACGGTCCGGCTGAACGCGGGCATGGAGCCCGGGGTGATGCCACCGATCTCGGCGTGGTGTCCGCGGGAGGCGACCAGGAAACGCAGGTCGTCGTCCTCGAACACCGGTGTCACGACGGTGACATCGGGCAGATGGGTGCCGCCGTGGTAGGGGTCGTTGATCGCGTAGACGTCACCGGGCCGCATGGTGCCCGCGTTGCGGCGCAGCACCTCCTTGATCGACTCGCCCATCGATCCGAGGTGCACGGGGATGTGCGGTGCGTTGGCGACCAGGTTGCCGTCCGCGTCGAAGAGGGCGCAGGAGAAGTCGAGGCGTTCCTTGATGTTGACGGAGTGGGCGGTGTTCTCCAGGCGTACGCCCATCTGCTCGGCGATCGCCATGAAGAGGTTGTTGAACACCTCCAGGAGCACGGGGTCCACGTCCGTGCCGACCGCGACCCGGCCGGGTCTCGGGCGCACGCGGGTCAGCAGCAGGTGGCCCGCGTCGCCCGCGGCGGCCTGCCAGCCGGGGTCGACGACGGTCGTCGCGTCGGCCTCGGCGACGATGGCGGGGCCGGGGACCTCGTGCCCGGGCCGCAGGTCGCCGCGCCGGTACAGCGGGACGGTCACCCGCTCCCCCTCGACGAACACGGCGACGCGCGCCCGCGGTGCGGGCCCCCCTCGCCCGTCGGTCTCCTCAACGAGCGCTTGCCCGCCGGTCCCGTCACCGAGCCCTTGCCCGTCGGTGTCCTCGACGAGCGCCTCCTTGTGGTCGCCGGCCGTGCCCACGGCCTCGACGGAGACCGCCTCCACGACGAGCGGCTTGTCCATCGTGAAGGCGTAGCGGGTGCGGTGGAGGGACTCGAAGGCCGCCTGCATGGCCTCGGCGGTGTCGAGGGCGACGGGCAGGCTCGCGTCGGTTCCGGCGTAGCGCAGCAGCACACGCGCGTGGGTGGTGATCGCCTCGTCGGTGACCGCGTCCGCGCGCAGTTCGGCCCGGGTGCGGTCGGCGAGTTCGTCGCACAGGGTGCGGACGCGTTCGACGGCGTTCTCGTCGAGCGCGGCCTCCACGGACTGCTCGCGCATGGCCGTGGCGTCGGCGAGCCCGATCCCGTACGCCGACAGCACACCGGCGAGCGGCGGGACGATGACGGTGTCGACGCCCAGCGCGTCGGCGACGGCGCAGGCGTGCTGGCCGCCCGCACCGCCGAAGGAGGTCAGCGCGTAGCGGGTGACGTCGTGCCCGCGCTGGACGGAGATCTTCTTGACGGCGTTCGCCATGTTGAGGACGGCGATCTCCAGGAAGCCGGCGGCGACCTGCTCGGGGCTGCGCGGTGTGCCGCTCGCGCGTGTGATCTCCTGGGCGAGCGCGGTGAAGCGTTCGCGCACGATGCCGGCGTCCAGGGGCTGGTCGCCGTGCGGTCCGAAGACGGCGGGGAAGTGCTCGGGCTGGATGCGGCCGAGCATCACGTTGGCGTCCGTGACGGTCAGCGGACCGCCGCGCCGGTAGCAGGCAGGACCGGGGACGGCGCCCGCCGAGTCGGGGCCGACGCGGTAGCGGCGCCCGTCGAAGTGGAGCACGGATCCGCCGCCCGCGGCCACGGTGTGGATGCTCATCATCGGTGCGCGCATCCGGACGCCGGCGACCTGGGTGCCGAGCTCCCGCTCGAACTCGCCCGCGTAGTGGGACACGTCGGTGGACGTGCCGCCCATGTCGAAGCCGATGACCCGCCCGTACCCGGCCTGCTCCGACGTCCGGGCCATGCCGACGACGCCGCCCGCCGGGCCGGACAGCACGGCGTCCTTGCCGCGGAAGTGGGTGGCCTCGCGCAGGCCGCCGTTGGACTGCATGAACATCAGGCGGATGCCGGCGAGTTCGGCGGCCACCTCGTCGACGTAGCGCCGCAGGATCGGGGAGAGGTAGGCGTCGACGACGGTGGTGTCGCCGCGGGGCACGAGCTTGATGAGCGGGCTGACCTCGTGCGAGCAGCTGACCTGGTCGAAGCCGAGGTCGCGGGCGGCGCGGGCGATGCGCCGCTCGTGGTCGGGGTGGCGGTAGCCGTGCATGAGGACGACGGCGGCGCTGGTCAGGCCGTCCGCGCGGGCGGCGGCCAACTGCTCGGTGACCCGGTCGAGTTCGAGCGGTCTGACCACGGTGCCCTGGGCGTCGATGCGCTCGGGGACCTCGACGACCCGGTCGTACACCGCCTCCGGCAGCAGGATGCGCCGGTCGAAGAGCCGGGGCCGGTTCTGGTACGCGATGCGCAGGGCGTCCCGGAAGCCTTCGGTGATGACGAGCACGGTCGGTTCGCCGCGTCGCTCCAGCAGAGCGTTCGTGGCAACGGTGGTGCCCATCCTGACGGCGGCGACGCGGTCGGCCGGGACGGGCTCGTCGTCGGGCGTGCCGAGCAGCAGGCGGATCCCGGCGACGGCGGCGTCACGGTACCGCTCGGGGTTGTGCGAGAGCAGTTTGCGGGTCACGAGCCGTCCGTCGGGGCGTTTGCCCACGACGTCGGTGAAGGTGCCGCCACGGTCGATCCAGAACTCCCAGCGCCCGCTCATTCCCCCATTCTTGCCCCGGCGGGGCGGAACGGGGCCTCCGGCGACACGGCGGCGAGCGCGGCGGACAGGGCGTGTTCGGCGGAGCGGTCGAGGCGGGCACTGGTGCCGCGGGCCCAGTGCTGCATCTCGTCGCCGGCGAGCCGCAGGAGCTGCGGGATCAGGTCGGTGCACCGGCGCGCCACCCAGCCGGTGCCCGCCGTGGCGAGCCACAGCAGCGCCTCGGCCCGGGTGGGCCGCGGCCGGTCGGGCTCGGTCGTGGGCGGCGGGCCGTGGACGAGTCCGCGGGCGGCGAGCAGGTCGTGGAAGGACCGGGCGAGCATGCGGTGGCCGCGCTCGCCCGGGTGCAGCCGGTCGGCGCTCCACATGGACCGGTCGGCGACCCAGGCGGGGTCGGCGGCGTGCAGGTGGACGGCGCCGTAGCGGTCGGAGAGGGCGTGGACGACGGCGTTGACGGCCCGCTGCCGCCGGGCGAGCGGCCGGGCCAGGGGCGCGGGCAGCGCGAACATCGCGCCGGGATCGGGCAGACAGGCGGTGAGCAGTACGGTGCCGTGGGCGGAGAGCGCGCCGCACACCTCGTCGAGGTGGCGGGTGAGGGCGCCGATGTCGAAGGTGCGCCGGAGGGTGTCGTTGACGCCGACGACGACGGACGCGAGGTCCGGGCCGAATTCGAGGGCGCGCGGCGCCTGGTGCTCGGCGACGTCGCGGCTGAGGGCGCCGCTGACGGCGAGGTTACGGAAGACGGCGGGCTGCTCGTCGCTTCCGACGCCGTCGGCGAGCAGCGCGGCCCACCCCCGCCAGCCGCCGTCGACGGGGTCGCCGACGCCCTGGGTGAGCGAGTCCCCGAGCGCGGCGAACCGTACGGGCCGGGTGGCGACCGACCCCGCTCTCTTCGCTGCGTGGGGCGGTGTGGCCGTCTCGCCCAGGAGCACCGCCCCCGCGCGGCCGCCCCGCGGCGCGGGTACGGCGTGCTGCGCCGCCGCAATACGGGTCGTCGGCGAGATGCGCTCACGCGCCGGGCAGGCCGCCCGGGCCGCGGCCGCAGGCGGCTTGGAGGGCCCGGGCTCCGCGTGCGCCGCCGCGGTCGCGGGCGCGGCGGGCTCGAGTATGCCGTCGAGGTCCGCGGTCGTCATGGCTGGACTCCAGGTTCCGTCGCCCCGCTCCGTACCGGCAGGGCGTCGTGCGCGGCCAGGAACGCCGTCACCGAGCTGTTCCAGTCGAAGAGTTCGGCCCGCGCGCGGGCCGCCTCGCGGCGGGTGGTCTCCGGGCGGCCGAGGACCTGCACGACCGCGTCCGCGAAGTCCGCGCCGGTGTCCGCCGCGGCGACGCCCGCGTCGCCGATCACCTCCGGCAGCGCCGACGACGCGCTCGCCACGACGGGCGTGCCGCAGGCCAGGGCCTCCAGCGCGGACAGCCCGAACGTTTCCGCCGGGCCGGGCGCGAGGCAGACGTCCGCCGCGGCCTGGAGGTCGGCGACGGCCTCCCGGTCGGCGACGTGGCCGAGGAACCGGACCGGCAGGCGCTCGGCCTCCGCCCTGCGCACGAGTGAGGCCCTGAGCGGCCCGTCCCCGGCGACGACCAGTGCCGCCTGGACGCCCCGCGCCCGCAGTTCCGCCAGCGCGTCCAGTGCGGTGCCGGGCCGCTTCTCCACCGAGAGGCGCGAGCAGAGCAGCAGCAGGACACGCGCGCCGTCGGCGTGCCGGGCGCGCAGCACCGTGCTGCGCCGCCCCGGCCGGCACCGCTGGAGGTCGACGCCGAGCGGCGCCCGTACGACGTTCTGCGCGCCGATGCGGATGAACTCGCGCTCCGCCCACTCCGTCGTGCACACGATCGTCGAATAGGCCCAGGCGGTACGCCGGTTCAGCCGGTCAGCCGTCCGCGCGGCGAACGCGTCCGGCAGGCCCCAGGTGCGCAGCACACCGTCGGCGGTCTCGTGCGAGACCATGACCGACCGGACGCGGTGCCGGCGTGCCCATTCGCCGGTCCAGCGCAGCGTGGTGCGGTCGGAGACCTCCAGGCGGTCGGGTGCGAGGTCCTCCAGGAGGCGGCGCAGCCGGCCTCGCCCGGCGAGGACCCGGTAGCCGCCGGTGCCGATGAGCTCGGGGCCGGGCAGGGTGATGACGCGGCCCTGGGGTGTGTCCCGGTCGCTCTCCAGATCGCCGGGGACGACCAGCACGGGCTCGTGCCCGGCGGCGAGGTAGCCCCGCCCGAGCTGGTCGAGCGCCGTGCGCAGCCCTCCGGACGACGGCGTGACGAAGTTCGCGAGCCGTACGATGCGCAGTCCGCTCATGCCGCCACCGCCGTGCGCGTGCCGAGGACGTCGGCGTAGTGGTCGAGCAGCATGTCTCCGACCGCGGCCCAGGTGCGGCCCTCGACGGCGGTGCGCCCGGCGCGGGCGAAGGAGTGGCGCAGCACGGGGTCGTCGGCCAGGGCCTGGACCGCGTCGCGCACCGCGTCGCTGCTGTGGGGAGCCACAAGCAGTCCGGTCCGTCTGTGGTCGACGAGGTCGAGCGGACCGCCCGCGGCGGGCGCGACGACGGGGACGCCGCTCGCCATGGCCTCCTGCACGGTCTGGCAGAAGGTCTCGTACGGGCCGGTGTGGGCGAACACGTCGAGGGAGGCGAAGATCCGCGCGAGGTCGTCCCCGGTGCGGCGGCCGAGGAACACCGCGCCCGGCAGTGCGCCGCGCAGCGAGGTCTCGCTCGGTCCGTCGCCGACGACGACCACGCGTATGCCCGGCAGGGCGGAGGCGCCGGCGAGGAGTTCGACGTGCTTCTCGGGCGCGAGGCGGCCGACGTAGCCGACGATCAGCTCTCCGCCGGGCGCGAGTTCGCGCCGGAGGTCCTCGTCGCGCAGCTCGGGCCGGAAGCGGGCCGTGTCCACACCGCGCGGCCACAGCCGCACGCGTTCGACGCCGTGCTCCTCCAGATCGCGCCGGGCCGCGGTGGACGGCGCGAGGGTGCGGTCGGCTGCTCCGTGGACCGCCTTGATGCGCCGCCAGGCCGTCCCCTCGCCCGCTCCGACGTAGGTACGGGCGTAGCCGGCCAGGTCCGTCTGGTAGACGGCGACGGCCGGCAGGCCGAGCCGGGCCGCCGCGGCCATCCCGCGCACGCCGAGCACGAAGGGACTCGCGAGATGGACGATGTCGGCGCGGTGGGCGGTGATCGTCGCCGCCACTCTGCGGCTGGGGAGCGCGACCCGCACCTGCGGGTAGCCGGGCAGCGGCAGGGAGGGCACCCGCACGACGGGGCACGGCGCGTGGGGGTCGGCGCTGTCGGCCCCGGCCGCGGCCGGGGCGATGACAAGCGGTTCGTGACCGCGGGCGGCGAGGTGCCGGGCGGTCTGCAGGGCGCAGTGCGCCACACCATTGACGTCGGGCGGGAAGGATTCGGTGACGATGACGACACGCATACCCGTGTTGTCGTCGGGCCCGGGGTGGCTGCGCCAACGTGGATCTTTCCGGCCGGGGAACGTCCCATGAGCGTTTTGTTGCCACGCCCGGCACGACGGCCCCGAGTCGTCACACAGCGGGCATGTCGGGCCCGATCCTGCTGCGTACGGCAGTCTGCACCTCGGCCTCCTCGGCGGGGTCCGCGGCGAGCCGGCGCAGTCGCTCGGCGACGCGTACGTCACCGGTCTCGGCGTGGCGGGCGGCGACCTCGCGGGTGGTCTCCTCGCAGTCCCACAGGCATTCGACGGCGAATCCGGTGGCGAACGAGGGGTCGGTGGCGGCGAGCGCCCGGGCGGCACGGCCGCGGAGATGGGAGGAGGTCGTCTCGCGGTAGACGTGGCGCAGTACGGGTGCGGCGCAGGCGATGCCGAGCCGGCCGGTGCCGTCGACGAGGGTCCACAGCAGGGGCGCGTCGGGCCCGTCGGCGCGGACGGTCTCGCGGAGGGCGCCGAGGACCAGCGGCGCGTCCTTGGCGACGCCACGGCAGGCGAGGACTCCGGCGGCCGAGGCGCCGAGGGCGTCGGGCCGGTGGATCCAGCCCCGGGCCCGGTCCACGGCCTCGTCGCCGCACATCCGCTCGAACGCGGAGATCGCCGCTTCGGCGACCGTGGCAGATCCGCTCGCCACGGCCGCCTCGATCAGGTCGAGGACGACGGGGTCCCGGTTCTGGGCGAGGTAGTGCAGGGCGGCGCAGCGGGCTCCGTCGGATCCGCCGTGCGCCGCGCGGACGATCTCGGGCCGGTCCTCGGGTCCGGCGACGGCGGACAGGCAGCGGGCGGCGGGCACGTGCAGTGCGCTGCCGCGCGCCAGGCCCTGGTCGGCCCAGTCGAGGACGGCCTGGACGCTCCAGCCGGGGCGGGGGCCCGAGGGACGCATCTGGCGCTGCCAGCGGTCGAAGGAGCCGGCTTCCTGCGCGGCACGTACCCGGCCGCCGATGAACTCGCGCCGGTCCTCCGCCCACAGCCGCCAGGGCCGCGGCTCGAAGGCGTCGCGCACGGCGACGGCCAGTTCGGCATCGCCCTCGGGGGTGGCGGGGAAGCGGGCGAGGACCGGGGCAGCGAGGGAGCGCAGGCCGGCGTCGTCGTCGCGCAGGGCGAGTTCGTCGAGGGCCCAGGCCCAGTTGGCACCGTTCGCCGCGTACCGGCGCAGCAGCGCGAGGGCGTCGCCGCGGCCGTAGGAGGCGAGGTGCCCGAGTACGGCGAGCGCGAGACCGGTCCTGGTCTCGTCGGTGTCGAGGTGGTCGTCGGCATCACAGAGGTGCCGCTCGATCTCCTCGAGGCTGCCGTGGAGGTCGAGGTACAGGCGTGCGTAGTAGAGGGAGCGGTTCTCCACCTGCCAGTCGTGGCGGGGGTCGCTCAGAACACAGTGGTTGAGCGCCGCGAGCGCTTCGGCCCGTGGCGCGGCGAGCGCGTGCAGCGTGCCGTCGCCGCGGCCCCTCTGCAGCAGGCCGAGCAGGGTGCCGCTCGGCGCTATGACGGGATCGAACATGGGGAATGCCTCACATCAAGCTGTCGACGCAACCGGGACTGGAATGCCTAGGCCGCGCAGCAGCATGTCGGGCCGCCCGTCGTCATACGCGTCTTCTGCTTGGTGGTGAGCATGTTCCTCTGCCTCTCTTCGGTGGCCCCAGGGGAATTCCCGGATGATGAGGTCCGGGACAGGGCTGACGTCATGATGACCCACGCATTTCGCCACCGCGACCACATTTACGGCTCCCCGTGCGGCCCGGCAGCCGCCGCGGTGGCCCACCCCCGCCGGTGATCTCGTCGTGGCTGGTCGGAGCGCGTGAGGCGCCGACCGGAACGTGCGCGACGGCCGCTCAGCGGCCGTCGAACAGCTCCAGAAGGTCCGTCTTCCCAAACATCCGCGCGGTATCCACGGCGGAGGGGGTTCCGGCCTGCGGATCGGCGCCGCCGGAGAGCAGTGCGCGGATGACGGCGTCCTCGCCCTTGAAGACCGCGCCGGCGAGAGGCGTCTGGCCGCGGTCGTTGGCCCGGTCCGGTTCGGCGCCCCGGGCGAGGAGCGCCTCGACCGTGGCGGCGTGCCCGTGGTAGGCGGCGAGCATGACGAGGGTGTCGCCCTTGTCGTTGGTCAGGTTGGCCGGGACGCCGGCGTCGAGATACGCGGCGAGCGTCTCGGTCTCCCCCTGGCGCGCCAGGTCGAAGACCTTGGTCGCGAGTTCGATCACCTCGGAGTCCGGGACTTCGCTCATCGGACGGACCGCCTTTCACCACGTTGACCTGGGCCGCACGGCAGGAGCAGCCGTACGAGTGAACCGACAGGGTACTGCCCGGCGGCCGCGGCGAGGGGTCTGACGAGGGCGGACGTGTCATTCGGGCGAGGGGTGCGGGAGGGCGGCTCGGGAGGGCACTGTGCCGCTCCGCCGGGCCGCGTGCGCGCCGATCATCGAGCGATTGTGGGCCAGTGCAGTGAAACCTGCCGGATTTCACCCATTTGCAGCTTTTGTCGTATAGATACTTTCTGTAAGCATGGAAGAACTCAAGGTGAATGTCCCCTCACCCAGGAGAACCTCATGATCCTGTCCATCTCAGGCGTCGTGCTGCTCGGCATCATCGTCTTCCTCTTCTTCCGGAAAGACGGGCTCAAGGCGTCGCACGCATTCGTCTCCGCGCTCTTCGGCTTCTTCCTCGCGGGCACCGCGATCGCGCCGAGCATCACGGCGGGCACCACAAGCCTCGCCGGGCTGCTGGGCGGGATCAAGTTCTGACTCCCCGAACCACCGACGAGCACTCCCAGGAGACAGATGTGGCCCGGCGACCACTCCCCCGCATTCTGACCAGCGGCAGCGCACAGATCGCCCGAAGCCGGGAGATCGCGCGCACGGCCGCCGACAGCGCCACCGATGTCCTCCATCCGCTGATCACGGTCACCCGGGGTCTGCGGAAGCTGGCCGCCATGGCCCGGAGCAAGTGGGCCGCCACTCCCAAGGAACGGCGTGGTCCCACCCTGTTCTTCGTGGCGGCCTGCGTCCTGGCCGTCGCGGTCGTCCCGTACGGGCCGCTGATCGCCCTGATCACGGTGATGGCCGCGGCCGCCTGGGCGGGCCGGGCCAGGGCGCCGGTCAGGACCGGCCCCGACGAGGCCGAGGTCGCCCGGCTCAAGGCCCTGTACGAGGCCCTCGTGCCGTACTTCTCGGCTCCGGAGGACCCGGCTCCGCTCTACGCCCACGGCGGCGAGTGGAGCAAGGTCTTCAGCCACTACGCGTTCGACGAGGGCGGCCGGCTCACCCGGCTGCATCTGACGTACCCCGCGTACTTCACCGACTCCGAGGCGCAGTCCCGGGCCCGGATCGAGCGGTTGCTGCACGCCAAGTCCGGCCGGGGCCGCGAGTACCGCTTCAGCTGGGACGAGGAGGGCAACCAGCTCGACATGAGCGTGCTGCCCGCCCTGTCCACCTCCATCGCCGCCCAGCGGTTCGTCACCGGCCCCGGCGAGAGCGTGCTCGGCTTCACCGACGCCGACGCCGTCCAGCGCACGCTGCCGGTCACCCGGGGCGGGACCACGGAGCAAGCACCGCCCGTCATCTGGCGCACCGGCCCGCGCTCCACCGAGCCTCACCTGCTGGCCGTCGGCGAGCCCGGCAGCGGCACCACCACCCTGCTGCGCTCCCTCGCCCTCCAGGCCCTGCAGCACGGCGACGTGCTCGTCGTCGAGGGCAGCGGCACCGGGGAGTACGCCTGCCTCACCGGCCGGCCGGGCGTCATCACCGTCGAGTGCGGCCTCGCCGGAGCGCTGGCGAGCCTCGAATGGGCCGCGCGCGAGACCGAGCGCCGCCTGATCGCGGCGAACCGCGCACGGCAGGCGGGGTATCCGGCGCCCGACAACACGAAGCGGCCGCTGTGGATCCTGCTGGACCGGCCGAGCGTCCTCGGCCATGTGGCCGCGGCCGACGGCCGCATGGATCCGCAGGAGCTGCTCCAGATGCCGCTGCGGCACGGCCGGGCCGTGCACGTCACGGTCGTGGTCGCCGAGCAGTTCGACAGCACCGGCGCCCTGTCCGAGACCGTGTGGACGCATACGCGCGCCCGTGTCGTGCTCGGCGCGGCGGGCTTCGACCAGATCGAGGCGGTCCTCGGCACCGCTCCGCGCACGACGCCGGCCACGGACGTCCCGCCCGGGCGCGGCTACGCACGGCTGGGCACGGGCCCGGTACTCAGGCTCCAGGTGCCGGCGGCCCCGGACCCCTTCGACGACGCGACGAGCGAGGCGCACCGGCAGGCGGTGCTCGACCTGCTGCCTCCGCGCCCCGACGAGCCTCAGCCGGTGCAGCCGGCGGCCGCGCCCGTGTCCTCCCCCGCGCAGGCGGCTGCGGTCCCCGCCGAAGGCTGACGCCACCGCGTCCCGGCCGGGCCCGCAGCTCCCACGCGGTCCCGGCCGCAGCATGTCCGGGGCTCGCGCGGACGGCCCGCAGGACACGCCGCGCATCCCGTCCGCCGCGGCCGCAGCGTGCCCCGCCTACGCCACGAACGTGCGGGGCGCCTCCGTGCCCGTGGTCGCGCCCGTACGCACGAGCCGCGCCGCCGCGGCCAGCCGCGTGGCGGCCTCCTCCGCGACGGGGCCACCGACCGTGAACGGCAGCCGTACGTACCCCTCGAACGCCCCGTCGACGCCGAAGCGCGGCCCGGACGGCACCCGGATCCCGACCCGTTCGCCGACCTCCGCGAGCCGGGATCCGGAGAGACCGCCGGTGCGGACCCACAGGGTCAGACCGCCGGAGGGCACGTCGAACTCCCAGTCGGGCAGCTCCCTGCGCACCGCCGCGACCAGCGCGTCACGGTTGTCGCGGGCCTGCTCGCGGCGGATGGAGACGGCACTGTCCCAACCGCCGGTCTGCATCAGCCAGTTGACGCCGAGCTGTTCGAGGACGGGCGTGCCGAGGTCGGCGTACGCGCGCGCGGCGACGAGTGAGCGGATGACGTCGGGGGCCGCGCGCACCCAGCCGATCCGCATGCCGGCCCAGAACGCCTTGCTCGCCGAGCCGACGGTGAGAACGGTGGAGCCGGCCGGATCGAAGGCGCAGACCGGGCGGGGCATCTCGATGTCCGGGTCGAGGTACAGCTCGGACATGGTCTCGTCGACGACGAGCACCGTGCCCGCCGAGCGGGCGGCCTCCACCAGCGAACGGCGCTGGTCCTCGTCGGCGAGCGCGCCCGTCGGGTTGTGGAAGTCCGCGACCACATAGGCCAGCCGGGGCGCCGAGTCGCGCAGCACCTGACGCCAGCGCGGCAGGTCCCAGCCGGTCAGCCCCTCGGCCATGGCCACCGGCACGAGCCGGGCGCCGGCCTCGCGCATCAACTGGAGGATGTTGGCGTACGACGGGGACTCGACGGCGATGCGCTCGCCGCGGCCGGCGAAGAGGTGGCAGATGGCGTCCATCGCGCCCATGGCACCGGTGGTGACCATGATCTGCTCGGGCATGGTCGGGATGCCGCGCTCGGTGTAGCGCTCGGCGAGCATCTGGCGCAGCGCGGGCAGGCCCGCCGGGTAGTCGCCGTGGGTGTGGGCGTACGGCGGGAGCTCCTCGAGGGCGCCCTGGACGGCCCGGGTCAGCCACGGCTCGGGGGCCGGCAGGGACGCGCAGCCGAGGTCGATCATGGAGCCGAGCGACTCGGGCGGCAGGGGTTCGAGGCCGCGGGCGGGCAGCGGATTGCCCGCCGGGACGGCGGTCCAGCTGCCGGCTCCCCTGCGGGACTCCAGGAACCCCTCGGCACGCAGCGCCTGGTAGGCGGCGGCGACGGTGGTGCGGCTGACGGAGAGCGACACGGCCAGCTCCCGTTCGGCCGGCAGCCGCGCGGCGACGGGCACCCGGCCTTCGAGGACGAGCAGCCGGATGCCGTCGGCCAGCGCACGGTACGCGGGCGGCTTGCGGGTGCCCGGACCCGCGGGGTGCGGTTGCTGGGAGGTGAGCTGCCGGGCGAGCTGCGCCGCCCCCACCGCCGAAGTCCACTGCGACATGGAAGTCAGTCCACCTTCCTTGAATTGGCCATGGTTGCCCATTATTCCGTAGCCACAGAGTGTCATGCATCGGTCCACTACCACCACAGGGGGACGCCATCGTGTCCGGACATCTCACCCGCCGACTGCTCCAGCTGTACGTCGGCCTGGCGTTGTACGGGGTGAGTTCCGCACTCCTTGTGCGCGCCGGACTCGGGCTCGAACCGTGGGGCGTGCTGCATCAGGGGCTCTCGGAGCTGACCGGGATCTCGATCGGCGTGGTGTCGATCATCGTCGGCGCGGTGGTGCTGCTGCTGTGGATCCCCATCCGGCAGCGGCCGGGCCTGGGAACGGTGTCCAACGTGTTCGTGATCGGGATCGCCATGGACGCGACGCTGGCCGTCGTGCCCGATGTCCACGGCCTGGTGGGGCAGATCCCGCTCCTCGCCGCGGGTGTCGTACTGAACGGTGCGGCGACCGGCCTGTACATCTCGGCGCGCTTCGGCCCCGGTCCGCGCGACGGCCTGATGACGGGTCTGCACCGCCTGACGGGCCGTTCGATCCGCCTGGTGCGCACGGCCCTCGAAGTCGCCGTCGTCGCCACCGGGTTCCTGCTCGGCGGGTCGGTGGGCGTCGGCACCGTGGTGTACGCGCTGGCGATCGGGCCGCTGGCCCAGTTGTTCCTGCGAGTCTTCGCCATCCCCGAGGCGAAAGACGGCAGCACCGTGGTCGCCGGCTCGTCACCGCGGCAGGCCATACTGCGCCGGTGACTCGCATACGCCACCCCTATCTCGACCATCCGGCGACGCTCGCCTTCGCCCACCGCGGAGGCGCCGCCGACGGCATCGAGAACACCACGGCCGCCTTCCGCCGGGCCGCCGACGCCGGATACCGCTACTTCGAGACCGATGTGCACACCACGTCCGACGGACGGCTGGTCGCGTTCCACGACCCGACGCTGGACCGGCTGACCGACTCCCGCGGACGGATCGCCGAGCTGCCCTGGAGCGAGGTGAGCCGGGCCCGGGTGGCGGGCCGAGAACCCCTGCCGCTGTTCGAGGAGCTGTTGGAGGAGTTCCCCGAGGCCCGCTGGAACGTGGACCTCAAGGCGGAGTCCGCGCTGGAGCCGCTGGTGGATCTGATCCGCAGGACGGGCACCTGGGACCGGGTGTGTGTCGGTTCGTTCTCGGAGGGCCGGGTGGCGCGGGCGATGCGCCGGGCCGGTCCGCGGCTCGCGACGTCGTACGGCGTCAGGGGCGTCCTGGGCCTGCGGCTCGCGTCGGTGGGGATACCGGCCGCGGTGCGCAGCGGAGCGGTGTGCGCCCAGGTCCCCGAGACCCAGAGCGGTATCCGCGTGGTGGACCGCCGGTTCGTGCGCGAGGCGCACGCGCGGGGGCTTCAGGTCCATGTCTGGACGGTCAACGACGCCGATCGGATGGCCGCGCTCCTGGACCTTGGCGTGGATGGCATCATGACCGATCATCTGGAGACGTTGCGCACGGTACTGACCGACCGTGGAGTGTGGGTCTGACCCGGGCGCGTCTGCCGACGGCACGAGCGAGGGGGCGCGGATGACGGCCGGCACCACCGACCGCACGGACGGCGCGGACAGCGCCCGCGAGCGAAGACGCGAGCAACGGGGCTGGTACTTCTACGACTTCGCGTGCTCGGTGTACTCGACGAGCGTGCTCACGGTGTTCCTCGGGCCCTATCTCACGTCGGTGGCCAAGGCCGCCGCCGACGCCGAAGGCTTCGTCCACCCGCTCGGGATCCCGGTGCGGGCCGGTTCCGTCTTCCCGTACGCGGTGTCGGTCTCGGTCGTCGTCGCCGTGCTGGTGATGCCGTTCGCGGGCGCGGCGGCGGACCGCAGCGGGCGCAAGAAGCCGCTCCTCGCCGTCTCCGCGTATCTCGGCGCGGCGGCGACGACGGGCATGTTCCTCCTGGACGGCGACCGTTACCTGCTCGGCGCTCTCCTTCTGATCGTGGCGAACGCCTCGCTCGCGGTCTCGATGGTCCTCTACAACGCGTACCTGCCGCAGATCGCCGAGCCGCACGAACGCGACGCGGTCTCCTCGCGGGGCTGGGCCTTCGGCTACACCTCGGGCGCGCTCGTGCTGGTGCTCAATCTGGTCGTCTACTCCGGCCACGAGTCCTTCGGCCTGACCGAGGGCGATGCGGTGCGCATCTGCCTGGCCTCCGCCGGCCTGTGGTGGGGCGCCTTCACGCTCGTGCCGCTGCGCCGGCTGCGGGACCGCCGTGCGGCACCGGACGGCGCGGGCGCGGTCGGCTCCGGCTGGCGTCAGCTGCTGGCCACGCTGAAGGACATGCGCCGCCATCCGCTGACGCTGTCCTTCCTGCTGGCGTACCTCGTGTACAACGACGGCGTGCAGACGGTGATCTCGCAGGCCTCCGTGTACGGCTCGGAGGAACTGGGCCTGGACCAGACGACGCTCATCACGGCGGTCCTCCTCGTCCAGATCCTGGCGGTCGCGGGTGCGCTGGGCATGGGCCGGCTGGCGCGGACGTACGGCGCGCAGCGCACCGTCCTCGCGTCGCTGGCTGTGTGGACCCTCATTCTCGCCGCGGGCTACTTCCTGCCGGCGGGCGCGCCGGTGTGGTTCTACTGCCTCGCGGCGGCGATCGGGCTGGTACTCGGCGGCAGTCAGGCCCTGTCGCGCTCGCTCTTCTCGCACCTGGTGCCGCGGGGCAAGGAGGCGGAGTACTTCTCCGCGTACGAGATGAGCGACCGGGGGCTCAGTTGGCTGGGACCCCTGGTGTTCGGTCTCGCGTATCAGCTGACGGGCAGCTACCGGGATGCCATCATCTCCTTGGTGATCTTCTTCGTCCTCGGATTCGTGCTGCTCGCGCGGGTTCCGGTACGACGCGCGGTGGCCGCCGCGGGCAACCCTGTTCCGGACCGGATTTAGACGCGGCAGTGAAAGGCCGGTAGTGTACGCCTTTGGCCCGCCAGGCGGACCGTTACTGCGTGCTCAAGTAGCAAAGACGCTGGGTGACATCTCATTCCAGATGTGACAAACCGGGCACTGGTGGGTAGAACAAGGGGCGGCACGACGGGCGACGCATGACCCGCAACGGGAATCTTTACCGCCGACCGGACGTTGACCGGATGACGACGACAGCGACACCTGTCCTGTGGGCGACAAGCCCGGGAGGCACGATTCATGAGTGAGCGAGCTCTTCGCGGCACGCGCCTCGTGGTGACCAGCTACGAGACCGACCGCGGCATCGATCTGGCCCCGCGCCAGGCGGTGGAGTACGCATGCGAGAAGGGGCATCGTTTCGAGATGCCCTTCTCGGTCGAGGCGGAGATTCCGCCGGAGTGGGAGTGCAAGGTCTGCGGAAGCCAGGCGCTCCTTGTTGACGGGGACGGCCCCGAGGAGAAGAAGGGCAAGCCGGCGCGTACGCACTGGGACATGCTCATGGAGCGGCGTACCCGCGAGGAGCTCGAGGAAGTGCTGGCCGAGCGGCTGGCGGTCCTGCGTTCCGGCGCCATGAACATCGCGGTGCACCCGCGCGACAGCCGCAAGTCCGCGTAGCGCGCGCGAGCGCGCGGTCCGCACACGTCACGGAGCCGCGGGGGGGGGGGCCCCCCCGGGGGGGGCCCCCCCCCCGCGGCTCCGCTGCGTTCAGGGCCGTGCGGACGCGCCCGCCCGGTCGGCCCGATCCGGGCCGGCGGGGGGTTACGCGCTCGGGAGCACATGGCCGATCCGGCCCTTGGTGACCCGGCCGCGGCACGGTCACGTCGCACGGAGTGCCGGCCGTCTGGCACACCGGTCCCGAAGCACCTGACCCATCCGCGCCGACGGAGCGTTGCGCGCTCGGGAGCATCTGGCCGGAACAGGCCAGGGGATCCGGCCTGTCGGCCTCGTAGGCAGGGCGGTCAACGCGTATGAGGCATCGGTATCGCGACCACACCCGTCTCGGTCGTGGCCGAGCCGCGTCTCGAGCCTGGCGTCAGGGGTAAGCGGGGCCGCGGGCCCCCGGTTGACTTGACCCGACCTCCCCCAACCCGGTCGTGGCCGAGCCGCGTCTCCCGCCCGGCGTCAGGGGGTCAGTGGGGGCCGTGGGCCGCCGGTGTCCCTGTCGGACCGGGGTGCGTCGTCGCGGATGACCTCTCCCTGGACGACCTTGCCGTCGGGGCGGTGGATCCGGGCCTGCTGGAAGGCGTTGCCCAGGGGGCCCGACGACGCCGCCCTCATCCGGCGCTCCAGCGAGCGCTCCGTGTACCGGCCGAGCCGGCTGCGCACGGGCGGCAGCAGGAGCAGCAGGCCCAGTGCGTCCGAGATCAGGCCGGGCAGCATCAGCAGCAGGCCGCCGAGCATCAGGAGACCATTGCCCTTGCCGCTGCTGCCCGTCGGCACGGCGGCTCCGGGCTGCTGCTGAAGCGTTTCCGTGAGGTTCGTGAACGCACGGCGTCCCGCTCGCTTGATCACCATCGCGCCGAGCACACCCGCGCCCACCAGGAGACCGAGGACGGCGAAGCCCCCGGCGGCCTCGGCCACGAGGGTCAGCAGCCAGATCTCCAGCACCAGCCAGGCGGCGATGCCGAGGGGGACGAGGGTGCGGGCGCGTGAGCGCCGGGGTGCGGTCGGGGTCGGTGCGCCGGTCGTCATGCCCCCAGTGTGCCTGGGCGGTTGCCGGAGTGGCGTAAGGAGTGGATCAGGAGGCCCCGGGCCTGCGGCCGAGCAGGCGGTTCGCCCGGTTTCCCACGCCCCAGGCCGTGACCCGCCACAGGGCTTCGACCACGATGTCCCTGTTCATCTTCGAGTCGCCGTGTTCGCGCTCCACGAAGGTGATCGGGACCTCGACGACGTGGAAGCCCGCGGCCACGGCCCGGCGTGCGAGGTCGACCTGGAAGCAGTAGCCCTGCGAGGCGACGTCGTCGAGTCCCAGCCCCTGGAGCGTCTCGGCGCGGAAGGCGCGGTAGCCGCCGGTCATGTCACGGATGGGCACGCCGAGCAGCATGCGCGAGTACGTGCTGCCGCCGCGGGAGAGGAACTCGCGGTGCCTGGGCCAGTTGACGACGCGGCCGCCCGGCACCCAGCGCGAGCCGAGGACCAGGTCGGCGCCCTTGAGCGCGGTGAGCAGCCGGGGCAGCTCCTCCGGCTGGTGGGAGCCGTCGGCGTCCATCTCGACGAGCACGCCGTAGTCGTGCTCGATGCCCCAGCGGAAGCCCGCGAGGTACGCGGCGCCGAGTCCTTCCTTGCCCTTGCGGTGCAGGACGTGCACCTGCTCGTCGGTGGCGGCGAGCTCGTCGGCGAACTTGCCCGTGCCGTCGGGGCTGTTGTCGTCGGCGACGAGGACGTCGGCGTCGGGCACGGCCGCGCGCACCCGCGAGACGATCGCCTTGATGTTCTCGGCCTCGTTGTAGGTCGGGATGATCACCAAGGCCTTGCCGAGCGCGCCGTACTGCCTCCCACGGGGTCCGCCATGGGGAACCGCACCACCGTCGTTCACTGCTGCCCCTTAAAGTCCGTCGCAGAGCCCCACCATAGCGAGCGCTCGGAGCGCACCGCCGGGAGGCGGCGGATCATGACGCGAGAGAGGCCGGCAGGGGCTGCGGAAAGCCGGAACGGGCCACCTGAGCGGGGACGGGACCGCCGGACGGCGCCGGGCGGCAGCGGATCGGACCCGGCGTCCTTCGGGCCGACCTGGGGCCCGCTGGCTGCGGGTCGACCGAGAGCCGTTGTCTACTGAACGCCGGGCCCCACCCGGGTCGCACCTGCCGGCCGGCGGAAACCTTCCCTCTGCCCCCGAGGCGCGGGCGCTGAACCTGGCTCCCAGTGGTGGTGCGCCGGTGCGGCACACCACCCCATGACCCAGCGGCGTTCGACGACTGCGTGGAAGGTTGCCGGTCGGACGTCCTGTGGTGGACCCGGCCGAACCTACCGGCCCGTGGGCGCTCGCTGTCAACAGTCGCTCCACCAGCGGGAATCAGCCGTATCACCAGGTCAGAGGCGAAGATCCGCAGGTCGAGGCCGAACGGTGCGGGCATCGATCGGCGGTACGAAATGTCCGCACGTCACCCGTTCGGTCCCGCGAAGACGGTGCGGCCGCCGACCACCGTCCGCAGGCAGACGGGCAGGTCGTTGCCGGGGGTGAGGTCCGGCAGTCCGGGGGTGCCCGAGCGGGGGTCGGTGGACCAGCGCGCCACCCGGTCGTCGGGTGCCTGGACCACGAGTTCGCCGGTGCGCCAGACCGCGTAGTCCGCCGGGGCTCCCGGCACCAGGACGCCCGCGTCGTCGCGGCCGACGGCACGCCAGCCGCCCCGCGTGTGGGCGGTGAAGGCGGCCCGGGCCGAGATGCGGTGCTCGGGGGTGCGGTGGAAGGCGGCGGCCCGGACGGTTCCCCACGGGTCCAGCGGGGTCACGGGACTGTCGGAGCCGAACGCCAGCGGGACCCCGGCGCGCAGCAGCGCCGCGTACGGGTTGAGCGTGCGGGCCCGCTCGGCGCCGAGCCGCTGGGCGTACATGCCGCTCTCGCCGCCCCAGGCGGCGTCGAAGGCCGGCTGGACGGAGGCGGTGAGCCCGAACTCGGCGAAGGCGGCGATGGTTTCGGGCGTGAGCATCTCGGCGTGCTCGACGCGATGGCGGGCGGCGCGGACCCGTGCGAGGCCCAGCTTGTCCGCCGCGGCGCGCACGCCGTCGACGACCGCGGTCAGGGCGGCGTCGCCGATGGCGTGGAATCCGGCCTGGAGTCCGGCCTCGGTGCAGGCGACGACGTGGGACGCGACGGCGGCCGCGTCGAGGTGCGCGGTGCCGGTGTGCCCGGCGTCGGCGTACGGCTCGTGGAGGCAGGCGGTGTGCGAGCCGAGGGAGCCGTCGGCGAACAGGTCGCCCGCGGCGCCCACGGCGCCCAGTGCGCGCGCCCGGTCGACGTCCCGGTCGGCCCAGTAGCCGACGACGCGCGGACCCGGTTCGGCCCGCGCGAGCCTCAGCAGGCCGGTGAAGTCGTCCTCGGACGAGATGTCGGGGCCGCCGCATTCGTGGACGGTGCCGATGCCGAGGGAGGCCGCGTGCCGGAGCGCGGCACGCTGCGCCTCCGTGCGCTGCCCCGGGTTCAGGGCCGCGTAGGCGGCGGCGCGTACGGCGTGGTGGGCGTCGCCGGTCAGCGGTTCGCCGTCGCGGAAGCCGGCGAGGTCGCGGATGCCCGGGACGAGGTCCAGCAGGGCCGTGGTGACGACGGCTGAGTGGACGTCGATGCGGGTGAGGTAGAGAGGGCGCCCGCCGGTGAGCGCGTCGAGTTCCTCGCGCCGCGGCGGGCGGGCCTCGGGCCAGCGGGCGGCGTCCCAGCCGTGTCCGACCAGGATCCGGTCGCCCGGGCGGGCGTCCGCGTAGGCGCGGACGAGCGCGGCGGCTTCGTCGAGCGTGGCAGCGCCGGACAGGTCGAGTCCGGTGAGCGCGAGGCCGGTCGCCGTGGTGTGGACGTGCGCGTCGGTGAACGCGGGAGTGACGAGGGCGCCTTCCAGGTCGACGACCTCGTCGACGCCGGAGGCGAAGGCGTCGGCCGCTCCCTCGGAGCCCACCCAGGCGACATGTCCCTTCTCGACGACCATCGCGGTGGCGAAGGGGTCGGCGGGGCTGTGGACTTCTCCACCGCGCAGCAGCACGGTGCGGGTCTCGCTCTGGGGGGCGGTGCGCTCGGTCATGGGACCAAGACTAGATACGCGGCGGGCGAGCCTCGTACGGGGTCGACAGGACGACCGTGGTGCGGCTGGAGACCCCGGCCAGCGAGCGGATCCTGCTGAGCAGGTGCTCCAGTTCGAGCGGCGTGGCGACGCGCACCTTGAGGATGTAGTTCTCGTCGCCCGCGACGCTGTGGCACGCCTCGATCTCGGGGACGCCGGCGAGCCGCTCCGCGATGTCGTCCGGGGCGCTGGGATCGAACGGCTTCACCGAGATGAACGCGGTGAGCGGCAGGCCCACCGCCTCGGGGTCGACGACGGCGGCGTAGCCGCGGATGACCCCTCGCTGCTCCAGGCGGCGGACGCGCTGGTGCACCGCCGAGGTGGACAGGCCGGTGGCCTTGCCCAGGTCGGTGTAGCTCATCCGCCCGTCCTTGACGAGCAACTCCACGATCTGACGATCCAGCTCCTCCATGCGGATCAACCTATTGCCCCGAGCCGCCTCCGGCACAGTCCGGGGAGGCCACGAGGCGGCCCTGCGACACCCATGTGACGAACACCACAGGTTTGCGCCGGGGTCCGCCGTGACCTCGCGGTTACCTGCCCCGCGCGATGGGCATTGCTTGCTGTGGTCGAGGCCATCAGCGCCTGGTCGGCCCATCCGAGGGGGAGATTCTCCATGCAGAGCCTTAAGAACGACGGTCGTACCGAACTGGAGCCCGTCGATTCGGCCGCACAGGCCGACGGCGACGAGTTCGACGCGTACGACACCTTCGAGATGTACCGGGTCATCTGCCCGGACTGCGCCCAGCCGATCGCCCTCCTGGCGGACGAGGACGTCCTGCCGGAGCACGCGCTGTGCCCCACGCCGTGGAACCCCTTCGGACTGACGGTGTGCTCGGGCACCGGCCGGTCCGCCGGGGAGGCCCGTCCCGCCGACGAGTCGCTGGAGGTGCAGGAGCAGGACACGGCTCTGTTGCTGACGCTGCCGCAGGGGCTGGACTGGCGCACCCAGCCGTTCTCGCACGTCGGCGGTCCGGGTTCGCGGCCGCTGAAGGTGCCGCCGATGCGGCGCGCGGCCTGAGCCCGCGCCCCTGAGCGAGCGGGCCGCGCTGCCGCGGCCCTCAACTCCTGTATGTCCGGCTGGCCCGCGCGCACCCGCGCTGCGGACTCGCGGCGCGGTGACGCGCCGCCCTGGTCGCGGTCCTCTCGGCTCGGGCCCCTGGGCGGGGTGCGATACGTCCGCCTCACCCGGTGCTCCGCGCAGGCGTGCACGCCCGGGCGTGACCTGCGCGCGCTTCCGCGCCGACCGCTCCCTGCCGCGCGCCGCCCGTGCGGGACGCGGGCCGGCGGAGCCCTCGTGCGTACGCCGTGGACTGGCGCTCGAATCGGCCCGGCGGTAACCCGCCCGCGGACCCAGGCGTTGGCCGGGCATGAACCCGTACTCCACGACCGCGAAGCGCGGGCGTCGGCGGCTGATCGTGCCGGCCTCTGAAGAATCGGTTCCGCACCCCGCGGACCCGCCGATCTACCGCGAGCTGCTCACGCTGTGGGCGAGCCGCGGCAGGACGCTGCCGGGGCGCCGGGATCCCGAGTGGAGCAGGCTCGCGGCGCCCCTGACGTGGGACGGCCGGGTCAGCGGCTCTCGGGCCCGGCCAGGTGACGGGCGATGACCATCCGCTGGATCTGGTTGGTGCCCTCGACGATCTGCAGCACCTTGGCCTCGCGCATGTAGCGCTCGACCGGGAAGTCCTGCGTGTAGCCGTAGCCGCCGAGCACCTGGACGGCGTCCGTGGTGACGCTCATGGCTGCGTCGGTGCAGAACAGCTTGGCCATGGCCGCCTGCCGCGAGAAAGGCCGGCCGGCGTCCCTCAGCCGCGCGGCCGAGAGGTACAGCGCCCGCCCGGCCTCGATACGCGTCGCCATGTCGGCGAGCATGAAACGAAGGCCCTGGAAGTCGGCGATCGGGCGGCCGAACTGCTTGCGGTCCGTCGCGTATCCGACGGCCGCGTCCAGCGCCGCCTGGGCCACGCCGACGGCACAGGCCGCGATGCCCAGGCGCCCGGAGTCCAGCGCGGAGAGCGCGATGGCGAAGCCCTGTCCCTCGTCGCCGATGCGGCGGGAGTCGGGGATGCGGACGCCGTCGAAGTGGAGCTGGGCGGTGGGCGAGCCCTTCATGCCCATCTTCTTCTCCGGCAGGGCGGCGTTCAGCCCCGGCGCATCGCCCGGGACCAGGAACGCGGTGATGCCGCGGGCACCCTCGCCACCGGTGCGGGCGAGGACGGTGCAGAAGTCGGCGACGCCGCCGTGCGTGATCCACGCCTTGGTGCCGGTGATGACCCAGTCGTCGCCGTCGCGCACCGCCTTGGTGCGCAGCGATGCGGCGTCGGAACCGGAGGCGGGCTCGGAGAGGCAGTACGCGCCGAGCAGGCCGCCGCCGAGCATCGCGGGCAGGTGGTCGGCGCGCTGCTCCTTGGTGCCGTAACCGGCGAGCGCGTGGCAGGCAAGGGAGTGGACGCTGACGCCGAGGCCCACGGTGAGGCGGGCGGCCGCCAGCTCTTCGAGTACCTGGAGGTAGACCTCGTACGGCTGGTCGCCGCCGCCGTACTCGGAGGCGTACGGCAGGCCGAGCAGGCCGGAGTCGGACAGGAGCCGGAAGACCTCGCGCGGAAAGTGCCCGGCCTCCTCCTCCTCGGCGGCGCGGGGAGCGATCTCCCGCGCGGCGATGTCGCGGACCAGGGCGATCAGGTCCCTGGCCTCCTCGGTGGGCAGCTGACGGTCCACCGGCTGCGGGGCGCGGTCGGGCATTGCGGCGCTCTCCTCCCTGTCGGGCGCTGCGGCGGTCGCGCGGGCAGGGTGAGGGCGCGTCGCCGGGTCTTCTGCCAGGCCGATGGTGCCCTTCCGGGTCACGAAAGAGGCAGGTTGGCGGCTGTTGGCGCGTTGAGTATGCCCGATCGGACGGCTCCCGTCACGGGGTGCCGGGGAGCGCGTGCGGCGATGCCGTGATCTTGCCGGAGAGGCGGCGGAACCGGTCCGGGCCCTTGCCCGGCCGGTCCGGTCGACCGGGCGGGGCGGGACGGCCTCTGCCCTCGCGCGTACGCGCGTGCGGTGCGCGCGTGCGCACCGCCGCGCTGGGCGCAGCCCAGGGAGCGGGCAGTTGCGGCCTAGAGCAGGCCGAGCTGGGTGATCAGCATGGCGATCACGACCACCAGGGTCCATCCGAGGACGTGCTCCAGCACCGACGACTCGTCGTCGGGGCCCCCGGTGCGGGCGCGGAGCATGGCGCGGTCGGCGGTGGCTGCGGTCGAAGTCATGGCGGTCTCGTTCGGTCGGCGAGCTGATGGTCGTCCCCCCGTGGCCCACCACAGTGCCAGCCCGGCCCGGCCCCGGGGTAGACCGGCCCCAGGGGGAGAGACGTTCGTCACGCCCCCGGGGCCCGGCCGGCCGGCTCAGTGGATGCCGACCGCCGCGAGAGCCCGGCGCTGGGCGGGCGTGGGGTCGGCCGGCCAGTACAGGTAGCAGACGCCGCCGGTGCCGGAGACAACCTTGCCCGTCGCGTTGTAGCGCTTGGTGCGGAGCCAGATCTTCTCCCACTCGGCACGCCGGTAGACGCGTCGCACGGCCTCGTTGCTGGGCGACGCCGGATCGTTGGCGATCACGTCGCCGTCGGCGGTGAAGCCGATGACCGTCATCAGGTGCCCGGCGGTCCCGTAGCCGGCTCCGGTCAGCTCTTCCTTGAGGAACGACTGCGAGGTGATGGCCGGGATGCCGGCGCCGATCAGGGTCTCCAGGTCGGTCAGTGAGGAGAGCCGGGTGACGACGGCGCTCATGTCGCGGTACGTCGCGGCGTAGGCCGCGTTGAAGGGCCAGTTGCCGCAGCCCTCGTACTGGTAGTCGTAGGTGAACCGGGCCGCGTGGCAGACCTGCGGATCGGCGAAGTCCGGGTTCACCCACGCCAGGTCGTCGGCGGTGGGCCTGCGCCCCCAGTACTCGATGATCATCTGGGACGAGGTGGGGCTGCACCAGGCCTCGCCGCCGTTGTCGTACTCCGGGTACTGGCCGATGTGCGTGTTCTGCGAGTACCGCGGGACCGCGAGCTCGCGGGCGAGGCCGGGCTGCGACGCGGGCACGCCGAAGCGGTCCGGGATGTCGGAGGCCATCGCGCCCAGGCGCCACACGGTGGGCGTCAGCCGGGTGCCGGGCCTGCGGTAGAGCGTCAGCCGCAGTCGGTACGAGGCCAGCCGCAGCCCGCTCGCCGCGTCGTCGACGGCGAAGGTGTCGGTCCAGATGCTTGCCTTGCCGTCGCTCTGGTCGTCGACCGAGGTGCGGCGGATGTCCCCGTCGCCCGCGGCCCAGCGGCCCATCACGAACCAGGGCGTGTCCGTGCCGTCCGAGTAGGTGCCCGCGAGCTCCACCTGGAGCCAGGTGCCTGCGGGAGTGTGCGCGTTCCAGGAGGCGATGACCTCGGTCGCGGGCACCGCCGACCGGTGCACCGGCGAGGTCCAGGTCGCGTAGTCCCAGCGCGCGCTGCGGCCGGTGTGCGAGTCGGTGTAGTCGACGGTGCCGGCGGGCGTGGCGATCACGACGCCGGGGCGGCGGCCGGGCACGGCCGCGGTGCCGGCCCGCTCGCCGCAGCGCCAGTCGGTGTAGGTGGACCAGAAGCGGTTGTCGATGAGCGGTGCCGCAGCGGCGGTCCGGTCGGAGAGGGAGGACGACGAGGAAGAGGCGGCGCCGGGCGTGGCCGCCGCGGGTCCGGCGGCGGTGGACAGCGTTCCGGCGCTCGCGGCGGCCGCGATCGCGGCGCCGAGGACGGTTCTGCGCGAAGTAGGTCTGGCCATGGGACCCCCAAGTCAGGTGCGCGACAGTGGGGCAACTATCCCGGCTCCGACGGGGCTTCTGCCAGCACTTCGGACCGCGTCGGCCGGGGCAATATTGGTCTGGTCCACTGGCATGACCTGCGGGTGCGTCCCGGTCGCGCGGCGCCACCTCCTACCCTTGCCCCATGGACGATCTCGACCGGCTCGCCGCGCAGCTGCGCGCACTGGCCCCCTCGTGCGGACCGGTGCGCCTCGTCGCGGTGGACGGCCACGCCGGTTCGGGCAAGAGCACGTTCGCGGCCCGGCTCGCCGCTGCGTTCGGCGGTGCGGAGGTGCCCGTGCTGCACCTGGACGATCTGGCCACGCACGAGGAGTTCTTCGCGTGGACGGGCCGGATGCTGGACGAGGTGATCGCTCCGCTGTCGCGTGGACGAACGGCGCTGTTTCACCCGTACGACTGGAATCTGAGGCGTTTTCTGGAACCGCGCCCGCTGCCCGCGGCGCCCGTCGTCCTGGTCGAGGGCGTCGGCGCCGGAAGGCGGGCACTGCGGCCCCACCTGGCCCGACTGCTGTGGATGGACCGTGCGGCCGAGGACTCGTGGTCACGGGGCAGGCAGCGGGACGGGGCCGGGCTCCGCGCCTTCTGGGACGGGTGGACGGCGGCGGAGACACGCCATTTCTCGGCGGACCCGTCCCGTCCGCACGCCGACATCCTGGTACGCGAGTGTTCTGAGGGGTACGAGTGGTCCCTGGGACCTGGCGGGACTCCGGGAACACATCACTCGATCACCGAGCGTGATCGCCCTGGCCAGGCATACTGAACAGTCGGATTTCCGGCGCAAGAGTGCTCCAACTCTGCTTGACCGACGGGGCGTACAGGTCTTACGTTCTCAATGTGCGGCTTTCCGGAGCCGCCGCGGACACGAAGCCCCCGGTTGTTCCCCCGTGATCGGGGGCTTCGTTCTGCCCTTCTCTCCTCTCCACCGGCACCTCTCCAGCCCTTTCGCTCACCCTGGGTCACCGGAGCCGGGTCCTCGCGGCGCTCTTAGCGCAGCCCCCGTGCGCCGGTACGATGCACCCCGGTGGGCTCAATTCCCGTCCGCGGCATGGTCGTTGCGTACGCTGCCGGTGGGCGCCCCCTGGCGCGACAACACTGGTGCACGGTTTGTGGGGGGAGTGTGGGGGACCCTATGGACGACGGCACGCAGGGGGCACGGACTCCGGCCGAGCTCGCCTGGCTGCGCGGTGTGGACGCCTGCACCATGGGCGCCTACCCGCAGGCGGAGGAGGAGTTCCGCGCGGCCGTGCGGCTCGACCCGGGGATGGCCGACGCGTGGCTGGGCCTCCATGCCCTGCGCGTCGACACCACCACCGCCCTGCTGCGCATGTACCGCCACCGCGAGCGGTTCGGCGAACAGCGGGCCCGTCACCGCCGCACGCTCAACTCCTGGTACTGGCTGGGCTGGTGGGTGCAGCCCGTGCTGGAGAGCCGGCGCGATCTGCTGCTGGCGCACGCCTCCCACTGGCTCGACGGCCGCCACGTGCCGGAGCTCGACCGCGCGCTGGCCGGTCTCCCGCCCGTGGACGCCGACCCCCAGGTGCGCTTCCTGCACGCGTGCCGTGCGTACCTGGTCAAGGACTGGGAACAGCTGGTGCGCCACACCGAGCCGCTGGTCGACGATCCGCTCCTGGGCATCGAGGCCGGCCTGTTCGGCGGAATGGCCCGGGTGCGGCTGGAGATGTTCAGCCAGGCGGAGCCCATGCTGTCGGCCGCCCTGATGCGCTGCCGCAGCGAGCAGCCGCAGCGCAAGGAGCTGAGGTACTGGCTGGCACGCGCCCACGAGGGCACCGGCCGCAGCGCCGCGGCCCTGCCGCTGTACCGGGCGGTGCACCGGATCGACCCGGCCTTCATGGACACGTCGGCCCGGCTCGCGGCCATCGCCGAGTACGACGGCATCGACGGCTACGACGAGGTGGCCGGGCTGGCCACCGTGTCGCTGACCGGATTCGGCGCCGACTCCGTGGACGTCCAGCCCGAGGGGGACGGCCCCGTCGTCACCGAGCGCCTGCCGGGTGACCCGGGCGGCCAGCTGCCGGGGAGCGGGCCGGCCGCCCCGGCGGACGGGCCCCGGCGGCGTGCGGCCGTGCCCCCGCACACCGCTCCCCCGCACTTCCCGTCGGGCCCCACCGACCCGGTGCTGTTGGCCGAGGCGCTGGCGGAACTGGAGCGCATGGTGGGCCTGGAGCCGGTGAAACGGCAGGTCAAGGCATTGTCGGCGCAGCTGGAGATGGCCCGGCTGCGGGCCGGTCAGGGCCTGCCCGTACAGCCGCCCAAACGGCACTTCGTCTTCTCCGGCCCCTCGGGCACCGGCAAGACGACCGTGGCCCGCATCCTCGGCCGGGTCTTCTACGCGCTCGGGCTGCTCGGCGGCGACCACCTGGTGGAGGCCCAACGAGCCGATCTGGTGGGCGAGTTCCTGGGCCAGACGGCCGTGAAGGCCAATGAGCTGATCGACTCGGCGCTCGGCGGCGTGCTCTTCGTGGACGAGGCGTACAGCCTCTCCAACTCCGGTTACAGCAAGGGCGACGCGTACGGGGACGAGGCGCTGCAGGTGCTGCTCAAGCGCGCCGAGGACAACCGCGACCACCTGGTGGTCATCCTGGCGGGGTACCCCGAGGGCATGGACCGCCTGCTCGCCACCAATCCCGGCCTCTCCTCGCGCTTCACCACCCGGGTCGACTTCCCGTCCTACCGCCCGCTCGAACTGACCGCGATCGGCGAGGTGCTGGCCGCCGAGAACGGCGACGTGTGGGACGAGGAGGCCCGTGACGAGCTGTGCTCGATCAGCGGCCATGTCGTCGAACAGGGGTGGATCGACGAGCTGGGCAACGGCCGCTTCCTGCGCACGCTGTACGAGAAGAGCTGCGCGTACCGGGACCTGCGGCTGTCCATGTACCCGGGCACACCGAACCGCGAGGACCTGTCGACGCTGCGGCTCCCGGATCTGATGCAGGCGTACGGGGAGGTCCTGTCGGGCCGCGGTCCGGCGGGCCGCGGCGCGCAGGAGCCTCCCCTCGGCTGAGGGACGTGTCCGCCCGGCCGGCTCAGCTCACCAGGGCCGAGTCCGGGCTGGCGGACGCCTTCGGTGTCCGCGGCAGCACCGTGACCCGGTGGGCCGGGTCACGGACCTCGCCCACCAGCATCTCCAGCACGTCCTCCAGCGCGACGAGCCCGAGCACCCGCCCGGACGCGTCGGCGACCTGCGCCAGGTGCGTCGCCGCCCGGCGCATCACGGTGAGCGCGTCGTCCAGCGGCAGCTCGGCGCGCATGGTCGCCATCGGCCGCCAGACGTGCTGGGGCACGGCCCGCTCGCCGTCCTCCAGATCCAGCACGTCCTTGACGTGCAGGTAGCCCATGAAGGGGCCGGAGCCGTCCGCGCACACCGGGAACCGGGAGTAGCCCGTGCGGACGGTCAGCTCCTCCACCTGCCGCGCCGTCACCGACGGCGGCACGGTGACGAGGGCGGACCGGGCGATGAGCACCTCGCTCACCGGCCTGCTGCCGAGTTCCAGCGCGTCCTCCAGACGCTCCTGTTCCGCAGGGGCCAGCAGTCCGGCCTGGCCCGCGTCCTCCACCAGCTGTCCCAGCTGGTCGCTGGTGAAGACGGCCTCCACCTCGTCCTTCGGCTCGACCCGGAAGGCCCGCAGCACCAGCTTGGCGCAGGCGCCGAGGCCCGCGGTCACCGGACGGCACAGCCGGGCGAAGCCGACGAGGCCGGGGCTGAGCCACAGCGCCGTCCGCTCCGGTGCCGCCATGGCGAGGTTCTTCGGCAGCATCTCGCCGACGACGAGGTGCAGGAAGACGACGACCGCCAGCGCGATCACATAGCCGAGGGGGTGGATGAGCCCCTCGGGCACGTGGGCGGCGTGGAAGACGGGCTCCAGGAGGTGCGCGACGGTCGGTTCGGCGACCGCGCCGAGGGTGAGCGAGCAGACGGTGATGCCGAACTGCGCGGCCGCCATCATCTGCGGCAGGTTCTCCAGTCCGTGCAGCACCTGCCGGGCCCGCCCCGAGCCCTCGGCGGCGAGCGGTTCGATCTGGCTGCGGCGTACGGAGACGAGGGCGAACTCGGCTCCGACGAAGAACCCGTTGGCGAGGACCAGGAGCAGGGCGAACAGCAGCTGGGCGGCGCTCATCGGGCGGCCTCCGTCAGCGCCGGTACGTCGGCGGTGCGCACGAGGCGTACGCGCTCGGCGCGGTAGCGCTCGACCTGGCGCACCGACAGGCGCCAGCCGGGCAGTTCGGCCCGGTCGCCGGGGGCCGGGATGCGGCCCAGCAGGTCGGCGACGAGGCCGGCGACGGTCTCGTACGGGCCGTCGGGCACGTCGAGACCTATCCGGCGCAGGGTGAGGACCCGGCAGCTGCCGTCGGCCTCCCAGGCCGGCCTGCCGTCCTCGGGGGCGACAGGTGCGAGTTCGGGCCGGGCGTCGGCCTCGGCGTCGTGCTCGTCGCGGACCTCGCCGACGAGTTCCTCGACGATGTCCTCGAGCGTGACCACGCCGGCCGTGCCGCCGTACTCGTCGACGACGACGGCCATGGGCTGTTCGCTGCGCAGCCGTTCGAGAAGCTGCTGCACGGGCAGCGTCTCCGGCACGAGCAGGGGCTGTACGGCGATACGGGTCACCCGGACCCGCCGGCGCTCCCCGGCCCGCACGGCGAGCGCGTCCTTGAGGGGGACCATCCCGACGATCTCGTCGATGCGCTCGCGGTAGACGGGGAACCGGGAAAGGCCCGTGGCCCGCGTGAGGTTGAGGACGTCGGCGGCGGTGGCGTCCGACTGGAGCGCGCTGACCTTCACCCGCGGTGTCATCACGTGCTGGGCCGTCAGGTGTCCGAGGGACAGGGTCCGTACGAACAGATCGGCGGTGTCCTGCTCCAGCGCACCGGCCCGTGCCGAGTGGCGGGCGAGCGACACCAGCTCGCCGGGGGTGCGGGCGGAGGCCAGCTCCTCGGCGGGCTCGACGCCGAAGAGCCGTACGAGACGGTTGGCCGCGGCGTTGAGCAGGGTGATCACGGGGCGGAAGACGGCCGAGAACACGGTCTGCGGGCCGGCGACGAAGCGCGCGACCTGCAGGGGCCGGGACACCGCCCAGTTCTTGGGGACGAGTTCGCCGATGACCATCTGGACGGCCGAGGCGAACAGCATGCCGATCACGACGGCGACGCCGGGGACGACGCCGTCGGGCAGCCCGGTGGCCGTGAGCGGCCCGTCGAGCAGCTGGGCGAGGGCCGGCTGCGCGAGCATGCCGACGACGAGGGAGGTGATGGTGATGCCGAGCTGGGTGCCGGAGAGCTGGAACGACAGCTGTCGCAGAGCCGCGACGACCCGGCGGGCGCGCTTGTCGCCTTCGGCGGCGGCACGCTCGGCGTCGGCGCGCTCCACGGTGACGAGGCCGAACTCGGCCGCCACGAAGAAGCCGTTGGCGAGGATGAGAAGGAGCGCTGCGGCGAGCAGCAGAAGCGGGATGATCATGCCGCCGCCTCCTGGGAGGGGGCGGCGCAGGTACTACCGGACGATCCGTCCATTGCCGGAGGGAGTCACTCCTCGGGTCGCAGGAAAGCCCCGCCGGCCGGCTGGGGCCGCATGGTGCGGGGCGGGGCGCACCGGGCGCCGCCGCCCACCAGAGTAATCAAGCCAGGGGCGGCTGGGGCAGATGTGTCGGGCTAGGGGGTGTCCGTGCGGGTGCCCCGGCTCTCGGCGAGGGCGCGCAGGGCCCGGGCGTCGTCGATGGCCTGGGCCTTGGCGATGCCCGGCTGGATACCGAGGGCGGGCAGGCTCGTGCCGTCGCTGAGGTCGAGGAAGACCCAGGGGTCGCCGGGACGGAGGTTGACGCGCAGGATCTCGGGCCAGGCGAGCCGGCGCGTCCGGGTGAGGTTCACGACGGTCACGCCGTCCTCGTCGGCGATCACCTTCGGCCTGCTCAGCAGTGCCAGCACGCCGAAGAAGAGCAGCGCGGTGAAGATGAAGCTCACCCGCTCGGGGCCGGTGAGGCGTTCGAGGAGGAGGGTGACGGCGATGAGGACGGTGCACATCACCGCGCCCACGGTGAGCAGGACGATCCGGGTGCGGGTCGGCCTGAAGGTGACCGGGAGCGCGGGGACGCGGGGTGCGGCGGTGGTCATGTGTCGGGCCGTCCCTCAGAGCCGGCAGGCGTGGATGGCCGTCGTCAGGATGGCCCGCGCGCCGAGCGCGTACAGGTCGTCCATGATCCGCTGGGCCTCCTTGGCGGCGACCATGGAGCGGACGGCGACCCAGCCCTCGTGGTGGAGCGGGGAGATGGTCGGCGACTCGAGGCCGGGGGTGAGGGCGACGGCCTGCTCCAGGTTCTCCACGCGGCAGTCGTAGTCCATCATCACGTAGCTGCGGGCGACGAGGACGCCCTGGAGGCGGCGCAGGAACTGCTGCACCTGCGGGTCCTCGGCATCGGCTCCGGTGCGCCGGATGACGACGGCCTCGGAGGTCAGGATCGGCTCGCCGATCACTTCGAGGCCCGCGTTGCGCAGGCTGGTGCCGGTCTCGACGACGTCCGCGATGACCTGGGCGACGCCCAGCTCGATCGCGGTCTCCACGGCGCCGTCGAGGTGGACGACGGAGGCGTCGATGCCGTTGTCGGCGAGGTGCTTGTCGACGATCCCCTCGTAGGAGGTGGCGATCGTCATGCCGCCGAAGTCCTGGACGCCCTTGGCGGTGCCGGGCTTGGTGGCGTAACGGAAGGTGGAGCGGGCGAAGCCGAGCTGGAGGATCTCCTCGGCGTTGGCTCCGGAGTCGAGCAGCAGGTCACGGCCGGTGATGCCGATGTCGAGACGGCCGGAGCTGACGTAGATCGCGATGTCGCGCGGGCGCAGGTAGAAGAACTCGACCTCGTTCTCGGGATCGACGAGGACGAGCTCCTTGGACTCCTTGCGCTGCTGGTAGCCGGCCTCATGGAGCATCGCCGACGCAGGTCCGGACAGTGAACCCTTGTTGGGGACGGCGATGCGCAGCATGAGACAGGCTTCCTTTGTTCGCGTGGGTTCGAGAGGTACGGGCTGGGCGGGCTCAGAGGTGGGCGTAGACGTCGTCGAGGGAGATTCCGCGGGCGACCATCATCACCTGGACGTGGTACAGCAGCTGGGAGATCTCCTCGGCGGCGGCGTCCTTGCCCTCGTACTCGGCGGCCATCCACACTTCGGCGGCCTCCTCGACGACCTTCTTGCCGATGGCGTGCACGCCCTTGTCCACCAGCTCGGCGGTGCGGGAGGTGGCGGGGTCGCCGTTGGCGGCCTTGTGCTGGAGCTCGGTGAAGAGCTCCTCGAACGTCTTCTTGGACATGGTGCTCCCACCCTACGCGGAAGTGGGGTCTCCTCAGCGCCAGGGTTCGGATACTGAGCGAAGGATGGTCGCGGTGGCCACCGCGGCGGTGACCGCTTCGTGCCCCTTGTCCTCGTTCGACCCTTCCAGTCCCGCCCGGTCGAGCGCCTGCTCCTCGGTGTCGCAGGTCAGTACGCCGAAGCCGACGGGGACGCCCGTGTCGATCGACACCTGGGTGAGGCCCTGGGTGACGCCCTGGCACACGTACTCGAAGTGCGGCGTGCCGCCGCGGATGACGACACCGAGCGCCACGATCGCGTCGTAGCCGCGGCCGGCGAGGACCTTGGCGACGACCGGGAGCTCGAAGCTGCCGGGGACCCGCAGGAGGGTCGGCTCGTCGATGCCGAGCTCGTGCAGGGCGCGCAGGGCGCCGTCGACGAGTCCGTCCATGATCTTCTCGTGCCACTGTGCCGCGATCACCGCGACCCGGAGGTCGCCGCAGTTCTTCACGCTCAGTTCGGGTGCGCCCTTGCCGCTCACGTACGTGTCTCCTTGGTGGTCTGTCGCTGTCTTACTGGTTGGTGCAGGTGGACGTGCCGGCGGCGTCCAGCCAGGGCAGGTCGTGCCCCATCCGGTCCCGCTTGGTGCGCAGGTACCGGAGGTTGTGCTCACCGGCCTGCACGGGCATCGGCTCGCGTCCCAGGACGGCGATTCCGTGCCGGGTGAGCGCGGCGGTCTTCTCGGGGTTGTTGGTCATCAGCCGGGTGCTGCGCACCCCGAGGTCGGCGAGGATCTGCGCCCCGGCCCCGTAGTCGCGGGCGTCGGCGGGCAGGCCCAGCTCCAGGTTGGCGTCGAGGGTGTCGCGGCCGCGCTCCTGGAGTTCGTATGCCCGCAGCTTGGACAGCAGCCCGATGCCGCGGCCCTCATGACCGCGCAGGTAGACGACGACGCCGCCCCCGGCCTCGGTGATGCGGTCCATGGACGCCTCCAGCTGGGGACCGCAGTCGCAGCGCAGCGAGTGGAAGATGTCGCCGGTGAGGCACTCGGAGTGGATGCGCACGAGCACGTCCTCGCCGTCGCCGAGGTCGCCGTGGACCAGCGCGACGTGCTCGACGCCGTCGACGGTGGAGCGGTATCCGTACGCCGTGAACTGGCCGTGCGCGGTGGGCAGGTTGACCTCCGCCTCGCGCTTGACGGTCGGTTCGGAGCTGCGGCGGTAGGCGATCAGGTCCTCGATGGAGATGATCGTCAGGCCGTGCTTGCGGGCGAACGGGACGAGCTCGGGCAGCCGCAGCATGACGCCGTCCTCGCCGGCGATCTCGACGATCGCGCCGGCCGGGCGCAGCCCCGCGAGCCGCGCGAGGTCGACGGCGGCCTCGGTGTGGCCGGGGCGGGTCAGGACGCCGCCGGGCTTGGCGCGCAGCGGGAAGATGTGCCCGGGCCGCACGAAGTCGGACGGCCCCGCCTGCCCGCCGGCCAGCAGCTGGAGCGTGGTGGCGCGGTCGGACGCGGAGATGCCGGTGGTGACGCCATAGGCGGGGCCCGCGTCGACGGAGACGGTGAAGGCCGTCTGCATCGACTCGGTGTTGTTGCCGACCATCTGGGGCAGCTCCAGGCGCTCCAGTTCGTCGCTCTCCATCGGGGCGCAGATGAGGCCGCGGCACTCGCTCATCATGAAGGCGATGATCTCGGGCGTGGCCTTCTCGGCGGCGATGACGAGGTCGCCCTCGTTCTCGCGGTCCTCGTCGTCGACGACCACGACCGGGCGGCCCGCGGCGATGTCGCGTATGGCCTGCTCGACGGGGTCGAGGGCGAGGTCCTCGAAGTTGTCGGTGGCGTACCAGGTCTGGATCCCAGGGGCGGCCCGAAGGGCCTCCGGCAGGGTGGTGGTGGGTGACGGGCGGGCAGTCATGCTGCGACTCCTTCCAGAGCGGGCGCGGCACTCTGACGCGAGCGCTGCCACCAGTCGTAGGCACCCCAGACGACGAGGGCGAAGTAGATCACGTAGACGAGGCCGGAGAAGGCGAGGCCGCTGCTGAAGGCGAGCGGCACGCCGACGAGGTCGACGAGCAGCCAGGCGAACCAGAACTCGACCAGGCCGCGGGCCTGGGCGACCATCGCGACCAGCGTGCCGACGAAGATGTACGCGTCGGCCCACGGGCTCCAGGACAGGGACGGGTACGCGGTGAACAGGGCGCCGACCGCGAGCGTGCCGAGCACGGCGCCGGCGGCGAGCAGGCCGCGCTCCTTCCAGGTGGCGAAGCGGACGGCGATGGAGCCGTCCTGGGCCTGCCGGCGGCCGCGGGTCCACTGGTGCCAGCCCCAGGCGGCCACGCCGATGACCAGGAGCTGCTTGCCGACGCCTCCGCTGAGGTGGGCGGAGGCGTACGCGCCGACGAGGACGACGCCCGACAGCAGCTGGGCGGGCCAGGTGAGGACGGATCGGCGCCAGCCGAGGGCGAGCGCGACGAGTCCGATCGTGTTGCCGATCATGTCGGACCACATGATGTGCTGCCCGAAGAGGGTGAACGCCTCCGTGTTGAGCCAGCTCAGCGCGCTCACTTCGCGCTCCCCTTCGCACCGGCGCCGAGCAGCCGCTCGACGTACTTGGCGATGACGTCGACCTCGAGGTTGACCGGGTCGCCGCTCTGCTTGACGCCGAGCGTGGTCAGGGCGAGGGTCGTGGGGATCAGGCTGATCGTGAAGTAGTCGGGGCCCGCCTCGACGACGGTGAGGCTCACGCCGTCGACGGTGATCGAGCCCTTCTCCACGACGTAGCGCGCGAGGTCGGCGGGGAGGGAGATCTTGACGATCTCCCAGTGCTCCGAGGGGGTGCGTTCGACGATGGTGCCGGTGCCGTCGACGTGTCCCTGGACGATGTGCCCGCCGAAGCGTCCGTCGGCCACCATCGGGCGCTCCAGATTGACGCGGGAGCCGGTGGTGAGGGCGCCGAGGCTGGAGCGCTTCAGCGTCTCGGCCATCACGTCGGCGGTGAACTCGCCGTCGCCGGTCTCGACGACGGTGAGGCAGACTCCGTTGACGGCGATCGAGTCGCCGTGCCTGGCCCCTTCGGTGACGACGGGTCCGCGCAGGCGGAAGCGGGAGGCGTCGCCGAGATTCTCCACGGCGGTGACCTCACCCAGCTCTTCGACGATTCCGGTGAACACTCAGGCTCCCTTGGTGACGGTCGCGGTGATGCGCAGATCGGGGCCGATGCGCACGGTCTCGGTGACGTCGAGCCGCAACGCTTCGGCGATGGTGGTGATTCCGGCGTCGGCGAGGGCGGCGGGGCCCGCGCCGAGGAGTGCGGGGGCGAGGTAGCCGACGACGCGGTCGACGGCGTTCGCGGTGACGAAGGCTCCGGCGAGGGTCGGGCCGCCTTCGAGGAGGACGGAGCGGATGCCGCGCTCGTGCAGGGCGGCGAGCAGCGCCGGCACGGACAGTCCACGCTCGGCGCGCGGCAGGCGCAGGACGTCGGGCAGGTCGCTCTCGGCGTCCTCGGCGATCGCGACGAGCGTGGGGGCCGCGTCGTCGAGCACGCGCGCGCCGGGCTTCACGGCCGTGGCGTCGGTGTCGACGACGACCCTCAGCGGCTGGGTCGCGCCCTCGATGCCGCGGACCGCGAGGTGGGGGTCGTCGGCGCGCTGGGTGCCGGAGCCGACGACGACCGCGTCCGACTCGGCGCGCAGCCGGTGGACATCGGCCCGGGACTCGGGCGAGCTGATCCAGCGGCTGGTGCCGTCGGCCGCGGCGATGCGGCCGTCGAGGGTGGCGGCGTACTTCCAGGTGACGTGGGGGCGGCCGAGGCGTACGGAGGTGAGCCAGGCGGTGTTGCCCGCCTCGGCCTCGTCCTCCAGCAGCCCCTGCTCGACCCGGACCCCGGCGGCGCGCAGGGTGTCGGCCCCGCCGGTGGCCTGCGGGGTCGGGTCGGCGACCGCGTACACGACGCGGGCGACACCGGCCTCGATGAGGGCCTGGGCGCAGGGGCCGGTGCGTCCGGTGTGGTTGCAGGGTTCGAGGGTGACGTACGCGGTGCCGCCGCGGCCCTGGTCGCCCGCGGCGCGCAGGGCGTGGACCTCGGCGTGCGGGCCGCCGGCGCGCTGGTGGAAGCCCTCGCCGACGACGCGTCCGGCGGCGTCGGTGACGACGCACCCGACGACCGGGTTGGGGCTGGTGGAGCCGAGACCGCGGGCGGCGAGCGTGATCGCCCGTCGCATGGCGTCTGCGTCGGCTGCGGTGGCCACCGGGTCCTCCTGCCTCATTCGGGCACGGACTCCGGGGCCTGTCGATGACGACAGAGAGCGGAAACAACACCGCACGAGGAACGCCGAGGCCGATGGCTCCGGATCGGCGTGGACGTCGATCCGCACTCATACGGCCGGCTCACCCGTCAGGGTCGCCCGCCGCGCACTGCCTCCCATCCGGACTTTAACCGTCGGTCCAGGAATTTCACCTGGTCAACCGGCCGCTGGCTGCGGACGGGTCGCGGACTGTAACCGCCGGTTCGGAATTGCACCGACCCCGGAGTGCGCTGCTGCTGATACAGGGCCAGTCTGCCACGCCGAACGCTCGGCCATGCGGGTGAATGCTGTGGGCTGGCTCACAGATGACACAGTCCGCCGGAATGGTCCAGACCTATTGACCGCACTGGTCTAGTCCTCTTGATCTCTGCGTCACCTCCGCGGACCGGCCCGCCGGTGTGCGCACACCGGCGGGCCATATCACGTCATCCCCATGCCAGTTGAGCCGAGCCGAACCTCCCCGGCGCCCGGCGGGGCGCCGGGGAACCCCCACCAGGAGGAACTGACCGTGCAGTCCCCCCACCCACAGACGAGCATCGCTGCTCGCAGTCGGCGCAGCCGCCGCACTGCTGGCCGGCTCGCTCCAGGCCGGCGTCTCCCACGCCGCGCCCGAGGAGTCCTGCCGCCCCGACGGGCTCTACCCCGTACCGCGCTTCGCGCGGTGTCCTCAAACTCCCCCTACGGCCTGGCGGCCGTGGGTGGGGGTACCTCCCACGCCGCCAGGCGTAGGGGGAGTGCCCCCAGACGGGCTGGGAAATCCAGCCCCGCCGGCGTTTGAGGCGCGGGGGTCCGGGGGCAGGCCCCCCCGGGGGCGCGAGCGCTACGCCCCCGCGAACAGCTCCCGTTGCGCCGCCTCGCGCGCCACCCGCAGCGCCCCGCTCAGCACCGCCGCCCCGCCCAGCCGTCCCGCCCGGACCTCCGTCCGCAGCGGGGACATCGTCGCCAGCCGCGCCTCCACGCGGGAGGCCAGTTCCGGGCCGCCCGCGTGGCCCACCTCCCCGCCGAGCACCACGCAGCCCGGGTCCAGCACCGACACGACCGCGGCCGCGCCCACTGCGAGGCGGTCGGCGAGGGCGTCGAGGAAACCGTCGTGGCCCTCGGACACGGCCGCCGCGACCACCTCGGCGGCCCGCGGTTCGGGGCCGTCGGCCGGTGCCCCGATCCCGTGGCGCTCCCCCAGCGCGCAGACCGCCGCCGACCCGGCCAATGAGTGGAAGCCGCCGCCGCAGTCGACCGCCGACGGCAGGCCCCTCGTGCCCGGCACGGGCAGGAATCCGATCTCGCCCGCCCCGCCGGACGCGCCCCTGCGCAGCCGCCCGTCAAGGAACAGCGCCGCTCCGATGCCGTGGCCGAGCCAGAGGAAGGCGAACGTGTCCCGGTCACGGGCCGCGCCGGCGCGCTGCTCGGCGAGGGCGGCGAGATTGGTCTCGTTCTCGACCACCACCTGAGCGGGGAGCCGCTCGTGGAGTGCGGTGACGAGACGCCGGTGCCAGGCGGGCAGGCCGGTGGACTCGCGGAGTTCCCCGGTGACGGGGTCGATCAGGCCGGGTGTCCCGATGCCCACGCTGTGCAGCCGGGCCGCCCCGGCTTCGCGGACGGCCCGCTCCAGCAGCGCGGCCGCCTGTTCGACGGCGGGTTCGGTGCCGGTGTCGCCGCCGATAGGCACGGCCGCTTCCGCAAGCGTGGTGCCGAGCAGGTCGGCGACCACGACGGTGACGCTCTGCGTCCGGACGTCGAGCGCGGCGAGATGCGCCCGGTCGGCGACGATCCCGTACAAGCGGGCGTTGGGCCCGCGGCGGTCCGCACCCACCTCGCCGACCACCCGGACGAGGCCGGAGCCCTGGAGCCGTTCCACCAGGTCGGCGACGGTCGGCCGGGACAGGCCGGTGAGGGATTTCAGCTGTCCTGCCGTCAGCGGGCCCTCCTCCAGGAGCAGGTCCAGGGCGAGCCGGTCGTTGATGGCCCGGGCGGTGCTCGGGGATGCAGGCATGCCGGAATCCTTCCAGACGGCCCGGGCCCCTCTGCGGCACGGCCGTGAAATCCGCTATTTATCAGGCAGGGTTCCTGATAGTTTACGGCTCACGTTCTCGGGGAGGGATTTCCGCATGTCGAGGGAAATGGCCGCGGGGCCGCGCCGGCTGAAGCGCGCCCGCGTCGCCGTCGCCGCCGTCTTCTGTGTGCACGGCGCCGTGACCGGCAGCTTCGCGACCCGCATTCCCTGGATCCAGGACCACGCGGACGTCGGTGCGGGCCAGTTGGGACTCGCGCTGGCGTTCCCGGCGCTCGGCGCGTCCGTGGCGATGCCGCTCGCCGGGGCGATCAGCCACCGCTTCGGGGCGCGGAACGCGCTGCGCGGCCTGCTCGCCCTGTGGACGCTGAGCCTGGCCCTCCCCTCCCTCGCACCGAACCTGCTCACCCTCTGCGCCGCCCTGTTCGCCTTCGGCGCGACCGCGGGCATGTCGGACGTGGCGATGAACGCGCTGGGCGTGGAGGTCGAGAACCGCCTCGACCGCTCGATCATGTCGGGGCTGCACGGCATGTGGAGCGCGGGCGCGCTGATCGGCTCGGCGGGCGGCACGCTCGCCGCGCACCTGGGCAGCGACGCCCGGCTGCACCACGCGCTCGCGGCCGCGACGCTGACCGCGCTCGGGCTGATCGCCTGTCAGGGCGTGCTCGACCTGCGCAGCACCCCCGACGAGGAGCCGCCGCCGCGCTTCGCTCTGCCGCCCAGATCTGCGCTGGTCATCGGTGCGATCGGGTTCTGCGCGGTGTTCGCGGAGGGCGCGAGCCTGGACTGGTCCGCGGTGTACCTGCGGGACGTGCTGGACACGTCGCCGGGGCTCGCGGCCGCGTCGACCACGGCCTTCGCGCTGACGATGGCGGTGGCGCGGCTCGCCGGTGACCGGATCGTCGACCGGTTCGGGGCGGTGCGCACGGTGCGCGTGGGCGGCGTGCTGGCCACGGCCGGCGGCTTGCTGGTGGTGGTCGCACCGCATCCGGCGGTGGCCATGGGCGGGTTCGGGCTGATCGGCCTCGGGGTCGCGGTCGTCGTGCCGCTGGCGTTCGCGGCCGCGGGCCGCAGCGGGCCGAACCCGAGCCAGGCCATCGCGGGCGTCGCCACCATCACCTACACGTCCGGGCTCATCGCCCCGTCGGCGATCGGCGCCGTCGCCGACGCGACCAGTCTCGTCGTCTCCTTCGGCCTGGTGACCGCGCTCGCGCTCGGGCTGGTGCTCGGCGCGGGCGTGCTGCGGACGGCCGGCCGGGAGAGCCTGAAGGTCAGTCCGCAGGACGCAGCAGTGCCCGGCCGGCGTCCCTGAACCGCTCGCTCCAGGGCGCGGGCCGGCCGGACAAGGGGATCACAACGTCCGTCGCACGCCCGCCTGACGTTCGAGGTTGCGCAGTTGCACAGCAAGATCCCCTTCCACGGCGTCATGCGCCGGGCCCCGGCGTCCAATGGGCAGAACCTCCTCGCCCCTCATGTCCTCCAGCATGAGAGCGAACGCGGCGTACATGGCCACACCCGCGAGGAGCAGTCCGAGGACGCCAGACACGTAGCCGAGCCAGGCGGCACCGGTGAGGTTGAAGATCGAGGCCACTGCGAAGCGCGGCACAGCCACACAGAGCACGGCCCACATCGCACGCTTGCGGGTCGCGACGGTCGCCATCATCAGAGCGAAAACGGCGAACACGAGATTGAGCACACCGAGCACCTCGGCGCCCGACGGCGGATCGAGGGCCAGCACCAGGGAACTCGCCAGCCAGGTTCCGGAGAAGCACGCCATGAGCGTCGCCGCCAGCACGTCCCTCGCCCCGAACGCCAGGATGCTGACGACGAGTTGAAGGATGAAGGCCGGAAGGATCACCAGGGCGACCGCCCGATGAGCGTCGTCGCCCAGGAAGCCCAGTTGCAGGCTTCCGACGATGACGGAGGCGATCGCCACCGCGAAGAAACCGACCGGCATCGGGGAGGCGATGGGGTGCAGGTTGATGCGGGTCATCGGCCGCAGGTCCGGTTCGAAATGCCTGCCTGTCGGCTGGGCCTGCTCCCCAGACGATTCGGGACTGCTCCTCATGGTGAACTCTCCTGTACGTCGTGCCGGCAAGGGAGCGGGGGGATCATCGCGAGCGTCGCCGTTCAGGCACGGACCAGGGGGGTGTCGACCAGATGCTCGGCCAGGAACCATGCCTGGAGTTCGCCGGTCCGGATCACCTGTGAGACCAGCAGGTCGTTGGTGCCGTCATCGCCCAACTCACCGGTGCGGCCTGCCGCATCGTGGGCCTCGGTCAGGATGGTCTCGTGTGCCTCCAGCAACCGCGACAGCATGGCCGGCACCTCCTCCACACCGTCCGGGGGACGCGGAATCGAGGTGATCTCGGCGACGTGCCGGGGGTCCCCCACAGCGACACCGCCCAGGGTCTGGACCCGTTCGGCGAGGGCGTCGACGAGTTCGAGCTGTTCTCCCGCGTGCTTGTCCAGTACCAGGTGCAGTTGGTAGAAGGTCGCCCCGCGCATCAGCCAGTGGTGCTTCTTGTAGAGGCCGTAGAGGATCTGCGTGTCGGCCAGGACCTTGTTGAGGCGCTGGCAGGAGTACATACGGGCTTCGTAGGACAGGGCGAGGGGGAACTGCTTCACAGTCCCGAACTCCTGGATGATCTCGCCCTTCTGATGCAGCCGCGGCTGGCTGCTCACGTGCTGAGCGCTGATGGTCATGATCCGCCTCCTGCGGTCTCGGGCTGTATGCACCGGTGACGCTAGGTGCCCGCTCGGCTGACCGGTTGTCCAGGAGCGCATGCGGTGGTGCTCGGCAGCGCACTGGGCGAGTGGTCCGCGCCCGGTGTTCGTTCTCGGACAAGTCCCCGTGCGCTGACGGGCGCGTCCTGGTGCCTCGCCCCCTCTAGCCTCGGGCGCACGGCGTGAGCCGACGACAAGCAAGGAGAGGCATGAGGGTGAGCGAGCAGGCAGATGTGGTCGTCCTGGGTCTGGGGCCCGGGGGCGAGTACGTCGCGGGCACGCTGGCAGAGGCCGGGCTGCATGTGGTGGGGATCGAGGCGGAGCTCGTCGGGGGCGAGTGCCCGTACTGGGGGTGCGTGCCCAGCAAGATGATGATCCGTGCCGGGAACCTCCTCGCCGAGGCAGGCCGCGTGCCCTTCCTCGCTGGTGATGTGCAGGTGACTTCCGACTGGAGCCGGGTTGCCGGACGTATCCGTGGCGAGGCCACCGACGACTGGAACGACCAGGTGGCCGCCGACCGCCTCGCGGCGAAGGGCGGCCGGCTCGTACGCGGAACGGGACGGCTCACCGGGCCGCGGCAGGTGACGGTCGGCGACCGCACGTTCCGCGCCCGGCAGGGTGTGGTCCTGGCCACCGGCACCCGGCCCCGGATTCCCCCGGTGCCGGGCCTGGCCTCGACGCCGTACTGGACCAACCGGGACGCCATGGCGGCCAGGGAGCTGCCGGCATCGGTGATCGTGCTCGGCGGTGGCGCCATCGGCGTGGAACTCGCCCAGGTCTTCGCCCGCTTCCGGTGCGCGGTCACCGTGGTGGAGGGGCAGGGCCGGCTGCTGTCGCAGGAAGAACCGGAAGCCGGACAGCTGGCCGAAAAGGTCCTGCGCGAGGACGGCGTCACCGTCCTCACCTCGGCCCGGGCCCGGCAGGTCGGCCATGACGGCACCGGCTTCGTCGTCCGCCTCGAGGGCGAGGAGGAGCCCCTGCGCGCCGAACGGCTTCTCGTCGCCACCGGGCGCCGCGCCGACCTCGCCGCGCTCGGGGTCGACGCGGCGGGTCTCGACCCTACGGCACCGACCGTGCGCACGGACGGGCAGATGCGAGCCGGGGAAGGCCTCTGGGCCATCGGCGACATCACCGGCCACGGCAGCTTCACGCACGTGTCGATGTACCAGGCGGAGATCGCCGTACGGGACATCCTCGGGCGGCCCGGTCCCGACGCGGACTACCGGGCACTGCCCCGCGTCACCTTCACCGACCCCGAGATCGCAGCCGTGGGACTCACCGAGCGGCAGGCGCGCGACCAGCGCCTGCGGGTGCGCACCAGCCTCCTGCCGATCGACTCCTCCACGCGCGGCTGGATCCACGGGCGGGGCAACGAGGGGTTCATCAAGCTGGTCGAGGATTCCGAACGGGGCGTGCTGATCGGGGCGACCTCGGCGGGACCGGCGGGCGGCGAGGTGTTGTACGGGCTGAACGTCGCCGTTCACGCGGAGGTGCCCGTCGAACGCCTGAAGCACATGATCTACACGTATCCCACCTTCCACCGGACCGTGGAAGCCGCTCTGGGAGCCCTCCGCTGAGCCGCTTCTCCCCGGGACCCACGCGGCGAACGGGACGATGGTTCGGGGGATTCGGCGGCGCCATGCCGGGCAGGGACCCCGGTGAAGCGCACAGGACTGCCACGTCGCTGGAGCTCCTCTTCGACCTGTGCTTCGTCATAGCGGTGGCGCAGGCGTCCGAGAGCCTGAGCGCAGCGGTGACCGACGGGCACCACCTCACCGGCTCTCTGCGCTTCGCGCTGGTGTTCTTCACCATCTGGTGGGCGTGGATGAACTTCACGTGGTTCGCTTCCGCCTACGACGTGGACGACGTCCCCTACCGGTTGACGGTGCTGGCCCAGATCACGGGGTCCCTCATCCTCGCCGCCGGCGTCCACCGGGCGTTCGAGGAAGGCGATCTACGCGTCATCACGCTGGGGTACGTCGTGCTGCGCACGGCGCTGGCCGCCCTGTGGCTGCGTGCCGCGCGATCGGATCCCGGCCGGCGACGTACCGCTCTCCGCTTCGCCGCCGGAGTGACGGGCTGCCAGATCGGCTGGATCGGGCTGCTGTTCCTCCCGGCCGCGGCGCAGCTGCCGGCCATCATCGGGCTGATCGTTGCCGAACTCTGCGTCCCGGTGTGGGCGCAGTCCGCCGGGATGACCCCGTGGCATCCGCACCACATCGCGGAACGCTATGGGCTGTTCACCCTCATCGTGCTCGGTGAGTCCGTCGCAGCCGCCGCGGCGGCGATCCGCGGCGCCTTCGACCGCCACCACAACGCCGGTGCGCTGTACATGCTGGCAGCGGGCGGCCTGCTCATGGTCTTCGCCATGTGGTGGCTGTACTTCGCCCGACCGGCGAACAGTCTGCTCGCCACGACGCACCGGGCCCACCGCAAGAGATTCACCTGGGCGTACGGCCACTACCTGGTCTTCGCCTCTGCAGCCGCAGTGGGAGCCGGCCTGGCGGCGTACGCCGAGCTGATCACGCGGCGGCCCGATGTCCCGTCGCCGGCGGCCGGAGCCGTGGTCACGGTGCCGATGGCGGTCTTCCTGATCACCGTGTGGGCCATACATGTCCGGCCGCACCATCAGCGCGGGGGCGAACAGCTCGCGTTCCCCGCTGCCGCGGTCGCTGTCCTGGCGGCCGCTTTCTCCCCGGCACCGGCCCTCATCGCCGGTCTGGCGGCCGCGGCCCTGGTCGTCGTGGTCACGGTGGCCGACCGGGCCGGGCGAGTGCGGCATTGAGGGGGAACGTTTGAGGGGGAAACACAGCTGCGCGGACGAAACGAATGTCGTCCGCGCAGCTGGTGTGGCCCGTGGCCTTGGTCAGCTCGTCGCCCGTACCGCGTCGCGGATCAGGTCGGCGACCTCCTTCGGCTGGGAGACGGCGACCGCGTGCGAGGCGCCCTCGATCTCGACGACGGTCGCTCCGGCGCGCTTGGCGCCGAAACGCTCGACCTCGGGGTTGATCGCCTCGTCCGCTCCGGCGACCAGGGCCCAGGAGGGCTTGGTCTTCCACGCGGCCGCGGTGGCCGTCTCCTCGAACGCCGCGGCGGCCAGCGGCCGCTGGGCCACGGCCAGGACCTTGGTGACGTCCGCGGGCACGTCGGCGGCGAAGACCGAGGGGAAGGCGTCGGCGGCGATGGTGACCTCGACCGCGGGGTCACCGCCGTCGACGGGGTACGTCCACTGCTTCAGGTTGCTCACCAGCGGGGATGCGGGGAAGCGGCCCTGCAGCTCGCCGAGGCTCTCGCCCTCTTCGAGGACATAGGCAGCCACGTAGACCAGCCCGACCACGTTCTCGGTGGTGCCGGCCACGGTGATGAGCGCGCCGCCGTAGGAGTGTCCGACCAGGATGACGGGGCCGTCGATCTGGGATGCCACGGACGCGACGTACGCCGCGTCGGCGACCAGTCCGCGATGGAGGTCCCCCCGGTTCGAGCGCAGCCGAGAACTGGGGGAGGGTTGGGCGGCGCGAGCACCGGGATGCCGTGACTGTGCAGTTCCGCGATGACCCCGATCCAGCTGGCCGAGTCGGCAAACGCGCCGTGGACGAGGACGACCGTGGGGGTGGAGGTGGCCACGGAGGCGTGTCTCTTCTCTGTCAGGCGCCGTGAAGGGCGGTACGCAGGGTGCCGGCGGCCAGCGTGATGGCGGCCTGGGCCGCGTGGGTCTCGCGCAGGGCGTTGAGCATGACGAAGTCGTGGATGATGCCCTGGAAGCGGACCGCGGTGACCGCGACGCCCGCCTCGCGGAGCTTGTTGGCGTAGGCCTCGCCCTCGTCCCGCAGCACGTCGGCCTCGCCGGTGATCACCAGGGCCGGGGGCAGGTCCTTGAGCTGCTCGATGGTGGCGCGCAGCGGGGAGGCGGTGATCTGCGCCCGTTCGGCCTCGTCGGTCGTGTACTGGTCCCAGAACCACTGCATGCCGTCGCGGCGCAGGAAGTAGCCGGTGGCGAACTGGTGGTACGAGCCGGTGTCGAAGCTCGCGTCGGTGACCGGGTAGAACAGCACCTGCTGCACCAGCGGAATGCCGCCGCGCTGCTTGGCCATCAACGTCAGCGCGGCGGTCATGTTGCCGCCGACCGAGTCACCGGCGACCGCGATGCGGGAGCCGTCCAGCCCCTTCGTCGCGCCCTGCTGGACGACCCACTGCGCGACCGCGAAGTTCTGCTCGATGGCGACCGGGTAGCGGGCCTCGGGCGAGAGGTCGTACTCCGGGAAGACCACGGCGGCGCCCGCGCCGACGGCGAGTTCGCGCACCAGACGGTCGTGCGTGTGGGCGTTGCCGAACACCCAGCCCGCACCGTGGATGTAGAGGATCACCGGGAGGGTGCCCTCGGCGCCGGCGGGCTTGACGATCCGCGCACTGACGCTGCCCGTGGGCCCGCCCGAGACGGTGATCCACTCCTCGTCGACCGCGGGCTTGTCGATCTCGCCGGACTGCGCCTCGTCGACGGCCTTGCGCCCTTCCGCGGGGGCCAGGTCGAACAGGTACGGGGGATTGGCGGTCGCCGCGGCGAAAGCGGCTGCCGCGGGTTCCAGCACCGGCTGAACCGACTCGACGGCATCGGGCATGTGACCCTCCTGGAGTATTCGCGCGGACGCCGGTCCTTCCGGCAATCAGGCTCGGATCCCGCGAAGGGCGTCCCGGAGCCGTTGTTCGCCACGCTAAGCCGCCGAGCGCACGGTCATTGCCTACGAGCGCACCACTGCTGTTCTCACAGTGCACGGGCGCCTTCGGGCTTCTCCCTTCGCATTTCAGAGCATGGATGAGCAGTGCGCTGTGAGGCAAAGTCCTGTGCGTTGGCAGGACACTGGGGGTGCGTCTGTGGCGTCTATCGTGATGGCGAAGCAACCGCGGCCCTCACGCACAGGGCCTGCCCTCGTTCTCAGGGCACGACGAGTGTCGGTGGAATTCACCCGGCTCGATTCGAGCAGACAGGCATTTGAGCGTGGCCGAATCGCCAAAGGCCGCCTGTATCGGCCATGACTTGGATCGAAGTCGTATTCCCAGAGGGGTTTCCAGAGATGTCAACAATGCCCGTCGGCGGGCTGGTTCCGCATGCCATCGACGATGCCGCGGACCTCGTCGTCCGCAACGCGAAGATCCACACCGGAGACCCGGGCCGTCCGCATGCGGAGGCGCTCGCCGTCCGCGACGGCGTCATCACGGTCGTCGGTGACGACAAAGACGTGGCTCCCCACATCGGTGCGGGCACGAAGGTGGTCGACGCGCTCGGGCGACGGATGATCCCCGGCCTCAACGACTCCCACCTGCACGTGATCCGCGGGGGCCTCAACTACGTACTGGAACTGCGCTGGGACGGCGTGCACAGCCTGCGTCAGGGCCTGGCGATGCTGCGTGAGCAGGCCGCTCGTACCCCGAAGGGCCAGTGGGTGCGGGTGGTCGGGGGCTGGTCGGCCGAGCAGTTCGCCGAAGGCCGGCTGCCGACCGTCGCCGAACTGAACGCCGCCGCCCCGGACACCCCGGTCTTCGTCCTGCACCTGTACCAGTCGGCCGTGCTGAACCGGGCAGCGCTCAAGGCCGCCGGCTTCACCAAGGACACGCCCGACCCCAAGGGCGGCCAGATCGTGCGGGGCCGGGACGGGGAACCGACCGGCATGCTGCTGGCCGCACCCAGCGCTCTCATCCTCTACTCGACGCTGGCCAAGGCGCCGACCCTGGAGAGCGCGGAGGACCGGAAGACCTCCACCCGGCATTTCCTCCGGGAGTTGAACAGGTTCGGCCTGACCTCGGCGATCGACGCCGCGGGCGGTTTCCAGAACTTCCCCGACAACTACGCCACCGTCATCGAACTGGCCAAGGCCGGACAGCTGTCGTTGCGTATCGCCTACCACCTTTTCCCACAGACTCCCGGTCAGGAGATCGACGATCTCGCCCGCTGGATCGAAATGGCCCGCCCCGAGGACGGGGACGAATGGCTGCGGCTGAACGGCGCGGGTGAGAATCTCACCTGGTCGGCCGCCGATTTCGAGAACTTCACCCAGCCGCGTCCGGAACTCGCCCCTGACTACGAGGCGGAGTTCGAGAAGGCGGTGCGCCTGCTCATGGAGAACGGGTGGGGATTCCGGCTGCACGCCACGTACGACGAAACCATCCGCCGTGACCTCGCGGTGTTCGAGAAACTCGCCGCAGACGGGCTTTTCCCGGCCGGAAACCGGTGGCTCTTCGACCACGCCGAGACCGTCTCCGCGGACAGCCTCGACCGCATCGCCGCCCTCGGCGGTGCGATGTCCGTACAGAACCGCCTGTCCTTCCAGGGCGAGGCGTTCGTACGGCGCTACGGCCCCGGCGCCGCGGCGGACGCCCCGCCGATCCGGGCCATGCTGGACCGCGGGCTGACCGTGGGCGCCGGCACCGACGCCACCCGCGTCTCCTCCTACAACCCCTGGGTCGCCCTGCACTGGCTCGTCAGCGGCCGCACGGTCGGCGACCTGGCGCTGCGCCCGCCGTCCAACCGCGTCGACCGGCAGACGGCGCTGGCGATGTTCACCCGCGCCGGCGCCGCACTGACCGGCGAGGACGAGGTCAAGGGCGTACTGCGGCCGGGATGTTACGCGGACCTGGCGGTCCTGTCCGAGGACTACTTCGCCGTGCCCGAGCCGGACATCGCCCACATCGAGTCGCTGCTGACGGTGACCGGCGGCCGGATCGTCTACGCCGCCGCCGAGTACGAGGGGCTCGACGAGGAACTTCCCCCCGTCAGCCCGGCCTGGAGCCCAGTGGCGCACTTCGGCGGCTACCAGGCGTCCCGTCGGACGACCCTTCCCGGCGCCCGCCAGGCGGAGTTGCTCGGCCAGGCCGTCACCGAGTCGGAGCAGCACCGCCAGTGGCGCATCGCGCGTGGTCTCACCCCCGAGGCCGCGAGCACGCCCTTCGATCCCTGCTTCGACCTCTGAACTCCCGGAAGGGGCCCGGCCCTTGAGTCGCCCCTTCCGGGACACCACCCACAAGCTCCGTCCGACCGGACGGTTCTTCCCACGGCACGGACAGCAGTCCGCGCCACCGCTTACCGAGAAAGGCTCCACTCTCATGGTCAACATCTCCGAGGTCACCGCCGCCCCCAGCCCCGACCTGCTCACCCCGGACAACTGCGCGGTGCTGTTCATCGACCACCAGCCGCAGATGTTCTTCGGCACCGGCAGCGGCGACCGCACCGCCATCATCAACTCCACCGTGGGCCTGGCGAAGTCCGCCAAGGTGTTCGACGTGCCGGTCGTGCTGAGCACCGTGGCCGCCGAGACCTTCTCCGGCCCGCTCATGCCGCAGCTGGCCGACGTCTACCCCGACCAGAAGATCATCGACCGCAGCACGATGAACGCCTGGGAGGACGTGAACTTCGTCGAGGCGGTCAAGGCGACCGGCCGCAAGAAGCTCGTCATCGCCGGTCTGTGGACCGAGGTCTGCGTCGTCCTGCCGGTGCTCTCCGCCATCGCCCAGGGCTACGAGGTCTACGTCGTCACCGACGCGTCCGGCGGTGTCACCCCGCAGGCCCACGAGCACGCGATCCAGCGCATGGTGCAGGCCGGGGCCGTCCCGGTGACCTGGGTGCAGGTGCTCCTGGAGCTCCAGCGCGACTGGGCCCGCACCGAGACGTACGCCGCCGTGGGCGACGTGGTCAAGGCGCACGCCGGCACCTACGGCCTCGGCATGGTCTACGCGTACGCCATGACCGGCGCCCACTCCGCCGGCTGATTCCCGCACCGGCACTGAAACGTCAGGAACAGGCAGGGACACGATGGACGCTGGACTGTTGATCCTCCGGCTGGCGGTGGGGTTGCTCATCGCCGGGCACGGTGTGCAGAAGGTGAGCTTCCGGCTCGGCGGCAACGGATTGGCGGGCGGGACCGAGGAGTTCCGCCGGGACGGATTCCGCGGCGGTCGGCTGACCGCCCTCGCCGCGGGAGCCAGTCAGATCGGTTCCGGCCTGTTCCTGGCGGCCGGCCTGCTCACACCCCTGGCCGCGATGGCCGCCATGGGCGTGATGACGGTCGCGGGCACCGTCAAGTGGGCCAAGGGGCTGTGGGTCCAGAACGACGGCTACGAATACCCCCTCGTTCTCGTCGTCGTCTCCGCCGCACTGGCCCTCACCGGGCCCGGACGGTGGTCCGTGGACCACGCACTGGCCGTCACCCCCTGGCCGGTGTGGGTCTCCGTCGCCGCGATCGTGATGGGTCCCGCGAGCGGCTTGCTCACCCGCGTGGTGCTGCACCGGCCGCCCACGGCGGCGGAAGGGAAGCGGTATGCGCAGGCTGCTGAGTGACGCGTTCCGCACCCTGGTACCGCGTGGAGAGGAACGTCACGGCCCGCTGCCTCCCCTGATGTTGATCCTGACGGTGGTGACCGGACTGGTCGACGCGGTGAGCTATCTGGCGCTCGGGCACGTCTTCGTCGCCAACATGACCGGCAACGTGGTCTTCCTCGGGTTCGCCCTGGCGGGCGACGAGAGCCTGTCCGCGCTCGCATCCGTCGTCGCGATGGTCGCGTTCCTCCTGGGCGCGCTCGCAGGGGGCAGACTCGGCACGCGGTTCGCCCTGCACCGCGGGCACCTGCTGCGCACGTCGACGGCCGTGCAGGCGATCCTGGTCACGGTCACCGTGGTGGTCGCCGCCGTATCGGACGGCCGGGTCACCCCCGGCGTCCAGTACACCCTGATCGTTTTCCTGGGACTCGCCATGGGCCTGCAGAACGCGGTCGCCCGACGCCTGGGTGTTCCGGACCTCACCACGACCGTCCTGACCCTGACCCTGACGGGCCTGGCAGCGGACTCCGCCACGGCCGGCGGCGAGGCACCACGCCCCGGCCGCCGGATCCTCTCCGTGCTCGCCATGTTCCTCGGCGCCCTCGTCGGAGCGCAGCTGGTCCTGCACGGCCATCTCGCCCTCACCCTGGGCCTGACGCTGGTGCTGCTCGCGGTCACCTCCGTGATCACCCACCGTCTCTCGACCGCCGATGCCGCCTGGATCCGGCCGCGGCCCTGAACAACACACCGGCCCACCGGTGGCACTGCGCCGAGGGAACACACCCCGTGCGCTGACGGTCAACAACGACCGGTGGGCCGGTCCTAGGTTTCCACGACGACAGTCGCCTGGCATACGCGACATCCGCCGGAGTCAACGCATCCGCACCCACCCGCCTGGACCGCCATGAGCACCGCTCCACCCTCCACGCCAACGCAGTCCCCCAAGCCGGATTCGGCGTGGGCCCCGCTCGCAGCGCGCGTCTTCCGGGCGCTGTGGATCGCCCAGTTGGTCTCCAACATCGGCAGCTGGATGCAGATGGTGGGCGCCCAGTGGCTGCTGATCGGGCACGACGCGGCACTGGTGACGCTCGTCCAGACGGCTTCCAGCCTGCCCGTCGTACTCCTGGCTCTGCCCTCGGGCGTGGTCGCCGACCGCTACGACCGTCGCAGGGTGCTCCTGGCCGCACAGTTGGCCATGCTCGCGGTTTCCGGCGCGCTGACCGCGCTGGCGTTCGCGGACGCGCTCACCCCGGTGCTGCTGCTGGTGCTCACGTTCCTGCTGGGCTGCGGGGCCGCGTTGATGGGCCCGGCCTGGCAGGCGATCCAGCCGGAGCTGGTGGAACGCCGTCAGCTCGGACAGGCCGCCGCGCTCGGCGGCGTGAACATGAATCTGGCCCGCGCCGTCGGACCGGCCGTAGGTGGACTGGTCGTGGCAGCGGCGGGCGCGGGGTGGGTATTCGCCTTCAACGCCGCTTCCTACCTCGGCATCGCCGCCGTCCTGCTGCTCTGGCGGCCTCCCCGGACGGTTGTCCCCGCCCCCAGCGGTGAGAAGCTGCTGACCGCCCTCGACGCCGGCCGTCGCTACGTGTGGTACGCACCCGGCATCCGCCGGGTCCTGCTGCGCATGATCCTGTTCATCCCTGGTGGCGCCGCCCTGTGGGCGCTGCTGCCGCTCGTCGCGAGCCGGTCCCTGCACCTGGACTCGGGCGGCTACGGGCTGCTCCTGGGCGCGGTCGGCGTCGGCGCGGTCGCGGGAGCCTTCGTATTGCCCCACAGCAACCGGGTGCTCGGCGCCAACGGCACTCTGGGCGGCGGTGCCCTGGTCTTCGCGGGTGTCCTGGCGGTACTGGCCACCGTGCACTCCCCGTGGCTGGTGACGGTGGCGCTGCTGTTCGCCGGTCTGGCGTGGATCGGGGTCCTGTCCACCCTCAACGCGGCCATGCAGACTCGGCTCCCGGGCTGGGTCAGGGCCCGTGGCCTCGCCGTCTATCTCCTGGTCTTCCAAGGCGGCCAGGCGCTGGTGGCGCCGATGTGGGGCGCCCTCGCCGACCGGCTGGGGCTCGCCGTCCCCCTCCTGGCCGGCAGCGCGTTGCTGCTGATCAGTGCCCTCAGCCTGCAGCGCTGGCCGCTGCACGGCGCAGAGGGCGTCGACCCCTCCCCGTCCGAGCACTGGCCGGTCCCGCCCCTGGTGTTCGAGCCCGGGCCGGCCGCCGGCCCGGTGCTGGTCACCGTCTCCTACCGCGTCGCCCCGGGAAACCGATCCGCCTTCAGTAACTGCATGCATCACGTCGCCCGTTCCCGGCGGCGCACCGGAGCCCTCACATGGGGGCTGTACCAGGACGGACAGGATCCCGGGCACTTCATCGAGAACTACCTCGTCGCCTCCTGGTCCGAGCATCTCGCCCAGCACAGCGACAGACTCACCCTCACCGACCGTCGCTACGAGGAGCGGGCACGCCGTCTCCTCGTCCCGGGCACCCGGCCAGAGGTCACCCACGCGTTCGACACGTCATCGGGACCCGTCGTCCCGGAAGGAGGCGGTGCTCAGTGAGCAACGTCGAAACAGAGCCAACCGAGTCGCACCGCGGAACACCGGCCGACGGCGAACGGAGCGCGAGGGTCCCGCACATCGACGTACTCGCCCCACGGGACGTCCCCCTCGGCGGCCCACGGGCGATGAAGGTACGGCGCACACTGCCGCAGCGCGCCCGACCCCTGATCGGAGCCTGGTGCTTCGCCGACCACTACGGCCCCGACGACGTCGCGGTCACGGGTGGCATGGACGTCGCCCCGCATCCGCACACCGGCCTGCAGACGGTGAGCTGGCTGTTCAGCGGGGAGATCGAGCACCGGGACAGCCTCGGCAGCCACGCGCTGGTACGACCGGGCGAGCTGAACCTCATGACGGGCGGGTACGGCATCAGCCACTCGGAGGTCTCGACCGCCCGGACGACGATCCTGCACGGCGTCCAGCTGTGGGTGGCGCTGCCCGAACAGCACAGGAACGCGGAACGCGACTTCAAGCACCACGTACCCGACCCCGTACGGATCGCCGGAGCCGAAATCAGAGTGTTCTTGGGCTCCTTCGCCGGGGACGTCTCCCCCGTACCGACCTTCACGCCCCTGCTCGGTGCCGAGATCGTCCTGGAGCCCCACGCGGCCGTCACTTTCGCCGTCGACCCCGGCTTCGAGCACGGCCTTCTCGTCGACCACGGGCACGTCCGCATGGCCGACACGCTCCTGCACCCTGCTGAGTTGGGATATGCCGACACCGGTAACGACACGTTGACGTTGACGAACGAGTCGGACGACACAGCCCGGACGGTCCTGCTCGGCGGTACCCCGTTCGACGAACAGATCGTCATGTGGTGGAACTTCATCGGCCGCAACCATGAAGAGATCGTCCGGGCTCGGGAGGACTGGCAGAACGCCTCCCAACGCTTCGGCGCGGTCGAGGGATACGACGGCGAGCGCCTTCCCGCGCCGGTCCTGCCGAACGCCGTGATCGCACCACGTGGAAATCCGCCGCGCCGTTGACTCTGATTCGGCGACCTCGCCGTCATACACAGCCCTCAGGCTGCCTCGCCCCCTTCGCCCCCTTCGCCCCGCCGGCCCGAGCCCGTCGACGACGGCACGAGCTTCCCGCGCTGCTGCCCCAGGCCGCTTGGTTGCATCCGCTCGGCCGTCTGCCATTCGCGGGGAGACATTCCGTACGTGGCGCGGAAGACGCGGCTGAAGTGGCTCGGGCTCACGAGGCCCCAGCGCCGGCCGACCGCCGCCACCGTGAGGAGGGGGCCCGAGGCCTGCGACAGATCCCGCCTGCACCTTTCCAGCCGTTGCCGCAGGATCCAGCGGCTCACTGTGGTCTCTTCGTACTCGAAGAGCTTGTGGAGATACCGGACCGAGATGTGGTGCGCGGCCGCGACCACCTCCGGTGACAGGCCGGGATCGGACAGATTCCGAACGATGTATTCCTTGATCAGCGCCAGCATGGCGTGGGCCGATCCCGGCGCCTGCGGGTTCAGCTTTCCGGACCGCTCTTCGACCAGCAGCGCCAGGAGGTCAGTTGCGATGATGCCGAGCCTGCGTCGGACAGACACATCGAAGGTCCCCATGCCCTGAGACAGGCGCGTCAGGTACGTCGCCACCAATCCGCTGCTGCCTCCGCTGCTGGAGAAGAGGGTGGCGGTCAGCGCCCGCAAGTCCTGCTCAGACACTCGTAGATCCTTACGGGGCAGGTGAAACGATGTGAAGCTGAATCCCTCCGCCAGTTCGTTCCGGAAGGGACGGCCGGAGTCGGCCATCGCGAACTCGCCAGGCCGCATGAGGACCTGCCTGCCGCCCTGTTCGAGCGCGCCCGTCCCGCGGTGCTGAAGCACGACAGTGATCCACTCATCGCCGTCCTTGGCGATCAGGCGTGGAGTGCGGGTGACCACCTGTGGGCCTGCCCGCACCGCGGACACCTGCAGGGATCCGAGCTGCTCGCTCGATATCGCCCCCACCGAGGGCTCACGCTCGAGCAGCTTCACCCCGAGCGGCATGAACGTGTTCGAAACCACCTCGTGCCAACATTCCGCCCGCTGGGACGGAGACAGCGGTGCGGTCGACAGAACGACAGACATGGGACCTCCTGCAGAGATGTGAGTGGATCAACCCGGCCGTCAGCCCAACTCCGTGTCCAGCCACTGGAGGACCTCAGGGGTCACCGGGTCGGTGATGTCGTTGAACTCTTCATGCCGGGTCAGGTACTTGGCCACATAGGGACAGACCGGCACGATGCGCTTGCCCGACCTGCGCACGTCGGTGAGTGCCTCATGGACCAGCTGCGCGGCCAGCCCCTGTCCGGCGAAGGCGTCGTCGACTTCCGTGTGGTAGAAGACCCGCTGCTCACCACGGTCGCGGTACGCGGTCAGGCCGACACGCTTTCCATCGACGAGGATTTCGTAACGGTGCCTGTTGTCTCTCCGCTCTACGGCCGGAGCGGCGGAAGGCTGGGTCATCGGGATCCTTTCGGTTGGTGCGGGTAAGTTGCCGGCGATCAGCCGTCAGCCCGCGCGTTGGTGAGCGGCGAGCCGACGCCCGACGCTGCCATTGCCTGCCACTCGCTGGGGGACATTCCGTAGGCGTCCCGGAAGGTACGGCTGAAATGCGATGGGCTGCTGAAGCCCCAGCGGTGCGCCACAGCAGCCACGGTGACCGTTCGGTTCGACGTCCGACCCAGCTCGTGCCTGCAGGAGTCGAGCCTCCGCTGCCGCACCCACTGGCTCACTGAGGTGCCGTCGTTCTGGAAGAGTTTGTGCAGGTAGCGGACGGAGATGTGGTGCGCGCGTGCGATCGATTCCGGTGACAGGTCCGGCTCCATCAGATGCTCTTCGATGAAGCTGCGGATCCGGGACAGCATCTCGCTGCCGGCCTTCGGTGCGCCGCACGTCTCCTCTCCCGCCTCCGTCTGAAGGAGTTCCATGACGAGGATGGCGAGGAGATCCACGGCACTACGGGCGAGCCGGTCACCGATCGCCGACCGGTGGAACTCCGCCTCGGCGGCGAGCGCGGACAGGAAGTCCGACACCAGCGCGCCCATGCCCTCGCTGTGCCGCACCGGCACACCCAGGACACGGTCCAGGTCCGACTCCGAAAGGCCCAAGTAGCAACGGGGTATACGGAAGAACGTCATCTGGCAGTCCTCGCCGAACTGCAGGAAGTGACGCCGGGCCGGATCACAGAAAACAATGTCACTCGGCTCCAGGGAAACCTTGTCCCCAGCCCAGGTGATCGCGACCGACCCACGGACATGCATTCCCAGGTACAGGAATTCGTCATCACCGCCGTCGGGCAGTTCGGAAAGAATCCGAATAACCCCGAGATCAGAGGGAAAAAGGGGGTCGGATGCTTGCCCACTCCCCGTTTTTGGCACACGTGTCATCAAGGACTGGGTCATGAGAACTCCAACTGAATGTTCACCCAGGGGCCGAAGCCTAAATTTCAGCTTCCTCCGCCAGGAACTTCTCCACCACGGCATTGAAGGCGGCGGGGTTTTCGAGGAAAGGAAAATGTGAGCTTGCCACGTCGGTCGGGAAGACGTGAAGTCGTGCGTCCGGAATCTGCTCGGCGATGAAACGCTGCGAACCGGGATTCACGTGGCTTCCGTCGCAGCCGATCACCAGTGTCGGCACATCGATCCGGGGAAGGACATCGCGCCAGTCCTGTGCACAGTGGTCGAACAGCAGGGGAACGCCGGCATAGGGCGGCGTCGATGTGATCTGCTCGGCGACGAAAGCCAGCATCTCGGGGTCCGGGTCGCCGGAGAACATGCCGCGCACGAAGTCTTGGCGTGTCTTCTCACCGTCCGGTCCGGCGAGCGCCGCACCGAGTTCCATGAGTCCCGCCACGTCGAAGATGGCGCCGGAGTCCTGCTGCTCCTCCACCGTCATCCAGGGAACGGCCGCAACGGCCGCGGGCTGGTCGACGGCGACGAACCGCCGGATCCGGCCGGTGCCGTACTGGTCCATGAAGCTCCACCACACCGAGACGCCCATCGACCAGCCCAGGGCGTCGAACCGGTCCAGGTGGAGCTGGTCGACGAGTTCGAGCACATCGCGCGCCAGGCGGGCGATCCGGTAACCGTGGTGCGGTTTGCCGGACAGCCCGTGGCCGCGCAGATCCACTGTGACCACCCGGCGGGACGGGGACAGACCGGTGAGCTGGTGCCGGAACATCTCCTGCGTCTGACCCCAGCCGTGGAGCATGACCAACGGGACGCCGTCGCCTCCACTGTCGCGGTACACCAGCTTCGTACCGTCGTTCGTCGTCAGTTCTCCCACAGCTTCCCTACCCGGTGTCCAGCCTGCGCGCCAGGCTTGTCCTGCCGCTTCGGCAACCGAACACCGACGAGGACCAAGGCTGTCAGCGTTCGTGTAAGACATTCTCGGACATCGGGCGTTTCGGCTGCCACCGCGCGTCGTAGGGATCTGGCTGAGGAGCTTTCTCGCTCTGTAGAAAGCTGCCGGATGCCGCGACGTTCGACGAGGTGACGTCAGACACCGGCGTCGCCGGTCCGCGAGGCGAGGAGTTCCTCGATCCTGAGACCCATGTGCAGAATGAGCCGGTCAGCGCCGTTGTCCAGGTCGAGACCGGTGATCTCCTGTATCTGCCGCAGGCGGTAGTACAGCGATGTCCGGTGAAGTTGCAGGGCGTCCGCGGTCTTGGGGATCGATCCGGCGTTCTCGAGGAAGCACCGCAGCGTGTCCCGCAGCCGGGGGCCACCATTGGCCTCGGTCAGGGTGCGCAGCGGCTTCGGAATCAACGACTCGTTCAGGGCGTGCTCCGGTAGCTGCAGGAGCACGCCGAACTCCCCCAGCTCCTCCCAGTCACCCACGCCCTTCAGGTCGGGCAGCCGGCGCGCCGCACGGACCGCCACGAGCGCCTGCTCGTACGAGGTCCACGCGTCGGCCAGACCGGCCTGGCACCCGCCGATGCCGACCACAGGAGCGGCCGACGCGTCGAGGAAGGTGCTGAGCGCGTCGATGACGCGTCTGGACTGCTCGCCGAGTTCGTCCGGGCTCGGGGGCCGGTCGCGCATTTGGAGCAGAATCGCGCGGTCCTGCTCGATCGCCATGATGCCGTGCGCCGAGCGCGTCTGCAGGAATCCCTCCACCGCGCCCCGGAGAGCTACCTCGATCTGCCCCGGACACTCCTGGCCCCGTGCCACCTGGATGACGCTGACCACGGCGTACGGCGTGTCCCTCAGCAGCCCCCTGTCCAGTGCCCGCTGTCGCGCCGCGTCGCGCGCTGCCGGGCTGCTGCCGAGCAGTTCGAGCAGCAGGTCCCGCGTGTCGCTCTCCTCGGTGTCGGCCGCGAGGTGTTCCACGTACATCTGCGAGGTCATGGCGCGGGCTGCTCGCGCGACGGCCTTTATCTCCTGCTCGGTCAGTACCTGCTGGGGCACGACGATCATCATCAGGCCGAGGAGGTGGCCGCGCTCCCGAAGCGGCACGACGTAGCGGGGCAGCAGCCCGATGTCGTCCCGGCCGTCGACGAATCCGGGCTTGGACCACTGGGCCACGCCCTGCGCGAGGACGTACCGGATGGCCTCCCTGTCGGCGCGGCCCTGCAGCAGCGTGCGGACGCGCACGGGGTCCTCGTCGCCGAAGTGCCGACTCGTGCAGATCATTCTGACCAGCGGGTCGTCGATCGCCACGGACCGGCCGAGCTCCTCCGCGAGTTCGTCGACGAGACACTGGAGCGCCTCACTGCCGGGGCGGGCTCGCTGGAGCCGTTCGGTCATGCGGAGTCCCTCTCTCGATGACCCCTTTCTACAGACAGTGGAACCCTGTCGGCAAATATTCGACAATGTGAGAAACGGCTGCGCTGCCCGAGCCGGTCTGTCAGTCGCTTTCCGCCATGAGTTCGGCGACGACCCGGTCCATGTCGATGTGGAGGTCCTCCGTGCCCGGCGGCACGACCAGATCGGTCTGCTTCAAGAACGCGGTGACCGCCGAAGCCGCGATGTCCAGCAGAGCGGCTCCCGCGGCGGACCTGACGACCACGCGCACCGCGGGCCGAGCGTGGCGGCGCCGGGGTATCACCAGGACGTCTCCCACGCCCACCGGTTTGCGCAGCCCTTCCGACAGCAGACTGCGGGCGAACACCCAGTCGACCGTGCCGGTCGACGTCGCCCCGAGGGAGAGGCACACGGCGTACGGGTCCGTCCTGTCGTAGCGCAGTTCCGCGGGCAGTGATATCGGCGGTTGGTCCGCGACGACGACGTGCACCACCACTTCGTGGGTGACCGAGATCTCGTCGGCGGCATCGGAAAACGGCTTGCTCATTTCGCACCCCGATCATCGGGTCCCTCAGGGGAAGTTTCTTTGCGAACAACCTAAAACTTCCCATGGGGGCGCCTTGTCGAAGAACGTACGAGGTGTTGTCTGAGAAAGAAGAAGCGGCCGCGGACTTTGCCGGACTGGCGGATCTCACGAGAACTCGGGCGTGCGACGCCGGTCGTGACCGGCGCGCCACCGGCCGGGGGGCCGTAAGCTGACCGGAATACCCGGCTGAAGTGAGCGGAATTGGTGAAACCCCAGCGGTGTTCCGCTGTGTCGATGGCGAGAGCCGCATTCTCCCCCTGCCCAGATCCCGCAGGCACGCCTTACCGCCGAGCCGCTCGTCGGCCAGGACGGTCAGGCCGGCCACGGCGCCGAAGGTCCGGGACAGGGCCTCGCGCCAGTAGGTCCGTCGTTGGTGGGCAGGCGCCGTAGCCGTGGTGAGCGGGTTGCCGGCGAGACTGTGTTCATCGGGTGGCGGTGCGCCTGGCGTCACGATTCCGGGCCTTTCAAACTTTCAAGCACTTCCACCATCCAGCCTGGGACCGGCCTGTGTCCGGGGCATCGGCACGATGACTGCGAAGTGACTGTCGGTCGTGGGGCGCGGCGCACGCCGCGCCCTCACCGCAGGCGCCCCAGCTCCCGACATACAGCGCACATACAATGTTTTCGCTGCTCATACGTACTGGGGCCTGGGGGTCATCGGATGTCGGGCCACGAACTGTTCGGCAGGGACAAGGAGCGCACCGCTCTCGATGCGCTCGTCGACGGGCTGCCCGAGGGGGGCGGGGTGCTCGTGGTCCGTGGCGCTCCCGGCATCGGCAAGTCCGCGCTTCTGTCACGGGCCGCGCACCGGGCGCAGAGCGCCGGAGTCGCCGTGCTCACCGCGTCCGGGGTGGAGGCCGAGACCCATCTGCCCTTCGCCGGGCTCTACGAGCTGACGCGGACGATGCTGGACCGTGTTCCAGAGCTGCCGCCCGTCCAGGCGGAGGCGCTGCTCGGGGCCTTCGGAATGGCCGAGCCGCCCCCCGCGGGGCGTGCCCCGCAGCTCTTCCTGATCGCTCTGGCGACGCTCGACCTGCTCACCGAAACAGCAGGCCAGACGCCCGTGCTGCTGGTCGTCGACGACGCGCAGTGGCTCGACTCGCCGACCCTGGACGTTCTCGTGTTCGTCGCCCGGCGACTCGGGGCCGAACCCTTGGGAATGCTGCTCGGCATCCGCGACGGGCACACGACGCCCCTGGACACCCTCGCGCTGAGCGAACTCCGACTCCACCCCCTCACCACGAACGATGCCGGGGCCCTCCTGGATGCCGTGGAGCCGCAGCTCGAACCGCCACTCCGGCACCGGGTGCTCGACGCGGCCGCGGGGAACCCCCTGGCCCTCATCGAACTGCCCGCCGCGCTGCGTGAGCAGGGAGCCCCGGCCGAGGCCCTGACCTCCTCAGCCGTTCCCCTCACCTCAAGACTCGAGCAAGCATTCGCCTCTCGGCTGCTCGACCTGCCGTCCGACACGGGGAGCGTGCTGCTCGTCGCGGCCTCCGACGACGAAGGGGCGCTGGGCGAGGTCCTCGCTGCCGCTTCGGTATTGGCGGGCTCCGACGTCTCTCCGGAAGCCTTGTCTCCCGCAGTGGAGATCGGCCTGGTCACGGCGGACGAATACCGGATCCGGTTCTGCCACCCTCTCGTGCGGTCGGCGATCCTGCAGACCGCTTCGCTCGCCGATCGCCTCGCCGCGCACGGCGCGCTGGCCGCGGTCCTGGACGGTCAATCCGACCGTCGGACCTGGCACCGGGCCGCCGCCAGCGGTCGGCACGACGAATCCGTCGCCGCGGAACTGGACGAGACAGCCGCCAGAGCGGAGGCGCGAGGCGCGCCGGCCGTGGCCCTGGCGGCCCTGGAGCGGTCCATCGCACTCGGCGAAATCCCCTCGCGCAAGGGAAAGCGCCTGCTCAAAGCGGCGGAACTGGCCCTCGAACTCGGCAGGACGGATCAGGCTGCGGCCCTTCTCCATCTGGCGGCACCGCTGGAACTCGACGTGCTGGAGCGGGCCCGCACGGTACTGCTGAGCGAGGCACTCGAAGTCGATGTGTCGAAGAGCATCCCCCGTCTGCACCTCCTGATCGCCACGGCGGAGGATGTGGCAGACGCCGGTGATCCCGAACTCGCGCTGCGGCTGCTGCGAGTCGCGGCGCGACGATGCTGGTGGGCCGATCCGGGGCGCGCTCTGCGCGAGCGTGTGGTGGCCGCGGCCGAGCGGCTGCCCGTCCCTGAGCTGCACCCCGACCTGGTGTTCATCCTGGCCGCCGCCACCCCGCTCGAGCGTGGCGCGACAGTGATCGAGCGGTTCGAGCGCCTGGAGAGCGAGGGCGGCTACGACGCCCTCGCCGCCGCCACGCTCGGTACGGCGGCCACGACGATGGGTGGCTACGACCATGCGGCGGGCTTCCTCCGTCACGCGGCGGCCGGCCTCCGGGCCCAGGGACGGCTGGGGCTCCTCGCCCAGTCCCTGGTGTCGCTGTCGTTCACCGCGGCGCACATCGTGGACTGGGAGTCGGGCCTGCCGAGCGTGGCCGAGGCCCTGCGGCTCGCAGAGGAGAACGCCCAGCCTCGCTGGGTCACCGGTGCACTCATCGCGAAGGCCCATTGCTCGGCGGTGCTCGGGGACCTGGAGACGGCGCAGACCGCCATCGGACAGGCTGAACGCCACGTGCTCGCCGTGGCGAATTCCTCCAACCTCGCCTTCATCCAGATCACGCGAGGCATGATCGGACTCGCGGCCGGCCGTCACGCCGAGGCGTTCGCCTGCGTGTGGCGGGTCTTCGACCCCGCGGACCCCGCGCACCATCCCTATATCCAGACCATCGCGATCCCGGCGCTCGCCGAGGCCGCCGTGAGCGACGCGGAACGGGCCGTGGCGCGCGACGCCCTCAGCCGGCTCGACGAAACGGCCGCGGCCACGACGGCCCGGCTGATCAGGGCGAACCTGGGCTTCGCGCACGCCCTCCTGGCCGACGACGAGGACGCCGAGGCGTCGTTCCGGTCGGCGCTCGACCTGGACATGTCCAGGGACCCCTTCACGCGGGCGCGCCTCCTGCTCGCCTACGGCGCATGGCTGCGTCGTAGGCGACGGGTGATGGAGTCCCGAGCGCCCCTGCGGATCGCCAGGGAGTCCTTCGCCTCTCTGGGGGCCCAGCCCTGGCACGAGCGCGCCTGCCAAGAGCTCCGCTCCGCGGGCGAGGGTGGGACACAGAGCATGCCCGCGGACTGGGATCTGCTCACGCCGCAGGAACTGCAGATCGCGCAGATGGCCGCTACAGGACTCACCAACCGGGAGATAGGCCAGCAGCTCTACCTCTCCCACCGCACCATCGGAGCACACCTGTACCGGATCTATCCGAAACTGGGGATCACCTCCCGTGGCCAGTTGCGGGAGAAGCTCCAGCTGGAGGGATGAGGACCGGCCGCCGATGGCCGCCGTACCACGCCCAGGGCCCCGGCCCAGTCGGTGAATCCGCGGTGTCCTCTCTGTGACCCGCCCGGGCCGGCCTCAGTCGAAGCGCAGGTCGGAGAGCTGCCGTTCGAGCGCGGTGATGTCGTCATCAGGCGTCTCCCCGGCCGGGCGGGCGGCCATCAGGGCGGCCAGCTCCCCGGCCGCCCGCCGTATGCGCCCGGGCAGGCCCTCGGTGTACTCGTCACCACCGGATCCCCAGTCCTCGGACGCCGCGTACACCGCGGTGGGGACCACGGCGGCGCGCAGGTAGGCGAAGAGCGGTCGCAGGGCGTGTTCCAGGACCAGGGAGTGACGGGCCGTGCCGCCCGTCGCCGCGACGAGGACCGGTTTTCCGGTGAGGGCGTCCGGGTCGATCAGGTCGAAGAAGGACTTGAACAGCCCGCTGTAGGAGGCGGTGAACACGGGGGTCACGGCGATCAGGCCGTGGGCACCCGTCACCGCATCGATCGCGGCGGCCAGTTGGGGGGACGGGAAGCCGGTCACGAGGTGGTTGGCGACAGCGCCGGCCAGTTCGCGCAGCTCGATGACCTCGGTCTCCACCTCGTGGCCCTGAGCGGCGAGTTCGCCGCGGGCCGACTCTGCGAGACGGTCGGCGAGCAGGCGTGTGGAGGACGGGGTGCTCAGCCCCGCGGACACAGCGACGAGCTTCATGCGGCGGACACCTCCTGAACGGCCCGCAGCGACTCGTGGGTGGGAGCGTCCGGGACGTCGGTCGGGCGGCCGATCGCGAACTCCTTGCGCAGGACGGGCACCACCTCTTCGCCGAGGATGTCGAGCTGTTCCAGGACGGTCTTCAGGGGCAGACCCGCGTGGTCCATCAGGAACAGCTGCCGCTGGTAGTCGCCGACGGTGTCACGGAAGGACAGAGTCCGCTCGATGACCTCCTGGGGAGACCCCACCGTCAGCGGAGTCTGCTCGGTGAACTCCTCCAGCGACGGCCCGTGCCCGTACACGGGCGCGTTGTCGAAGTAGGGGCGGAACTCCCGTACGGCGTCCTGGGAGTTCTTCCGCATGAACACCTGCCCACCGAGGCCGACGACGGCCTCCTCGGGCCGGCCGTGGCCGTGGAAGGCGTACCGCCGCCGGTACAGCTGGACCATCTGCCGCGTGTGCTCGGCGGGCCAGAAGATGTTGTTGTGGAAGAAGCCGTCGCCGTAGAAGGCCGCTTGGTCTGCGATCTCCGGAGAGCGGATCGATCCGTGCCACACGAACGGCGGTACGCCGTCCAGCGGCCGGGGCGTGGACGTGAACCCCTGCAGTGGCGTGCGGAACTTCCCCTCCCAGTCCACCACGTCCTCGCGCCACAGCCGGCGCAGCAGTGCGTAGTTCTCCTTGGCGAGGTTGATGCCCTCCCGGATGTCCTGGCCGAACCACGGATACACCGGGCCGGTGTTGCCGCGGCCCATCATCAGGTCGACCCGGCCGTCGGCCAGGTGCTGGAGCATCGCGTAGTCCTCGGCGATCTTCACCGGGTCGTTGGTGGTGATCAGCGTCGTGGCGGTGGAAAGGATCAACTTCTCGGTACGGGCGGCGATGTAGCCGAGCATCGTGGTCGGCGACGACGGCACGAACGGCGGGTTGTGGTGCTCACCGGTTGCGAAGACGTCCAGGCCGACCTCCTCCGCCTTCAGCGCGATGGCGACCATCGCCTTGATGCGTTCCTGCTCCGACGGATTACGGCCGTTGGTCGGGTCGGGGGTCACGTCCCCCACCGAGAAAATACCGAACTGCATGGGGACCTCTTCACGTCGGCAACTGTGTGGATGCCGGAAATGTAGGCAGCGGCCGGACGGCCGTCATGCCTGTGCGTGCAGGGGAGCTTGCCCGTCAGCGCCCTCTCCGGGCCGGCGTGGTGGGCCGCGATGGACGACGGCCGCTGCTGCGCCGCAGGTGCCGCGCGAACTGCCCGACCGGTCCTCCGGACGGGCAGTCGGCGCTCGTGGGACGTGCGCGGAACGGGACGACGATCCGGCGGCGGGTCACTTCCCCAGGAAGGTGAGGAGCGCCGCGTTGACTTCCTCCGCGTGGGTCCACAGCAGTCCGTGCGGGGCGCCCTCGATCTCCACGTAGTCGGCGGACGGAAGCGCCTTGTGGAACGGCCGCGCGGTTCCCTCGACGGGCAGGATGCGGTCGCCCGTACCGTGCAGGATCAGGGCCGGCACGTCGATGGCCGGGATGTCGGCCCGGAAGTCGGTGTACCAGGTCGACGGCGCGGCGGCCGCCGCGAAGAACCCGCCACTCGCGGCGACGTTCCAGCTGTTCCGTACCGCCTCCTCGCTGATCCTGGTGCCGAGGTTCTCGTCGAGGTTGTAGAAGTCCTGGTAGAAGGCGGTGTAGTACGCGTAGCGGTCCGCCTTGACGGCTGCGACGACGCCGTCGAAGAACTCCTTCGGGGCGACCCCGTCCGGGTTGTCGTCGGTCTTGAGCAGGCAGGGCTCCAGCGAGGCCAGGAAGGCGACCTTGGCGACCCGGGCGGAGCCGTAGGCGGACACGTACCGGGCGACCTCACCGGTGCCCATCGAGAACCCGACGAGGACGGTGTCGCGCAGGTCGAGGGTCTCCATCACGGTGTTCAGGTCGGCCGCGAAGGTGTCGTAGTCGTAGCCGGTCGTCGGCTGGCTGGACTGCCCGAACCCGCGGCGGTCGTAAGTTATCACGCGGTAGCCGGCGTCGAGCAGCGCGGCACTCTGCCGCTCCCAGGAGTGGCCGTCGAGGGGGAAGCCGTGGATGAGGACGACCGGCTGTCCGGTCCCGTGGTCCTCGTAATAGAGGTCGATGGCGGTGGAGTTCTCCTGGCCCACGGTGATGTACGGCATGCGGTGTTTCCTCGTTTCCTGATGGCTGGCGCGGCTGGAACCCGGTCAGGCTAGGGCGGAGGCCGCGCAGCCAGTTGTCGCGCAGTGCACCACTCCTTGCGCGCGGACGCAGAGATCACGGGCGCGAGCGGCAGTTGACAGAGCGCGCCGCGCGCCTGGTACGTCTGCGTCAGCGCGCGTTCCCCTCCTACGCCACCGGGTCGTCGTACCTCGTCGTGCCCGCGTCCAGGAGCGCCCCCTGCGGCGTGCCCGCGGCCTTGGACAGCCAGCGGAGGGAGTGGTAACCGGTGAGCACCAGGAGGGTGCCGAGGGCGATGCCGTTGAGCTCGAAGTTGTCGGTGATCTTCAGCGACACGCCGCCGATGCCGACGATGACGCCGGCGGCGGCCGGAATCAGGTTGAGCGGCTGACTGAAGTCGACCTTGTTGCGGACCCAGATCTGGGCGCCGAGCAGGCCGATCATGCCGTAGAGGATGACCGTGATGCCGCCCAGCACGCCGCCCGGGATGGCCGCGACGAACGCCCCGAACTTCGGGCACAGACCGAAGAGAAGGGCGAAGAGGGCGGCGCACATGTAGGCGGCGGTCGAGTAGACACGGGTGGCGGCCATGACGCCGATGTTCTCGGCGTACGTGGTGGTGGCCGGGCCACCGGCGACCGTGGAGACCATGGTGGCCGCGCCGTCCGCCGCGATGGCAGTGCCGAGCTTGTCGTCGAGGGGGTCGCCGGTCATCTCGCCAACCGCCTTGATGTGGCCGGTGTTCTCGGCGACCAGAGCGATCAGGACGGGCAGGGCGACGACGATCGCCGACGCGCTGAACGAGGGCGCATGCATGTCGGGGAAGCCGATCCAGGCGGCTTCCTTGACCGAGGTCAGGTCGAGACGCCAGTGGTCCACGACCTTGCCGCTGCCGTCGGCGGAGTGGATCCGGCCCAGGGTGAGGTCGAGGATCCAGGAGAGCACGTAACCGAAGACCAGGCCCAGGAAAATGGCGATACGTGACCAGAATCCACGCAGCACGACGAGCGCCAGGCCGGTGAAGAGCATCGTGGCGAGCGCGGTCCACTGGTCTTGCGGCCAGTAGGTTCCCGCGGCCACCGGAGCGAGGTTGAAGCCGATCAGCATGACGACGGCGCCCGTCACCGCCGGCGGCAGCACCGCGTGGACAACCCGCGCGCCCAGGAACTGGACCACGACGCCCACCGCGGCCAGGGCGAGGCCCACGACGAACAGCGCACCGGTGAGCTCCGCCGGCCCACCGCCCTGGCTTCCGATGACGGCGGCGACACCGACGAAGGAAAGGGATGATCCCAGGTAGCTGGGGACTCGTCCGCGCGTGATGACCAGGAACAGCAGGGTCGCGACGCCCGAGGCCATCAGGCCGAGGCTGGGGTCGAGCCCCATGAGCACCGGGGCGACAAAACATGCACCGATCATCGAGACGACATGCTGCGCGCCCAAACCGATCGTCCGGGTCCACGTGAGCCGCTCGTTCGGCCGGACGACCTCACCCGGCCTCAGATCCCGGCCATCTCCGTGCAGCTTCCACCCGAAACCCGACATTGAGCACTCTCCGTTCGTGTACGTACCGAACGGAAAGTACAAGATGAACGGTCAACCGTTCACGCCGGGAGCACCCCGGGAGCACCCCGGGAGCACGCCGGGCACCGGCTCCCAGGACGTCCCGTCCTCCTTTCCGGGGAAGCCACGGCCCGTCACCGCGCCACCGGGCCGTGGACTGGGACCCTGCCTCCATGGCGCAGAGTGAACAGCTCGCGGTGCTGCCGGGCCACGGCCCGGCGGCGCTCGACTCGGTGGTCCGGCGGATGCTCGCGTACGGCTCCGCGTGGCCGGCCGGGGACGGCCTCGCGGTGTTCAACCGGGTCTATCTCGCGGTCACGCGGGAGATCGGCCGGCACATCGACGACGGCCTGTTCGCGGACCGGCGGGCCGCCGTCACGCTCGACGTGCTGTTCGCGCGGCGCTACCTCTCGGCGGTCGACGCGGCGGCCGAGGGTCTGCGCCCGCCGGCCTGCTGGCGGCCGCTGTTCCAGTACCGCCGCCATCCGGGCGTACGGCCGCTCCAGTTCGCGCTCGCCGGGATCAACGCGCACATCGGGCACGACCTGGCCCTCGCCGTCGTGGACACGTGCCATGCGCTCGGCTGCGAACCGGCGGACGTGGAGGGCGCCTTCGACCGGGTCGGCGACGTCCTCGTCCTGCTGGAGGAACGCATCCGCGAGGACGTGATGCCGGGACCCGATCTGCTGCAGATCGCCGACCCCCTGACGCATCTGGTCGGCTCGTGGAGCCTGGACCGCGCCAGGGAGGGCGCGTGGTCGGCGGCCCGGCTGCTGTGGGGGCTGCGCGAACTCCCGGATCTGGCCGATGAGTTCACCGACCGCCTCGACGCGGGCGTCGGCCTGGTGGGCCGCTGCCTGCTCACCCCCTGGCGCTGATCCGCCCCTGAGGGGCGGATCAGCGCGCGGACTTCAGTCCTCCGGCAGTTCGACGGGGGCGATCTCGTCGTAGAGGTCACCGGGGCCCGGGTTGGACGGGTCGGTCGTCCCGCCGAAGTGGGCCATGACGCCCCAGACGGCGTTCAGCGCGGTCTGCACGGCGCCCTCGGCCCAGCCCGCCGTCCAGGAGATGTCGTCGCCGGCGAGGAAGATGCCGCGCTTGTCCTCGGGCAGCCGGTCCTGCATGAAGTGGGTGAACAGGCGGCGCTGGTAGCGGTAGTGGCCGGGCAGGTTCGCCTTGAAGGCGCCCATGAAGTAGGGCTCGTTCTCCCACGACACGGTCACCGGGTTGCCGATGATGTGGCTGCGGATGTCGACGTTCGGGTAGATCTCACCGAGCGACTTGAGCATGACCTCCATCCGCTCGTTCGCGGACAGCGGCAGCCACTTCAGGCTGTCGTCGCACCAGGTGTACGACAGGCAGATCACGGCCGGCTTGTCGGGACCGTCGTCGAGCAGGTACGTGCCGCGGGTCATGCGGTCGGTCAGGGTCATCGACATGGTGTCGCGGCCTGTCGCGTTGCCCTGGCCGTCAACGGCCTTGTCCAGCCAGAACGGCCGGTCGACCGGCACGAACAGCTTGGACGACTCCATGTAGTGGGTCCGCTCCATCGCCGTCCAGTGGTCGATCGGGAAGAGCGAGTCGTCGCAGGCGATCTTGGAGAGCAGCATCCAGGACTGCGCGGTGAAGACGGCCGCCCGGTACGTGCGGATGTCACCGGACGCGTCCGTGACCGTGATCCGGTTGCCCGCGGTGCGGTTCAGCCGGGTGACGGCGGGCCGCGGCTCGCCGTCGTGCAGCGACGACAGCGAGGTCCCGAGCGGCCAGTGGACGATCTTCTCGGGCTCGCGGTCCCACAGGCGCAGCGGGAGCTGCTGGCTGCCCTCGACGATGCCGCGGTGGTGGTCGTCGGCCTCGGAGTAGACGACGCGCAGGATCTCCAGGATGGAGTTCGGGAAGTCGGTGTCCCAGCCGCCCGTGCCGAAGCCCACCTGGCCGAAGATCTCGCGGTGGCGGAAGGACTTGAACGCCTCCGACTCGCACAGGAAGCCGTAGAAGGTCTGGTTGTCGAGCTTCTCGACGAGCTTCGCCCAGATCTCCCGGATGCGCGGGACGTCGCGCTCGCGCATGGCGCGGTTCATGTCGGAGAAGTCGGCGCCCTCCTCCAGGCAGGTGTTCCAGGCGTCCATCACGTCGCGGTAGACCTGCGGCAGGTCGTCGATGGTCTCGGCGTAGTGCGACTCGCCCTTGAGGTCCACGACGGTGGAGGGGGTGCAGGGCGCGAGCGGGTTGGGGAACGGCTTGGTGGTCAGGCCCACCAGGTCGATGTAGTGCTGCAGGGCCGTGGAGGAGGGCGGGAAGCGCATCGCGCCCATCTCGGCGCTCAGCTCGTCCGTGCCCGTGCCCTCGAAGCCCACGGTGCGCAGCCGTCCGCCGATCTTGTCCGCCTCGTAGACGACCGGCTTGAGACCCATCTTCATCAGCTCGTACGCGGCGACGATGCCGGACAGGCCGCCGCCGATGACGGCGACCTCGGAGCCGTGCTCGGTCGCGGGTATCTGGCCGAGCCCCGCCGGGTGGGCGAGGAAGTCGTCGTAGGCGTACGGGAAGTCCGGACCGAACATGGTGATCGGCGGCTGCGCGTCGCTGTGCTGGACGGCGGTGGTGGGCACCGTGGACGTCATGGGGTACGGACTCCTTGCACGGAAAACGATGAAGCGGGGGAAGCGGGAGGGGGCGGCGTCAGACCAGCGAGCGGTAGAGGCCGGGGCGCCGGTCGCGCAGGTAGGGGTTGTCCTCGCGCGACGCGGCGAGGAGGACGGGGTCGACCTCGCCGACGACGAGTTCCTCGCCCCGGCCTGCACGGGTGCGGACGGTGCCGTCGGGGCTCGCGAGCGAGCTGAGGCCGACGAACTCGAACTCGCCCTCGGGACCGGTCCTGTTGACGTACGCGATGTACATCTGGCTCTCGAACGCCCGGACCGGTACGAGCGATTCGGCGACGAACTGGAAGGGGTGCATCTGCGCGGTCGGCACGAGCAGCAGGTCGGTGCCGGCCAGCGCATGGGCCCGCACGTTCTCCGGGAACTCCACGTCGTAGCAGATCAGCAGCCCGATGCGGATCCCGTCGAGCTCCGCCTGGACGACGGCGGTGTCACCGGGGGTGAACCACTGCTGCTCGAAGCGGCCGAAGAGGTGGGTCTTGCGGTAGTTCGCGAGGCGCTCGCCGCCCGGGCCGATCAGCTGCGCCGAGTTGTGGATCACGTCGCCGGCGCGCTCCGGATAGCCGTAGTGGACGGCGATGCCGTGGCGCACCGCGATCTCCGCGACGGCGCGGGCGCCGGGGCCGTCGGCGGGCTCCGACAGCTTCGGCACGTCGTCGCCGATCGCGTACCCGGTGAGGAACATCTCGGGGCACACCAGCAGCCGCGCGCCGGCCGCGGCGGCACGGCCCGCGGCCTCGTCGAGGACCTTCAGGTTCTCGACGACGTCACCGGGCCGTCCGGAGCTCTGGAGCAGGGCGGTGCGCAGCGACGGCATCGGCAGACCTCTGTCGTGTGAAGGAGAGCGGAGGAGGGGGTGTCGGGGAGACGTCAAAACGGTACGTTTTCGCGCTCGGCCTGGACAAGACTCAAGCGTTGCGGACCGACGGACGATCCGTTGCGTGCCCGGGCCCCGCCCCGGCGATTCGTTGCGCGCCTCCCGCGCCGCCGCGGACGCGGGCCGGACCACGGCGGACGGTGGGACTACACGTGCGCGCCCGACGAGAAGCACCGCGGACGCGGGACGGAACCCGGCCGGCGGCGGACTACGCGGGCGCGCCCGAGGAGAAGCACCGCGGACGCGGGACGGAACCCGGCCGGCGGCGGACTACGCGGGCGCGCCCGAAGAGAAGCGCCGCAGGAGCGGCGAGAGCACCAGCACCGACTTGGTGCGCTCCACGAACGGCTCGCCCGCGATCCGTTCCAGCACGCGCTCGAAGTGGCGCATGTCGGCGGCGAAGACCTGGACGATCGCGTCCGCGTCCCCTGTGACGGTGGAGGCGGACGCGATCTCCGGGTACCGCTTCAGCCCGCGCTCGATGGCCTCGGGCGAGGTGTTGCGACTGCAGTAGATCTCGATGAAGCCCTCGGTCTCCCAGCCGAGCGCCGCCGGGTCCACCCGTACGGTGAATCCGGTGATGGCACCTTCCGCGCGCAGCCGGTCCACCCTGCGCTTCACCGCGGGGGCGGACAGGCCGACCATCGCCCCGATGTCGGCGTAGGAGCGGCGGGCGTCCTCGGCGAGGGCGTGGACGATGCGTTCGTCGAGATCGTTCAGTCGCACTGCGGGTGGATCACTTCTCTGCTGTGGCGAGTCGGGAGCGGCGAAGGCCGTACAGGAAGTAGAACACGAGGCCGACGGCCATCCAGGCACCGAAGACGACCCAGGTGACGGAGTCGAGGCTGAACATGTTGTAGACGCAGAAGCCGAAGCCGAGCACCGGGAACAGCCAGCCGAGCGGCACCATGAACGTGCGCGGCAGGTCGGGCCGGGTGCGGCGCAGCACGATCACCGCGATGTTGACCAGCGCGAAGGCGAAGAGGGTGCCGATGCTGGTGGCGTCGACGAGCTTGCCCAGCGGGATGACGGAGGCGAGGGCGCCGCAGAAGAGCGACACGATCACGGTGTTGACGCGGGGCGTGCCGGTCTTGCCACTGACCTTGCCGAACACCTTGGGCACCAGGCCGTCACGGGACATGGCGAACAGCACACGGGTCTGGCCGTACAGCACGGTCAGGACGACGCTGGCGATGGAGATGACGGCGCCGGCCGCGAGCAGCGTGCCCCAGAAGGTCTGGCCGCTGACGTCGTTCATGATGGCGGTCAGGGAGGCCTCGGAACCTTCGAAGTCCTTCCAGTTCCAGGCGCCGACGGCGACGGCGGCGACCAGGACGTACAGCGCGGTGACGATGATCAGCGACAGCATGATCGCGCGGGGCAGGTCGCGCTGCGGGTTCTTCGCCTCCTCACCGGCGGTGGAGGCGGCGTCGAAGCCGATGTACGAGAAGAACAGGCTGGCCCCGGCGGCGCTGACGCCCGCCATGCCGAGCGGCATGAAGTCGGCGTAGTTGCCGGACTTGAAGCCCATGAAGCCGATGGCGCAGAAGAGGACCAGCGCGGCGATCTTCACGACGACCATGATCGTGTTGGCCCGGGCGGACTCCTTGGCCCCGCCGAGCAGGAAGACCATGGCGAGCAGGACGACGATCAGGCCGGGCAGGTTGATGATGCCGCCCTCGCCGGGCGCCGAGGAGAGCACGCCCGGAATGGTGACGCCGATCGTGCCGTTCAGCAGCTCGTTGAGGTACTCGCCCCAGCCGACGGCCACGGCGGCGACGGACACGCCGTACTCGAGGACCAGACACCAGCCGCAGACCCAGGCGACGAGTTCGCCCATCGTCGCGTACGCGTACGAGTAGGAGGAGCCGGCGACCGGTATGGAGCCGGCCAGCTCGGCGTACGAGAGGGCCGAGAAGAGCGCGGTGAGTCCGGCGAGGACGAACGCCAGGGTGACGGCGGGGCCGGCCTTGGGAACGCTGTCGCCGAGGACGACGAAGATGCCGGTGCCGAGCGTGGCTCCGATGCTGATCATCGTCAGCTGCCACATGGTCAGTGAGCGGCGGAGCGCTCCGCCCTCCCCCTGGCCGCCCTCGGCGACCAGCCTGTCGACGGACTTGCGCCGCATCAGGCGTGCGCCGAGCGCGGGCGTCCTGGTGGGGCTCGGGGAGGACGGTGGCTCGGTCGCGGGCGGCGCTGCTCCGTGGTCCAGCACGTCGGGGCTCCTTCATCGCTGCGGGGATCGGCGAGGGGGACCTCCGGCGGCCCGCAGGCGTGACGAAACAGCCCACGCAGGGGGAAGGGACCGCCGAGCAGACGGTCACCGCCACTCCTGGTACGGGGCTTGAGCCTACGAGTCCGCAGCTCACAGCCGTAATGCATCGTTGTTGCGCATCGGCGGCCGATCATTGCGCGCTGACGCGGCGTGCGGGGAAACATTGCGCCCGGGTGAACGAGAAGATCACGGAGCACGTCACACGGGGGTATGCGACGAATCGCTCATAGATGCGCGCGGACCGGGTAGGCGAGCGGTTGATGAACGCACAGCGCCATGTGGTGATCGAGGAATCACCGCATCCGGAGAGCAGACACAGCGCGGGGGCCCGTACGGCCACCGCGGAGTTCCTGCTGCACCACTGCCCCTGGGTGGACCCGGACGCCGTGCTGCTCGTCGTCTCCGAGCTGGTCTCCAACGCGGTACGGCACACGGCCGGCTGGTGGCGCCTGCATCTGACAGCGGGCACGGACACGCTCGTGGTGGGCATCGAGGACTCCAGCACGCTGCCGCCCGTCGCGCGCCGGCCCTCGCTGTCCGGCGGCGGCGGATTCGGGTGGCACATGGTGCAGCAGCTCGCGAGCCGCGTGGAGGTCTGCCCGCAGCCGTACGGCAAACGGGTCCAGGCGACCTGGGTGCGTCCGGCGGCGGCCCCCTCCTGCTGACGCGCCACCGCGGGCCTGACGGTGCCCGACGCTCCGGCCCGGCACCCCGGCACTCCGTATTTCCGGGCAACCCGGCAACAGAAACGGCGTCCTGGTCTGCCAGGACGCCGTTTCTGCCGTGGGGGGAATGTGGTCCGGGACGGGCGGCGGAGGCCCGCCGCCCATTCATGCCAGTGGTGTCACTCCACCACGAGCAGCCCCTCACGCAACCGCCCGGTGATCCGGGTCAGCAGCCGCGACACGTGCATCTGGGACACGCCCAGCTCCTCGCCGATCTCCGACTGCGTCATCTCCTCGCCGAAACGCATCCGCAGGATCCGCCGGTCACGGTCGTCGAGCTCCTCGATCAGCGGCTTGAGCGCCTGCACGTTCTCCGCCGTCTCCAGGTCCGCGTCGGGTGCGCCAAGGCGGTCGGAGAGCGGCACCGCCGCGTGGTCGGAGGCGTCGTCCATGGGCATGTCGATCGACCCGGCCGTGTAGCCGTTGCTGGCGACGACGCCCTCGATGATCTCCTCCTCGTCCAGCCCCAGGTGCGCGGCGAGTTCGCCGGTGGTCGGCGTGTGGTCCAGCTTCTGCGAGAGCTCGTCGACGGCCTTCGCCAGATCGATCCGCAGCTCCTGGAGCCGGCGCGGCACATGCACGGCCCAGCTGGTGTCGCGGAAGAACCGCTTGATCTCACCGACGATGTACGGGACGGCGAACGTCGCGAACTCCACCTCGCGGCTGAGCTCGAAGCGGTCGATCGCCTTGATCAGGCCGATGGTGCCGACCTGGACGATGTCCTCCATCTGCTCGGCCCTGTTGCGGAAGCGGCCGGCCGCGTACTTGACCAGGGCCAGGTTGAGCTCGATCAGGGTGTTGCGAACGTACTGGTACTCATGGGTGCCCTCGTCGAGCGAGTCGAGCCGCTCGAAGAAGAGCTTGGAGATCTCGCGTGCGTCCTTGGGTGCAACCTCCCCCGGATTCCGCACATCCGGAAGATCCAGCTCCACCATGTCCGGGCGCTGGACTCCAGGCTGCGTGAGTTCGGTCGGGACCGTGCTCGCCGTGGACACTTCGTCCTCCCCTGCTCCGATGTCAGTGCGAAGGCGCGCCTACCCCGGATGTCCCCGCGCATGCCAGGGAGTTCGCGGAAAGTGGAAAACACCGCGCACAAACGCGGCGTCCGGCTCCCGCGACTGGCGCGGAAGCCGGACTGTGCAGGACGTGCCGGGCGTGCCGGACGCCGGAGCGCATCAACTCCAGCTGGCGTGCAGGGGCTTGCCCTCCGCGTAACCGGCGGCGCTCTGGACGCCGACGATCGCCTTCTCGGCGAACTCCTCGAGGGAACCGGCACCGGCGTACGTGCAGGACGAGCGCACACCCGCGATGATCGAGTCGATCAGGTCCTCGACACCCGGGCGGGCCGGGTCGAGGAACATGCGCGAGTGGGAGATGCCCTCCTCGAACAGCGCCTTGCGGGCCCGGTCGTACGCGGACTCCTCGCTCGTACGGTTGCGCACGGCGCGCGCGGAGGCCATGCCGAACGACTCCTTGTAGAGCCGGCCGTTGGCGTCCTGCTGGAGGTCGCCCGGGGACTCGTACGTCCCGGCGAACCAGGAGCCGATCATCACGTTCGACGCACCGGCGGCGAGCGCCATGGCGACGTCGCGCGGGTGGCGGACGCCGCCGTCGGCCCAGACGTGCTTGCCGTACTTCTTCGCCTCGGCGGCGCACTCCAGGACGGCGGAGAACTGCGGGCGGCCCACGCCGGTCATCATGCGGGTGGTGCACATGGCGCCGGGGCCCACACCGACCTTGATGATGTCCGCGCCGGCCTCGACGAGGTCGCGCACACCCTCGGCGGCGACGATGTTGCCGGCGACGATCGGCACCTGCGGGTCGAGCCCACGGACGGCCTTGATCGCGCTGAGCATCGACTCCTGGTGACCGTGCGCGGTGTCGACGACGAGCGTGTCGACGCCCGCGTCGAGCAGCTGCTTGGCCTTGCCCGCCACGTCGCCGTTGATGCCGACGGCCGCGGCGATGCGCAGCTTGCCGTTGGCGTCGACGGCGGGGGTGTAGAGGGTCGCGCGCAGCGCGCCCTTGCGGGTGAGGATGCCGGCGAGGCGGCCGTCCTTGTCCACGGCGGGGGCGTACCGGCGGTTGTGGTGGTCCAGGGTGTTGAACGCCTCGCGCGGGTCCATGTCAGCGTCGAGCAGCAGCAGGTCCGTGGACATGACCTCGGACAGCTGCGTGAAGCGGTCCACGCCGTTCAGGTCCGCGTCGGTGACGACACCGAGGGGACGCTGGTCGGCGTCGACGACGACGCCCGCGTTGTGCGCGCGCTTGGGCAGCAGCGACAGCGCGTCGGCGACGGTCTGGTGCGGGTCGAGCACGATCGGGGTGTCGAGCACGTGGTGGCGGCTCTTGACCCAGGTGATGACGTCGGTGACGACCTCGATCGGGATGTCCTGCGGGATGACGACGAGGCCACCGCGGCGGGCGACGGTCTCGGCCATCCGGCGGCCGGCGATGGCCGTCATGTTGGCGACGACCAGCGGAACGGTCGTACCGGTGCCGTCGGGGGAGGACAGGTCCACGCCCTGGCGGGAGCCCACGGCCGAACGGCTCGGCACCATGAACACATCGTCGTACGTCAGGTCGTACGGCGGCTTCTGGTCATTGAGGAAACGCACGTGCAGAACATCCCAGTCGATCGGAGGATCCCCGGGCATTGCAGCCGGGGAAAACGCACGTACTTCATTCTCCCATGCCGGGCCCGTTGTCATGCCCCGGCGAAAGCTCCAGTCACGGCGCCGCGCTCCGAGCGGATCCTCCAAACGCCCGGGTCCGGGGACCGGCGGACCACGCCGTGGCGCGGCCCGCCCGCCGGGTCAGTCGTCCGGGTCCGCGCGCTCCAGGGCGGGCCGCTGACCCGGTTCCGACGCCAGCAGCTGATCGGCCGCCGCCGTGTCCGTGACCAGGCTGGTCACCAGGCCGGAGCGCAGCACCGCCGCGATGGCCTCCGCCTTGCGCTGCCCGCCCGCGATCGCCACGACCTCGGGGATACGCCGGAGCCGGTCGGCCTCGACGGTGATGCAGCGCTCCCCCAGGTCGCGTCCGACGCGGCGGCCCTGGGTGTCGAAGAGGTGCGCGGACATCTCCGCGGCCACACCGAGCGAGGCGTAGTGCGCGCGCTCCTCGTCGGAGAGCATGTCGTGCACCGTCGAGATGCCCGGCTCCCACGAGCCGATGGAGACGCAGGCGACGGTCACCTTGTCGAAGTAGTCGAAGGCGCGGGCGATCCCCGTCTGGTGCCGCAGCGCCGCCGCGGTCGCCGGGTCCGGCAGCAGCATCGGCGCGTAGATGGGGTGGGCCTCGCCGCCGGAGACCTGGGCCGCCCGCCGTACCGCCTCGACGGAACCGCGCTCGGCGGTCCCCGCGTCGTAGACGCCCGTGAGCTGCACGACCGTGCACGGCGGCAGCCGGTCCAGGGCCGCCGCCATGTGGATCGTGGACCGGCCCCAGGCCAGACCGAGGACGTCGCCCTCGTTCACCAGCTCGCCGAGCAGATCCGCGGCCACCTCGCCCAGGTTCTCGGGGTCGGGCGACTCGTCCGCCTCCGCCGGGGACTCGACGACGACCGCGTGCCGCAGTCCGTAGTGGGCGCGCAGCGCGTCCGAACGCTCGGCGTCGAGCTCGGCGGGGACACGGATCTCGATCCGTACCAGATCACGTTCGAGCGCGGTCTCCAGGACCCTCGCGACCTTGAAGCGGCTGACGCCGAACTCCTCCGCGATCTGGATCTTGGACTTGCCCTCGAGGTAGAAGCGACGTGCCATGGCCGCCGCCTGCACCAGCTCAGCGGGCCCCATCCGCAGGGCGGACCGTCCCGCCGGCCTAGCAGTCACCGCGATCTCCTCACTGCTGTACACACGTACACACACTCCCGGATCCGGCCATCCTGTCAGATCCACCGGTCCTTGATCAGCCCTGATGGGCCAACATCGGTTGAACAAGCGCGGCCATCGGAGCGCTTCCTCAGTGGCCGCACGCCCAGGCGGCCGAGGCGGTGGCCGCCGACGCCTGGTCCCGGAGCAGCCGCACCGCCGCGGCCGGGTCCTCCGCGTTGTAGACCGCGGAACCCGCGACGAACACGTCCGCGCCCGCCTCCGCGCACCGCTCGATCGTCGACGCCGACACTCCGCCGTCGACCTGCAGCCACAGCTCCAGACCGTGCTTGGAGATCAGCTCCCGGGTGCGGCGGATCTTCGGCAGCATGATGTCCAGGAAGGCCTGCCCGCCGAAGCCCGGCTCCACCGTCATGATCAGCAGCATGTCGAGCTCAGGCAGCAGGTCCTCGTACGGCTCGATCGGGGTCGCCGGCCTCAGCGCCATCGACGCGCGCGCGCCCTTGGCACGGATCTCGCGGGCGAGGCGCACGGGAGCGGCGGCGGCCTCGACGTGGAAGGTGACGGAGCCGGCGCCGGCCTCGACGTACTGAGGAGCCCAGCGGTCGGGGGCCTCGATCATCAGGTGGCAGTCCAGCGGGGTGTCCGTCGCCTTGGCGAGCGACTCCACGACCGGCACGCCCAGGGTCAGATTGGGCACGAAGTGGTTGTCCATCACGTCGACGTGGAGCCAGTCGGCGCCCTCGACGGCCTTGGCCTCCTCCGCGAGGCGCGAGAAGTCGGCGGAGAGGATACTGGGGTTGATCTGAACGGCCATGTGCCAAGCCTGCCATGTTCCGGGCCGGTTCCCCTCCCCGGGACGGTACTCGGTACGGACCGGGCTCCGGCAGGATGCGCACAGCCCACCGCAATACCGGCCATTCGACCGGACGTGCGGCCTCCCGGAAGCCCCGACTGCGCGCCGGTGCGCGCTGCCGGACACCTTCGTGCTCCGTTCCGCGCTCGTGACGCGCTCTCGCTCGACGTGCGGCCCCGCGGTGCGCCGGCCGCGCCCGCTCTCGCGATCTGTCAAGGACGCGGACGCGCCGCGCGGCCGGCCCGTCAGCGGGCCGGCCGCGCGGCGCGGGGCAAGCGGTGCTGCTGTGGCGTACGGCTGCGCGGTCCGGCTACGCGGTGCGGCGCAGCAGCGCCAGGTACATCGCGTCGGTCCCGTGCACATGGGGCCACAGCTGCACGTCCGGTCCGTCGCCGAGCGCCGGGACGCCGGGCATCAGCGGCCGCGCGTCCAGCAGCTCCGCCTCGGGTGCCGGGCCGCCGCGCCCGCGCAGGACGTCGTCCACGACGACCCGCGTCTCGGCGAGGTGCGGCGAGCAGGTCGCGTACCCCACCACACCACCGACCCGCACGGCGCTCAACGCCTCGCGCAGCAGGGCGCGCTGGAGCGGGGCGAAGCCCTCCAGGTCCTCCGGGCGGCGGCGCCAGCGGGCCTCGGGGCGGCGGCGCAGCGCGCCGAGACCCGAGCACGGCACGTCGACGATCACCCGGTCGAAGACCCCCGGACGCCACGGCGGACGCGTACCGTCCGCCGCGATCACCTGGTAGGGGCCGGGGTTGCCGGTCAGGGCGCGGTCCACGAGCCGGGCCCGGTGCGGCTGCTTCTCGGAGGCCAGCAGGGTCGCGCCGCGCTCGGCCGCGAGGGCGCCGAGCAGGGCGGCCTTGCCGCCGGGGCCGGCGCAGCCGTCGAGCCACCGTTTGTCGGGCCCCTCCAGCGGGGCGTTGGCCAGGGCGATCGCGACGAGCTGGCTGCCCTCGTCCTGGACGCCGGCCCGCCCCTCGCGCACGGCACCGATCGCGCCGGGCTCGCCGCCCTCCGCGAGCCGGACGGCGTACGGGGACCAGCGGCCCGGCAGCGCCGAGTCCTCGCCCAGCACGTCGAGCAGTTCACCGGTGGTCGCGCGGCCGGGCCGGGCGACCAGGGTCACCTCGGGCCGCTCGTTGTCCGCCTCCAGCAGGTCCTCGATCCCGGCACGGCCGCCGCCGAGCGAGTCCCACAGCGCGGAGACGACCCAGCGGGGATGCGAGTGCACGACCGCGAGGTGGTCCTCCGCGTCCTCGTCGTACGGCGGGGCGACGCGCTCCACCCAGGTGTCCAGGTCGTCCCGCGAGATCTTGCGCAGTACGGCGTTGACGAACTTGGCGCGCCCGTCACCGAGCACCACCCGCGCGAGCTCCACGCTCGCCGAGACCGCCGCGTGCGTCGGGATCCGTGTCCCGAGCAGCTGGTGCGCGCCGAGCGCGAGCACGTCGAGCACGGGCGGGTCGACCTCGCGCAGCGGCCGGTCGATACAGGCGGCGATGATCGCGTCGTACGTGCCCTGGCGGCGCAGCGTGCCGTACACGAGCTCGGTGGCGAGCGCCGCGTCACGCGTGTCGAAGTCGCCCTTCTCGCGCGCCTTCTTCAGCAGGGGCGGCAGGACGAGATTCGCGTACGCGTCCCGCTCGTCGACGGCCCGCAGCGCCTCGAAGGCGAGGATCCGGACGGGATCCTTCTTGGGACGGCGGTGGGGCTTGGGGGGACGGCGACGGGACTGCTCGCTCAAAAGGTGCTCCGCTTTCGATGAGGGTTGAACCCTGTCAGCCTACGCCGCGCGCCCCGGCGTCCCCGCGGGCCGGCACAGGGGGTGTCCGGCGGATCTCGGCCGGGGCCACGACGCTCCCCCATGGCTTCGCCTGGGGGTACCCCCAGGCGACGGCACCTCTCCCCGTAGCCCTTCGGGCACGGGAGGTGCCCCCAGCGTTGGCGAAATGCCCCAATAGCTCCGCTATCAGGGCACTCCGGCGCCTTGCGATGCGTCCCCTAGGCCCTGCGGACCTGGGGAGACCTCATGCACCAGACGCCGCGTCCTATCCGGCCCTGATCCACCGGACACCCCCTACGCGCCGAGCCTTTCGCCCGGGGCGATGCGCACCCCGCGCGCCCAGTCCGCCGCCCGCATCGGCTTCTTGCCCTGCGGCTGGACCCACAGGAGTTCGACGGCGTGCGATCCGGTGCCCGCGTAGACGTTGTTCTTGCCCGGGTCCAGCTCGCCGGGCGCCAGGTCCGTACGGTCGGGCAGCAGGGCGACCTGGATCAGCTTGAGCCGCTCGCCGCGGAAGACCGTCCACGCGCCGGGGGCGGGCGTGCAGCCGCGGACGACACGGTCGACGCGCAGCGCGGGGGCGGCGAAGTCGACGTGCGCGTCCTCGACGGTGATCTTCGGGGCCAGGGAGACGCCCTCGGCCGGCTGCGGCACTGCCTTCAGGGTGCCGTCCTCGATGCCGTCCATCGTCGCCGCGAGCAGCCCGGCACCGGCGAACGCCAGCCGTGTCAGCAGGTCACCGCTGGTGTCGGTGGGCCGCACCGGCTCGGTGATCACGCCGTACACCGGGCCGGAGTCGAGACCCTCCTCGATCTGGAAGGTGGCGGCACCGGTCATCTCGTCGCCGGCGAGGATCGCGTGCTGGACGGGAGCGGCGCCGCGCCAGGCGGGCAGCAGCGAGAAGTGCAGGTTGACCCAGCCGCGGGCGGGCACGTCCAGGGCGGCCTTGGGCAGCAGCGCGCCGTAGGCGACGACCGGGCAGCAGTCGGGGGCGATCTCGCGCAGCCGCTCCAGGAACGCCTCGTCGCGCGGCCTGACCGGCTTGAGCACCTCGATCCCGGCCTCCTGGGCGCGCTGCGCGACCGGGCTGGCCACCAGGTGCCTGCCGCGCCCGGCGGGCGCGTCCGGCCGCGTCACCACGGCGGCGACCTCGTGCCGTCCTGAGGCGATCAGGGCGTCCAGGGCGGGGACGGCGACCTCGGGGGTACCTGCGAAGACGAGCTTCATCGGTGGCTGACTGCCTCTCGGACGTGTGCCGGTACGTACTGGTGCGACGAGCAGCTCACCAGTCTATGGGGCAGGCCCACAGGGGGCGTACGGGAGACCGCGCGCCCCGTGCATATGCACATACGCCCCGAAGCGTGACCAGATCGGCGGCCGGAGCGTTGGTCAAGAGAGATTGACCGAAGCGGGCCGCCCCGGATGCGGCCCGGCCCCTTTTCAACGCCGGTTCGAGAGGCTTGTCAATGGCCGACCACGCAACCCACGACGCCCAAGCCCGGGCAAGTCTGCACCTGTTGGTGCGGGACATCGAGCGGGTCCGCCGGCAGGTGGACGCATTGCGCACGCTCACCGCCCAGCTGGGCAATGTCTACCGCCCGCGCCGCTCCGGCCCGTCCACGGGCTTCGTCGTCTACGGCAGGGCCCCGGCCCCCACCGTCCGTCTCGCGCAGGAGCTGCGCGACAGTGTCGAGACGCTCGTGACCGCGGCCGTGGACTTCGACCGTTCTCTGGGCTTCTCCTGGGACGCGGTGGGCTCGGCACTCGGCGTCACCAAGCAGGCGGTGCACCGCCGTTACGGCGCCCGCAGGGCGACGCCGCAGCCGGTCGCCACGGAGCCCGAGCCGACGACGACGACGCGCACGCTGCCGCCGGTGCCTGCAGTTCCGGCCGCGCGCTCGATGCCGCCGCAGCCGGCGGAGCCGCGCCCGGGGGCGTTCCCGGGCCCGCGCAATGGCTGACGCGGGGACAGACGCGGGGGCCGATGCCCCCGCTGCCCCGCTGTGACCACCCCCGTGGAGGACTCGACAGCCGCAACGCCTCCACCGGCGGGAGGGGGTCGGGGTCGGAGGAGGAGGTGCCCGGGCGTGGGGCGTCGTCGGTCACCGCACCACCCTTGCGGTCGCCGGAAAACCGTCCGGGTCCCCCTCCGCAGGCCCGCCCCCGCACCGGCCGACGCCACACGGCACCCCGGCGGGAACGCCCTCCATGCCCCAGGACATGCCACCCGTCACCCGATGTCGGGCGGGTCGATTCTGATGCGGACCGGGTCCGTGCCGCCACGGGCCAGGCGGGATGCCTGCGCCGACTTGAGCGCCGCCGCCAGCGCCGCCCCCCGGCCCGGCGGCACCCGCAGCAGCGCCCGCTCCCAGCGCTCCCCCACCGGCGCGTCCCCGGGCCTGCGTGCCCGCCCGGCGTCGGTCACCGGCAGCGGGACCGGCCCCAATACCTCGGCCTCATCGGGCAGTTCGGTGGCGAGCAGGAACGACGCGACGGCCTCCGGACGGCCCACCACCTCCGCCATCCGCGACACCGGCGGAAAGCCGAGCTCCGCCCGCTCGGCGAGCTCCCGCAGCGCATGGCCGGCCGGGTCCCAGCGCACGAGCGCCTGGACCGGCCGCAGCGTCGGCTCGGCGACCACGACGACCGTGCCGCCCTCCTCCTGGCCCCGGACCAGCGAGGCCGCGGCGATCCAGCGGCGCAGTGCCTCCTCGCCCGCGCGCAGATCGGGCCGTCCGAGCATGGCCCAGCCGTCCAGCAGCAGCGCGGCCGCATAGCCGCCGTCGGCCACGGGCTCGGCGCCCGGCGTGGAGACCACCAGTGCGGGGCGGGCGGGGACGGCGTCGAGCACGTGGTCCCGGCCGGAGGTGCGCACGGGCACCGCGGGGAAGGCGCGGCCCAGCTCCTCCGCCGTGCGGCGCGCGCCCACGATCCGCGCCCGCAGCCGCACGGAGCCGCAGGCGACGCAGTGCCACTCCGGCTCGCCCTGCCCGCACCACGCGCAGCGCAGCTCGCCCTCGCCCGGCGCCTCCAGCGGCCCGGCGCAGTGCCGGCAGCGCGCCGGTGTCCGGCACCGCTCGCAGGCGAGCCGGGGCACGTAACCGCGCCGGGGCACCTGGACCAGCACCGGCCCCGTCCGCAGCCCGTCCCGTACCGCCTGCCAGGCGAGGCTGGGCAGCCGGGCCGCGCGCGCGGCCTCGTCCCGCGCGAGGTCCTGGTCGCCGACGGTGCGCACCAGGGGCGCCGCGGCCCTCACGCGCACCCGGTCGGCGACGATCGGCATCGCCCAGCCGCTCTCGACGAGCTGGGCGGCCTCGACTGTGCAGCTCGTACTGCCCAGCAGGAAGGCGCACCCGTCGTGGGCGGCGCGCAGCTCGAGAACCTCACGGACATGGGGGAAGGGCGCGTTGTCGTCGCTGTGGCTGGCGTCCCCGTCGTCCCAGACGACGACGAGTCCGAGGTCCTGCACGGGCGCGAACATGGCGGCCCGGGTCCCCACCAAGGCCCGCACCGAGCCCCGGCGCACGGCCAGCCACTGCCGGTAGCGCTTCTCGGGGCCGGACTCGGCGGTCAGCACGGCATGGCGGCCCTCGCCCAGCAGGGCCGTGAGGGCGGCGTCGACGCGGGCGGCGCGGCGCCCGTCGGGCACGACGACGAGCGCACCGCGCCCGGACGCGAGCGTCGCGGCGACGGCACGGGCCAGTTCGTCCGGCCAGTGCGGGCCGGGCAGCGCGGTCCACACAGCGCGCGGGGAGCCGCCGGCCGCGAGGGTGTCGATGAACCCGGGCCCCCGCCCGTACCGCTCCCAGGAGCCGGCGCCGGGCGGCGCCGGTGGCGGCAGGGGCTCGGGCGACGGCTTGGCCTCGGCGCGCCCGTTCCTCGGCGGAACGGCGAGCTGCAGCACGTCGGCAAGGCTGCCCGCGTACCGGTCGGCGACGGCGCGGGCGAGGCGGAGCATCTGCGGGCCGAGGACGGGCTCGGGCGAGACGACGTGGGCGAGTGCCGCGAGCGGTCCGGTGTAGTCGGTCTCGGCCAGGCGCTCGACCAGGAAGCCGTCGATGAGCCCGCCGCCCTCGCGGCGTCCCTCCCGGACCCGGTGCGCCCCCGCCCCGAACCGCACGCGCACGCGCACACCGGGCTGCGCGACGGCGTCGAGCTCCTCGGGCACGGCGTAGTCGAAGTACTGGTCGAGGTGCAGGACCCCCTTGTTGACCACGACCCGCGCGACGGGCAGCTCCTTGGCGAGCGCGGCCCCGCGCCAGGTGCGCGGCTTGGCCTTGGGCACCTTGGCCTTGCGCACGGTTTCCCGGATGAGCGCAAGCTGCTCGGGCCCGCCTGCGGCGGACTCCTCGGGCCGCTCGTTGTCGCTGCTCACAGCCCCATTCCTACCAGAGCCCACCGACAGCGCCCCGGCCGGCGAAAACGGCAGCGGACACCCGGCGGCCGGCCCCCGGAGCACCCGCGCCCTTGGCCCACTCGGCCCCCGACGCACGGCCTCACAGCCGCGCCTCCGCACGCGCGACGTCCCCGGCCCACGCTTCCGCCTGCCCGGCAGCGGCCCCAACGGCGGCGCCCGACGACGCACCGGGGCCAGGGGGCATCGCCCTCCCCCCCACGCGCGCAGCGCGCCCCGCACGCGCGAGGGCCCCGGACCGTGGCGGTCCGGGGCCCTCGCGGCAGGGTGTCTGCTTACAGACCCGCCGCCGCGCGCAGCGCATCGACGCGGTCCGTGCGCTCCCAGGTGAAGTCGGGGAGCTCGCGGCCGAAGTGGCCGTACGCCGCGGTCTGGGCGTAGATCGGGCGGAGCAGGTCGAGGTCGCGGATGATCGCGGCCGGGCGCAGGTCGAAGACCTCGGCGATGGCCTGCTCGATCTTCTCGACGTCGGTCGTCGCCGTGCCGAAGGTCTCCACGAACAGGCCGACGGGCTCCGCCTTGCCGATCGCGTACGCGACCTGCACCTCGCAACGGCCCGCGAGGCCCGCCGCGACGACGTTCTTGGCGACCCAGCGCATCGCGTAGGCCGCCGAGCGGTCCACCTTGGACGGGTCCTTGCCGGAGAAGGCGCCGCCGCCGTGGCGGGCCATGCCGCCGTACGTGTCGATGATGATCTTGCGGCCGGTCAGACCGGC
>NZ_JBIBVE010000021.1:0-87050 GCF_043080095.1 Streptomyces sp. NPDC015127
GGGGGGGGGGGGGGGGGGGGGGGGGGGGGGGGGGGGGGGGGGGGGGGGGTGGGGGGGGCCCCCCCCCCCGCCCGCCGGGGGGGGGGGGGGGGGCGCGCCCCCCCGCCCCCCCCCCCCGCGACCCCCTTACGCCAGGGGCTCGATCCAGATGTTGCGGTACCGCACCTTGTTCCCGTGGTCCTGGAGGCGGATGGCGCCCGCCGTCGGTCCCTCGGGTGCGCCGGCGCCGGTCGCGCCCGTGATCGCCACGTCGTCGTGGACGGTCGTGCCGTTCCACACCACTGTGACGCGGGCGTCCTCGGTCTTCGCTCCCCTGTCGTCGAAGCGGGCCGCGCGGAAGGTGATGTCGTAGGTCTGCCAGGTCCCGGCCGGCTTGGCCGCGTTGGCGTCCGGGGCCTTCTGCCGGTAGATGGCGGCCGCCTCGTCGTCGGCGGGTGTGGTGTCGCCGTACGAGTCCAGGATCTGGATCTCGTAGCGCTCCTGGAGGTACACGCCGCTGTTGGCGCGGTTCTGGCCGGTCACGTCCGGCGGCAGCTCGGGCAGCCAGAACTCGACGTGGAGCCTGAAGTCACCGAACGCCTGCTTGGTGCGGATGTCTCCGCAGCAGACCTCCATCGCCCCGTCCGTCAGAGGCCACTGGGCGGCCCGTCCGTCGGTGTGCTGCCAGGGGCCGCGGTCCTCTCCGTCGAACAGGACGATGCGGCTGCCGTGGGGATGGACACTGATGAGGTCGAGGTTGACGTGGCCGGTGTCGCCGTCGTCGTGCCGGTAGGTGATCGTGTTGTGCCCGGCGCGCAGGGGCAGCCGCTCGGTCCGGGTGGACCAGCTGTTCCAGGCGCCTGTGCTGAGCAGCTTGGACTGCGTGACCTTCTCGCCGTTGACGTACACGCTCACGGACTTGGTGCCGGTGAACGGATGCGGCCCGTTGGCGTACCGCAGCCCGACGTCGTACGTGCCCTCCTGGTCCACCTCGACGTCGAACGCGGTGGCCGCACCCTTGCTCCCGTACCCGGCGACGAAACCGCTGCCGGAGTAGCCGGCGTGGTTCGTGGCGGTGCCGGCACCGCCCGCGAGGCGTGCCTCCTCCGCCTCGTAGAGGGTGGTCGGCGGCGTCTTCCCTGGCATGGCATTCAGTGTGTACCAGGCTTCGGTGCTCCACAGCGGCTCGCCGCTCGCGGAGCTGAAGGGGCGCGGCGAGCGCACGTGGACCACCCGGTCCGGTTTGAGGCCGGCGATGTCGAGGGTGACCTTCTTGCGGTCGTCGGACAGGGTGGCCGACCGCACGGCGAGGGGCTCCTCGTCGATCTTGGGGCCGCCGTACGAGGGCGTCGGGACGTACCGCCACTGCTCGACCTGGTAGCGGGCTGTCAGCGCGTCGGCCGTGGCCTGGGACAGCGGCTGCGTGTACTCCAGCTCGAAGCCGCCGGGCTTCGCACGCATCGCGAGGATGTCGAAGGCGTTGCCGCCGTTCGGCGTCAGTTTCTGCAGGCCGTGGGCGAGCTTGCCCTCCTGGCCCCAGTTGCCGCCCGCGCCGAGGCCGCCCGCGTAGATCGCGCCGTCCGGGCCGCGGCTGATCCGGTTGACGCCGGCTTCGAGTCCCTGGGTGTGCCGGAAGACGGCGCCCTGGTCCTGGCCCTTGACCTGTTCCAGGTAGGCGCGCTGGAGTCCGCCGTAGGTGACGTCGCCGAACAGCATCTGGCCGGCGAACGGTCCCTCGGTGAGATGGAGCGGTGTGCTGGGGGAGTTGGCGATCTCGTTCTGGGGCAGCCAGAGGACCGGTTTGGTCACCGGGTTCGTGTCGAACGGGCCGTCCGGGTTGGTGAAGTGGTTGAAGAAGCGGTCCTGCTTGATGCGCACCAGTTTGGACGCGGGTAGCCAGCCGCCCTGGTTGTCGGTGACGAAGATGTCGCCGCCGGGCCCCCATCCGATGCCGTTGGGGGTGCGCAGGCCGCCCGCGACGTACGCGATCCTTCCGGTCTTCCGGTTGACCTTGACGGTGGTGCCGCGGTTGGCCGCGGGCTGCGGATCGGTCGTGGCGCCGCCGTAGTTGATGGCCACCGACAGATTGAGGTAGAAGAATCCGTCCCGGTACAGCAGGCCGAAGGCGAACTCGTGGAAGTTGCCGCCGAAGGGCCAGGTCGCGACTGTCCTCGTCGCATCGACGACATCGTCCCCGTCGGTGTCGGTGAGCTCGGTCAGCTCGTGCTTCTGCGAAACGTACAGCTTGCCGTCGACGGCCTTGATCCCCATCGGCTCCTTGAGGCCGCCCGCCACCTTCTTGACCGTCACCTCGTCCGGGCCGGTGGTGCCGGTGACGTTGCCGAGGAGGTACACCTCGCCCTTCGTGTTGTCCGTGCCGCCCCAGGTGGTCACGGCCAGGCGGCCGTCCGGCAGCCAGTCCATCCCCGTGACCTGCGGCTCGAATCCGCGGGGGCGCAGGTCGGTCAGCCGGTAGCCGGGGTGGATGCCGGTCAGGGGCAGACCGTCGCCGGGGGAGTCGGTGCCGCTCTCGCACTCCTTGCGGCCGGGCGCCGTCACCCGTACGACACCGGCGTCGGTGCTCAGGACGGAGCCCGGGACGACGGAGAACTCCGAGGAGCCGGGCGGCCGCCAGGCCAGCGTGATCTGCTGACCGCCGGTCCGGTCGAAGTGGTCGATCCGCAGGGCATGGTGACCCTCGGTCAGATGAACCGTCCCGTCCTTGGGCTCGGCCGCGTGGAGGCCGTCGTGGTCGATGACCGGCTTGTCGTCGATCAGCAGGCGCGAGCCGTCGTCGCTGGTCAGCCGGAAGTCGTAGGAACCGTCCTGCGGGATGGCGATGTTGGCGGTCACCTGCGAGACGAAGTGGTCCTCGACACCGAAGTCGCCGGCCGCGCTCCAGTCGATGACGGGCATCAGCCTGTCGACGTTCGGGGTCTGTCCGGGCTTGAGGCTGCAGATCCTGCTCATGGGCAGCTGCACGTCGAAGACGCGCAGCGTGACGCCGGGCTCCTGCGGCGGCAGGTCACCCGCGGCGGAGTCCGCCGCGTACGACGGCGCCGAGGTGAAGCAGCCGGCGAGGAAGGAGACGACGACCAGGCCGGTCAGTCGTCTGCGAAGTCGGTGGTGCAGCCGTGCATGCATGCATCCTCCCGGGGCCCCCTGCGGGGAAGCGCGAAACGGTGACGGACGAACACGAGCGCGCCGCACACCCTAGGAGGCTTTCGCTTACGGTGTCCATACTTCGTCATCACAGTGCACAAAGTTCATGATGGGCAGGGCGAAGGCACGTCATTCCTGGCGTAGTTTGCTTTCAGGTCAACAAAGTTGACGACCTGTCACCTGCTGCTCGGTGCGGGGGGACGGGCACGGGCCTACGCGTGAGGGAACTCGCATGGCCTCTGTCCACCGCACCACCGTGACACCCACCAAGCCGGAGCTGCTCACCCGCCGGCTGCCGAAGCGGAGTTGGTACGCGGGCGACGCGGACACGCCGGAACTGGTCAAGGCCGGTGGGTTCCGTTCGGACGATCCGGAGGGTGCGGTTGGGATCGAGTTCATGGTGAGGGCGCAGTTGCGCGCCCTCCTGCGCGGTGAGGCGATACCGCAGCATCAGAGCAAGAGCGACACCCCTGACCTGACCGTCACCGTGCAGGGAACCGGCGCCGGCGGCGGGCTCGACGTCCAGGTCAACCGCGTCCTGCGGCCGGCGGAGGCCGCGCAGACGTCGTCCGCGCGCCTCGTCGCCGGGTGGACCTGGCCGGACGGAACGGCTGTACGTGGAGTACTGGCGGCCGTCGCGGCGCGATGGGACGTTGCGCGGATGCAGCCCGTTCCGCAGCCGAGATCCTTCACTTTGCCTCTCCGCGCAACCTCTTACTTGGTCTGGGCGATCTGGATCAGGTTGCCGCAGGTGTCGTCCAGCACCGCGGTGATGACCGGACCCATGTCCGCCGGCTCCTGGGTGAACTGCACACCGAGCCCGCGCAGGCGGGCGTACTCCGCGTGGACGTCGTCCACGGCGAAGGAGGTGAACGGGATGCCGTCCTTGGCCAGCGCGTCCTTGTACGGCTTGACGGCGGGGTGGCTGTCCGGCTCCAGCACCAGTTCGGTGCCGTCGGGGTCGTCGGGCGAGACCACGGTCAGCCACCGGTGCTCGCCGAGCGGGACCTCGGTCTTCTTCACGAAGCCCAGCACCTCCGTGTAGAAGCGCAGGGCCTTGTCCTGGTCGTCGACGCAGACGCTCGACAGGTGGATCTTCATTCTCCGGACTCCGGTGCATCGGGCTTGAGCCATCGGGCGACGATGCGCTCAAGCGGTTCGGTGGTGAGGTCGTGGAATTTGTAGCGGCCCTGGCGCCGTGTCCGGATCAGACCCGCCGATTCCAGCACGGCGAGGTGCTGGCTGATCGCCTGACGGGACGATCCCAGACCGTGCCTGGTCGTCAGCCGCGCGCAGATCTCGAACAGGGTCTGACCGTTCCGCTCCGTCAGCTCGTCGAGGATCTTTCTGCGGGTGGGATCGGCCAGGGCCTTGAAAACATCGTCCGCCACCACGCCACCATAGGCAAGCAGCGGCTTGCCTATCAAGTTGGGGGCCGGACCCACCAGGCGCCACCGCCCCGATGCCTATCCGGCGGTCGGCCGGGGTGGCGGCGGCGCCGTCGGGGGCGGGCGGTCCGGCCGGGACGCGGGGCGTCCCGGCCGGACGGATGTCACCGCCCCTTCGAGTAGGGCTTGTGGGACTTGACGGCGACGAACTGCGCGGTGCTCGGGACGCCGTTCTCGTCGAGCAGGAACAGCATGTAGTAGCCGGGCGGGGCGTCGTTGGCGGTCGGCGGGGCCTGGAGGGTCAGCTCGCCGCCCTCGCGGGAGACGATGCGCAGGTCCAGGTGGCGCTGGCTGAAGTTCACGGCGTGGGTCGCGGTCGTGGGCGCGAGCAGCACGGCGCGGTCGACGCGTTCCGGTGTCGAGGTGGTGACCTTGAAGCGGGCCCCGTGGGCGACCGGCCTCTTGGGGACGCTGTTGAGGACCGGGCGGGTGCCCTGGTGGAGGTAGGCGGGCTCGTAGATCTCGATGCTGCCGTTCATGCTGTCGGTGATGTCGGCGTCGTTGGCGAGCTGCTGGAGCTCGTCGCCGGTGAGCATGATGCGGCCGTCGGGCAGGACGACGGCGTTGGAGTGGTAGCCGCGCGGGAGCCGCTGGACCGGTCCGAGCTTCCACTCGCCGAGCGCGTCGCGCGTCTCGATCTGGCGGTACTTGAGGTCGGCCTCGGGGTTGTAGGGCCCGTTGCCGTAGTCGCGGATGTCGTAGGCGCCGTTGACGGTGAGCAGGCTCCCGTCCGGGAGGATCACGGTGTCGTCCTGCGTGCGGCCGAAGGCCCGGGGCTTCTCGGTCTCCCACTTGCCGTCGGCGAGCCGGTAGGTGTTGGGGTCGTCCCGGCTGCCGCCGAGGACGAGGACGGAGTCGGGACCGCGGAAGCCGGCCGGCAGGGGCACGGCGGAGCCGTAGTTGCGGCTGAAGTTGTCGGGCCGGTTCGGTAGGTCGCTGCGCGTCTCGGCAATGGGGTCGAAGACCCACTGCTCCTTGGGGTCACGGCCGAGGCCGTAGACCTTGCCGTCGCGCAGGGTGAACAGGTGCGGGTAGTCGCTCGTCGAGCTGAACGGGGCGTCCACCCTGAGCCGGTCCACGGGGACGTTCCTGGGGACGTCCGTCTTGTACCACGGCACGGGGTGGCTCTTCGCGGGGAAGCGCTCGACGACCGGAGTGGCGGTGCCCCACCCCTTCTCGGACTGCCCCGACATGATCAGCAGACGTCCGTCCGGCGCGGTGACGACGGACGGGTACCAGCGGCCGACCGACATGTCCTGGTTCAGCGACCAGCGCTCGGTCCACGGGTCGAACACGAGCGAGAGCTTGGCGCCACTGCCGCCCTTCCCGCCGAGGTTGCCGCCAAACACGCCGAGCATGCCGTTGGGCAGGAACGCGTGGCCCGCACAGAAGAACGGTGCCGGGCGGCTCTCGTTCTTGCCGTCGGGCATGATGACGTTCGGCGGTGTCACCTTCTTGAACGCCGCCGCGCTGGTTCCCTTGGCGGGATCCCACAGGTAGGCGCGGCCGGCGTTGGCCTTGCCGAGGGTGTCGGTGGGGGCCGGCTCCTGCGTCGGGTTCGACTCGATGCGCTCGAAGGAGAACAGCAGCACCTTGCCGGTGGGCAGCTGGGCGACGTGCGCGCCGAAGTCGGGGGAGGGGAAGTAGTCGGCGAACTGGCCGAAGACCTTGGGGTGGAACCGGGAGTTGGCCTCGGCCTGGGACGTGGCGAGGCTCTGCAGGCTCTGGATACGGGTCAGTTGCGAGTAGCCGTCCATGGCCTGGGCCTCGGAGCGGACGCGCGCGTGCGCCCGGGCGTGGTCCTGTCCGAGGACGGCGGCCTCGTCGGCGCGCACTCCGCCGCGGGTTTCGGACGCCGGGCCCGAGTCGTGGGCATGGGCCGGCAGCACTGTGGTCGTGAGCGCGCCGACCACGGCGCATGCCGAGATCACCGCCGACAGTCTCGTGCGTGACATGGAGCTCCTTGTGGGGGAAGGAACGGCGACAGGTCGCCAAAACGTTGACGGAGAGTGAGATTTCTTTGATCAATATCACTCATTGTCATATCTATGGCGATGTATGCGTCGCACGCACGTCCAAAAAATGGGCGCATGTTCGCCCGTCCGTGTGGCCGACCGGCTGCTGACCGCCGGGACGTCCCCTGCCGCCACTGGTAGATTTTCGCCATGACGGACACCCCCGGCACGGCACCCGGCCGGACGGTCGCACTCCGGCTGGACCGGCCGCCGCGCATCGCGAGCCTCGGTGTCGGAGTGCACGGCACGGCCGGCCTCACCGACGTCTTCCGCCTGCCGGACCTGTGGCAGCTCCATCTCTACGCGTACGACGGTGAACTCGTCGTGGACGGCGAGAAGTTCACGATCAGACCGGGCCGCGTCAGCCTCGTGCCGCCGGGGGCGCTCGTTCGCTACCGCTACCGGGGACGGTCGGAGCACCTGTACGTCCACCTGGAGCTGCCGGGAACGGGTGAGGCATGCCGGGTTCCGGTGATGCAGGACAGCGGTGCGCTGCTGCCCGTGCTCACGGACCTGCTGCGGCACGCCGTCTCCGCGGGGCCGGAACAGGCGGGCCGTGCGGCGGCCGACGTGTGGGCGGTGCTGTGGCGGGTGGCCGGACTGTCCTCGGCACCGGGCCCGGGCGGCGGCCCGCACCCGGCCGTCGCCGCGGCCGTCGCCCATGTGGAGTCGCATCTCGCGGGGCCGCTGACCGTCCCCGACGTCGCCGGAGCCGCGGGGATCTCGCACAACCACCTCACCCGGCTCTTCCGTGCCGAGACCGGGGACACCGTCGTGGCGTACATCAGACGCCGCCGGATGGAGCGGGCCCGGCATCTGCTGACGGAGTCCACCCTGACCATCCCGGCGATCGCGGCGGCGGTCGGTGTCGCCGATCTCCAGGCGTTCAACAAGGCGTGCCGGCGCGAACTCGGCGCCTCGCCGCGCGCCGTACGCGCCCGCAGCCGCCGGCGCGCCTGACGACGGGCCGGCGAGGGGCCGGCGTCAGGCCCGGCCGCTTCAGGGCCAAGCAGAGCTCCGGGGGAGCGGCCGGCTCCAGTCGCGCCCCGTCGGCCCCGCGGCCCGCACCGCTTCCGTCGCGGCCCGTGCGCCCGTCGGCCCCCGCGGCCCCACCGGCGGCGCGGCACCCGCGGCCCGCCCCGCCTCAGTCGCGGCCCGTGCCCCGGTACAGGTCGAGTTCACCGTCGAGTTCGACGGCCAGCACGGTCGCGTACGCGTCCACGTCCCGGGCCGCCGGAGCGTCGATCCAGGTCACGCCCGGTACCTCGGCCAGGCCGCCCACCACGCGATGCGTGAGCGGCGCGCCCGTGCCGAGCACCGAGACCCGCCGTACGCGATTGCGCAGCCCGCGCACGCCGACGCTGTCGCGCGGCGGATCGAAGCAGACCAGGTAGAGCGTGCGGCGGTCGGGCGACAGGGTGCTCGGCCCGTAGTGGTGCCCGGCGGGCAGCCCCGCGACCGTCCCGTACACGGCCTCGCGGTGCGCGGCGATCCACCCGCCGAGGCCCTCCAGGCGGGCCGCCTGCTCGTCCGTGATGGTCCCGTCCTCCCTCGGGCCCACGTCGAGCAGCAGGTTTCCGCCCATGCCGATCGTCTCCGCGAAGTAGCGCACCAACTGGCGCACCGACTTGTGGTTGGTGTCGCCGTGCTGGAACCCCCACGAGTCGTTGACAGTGAGGCACAGCTCCCAGGGGCCCTCCGGGGCCTGGAGCGGAACACCCTGTTCGGGCGTGGCGTAGTCCCCGTGGCCGAGCATGCGCGCGTTGAGCACCGTGTCGGGATTCCCGGCCAGGATGCGCGCGGCGAGCGCGTCCAGGCCCCACTGCTCCTCGGCCCGCTCCCACTCGCCGTCGAACCACAGCAGATCCGGGCGGTAACGGTCGACCAGCTCGCCGACCTGGCCGTCGCGGTAGGCCAGGTAGCGCGCCCAGGCCGCCGGGTCCTCGACCCCGTCCGCGGGCGCGACCCAGCGGCTGGTGTTCACGTCGTCGTGGGTGGGGCGGGGGTGCAGCACGCTCGCGTAGTCGGGGTGGTTCCAGTCCGAGTGCGAGTAGTACAGGCCCACCTTGAGCCCCTGCTCGCGCAGCGCGTCGGCGTAGGGGCCGACCAGGTCGCGGGCGGCGGGCGTGTGCCGTACGACGTCCAGATCGCCGAGCGCGGTGTCCCACAGGGCCACGCCGTCGTGGTGACGGGCTGTCATGACGGCGTACCTCGCGCCGGCCCGCGCGAACAGCGCGGCCGATTCCCTCGGGTCGTAGCGCGCGGCGGTGAAACCTTCGAGCTGCTTCATGTACTGCTCGTGGGACACCTGCCCGGTGTAGAACGACCAGGACTCGGGCACGCCGTCGACGGCGTAGATGCCGTAGTGGACGAAGATTCCGAGCTTCGCGTCGGAGAACCAGGACTGCAGGGGCATGAGGGCAACACCTCGGTCCGCGGTGACGGGAGGAGCGGCCGTGCGCCGCGCCGTGCCGACGCTATGCGGGACGCCGGTGCCTGCGCGTGGGGTGCGCTCACCTCAACTGGTCGATTTTCACCGAGGCAGAATCGCACCTGTCGCGCCGCCACACCGGGCGGGGACCGGGTGACGGCGCGCGGCCCTACTCGGTCAGCGAGGCGATCGTCGCGTCGAGGTCCGTGTCCTTGGGGCGGTTGTGGGGCAGCTTGGCCAGGACGTGGGCCATGCCGCAGGTGTCGGTGAGGGCGGAGAAGACCAGCCCGCCCGCGATGCCCGCGGACAGCAGCCGGGCGGCGGGCCGCATGCGGCCGAGGGCGAGACCTGCCAGGACCAGCGAGCCGGCCGCCAGCCGGACCTGCCGCTCCATGGCCCATGCCGTCCGCGCCCCTTCCGGACGGTGCAGGTCGTGACCGAGCTCGGCCCAGCCGCTGGTACCGCCGGTCAGCGTCGCCGCGCTGATGCCGTGGCCGGCGAGGGTCTCGCACGCCTGGGCCGAGCGGGTGCCCGAGGCGCAGACGAGGAGCAGATCGCCGCGGTCGGCAACGGTCCGCAGGGCAGGCAGCGCGCGGTCCAGACGGTCGAGCGGAATGTTGTGGGCGCCGGGCAGATGGCCGGAGGCGTACTCGCCCGGTGTCCGCACGTCGATGACGGTCAGCTCGTGCAGCCGGGGGCGGGCCTCGGAGGCGGTCAGGGAGGAGCTCGGCATGATCGGTTCCTTGTCTTCGGTGTCGGACGCAGCCGACCCGTACGGTACCCACGGCGGTGCCCGGGCCGACGCCACGGGCCGGATCCGTGAGCCCGCTCAGCCGGTCGGGGACGTGTCGATGCGGTAGCCCACCCCGGGCGTCGTCGTGATGACCGGCGGGCTTCCCAGCTTGCGGCGCAACCGGCCGATGGTGACGGTCACCGTGTTGGTGAACGGGTCGGCGTTCTCGTCCCACACCTGTTCCAGGAGTTCCTCGGCGCTCAGGAAGCCCGGACTGGCCCGCAGCAGCGCCTCCAGGACGGCGAACTCCTTGACGGACAGCCCCATCGGACAGCCGTCGCGGAAGGCGGTCCGGCGTACCGGGTCGAGTTCGAGGCCGGCGGCGCGCAGTGTGCGCGCCCGGGCCGCGGGCCTGCGGCGGGCCAGGGAACGGATGCGCAGGATCAGCTCCGGGAAGTGGAAGGGCTTGGCGAGGTAGTCGTCGGCGCCGAGGGTGAGACCGCTGACCCGGTCGCCGGGCGACCCGGCCGCGGTCAGCATCAGCACCATCGCGCGGTCGTCCCGCTCGGTGATCATCTGGCAGAGGGTGTCGCCGTGGATGCCGGGCAGGTCGCGGTCGAGGACCACCACGTCGTACGCATGGACGTCGAGCCTGGCGGCGGCGGCCAGCCCGTCGTGCGCGAGGTCGACGGCCATCCCCTGGTCGCGCAGCCCCTCGGCGACGACCTCGGCGAGCGACCGCGCGTCCTCGACGACCAGCACCCTCACGGTGTCGTCCCTTCGACCTGGTCGACATCTTCGAACCGGCCGCGTTCCGCATCGGCCGCCGGCGGCAACGCGGCCGTGACCCGCAGGCCGCCCTCCGGCCGGGCTCGGAGGGCGAGGCTGCCGCCGTGTGCGGCGGCGATCGCCGAGACGATCGACAACCCCAGGCCGGAACTCTCCTCCGACCCGGTCCGGTCGGCGCCCAGCCGCTCGAACGGCTGCCCCAGCCGGTCCACTTCGTCCTGGTCGAGGACGCGCCCGCCGGTCTCGACGACGAGATGTGCCGCGGTGTCGTCGTGACGGATGGCGATCCGGATCCAGCCGCCCTCGTCGTTGTGCACGATCGCGTTGTCGATCACGTTTTCCACCAGCCGCGACAGCAGGGCCGGACTGCCCCGCGTGAACGATTCCGGCCCCACCTCGTGGTGAACGGTGAGACCCTTCGCTGCAATGTCGGTGGCCCGGGCGGCCAGTGTTTCCCCGGCGAGTTCGCCGAGCGACACAACAGTCCGGTCGGCGAGGGCGCTGTGCTGGGCGCGGGCAAGGACGAGGAAGCCGTCCAACAGGCAGTCCACCCGGTCGAGTTCGGTCCGCAGGCGATGGGCGAGCGCCACGGTCGGTGCCGCGGGCTCCGGCTTGGCGACGGCCACGTCCAGCGACGCCCGCATCGTCGCCAGTGGAGTGCGCAGCTCGTGTGAGGCGTTGCCGACGAACCGGCGCTGCGCGGCGAATGAGGCTTCGAGGCGTTCCAGAAGACCGTCGATCGTGTCGGCGAGCTCCTTGACCTCGTCGGCAGGGCCGGTCACCGCAAGCCTTCGGTGCAGGTTCTCCGCGGAGATCCGCCGGGTCGCCGCGGTGATCAGCCGCAGCGGGCGCAGGACCCGGCCCGCGAGGGCCCGACCGAGCAGCAACGAGACGGCCGCCATCACCACCAGTGCGATCAGAGAGCCGACCAGCAGCTGGCGGGACTGCTGCGCATGCACGGCCGAGAGCTGCCCCTCCAGGTCGCGGATGTGCTGCTCGGCAGCGGCGAGGCCGGACCGGCCGGGCGGGGGCTGACCGGGAGCGACGCGGGTCGCCTGGCTGCCGGACAGCAGGTAGGTCAGCGCGAGGAGTCCCATTCCGGACAGGAGGAACACCACGGCGTACAAGAGCGTGAACCGCCGCCCGACCGTCCCATGCCGCAGCGTGCCCATGGTTGCTCCCCCTGTCGGTGCTGATCGAACCCAGGATGCCCCGCCGCACCTAACAACGACATGACAACAGCCGTTCGGACGGCGTGAGGGCCCGATCCGTAGAACCGGACCATGCCCTCGACCAAGAAACTGCTCCGTCAGGAGTGGACCACGTTCCGGCGTCCTGGCCGGCTGATCGCGATGGCGGCCGCGGCTCTGGTCGTCCTCGCCCTCGGTCTGCTCTACGCGGCCGGCAACCATGCGTCCTGCGACGGCTCGTGCGCGACCGACCCGAGAGGACCGGACGGCTCCCCGGTCAGCGACCAGTTCTTCTTCCTGCACCGGGATCTGGGCGAGAACGGCAGCATCACCGTCCGGATGACGTCCATGACCGGCACCGTCACCTACCCGCCGCCGGGCCATGACCAGATCGTCTCCGGGCTGGTGCCCTGGGCGAAGGCCGGGATCATCATCAAGGACGGTGTCCGTCGGGGATCCTCCTACGCGGCGCTGATGCTCACCGGCAGCCACGGCGTGCGGATGCAGCACGACTACCGCCATGACGTCGCCGGCCGCACCGGTGGGGTCTCGGCGCAGTCACCGCGGTGGCTGCGGCTGACGCGGTCGGGCGACACCATCACCGGCTACGAGTCCGACGATGGCAAGCAGTGGGCGAAGGTCGGCACGGCGAAACTGTCCGGGCTGCCCCCGACCGTACAGGTCGGCCTGTTCGCCACCTCCCCGGGCGACATGACGCTGCGGCGAACCGGCCTCGGCGGCGCCACCGAGCAAACACGCTTCACGCAGGCCGGCGGCGTCTTCGACCACGTGAGCCTGAAGGGCACGGATCCCGCCCAGGGCTGGAGCAGCGAGGCTGTCGGCGAGATGAACCGCTCCGACTGGGAGAAGTACCACAAGGCGTCGGAGGCGGTGGTCGGGACGAACGGCACGATCACCGTCACCGGCATCGGCGACATCGGTCCGACAGGGACCGAGGGCGGTCTCCCCGTGGAGCGTACCCTCACCGGCCTGACCGTCGCACTGCTCATCGTGCTGGTGGTCGCGGTGCGTTTTGCCGGCGCCGGGCACCACCGCGAACCCACCGGCGGCGCACCGGTCACCCGCCAGGTGCTCGCGGCGAAGGCGACCGTCGTCGGAGCCGTCACGTTCCTGACCGGTCTCCTCGCCGTGGGCACCGTGATCCCGGTCGGCCTGGCGATCCTGAGAGCGAACGGGATGCCCGTCATCGCGGTGTCCACGTCCACAGGAGTACGGGTCGTCGTCGGTACTGCCGCAGTGCTCGCCCTCGCGGCCGTGCTCGCACTCGCCCTGGGCGCCACGCTGCGCCGTGCCTGGCTCGCGATCCTCGTCGCCGTCTCGGCCGTCGTGGTCCCGTACGCCGTGGCCGCCGTCCCGCTGCTGCCCGACGGCCTGTCCCAGTGGCTGCTGCGGGTGACTCCGGCCGCCGGCTTCGCCGCCCAGCAGACCCTCACGGAATATCCGCAGGTCATCGCGCACTACGCGCCCTCCGCCGGATACTTCCCGCTGCCGTGGTGGGCCGGGATCGCCGTGCTGTGTGCGTACACGGTGATCGCCCTGGGTCTCGCTCTGCGCCGCCTGCCGCGCAGCGATGAGCGGGCCGCGCAGCCCGTCGACTGGAGATGACCCGTGACGGCGCAGGAGCCCGCGACCTCCTGCGCCGTCACCGGGGGCTCACCTGAACCAGGCGACGCGGTGGCCTGCACGCCGTCACCCGTACGGATGCCTCCGCATGGCACACGAGGCAGCCCCGCCCGACGCTCGAAACCCCGTGCGCGTCCGGCGTACGGCACCGTGCGAGGAGCGGATCATGAGCCAGCAAACGCCCCCGGTCGGCGCCACGCCGCCCGCACCCGACCCCGCCGCCGGCTGGGTGACCGGCGGAGTCGCCTTCGCGGGCGTGCTCATGCTCTGCGGCGGCGTCCTGGCCGTCCTCCAGGGCATCGCGGCGATCGTCGAGGACGCCTGGTACGTCAGGGTCGGTGACTACGCGTACCGGGTCAGTCTCACGGGCTGGGGCTGGATCCATCTCGTCATCGGGGTTCTCGTCGCGTGCACCGGCGCCGGGGTGCTCAAGGGCGCCGAGTGGGCCCGGCTCGCCGGCATCCTGCTCGCCTCCCTCAGCCTGGTCACGCAGTTCCTTTTCCTGCCGTACGCGCCGATCTGGTCGGTGATCATGATCGCGCTGGACGTCTTCGTGATCTGGGCGCTCGCCGCCTACCGCAGCCCCGGTCCGGTGCTCTGACCGGGGCCTGCGCCGCCCGGGACGCCGAACTCGCCTTCCCCCGGCCTCATTTCACTGTTGTGTCCTGCCCGAAGGGCCCCGTGTGCCGTGCACGCGCCCGGCGCGGACCGGGCGCGGCCCGGGCGCAATCCGAGGTCACAGATCGGTCCGAAGGGCTGCGGTCCGCGCTGGTACGGAGGGAATATGGGAGGTATCCCGTCATCCCGGTGTGAGGACGTGAGCGAACGGGCGTGCCTGTGCATCGTGACAGGGGAAGGAGCGATTGTGGGCAGCGCTGACGTGTTCCGTGCCGGCCTCGCAGGGGACCGTCGCGCGGACGTCGCGCTGTCGCCGCCGGGCGGGCTCATGGACGTGCTCGCGGTCGCCGCCGTCGTCCTCGACTCGCAGGGCCGCATCGTGCTGTGGAGCCCGCAGGCCGAGCAGCTCCTCGGCTACACCGCGCAGGAGGCCCTCGGACAGTACGCCGCCCAGCTGCTGGTCGCCGACGAGCACTTCGACCTGGTGCTGAGCCTGTTCCAGCAGGTCATGGAGAGCGGGCAGGGCTGGGAAGGCGTCTTCCGCGTCCGGCACAAGGACGGCTCCACCCGGCTGCTGGAATGGCGCAACATGCGCTTGCAGGACGACCTCGGCGGCTACTACGCGCTGGGGCTCGCCACCGACCAGGCGACGCTGCGCCGCGTGGAGCGCGACCTCGCGCTGTCCGTGCGCCTGGTGGACCAGTCGCCGATCGGGCTCGCGGTCCTCGGCAGCGACCTGCGGTACGTGGCGGTCAACCCCGCCCTGGAGCGGATCGGGGGGCTGCCGGCCGACGACCTGGTGGGCCGCAGCATCAGGGAGACCCTGCCGTTCGGCGACGCCGACAGCCTGGAGGCCTCGATGCACGAGGTCCTCGCCTCCGGCGCCCCGGTGCTCGACCGGCACGTGGTCGGCCGGGTCCTGGCCGATCCGGTCGGTGAGCGCGCCTGGTCGGTGTCCATGTACCGGCTGGAGGACCCCGGCGGGCGCGTCCTGGGGCTCGCCGTCTCCGTCGTGGACGTCACCGACCGGCACCGCGCGGCCACGGAGGCGGAACGCGCCCGCCGGCGCCTGGCCCTCGTCGCCGACGCATCCGTACGGATCGGCACGACCCTCGACCTGGAACAGACGGCCCGCGAGCTCGCCGACGTGGCGGTGCCGGAGCTCGCGGACGTGGCCGCCGTCGACGTCCTCGACAGCGTCCTCGCGGGCCCCGACGGCCGCCCGAACAGGGCTGACGACGGCCCGATGCTGATCCGCGCCCTCGCGGTGGCCGCCGCGTACCCCACCGTCGCCGTCGAGGCCGCCGACCGCCCCGGCGAACTCGCCCGATACGACGCCGGACGCCTGGTCACCCAGTGCGTCAACACCGCACGTCCCGTCACGATCCCGAGACTCGGCGAACAGGACCTGCGCGACGTCGCCCGCGACAGCAGGGCGGCGGGCATCCTCGCCGAGGCCGGTGTGCACTCCTACATGGCCGTGCCGCTGATCGCTCGCGGCGAGGTGCTCGGGGCGCTCGACCTCAAGCGGGCGCGCAATCCCGACCCGTTCACCGAGGACGACGTCCTGCTGGCGACCGAGTTCGCCGCGCGCGCCGCCGTCTGCATCGACAACGCACGGTGGTACCGCCAGCAGCGGGAGACCGCCCTCACACTCCAGCGCAGCATGCTGCCCGAGACGCCCGAGCATCTCGTCGGCCTCGAAGTGGCCTCCCGCTACCAGCCCGCGAGGGCGAACAGCGAGGTCGGCGGCGACTGGTTCGACATCATCCCCCTCGACAGGGAGCGCACCGCCCTCGTCGTCGGCGACGTCATGGGCAGCGGGATCAACGCCGCCACCGCCATGGGCCGGCTGCGCACCGCCACCCAGACCCTCGCCCGGCTCGCCCTGGACCCGGCCGTCGTGCTGCGCCACCTCGACGAGATCACCGCCGGACTCGACCCGTACATCGCCACCTGCATGTACGCCGTGTACGACCCGCACCGCGCGCAGTGCTGCATCGCCAACGCGGGCCACCTGCCCCCGGTCCTGGTGCGCAGCGGATGCGCGCCACGGCTGCTCGACCTGCCCACCGGCACCCCGCTCGGCGTCGGCGGCGTCGCACTGCGCAGCGTCACCGTCGGCATCGACCCCGGTGACGTACTCGTCCTGTACACGGACGGCCTCGTCGAGACGCGCGACCAGGACATCGACGTACGGCTGGACATGCTGCTCGGTCTGCTCCAGACCCCCGACGCGACGCTGGGCCAGACCTGCGACCGGCTGCTGCACGCTCTTCGCCGGCCCGACGCCTCGGACGACGTCGCACTCCTCCTCGCCCGCGTGACCGGCTCGTAGGCGCAGGTCACGCACGCGGCCGCCGTCCGGTTTCCCGTGGCCGGATGACAGGATGGCGGGGCGGTGCTGCGCCGACCACCGCCCTTTCCCCGTAGGCATGCACGACGCGAACGAGCAAGGAGGACGGGCCGTGCCCGCTCCCAGGATGAGCACGACACCCCTGCCAGGCATCGGAGTCCAGTACGACCTCACCACCCGCGAGCGACAGCACCTGTCGGTCATCGCCCACCGCGACGGCACCCGCTCGGTGAACGTCTACCGGCCCGACGACCCCGACGCCTGCGCACAGTCACTGCACCTGACGAGCGCCGAGGCGGCCTCGCTCATCGACGCCCTGATGCCCGACCACCACAGCCCCACCGTCCTGCACACCACCGACCTCGGACTGATCGCCGAACGCGTCGAGCTGTCCGCGCACTCGATGTGGAACGGGCGGGTCATGGGCGAGTTGCGGCTGCGGACCGAGACCGGTGCCTCGGTGGTGGCCGTGCTGCGCCGGGCCGAGGCCATCCCCTCGCCGGGGCCGGACTTCCGGCTGGCCGGCGGCGACACGCTGATCGTCATCGGCACCCGCGAGGGCGTCGAGGCGGCCGCGGCGATACTCGGACGGGAGTGATCGGTGCACTCCGCGGTCTTTCTCATCGAGTTCGGCGCCATCATCCTCGGCCTCGGCCTGCTCGGCAGATTCGCGGGACGGCTGCGGTTCTCGCCGATCCCGCTCTACCTGCTCGCCGGTCTCGCCTTCGGCACGGGCGGACTGCTGCCCCTGGGCGCGAGCGAGGAGTTCGTGGCCATCGGCGCCGAGATCGGCGTCATCCTGCTCCTGCTGATGCTCGGCCTCGAATACACGGCGAGCGACCTGGTCTCCAACCTCAGGACCCAGTACCCGGCCGGTCTCGTCGACTTCACCCTCAACGCCCTGCCGGGCGCGGCGGCGGCACTGCTGATGGGCTGGGGCCCGGTGGCCGCCGTCGTCCTCGCCGGCGTCACCTGGATCTCCTCGTCCGGCGTCATCGCCAAGGTGCTCGGCGACCTCGGACGGCTCGGCAACCGGGAAACGCCGGTGATCCTCAGCATCCTGGTCCTCGAAGACCTGGCGATGGCCGTCTACCTGCCGATCATCACCGCCCTGCTCGCCGGCGTCGGTCTCGCCACGGGCAGCGTGACGCTGGCGATCGCGCTGGGTGCCGCGGGGGCGGTGCTGTTCGTCGCCGTCCGCTACGGGCGGCTCATCTCACGCTTCGTCAGCAGCGACGACCCGGAGAAGCTGCTGCTCGTCGTGCTCGGCCTGACCCTGCTGGTCGCGGGTATCGCACAGCAGCTCCAGGTATCGGCCGCGGTCGGCGCGTTCCTCGTCGGCATCGCGCTGTCCGGCGAGGTGGCCGAGGGCGCGCACACCCTGCTGAGCCCGCTGCGGGATCTGTTCGCCGCGGTGTTCTTCGTCTTCTTCGGGCTGCACACCGACCCGTCGAGCATCCCGCCGGTGCTGCTGCCCGCGCTCGCTCTCGCCGTGGTGACGGCCCTCACCAAGATCGCCACCGGCTACTGGGCGGCGAAGCGTGCCGGTGTCGGACCCAAGGGCCGCTGGCGCGCGGGCGGCACGCTGGTGGCGCGGGGCGAGTTCTCCATCGTCATCGCGGGACTTGCCGTCTCGGCGGGGATCGAGCCGTCGCTGGGCCCGCTGGCGACGGCGTACGTCCTGATCCTGGTGGTCATCGGCCCGCTGACGGCGCGTTACACCGAGCCGGCCGCTGGCTGGCTGACATCCCGGCGCGCCAGGCCGGCTGCCGAGCCGGTCCCGGAGCCGGCGAAGGTGGAGGCCCGCGACTGAAGCGCCCTGCGCGGGCGGCGCTCCTTGCGCCGGGTCGCGGGCGGCGGCCGCATGGCTCCGCCAGGGACGGCGGCACCGCCTCGCGCGGGTCGGGGGCGGCGGCACAGTTCGTCGTCGCCCCACGCCGCGTCGTGGAAGACCAGGCCCAGTGAGCGGCGCAGGTCCGCGTGGACCGTGCTCACACCGTGGTGGACCTGGGTCGCGGACCAGCCGCGGCGGGCGACCGGGCGGTCCCGCGTCGTGAAGATCGGACCGTGGCCCTGTCACGAGCACGCGGACCGTGCCGCGGGACTGCGCCCGCGGGCGCTGCTCGACCAGGAGCAACTCACCGCCCGTGTAGTCGCGGTGCCAGGCGTCGGGAGCCCGGCAAGATCGGCGAGACACCCCCTAGCGCAGGAGAATCCGCGCGGACCGGTCCTGCCCCGCCGCGCGGCACATCGGTTGCCGCGTCAGAGCGCGCCCCACAGGTGCGCCCTGGTGCGCAGGTGGTCGTATACGAGTGCGAGCGGCGGGTGGATCAGCGCACCCGTGCGGACCGCGAGGTAGAGCGTGTTCAGCGGCGGTGCGGCCGGCTCGTGCAGCAGCTCCACCGACCCGGCGGCGAGGGCCGGTTCCGCCAGGTAGCGCGGGAGCGTGCTGACGCCCGCTCCCGCGACGACGGCGGCGAGTACGGCCCGCAGATCGGGGACGGTCACGGCGATGCCGTTCGGCGGACGCCGCCCGAACTCGCTCAGCCAGTAGCGCCGCACGATCGGCAGATCGTCCGCGTATGCGACGAGCGGCAGATGGGACAGTGCGCCGATCGGATCGGCGGCCAGCCGTACGGGGTCGATGCTGCGCGCCAGCGTCGGCGGCCCGATCAGGACGAACTCCTCGTCGACGAGCGGTGTGGCGGCGATCTCCTGCTGCGTCGGCCGCACGGCGGACACCACCAGGTCGACCCGCCCCGCCGACAGCGCATCCAGCAGGTCGGTGGCGAGTCCGAGCGTCACCTGCAGGCGCAGTCCGCGGGTGGTGAGCGGTGCCAGCGTGGGCAGGACGCGCATGGCCATCAGTTCGGCGGCGCCCGCGATGCGCACGGTGCCGACGTGGGCGGCGCCCTCGCCGGAGGTGTCCAGCGCGGCGCGGAGCTCGTCGAGATGGGTGCCGATGCGCGCGGCGAGATCGGCCGCCCGGGCCGTGGGCGTCGCCCCCTTGCGCGAGCGGACGAACAGCGGCTCGCCGAGCTCCTGCTCCAGCCGTGCGAGCTGGCCGCTGACCGCGGGCTGGGTCAGGCCCAGACGCTCGGCCGCAGCCGAGAGGGAGCCGCAGCGGTAGATCTCCAGGAATGTCGACAGCAGATCCAGTGCGGGCACGCAACCCTCATTCCATAAGAAAACTTATGACGTCCATGGTGCCCGTGGATGGTCCCGGGTGAAAGCTGTTGGTGTCCGCTTCGAGACCTCGAACAGCGTCGAGACCTCGAACAACCGACATCCCTCAGCGAAGGACCCCTTTCCCATGTCGAAGATCCTTATGGTCGTCTCCGGTGCCGACAGCCTGGAACTGGCCGACGGCTCCAGCCATCCGACCGGCTTCTGGGCCGAGGAGGTGGCCGCGTCGCACGAGGTGCTGCGCGCCGCGGGCCATGACGTGACCATCGCGACGCCGGGCGGCGTGCGGCCGACCGCCGACCCCATCAGCCTGGACGCGCGCGGCGGTGTCGAGGAGGCGGACGCCCGCCGCTTCGCCGCGTACCTGGAGGCGATCGACGGTGAACTCGCCGCGCCGCTCGACCTCGCGAAGGTCTCGGCGGACGACTACGACGCCGTCTACATCCCCGGCGGCCACGCACCGATGACGGACCTCGCCGACAACGCCGACCTCGGGCGCCTGCTGAACGACGCCGACCGCGGCGGCAGCCTCGTCGCGGCCCTCTGCCACGGCCTGGCGGCGCTGCTGAGCGCGCGCCGGGAGGACGGCTCGTTCACCTTCGCCGGCCGGGAGGTCACCTCGTTCAGCGATGAGGAGGAGCGCCAGGGCGGGCTCGGGGACCGGTCGCCGTACTTCGTCGAGTCGCGACTGCGCGAGCTCGGCGCGAAGGTCACCACGGGCCCGGCGTGGTCGAGCACCGTGGTCGAGGACGGCAACCTGATCAGCGGCCAGAACCCGCAGTCCAGCGCCGACACCGCACGGCGCGTGGTGGGCGCGCTCGCCGCGCGCTGACGCGGCCTACTCCGCGTCCGGAGCGGGCTCCAGCGTGAAGGAGTGACCGGCCGGGTCGGCGTAGACGCGGGCCCGGCCCGGACCCGGTCCGGCGCCGTTGTCCACGGGCACCGCCCCGAGGCCGACCGCCTCACGCTCGGCGGCGTCCAGGTCGCCCTCGGCCACGCGGATGTACAGGTGCGACTGCTGCGAGTCCTCGGGGCGCGGCCAGCTCGGCGGGGCGTACCCGTGGTCGCGCCGCACGGCGAGCCGCACGCCGCTGCGGCCGGCCACCTCCACGAGGTCGGGGTCGTGGCCGACGCGGACCTCCGCATGGAGCAACGCGGCGTAGAAATCGGCGAGTTGCCGGGGCTCTGCCGAGTCGAGGACGAGGACCGGTGTCTTCGTAACCGTCATGCGCTGCGTCTACCCCGACTGCTGCACCCCACACGACGGTCCCTGTCGCCACGACGCGGCCGGGACCGTCGTGTCATCGAGCGGAGGGGCGCCGGCGTTCACGCGGGGCTGCTCGGTGGACGCGCCCGCGGGTGTCATGCGGAGTGCCTCCGGTGCGGCGGGGCGGGGTGGCTGCGGGACGTCGCGGTCCGGTCGGCGCGGCTGCGGAAGCCCATCGCCGCCTCGCACCCGGGAGCGCGTACGACACGGCGGACGGCTCGGTCGCCTGCCGCGTGGGCGTGGGCTGGGGCGCGGCATGGCCGACGCGTCGAGTGCGTGGCGACCCGCCCCGTGCCCGGCCCAGCCGTCGCACGGGCCCTCGGTGCATGAAGCCCCATGGCCCGCCGGGGCGCGCCCGCGCCGCAGCTCCGCACCGGGGATTATCGATCCGTCGAGCGGGCACCCGCAGTGCGCACGGATCCGCACCCGCAGCCGGCCGTGGCGACACCGTCACATGGAGTGATCACAGGGCTAGCCTCTTCCCGCCGCACGGAGGAACATGGGTTCCGGGACGCGGCCAGCCAGGCGTCGGCGCCCCGATGACAGGTCCCAGCCGAGCCCACGACAGCCGGACATGGTGATGAACGACAAGACGACCCCGGCCCGGTCCGCGACCGCCGCGCAGAGCGCGGCGGTGTTCGGCGCACCCTGCTGGGTCAGCCTCATGGCCCGCGACCTCAAGGCCGCCCAGGACTTCTACGGCGCCGTGCTCGGATGGGAGTTCCGCAAGGGCAGGCTCGGCGAGGAGTTCAGCGTCGCCCTCGCCGACGGCGCGCCCGTCGCAGGTATCGGCGCTCTCGCCCCCCGGCTGACGGTCGCCGTCGCCTGGACCCCGTACTTCGCGGTCAGGGACGCCGACGAGGCGGCCGGACGGATCAGGGAGCGCAGCGGCACCATCGCGGTCGGCCCCCTCTCGCTGGCCACCGGCCGCGGGCTGCTCGCCGCCGACCGCGACGGCGCGGTGTTCGGCATCTGGGAGGGCGAGCTGGTCAGGGACTGGCCCGCCTGGCAGGACAACGCCCCCGCCTGGATCAGGCTGCTGGCCAGGGACGCCTTCGAATCCGCGATCTTCTACGGGGAGATCCTCGACTGGGCCACCGACAAGCCCGGGTGCTGCGAGGTCAGCTACGCGGAGGACGCGGTCCTTCTCCACCGTGCCGGACGCGTCCTCGCCCGGCTCACCTCCGGCGCCGACGGCACCGCGATCAACCCGCTCCTGCACCCGCGCTGGCACGTCCACTTCGCGGTCAAGGACGTCGAGGAGACCGCGCACACGGCCCGCAGACACGGTGCGACGCTGCTCGGCGAGCGCTCCACGTCCCGCGGGATGGAGGCCAGCCTGCGCGACCCGGACGGGGCGATCTTCACGGTCAGCTCGCTGGACGACACGGTGCCGGGCCCCGATCCGGACCTCGTCGGCCCATAGGCCGGAGGGGCGCCGCCCCGGCCCGGCAGACGCAGAGAGGCCCGCCATGGAACGAGCCGCCGTCTTCGACGTGGACGGGACCCTCGTCGACACGAACCATCTGCACGTCGTCGCCTGGTGGGAGGCCTTCCGGCAGGCGGGCCACCGCGTTGCCATGCACGACATCCACCGCGCCGTCGGCCTGCCGGGCGGCGACCTCGTGGCCCACCTGCTCGGCGACGACCGCGACAGCGCCCAGGACGATGCCGTCAAGGCTGCTCACAAGGCCCTGTACGCCACCTACTTCGACCGGCTGCCGACCCTGGAGCAGGCGGGGCAGTTGCTGCGTACCCTCTCCCGCTCCGGCTGGACCGTGGTGCTCGCGACCTCGGCGTCGGGCACGGAGCTCGCGGCCCTGCGGCGGGCCCTCGACGCGGACGACGCCGTCAGCGCCATGGCGAGCGCCGACGACGTCGCCGAGGGCAAGCCCGCGCCGGAGCCGGTCCAGCAGGCACTGGAGCTCGCCGGGGTGCCCGCCGAACGAGCCGTCTTCGTCGGCGACACGGTGTGGGACATGCGGGCCGCACGGCGCGCGGGCGTGCTGTGCGTCGGCCTCCTGTGCGGCGGCATCCCGCGCGCCGACCTCGTCGAGGCGGGTGCGGACGCGGTCCACGATCATCCGGCGGATCTGCTCCGCGCGCTGCACACCGGCCCGTTCGCGGAGATCGTGCGCCGCACCACTGGCTGAACCACCCGTGACGCGCACCCCACCACAGGGCGCGCCACGGTGCGGCCCGTGTCAGTGCGCCCGGTGACCCGCCAGCGGTGCCGTGTCCTCGCCGCTGCCCTCCCGCAGGCCCCGCAGGAACTCCTGCAGCGCCTCCACCGACGTGTGCTCCGGACGCCAGTCGAGCTCCTCCCGCGCACGCGAGGAGTCCATCAGCGGCAGACGCAGCACGGCGTCGAAGAGCTGGGGCGACGCCGGGACGAGGCGCATCGCCCAGGCCGCGGCCAGCGCGGCGTGCACGGGCCCCTTCGGCACCCGCACGACGCGCGCGTCGAGCAGTTCGCCGAGCACGTGCGCGTCGATCACCGGATCGGCGGTCAGGTTGAAGGCCCCGCGCGCGTCGAGCAGCACGGCGAGGAGATAGGCGCGCGCGGCGTCGTGGGTGTGCAGGACCTGGAACCGGAGCCCTTCGATGTCCGGCACCACGGGCACCAGCGACGGCCTGATCAGCGGGCCGGGCACGAAACGCCCGGCGAAGATGCGGCGCTGCTCGCTGGCGGAGCTCTCCTTGAACAGGAAGCCGGGGCGCATCCGCACCACCCGCACCTGCGGATGCCGCTCCTCGAAGGCGTCGAGCACCCGCTCCAGATATGCCTTCTCACGGCAGTACGCGGCCCCGGGCACGCCATGGGTGGGCCACGACTCGTCCACTCCCGGCGGGGACTTCGGCCCGGGGGCGTACGCGCCGACCGACGACGCGTGCACCAGCGCCGGGACACGCGCCGCGGCCACGGCGTCGAAGACCCGCAGCGAACCGAGGACGTTGCTCTGCCAGGTGGTGCCGGGATCGTGCGTGGGCTGGAACCGCCAGGCCAGGTGCACCACCGCATCGGCGTCCTCGAAATGCCGGGTGAGGTCGGCCGTCGCGTCCTCGGCCGCGAGGTCGACGGCGGCCCATTCCGTCCGGGACAGGCGCAGTCCGGGCGTGCGGCGCGCCAGCCCGAGGACCGATGCGATCCGCGAATCGTCCGAGAGCGCCCGCACCACACTCGTGCCGACGTTCCCCGTCGCCCCCGTGACCACCACTCGCAGCCCTGTCGTCGTACTCATGGGGCCTCCGTCGTGCCGTTGTTGAACAGTCGGATGTTCGGTGGCGTCCGAGTCCCCCCGGCGGTCCGGCCGAAACGGCCGGGATGCGCCCGGACTCGCCGGCCGGTCCCGCGAATGATCGGGATGAAAACCGCCGATGCGGGGCACCCGGGGATCACGGCCGGGCGACGACCGCCCGCACGAGACCCAGAGGTGGCGAGGATGGCAACGGCCGCGACGCCGGACAGGACTCTCTCGCCGGTGCTGCTGCGCACTCCGGGCGTGTACGTCCCGCAGAGGGACACGTTCCTGCTGGCCGACGCGATGGCGCGCGAGCCGCTGGGGCCCGGCGCCGACGTACTCGACGTCGGAACGGGCTCCGGAGCCCTGGCGCTCGCGGCCGCACGGCGCGGCGCCCGGGTGACCGCCGTCGACTCCTCCTGGCGTGCCGTGCTCACCACGCGCGCAAACGCGGTGCTCGCCGGTCACCGCGTCGAGGTGCTGCACGGCGACCTTCTCGCCCCCGCCGCCGGCCGCCGTTTCGATCTGATCGTCGCCAATCCGCCGTACGTGCCGGCACCCCGGACGCGGCCGCCCCGGCGCGGCCCGGCCGTCGCCTGGGACGCGGGCCCCGACGGGAGGGCGGTACTGGACCGGCTCTGTGACGGTGCCGCGGCGCTCCTGCGCCCCCGGGGGGCGCTGCTGATGGTGCAGTCCGCGCTGTGCGGCGTGGCGCCCACCCTGGAGCGGCTGCGGCGCACGGGGCTGGACCCGGTCGTCGTGGACCGCGAGCAGGTGCCGTTCGGCCCGGTGCTGAGGTCCCGTGCCGCATGGCTGCGACAGCGGGGGCTGATCGCCCCCGGCGAGGACAAGGAAGAGCTGGTGATCGTCCGTGCCGACAGGATCTGAGCGGCCCCGCCGCATCACGCCGACCCGTGAGGGCCCGCTGCTCGTCGAGGGCCCCGTCGAGGTCGTCCTCGACGACGGCACCGTCGCCACCTCGGACCGTTTCACGGTCGCGCTGTGCACCTGCCGTCGCAGCCGGGCCTACCCGTGGTGCGACACCAGCCACCGTCGACGGATGAGGGAGTGAGCGCCGTGCATGCCCCCACGCCCCTCGGACGGGGAACGACGGAGCGGGAACTGCCGCAGGCCCGCGGAGACCTGTCGGGTGCAGTCCTGGACGCCCTGCGCGGCGCGCCCGCCGTGGCCAGGCTTCCCGGCACCGGCGAGGCCGAACGAGCCGACCCGCTCGGCGACGACCTGCAACTCGCGCTCTACGCCTGTTACGAACTGCACTACCTGGGCTTCACCGCAGTCGACGCGGCCTGGGAGTGGGACCCCGACCTGCTGCGGCTGCGCGCGGCCATGGAGGAGACCTTCCTGTGCGCCCTGCGCGCCGGGACCACCGGCCACCCGGACCTCGCGGACGCGCTCGACGCCCTGCTCGTCGAGCCGGTCCGCGGCACCGGGGTCAGCCAGTACCTGCACGACGAAGGGTCGCTGTGGCAACTGCGCGAGTACGCGGCCCAGCGCTCCCTCTACCACCTGAAGGAGGCCGATCCGCACGTGTGGGTCGTTCCGCGTCTGCGCGGCCGGGCGAAAGCGGCCTTCGTCGCCGTCGAGTTCGACGAGTTCGGCGGCGGCCGACCCGAACGCATCCATGCCCGGCTCTTCGCCGACCTCATGACCGATCTCGGGCTCGACACCGCCTACGGCCGCTACGTGGACGCCGCGTCCGCGCAGATGCTGGCGACGGTCAACCTGATGTCCCTGCTGGGGTTGCACCGCGCCCACCGCGGCGCCCTGGTGGGGCACTTCGCGGCGGTCGAGGTGACCTCCCCGCCCGCCTCGCGGCGGCTGGCCGCGGCGATGCGCCGCACGGGGGCGGGCAGCGCGGCCCAGCGCTTCTACGACGAGCACGTCACCGCGGACGCCGTCCACGAACAGGTCGTACGCCGGGACGTCATCGGCGGGCTGCTCGAGGACGAGCCGTCCCTCGCGCCGGAGGTGGCGTTCGGCATCGCCGCCACGGCGTTCGTCGAGGACCGCTTCGGCGAGCAACTGCTGGGCGCCTGGCGGCAAGGGGCCACCAGCCTGCGGACGCAGGTGTGACGTGACACGGCGCTGCCGCGGGGTTCGGCCGTACGGATACGAACCACTACGCAAGGTGATCGTCTGCGTGGCGGACTTGGCTGCTCCGGATCACAATGAGGCACCGGACGGACGTCGATCCGCCGCGTGGCTGGGGGCCGCAGAAACCGGGAGACCACGATGCTGATGCCCGACACGAGCGTCATCACCAGGCTGATTGCCCGCTACCGGGCCCAGGAACACCACCTCCTCGCCGCTCCTCACGACGAGCACGCCCGAAGACGCTTCGAGGACACCGCGTACACGCTGTGCGTCCTGATGTGCGAGCGCACGGCCCGCGAGGCGGTACTGGCCGCCGAACGCTACGTACACCGCCGCATCCGCTCCGGCGCGCAGCCCATGGGCAAGCGTGCGGCGTCCGGCGGCTGCTGACGGAGCGGGCGTCCGCAGCGGCCGGCCGGACCGGCGAGGGAAGGCCGACCCGGCCCAGGAAGGACCAAGGTGCCCGAAGTCCGCAGAGCGCTTCCCGAGCCCGTCGTCGGTTTCGTGCGCCGGCGCAAGGAACCGGTCGTCACCCAGACTCTGCGCTCCACGGCGGCGGCGACCATCTCCTACGTCGTCGCCCTGCAGGCGGTCAGCAGCACCGCCCCGCCGCTGACCGCCCCCCTCACCGCGCTCCTGGTCGTCCAGGTCACCCTCTACTCCACGCTCACCACCGGTGTACGCCGGGTCAACTCGGTCGTCGTCGGTGTGCTCATCGCCATCGGGTTCAGCGTGCTCGTCGGACTGAGCTGGTGGAGCCTCGGACTGATCATCCTGGCGTCTCTGGTGATCGGGCACTTCGTGCGCGTCGACGAGTTCGTCCCCGAGGTCGCGATCAGCGCCATGCTCGTGCTCGGCGTGACCCAGGTCGCCGACACCGCCTGGGACCGGGTGCTGGAGACGCTGATCGGTGCCGTGGTGGGGCTGCTGTTCAACTTCGTCTTCGTACCGCCCGTGTGGGTCGAGACGGCGGGGAGCTCCATCGAGGACCTGGCGCGGCGCATGCGGCGGCTCCTGATGCTGATCGGCGAGGAACTGACCCGTCCCACGCCCGTCGAGCGGGCCGCGGCCCGTCTCCACGAGGCCCGCCGGCTCGACAACGACGTCGCCGACGTGGATGCGGCCCTGCGGCAGGCTGAGGACAGCCTGCGGTTCAACCCCCGGGTCAAGGAGGGGCTGCTGCACCGCATCGTGCTGCGCACCGGCCTGGACACGCTGGAGATCTGCGCGGTCGTCCTGCGCGTACTGGCCCGCACGATCACGGATCTCGCCAAGGAACGCAGGGACGAGGCCCTCTTCACGCACGAGGTGGGCGTCGCCCTCGAGGAACTCCTCGCGCATGTCGCCGACACGCTCGTCAGCTTCGCCGTCCTCGTCACCACCACGACCAGCGGCAGCGCGGACGCCGCCGAGGAGCGGCTGACCGGTGAACTCGCCGCCGCCCGTACCAGCCGCGACAACGTGGCCGAGCTGCTGCTCCAGGACGTACGGCAGCTGCCCCGCCACTGGCAGCTGTACGGCGCCCTGCTCACCGAGATCGACCGCATCCTCGACGAGCTCGATCTCGACCACCGCTCCCGACGCCTGATGGAGGAGCTCGACCGTCACACCCGGGAGCAGCGGGCGCGCCGTCCGAAGCTGTCCGCGTTGCTGGAGCGGGCGAGGGGCCGCGGGCCGAGCAGGTCCGCGGCCCGCTGACGCCGGTGTGTGTCAGTCCTCAGGGGCCGACCGCACGGTGATCACAAAGCCGTCCGCGGGGCGGGTGGGGATCCGGCTCAGCGGGATGGACAGATCCTGCGGCGGCACGTCGTACTCCAGCCGTGCCAGCCGTACCGCCAGCGTCGCGAGGAGCGCGACGGCGATGTCCTCACCGGGACAGCGGTGGCCGGTCGCCACGTCGCCGCCGCCCTGCGGAATGAACGTGTACGCGTCGGCGGGAGGGCCGTCGGCGAAACGCGCCGGATCGAAGATGTACGGATCGGGCCACAGTGCCGGGTCGTGCTGGTGGCCGTACACATCGAGGACGATCAGCGTGTCCTCGGGGATCTCCTCGCCCTCCCAGCGCACGTCCGACGCCGCCAGACCGGTCACGAAGGGCGTGAACGGGTAGAAGCGGCGCACTTCGTGGGTGAACGCCTCGGCGAACGCGGGACCGCCCGCGCGCAGTGCGTCGCGGTGCTGGGGCCAGCGGTGCAGCGCGTGCGCGGCGAACGTCAGGAACCAGGCGACGGCAGCCGTGGGGCGCAGGACGTTGAGGACTTCCACCGCCGCGGTGTGCGTGTCCAGCGGTTTGCCGTCTCCGTTCCGGTGCAGCGCGACGGCGCGCAGCGCCGAGCCGGGGTGGGCGCCGTCCTCGTCCGGGACCGCGTCCTGGCGCACCGCCTCGATCAGCTCCCCGACCCGGGCCTCCTGTCGGGCCCGGGCCTGCCGCGCCCGCCAGTGCCGGGGTCCCGGCGTCGCGAAACCGTCGACCATGGCCACCAGGTCGTCCGCGACGGCAGGGGCCTCGTCGTCGCCGAGCGGCATGCCCGCCCAGGAGGAGACCGCACGCGTGATCACCCGGGCGGCCTCGGTGAACAGCTCGGTCCGGGGCATCGCGGCCCACGACCGGGCCGCCAGGTCCCACTCGGTGCCGGCCTGCTCCGCGAGCGCGCTCACGGCTCTCTCATCCTTGAGGAGGGACACGAACAGTGCCTTGCGCACCCGGTGGCTCTCACCGTCCAGGGTGTGCACGGCCCCGTGCCCGAACAGTGTGTCGACCACGGGACCGGGCAGTGCCGTGCGGCGCTTGACGTGGCGTTCGTCGTAGAAGAAGCGTGCCGCGTCCCTACCGTGCAGGACGATGGCGCGGTGGCCCAGCAGGCGGGTGTGGACGGGCGCTCCGCCCTCCCGGCGCAGCAGGTCGGGGAGCCAGGCGTAACCCTGGGTCAGGACGGAGAGAGTGGCGTCGGGGCGCAGTGTCTCGCGGAGATCCATGCGCTCAGGGTTCCCCGGACGGTGGCCGGAATGCCCACTTTCGCGGCATTACCGCTCATGCGGCGTCCCGCATGACCTCGTTGCGCAGCTGGTCGCAGCAGCGGCTGATGAGCCGGGAGACGTGCATCTGCGAGATGCCGAGCGTCTGGGCGATGCTGCTCTGCGTCATGTCGCGGAAGAAACGCATGTACAGGATGTTCTGCTCGCGCTCCGGCAGCTTGCGCAGGCCGGGTTTGACCGCCTCGCGGTCGACCAGCACGTCGATGGCCGGATCGGCGGAGCCGAGGGTGTCCCCGAGTGAGTAGCCGTCGTCCGCGCCCGGCAGCTCGGCGTCCAGGGACAGGGCCGTGAAGCTCTCCAGGGCCTCCAGGCCGAGGAGTGCGTCCTCCTCGCAGACGCCGGCGCGATCGGCGATCTCGGCGACCGTGGGGGAGCGGCCCGAAATGGTCTGGGTCAGGTCCTGGCGTGCGAAGCGGACGCGGTTGCGCAGGTCCTGCACCCGGCGGGGCACGTGCAGGGCCCACATGTGGTCGCGGAAGTGACGTTTGACCTCACCGACGACCGTGGGGACGGCGAAACTCTCGAACGCCCCGCGCGAGGGATCGTAGCGGTCGACTGCCTTCACCAGGCCGAGTGCGGCGACCTGTTGGAGGTCTTCGAGGGATTCACCGCGGTTGCGGAACCGGCCCGCGATTCGTTCCGCCATGGGCAGCCACGCCGCGACGATCTCCTGCCGCAGCTCCTGCCGCTCCGGCCCGTCGTCCAGCTCGGCCATCTTCCGGAAGGCCTCTGTGGTGTCGGGGGCGTCGGAGTGCGAGTGCTTGCCTTGTGCCAGCGTGCGCATGATGTCGGGTCTTCCTGCAGGGTGTGGTGCCTTGAAGGATTCGACTCACCCGCAGAAACGGCTCTGGGCCGGTCTCCCGCACCCGGAGCTTCGGCTCCCGCGGGGCGTGCTTCCGTCCGAAGCACATCACGCGGCTGCCCGGGACTTCACGGCCAAAACGTGCCACACGGGGCACTTTCGCCGGGGGACCCGCTTACAGCACGGCCGGTGCGCGCACCGGCAGGTGGTACACGGCGAAGGCGTGCCCGATGACCGGCTGGGCGACGTTGCGCACCTTCACACCGCCGGCCGTCAGGCCGTGCTCCGTGCCCAGATGCGCGTGTCCGTGCACGGCGAGGTCGGCGCGACCCTCGTCCACCGCCTCGGCCAGCAGGTAGCTGCCCAGGAACGGGTAGATCTCCGGCGGCTCACCGGCGAGCGTGTCCGGTACGGGGGAGTAGTGCGTCAGCGCGATCCGCGCGGCGCAGCCGCGGTCCTCCAGCTCCAGCAGCGAACGGCACAGGTCCGCCGCGCACCGCCGGGTGTAGCGGACGAACGCCTTCATCTCCGGTTCGCCGAACTCGCCCGCGCTGCGCCCCGCGAACCCGCCGCAGAAGCCCTTCGTACCGGCGACCCCGAGCCGGGTGCCGTCGATGTCCAGCACGGTGCCCGAGCCCTCGAGCACCGTGACCCCGGCCCGCTGGAGGACCGTGGTGACCTTGTCCTCCTGGTCGCTCTGGTAGTCGTGGTTGCCCAGTACGGCGACGACGGGCACCGGCAGCCCCTCGACCTCCCCGGCCACGACCTCCGCCTCCTCCACCGTGCCGTGCCGGGTCAGATCACCGGCGAGCAGCAGGATGTCGGCGCTCTTGCCGAGGGTGTCGAAGGCCGGCCGCAGCGCTCCACGGCTGTCCGGGCCCAGATGGATGTCTCCGACGGCGGCTATGCGAATCACTCCAGCTCCTCGGGGCGTTCGGGGGCGGTCCCGGAGGCGATCACCAGATCGGCCCGCATCGGCAGTCCGGCGAGTTCGGCTTCGGCGATACGCAGGATCTGGGTCCTGCACGACGCGCTGGACACGGTGCCGTTCAGATGCACGTAGCCACCGCGCATGTCGATCTGGACGCCCAGTTCCGCGATGTCGTCCTCCGCGAGCCGCTCGCGCAGCCGCGCGATGCGGTACTCGGACGCCTCGAGGCCTTTCATGGCACACCTCCCGGGCCGCCGGTACGCGGCGAGATCACGTCGAGCCGTTCCAGCAGGTAGAGGAACGCGTCGGGCATCGGGGACCCACCGTGCTCACGGCGCAGCGCGTCCCAGTCGACCCGTTCCCGCAGGGCCCGTGCGACGGGCAGCAGCCGGCCGAAGTCGCAGTGGTGCTCGGACAGCGCCGCGAGCCTGCTGCTCATGAGGTCGGTCGGCGCCAGTACCGGCATGTGCACACTGTCCACCGGCAGGATCTCCGCCCGGTCCAGCATCTCCTTGGTGACCGGACGGTGCGCCAGCTCGAAGATCAGGTCGATCTCCTCTCCGCCGGTCCGCGCCTTCACGAGCCAGTCCTCCGGCGGGGACACGACCTCCACCCCTCCCCGGGTGAGGGCCTGGACGACGCCCTCCGCGTCCTTGCGCCGCAGACAGAAGTCCGAGTCGTGCTGCAGGCGCAACGGGACCCCGTACGCGTACACTGCGACGCTTCCGACCAGGGCGAACGGGTAACCCGACGCCTTGAGCAGCGCCGCCACCTCTTTGGTGGCCTCGAGGATGGCCTGGGTGTGGTCCTCGGGCAGCGGCGGGGGTTCCGTCCGGGACGCCGGGGCCCCCGCAGGGCCGCCCGCGCCCGCGACCCGGCCGGAGATCGGCCGCACCCGCGGAGTGCGGGGACTGTCCTGGATGGGGTTCATCGCCGGTGCTCCGTCCAACGTCGGGAACGTCTGGTACCCCTTCGGCGGCTGTTGACCCATGGTCCCACCAGTCCGGGTGGAATTGTCAGGGGACCGGTGTGCACGCGTCGCCGGCGGGTACCCGCAGCGTCTCCCGGTACGCCGTTCCCTGCCGGTCCGACGGCGTGGCGGCGCCAACGGGAGCGGTGGCCGCGACCGGTCGGCCGGGCAACAGTCGAAGAGCCGGAATCCGGCGCGAGGTGTCGAGGAGGCGGGAACCCATGGGCCCGGAAGCCACCACAGGGGCCGGGGACGAGGCGGCCGCCGGAGGCGGGCGGTTCTCCGTGACCACCGAGCGGCGGGCGGACGCCGTCGTCCTCACGCTCAGCGGCGAACTCGACCACGACACGGCCGAGCCGCTGCGCGAGGCACTGGAGCGGCACGTGCGCCAGGGAGCCAGGCGCATCCTCGTCGACTGCGGTCCCCTCGGCTTCTGCGACTCCACCGGCCTGAACATCCTGCTGCACGCGAGGCTTGCCGCGCAGGAGGCGGGAGGCCGTATCGAACTCGCAGGGCTGCGCCCGCCGGTGGCGCGGATGTTCGAGATCACCGGAGCGCACGCGGTCTTCCAGATGTACGCCGGCGTCGAGGAAGCGCTGGCGGACGAGCGGCCGGCATAGCGGGGGGCCCGATGAACACGACCCTCCGCGGCCCGGGCCAGACCCGGAGGCTGGCGCTGTACGGCACGCAGGGCGTGGTGAGCCGGTGCCGCGACTTCACGCAGGACGCGCTGTACGACTGGGGATGGACCGAGGCCAGGGACCTGATCGGACTCGACGACGAGAACGGTGAAGTCGTCGAGGACGTGCTGCTGCTCGTCTCCGAGATCGTGACCAACGCGTGCCTGCACGCGGGCGGCCCGCGGGAGCTCGTGCTCCACCAGGCCGGGCCGCGGCTGCGGATCGAGGTCGCGGACCCCAGCCCCGAGCCGCCGCGCCGCCGCGTGCCTAACGACCTCACGCAGCCCGGCGGCCACGGCCTGATCATCCTGGAACGTCTGGCCCACGACTGGGGCTCGGAACGCCGCGGCTCGGGGAAGGTGGTCTGGGTCGAGGTCCCCGTCCCCCCGCCCGCCCGCCGCGGCAGAGCAGCGGGCGGCGCGGCACCGACGGGACCGCTCGGGCCGTGAAACCCGTCGCGGCCGGTCAGGGCAGCCGGTCAGGCCATGATCCCTTCGCGCAGCGTGGCGAGGATCCGCGCGAGCAGGCGGGAGACGTGCATCTGCGAGATGCCCAGCCGCTCGCCTATCTCCGCCTGGGTGAGCTCCTCACGGAACCGCAGGGACAGGATGAGCCGGTCGCGCTCGTCCAGCATCGCGATGAGGGGCTTGAGCGCTTCCATGGACTCCACGATGTCGAAAGCGGGGTCCTCCACGCCCAGACGGCGCGAGACGCCGGTGGACGTGTCCTCCTCGTTGACCGCCGTGTCCAGCGACTGGGCGGTGTAGCCGTTGGACGCGCGCTCGCCCTCCAGCACCTCCTCCTCACTGACGTGCAGATGCGCGGCCAGCTCTGCGGTGGTCGGCCTGCGGCCGAGCTGCTGCTCCAGCACGTCGAGCGCCTTCGCGAGGTCGATGCGCAGCTCCTGCAGACGCCGCGGGACGCGGACCGACCAGCTGGAGTCGCGGAAGTACCGTTTGATCTCCCCGATCACGGTGGGCAGCGCGAAGGAGGCGAACTCGACCTCGCGGTGCACGTCGAACCGGTTGATCGCCTTGATGAGGCCGATCGTGCCGACCTGGATGATGTCGTCCATCGGCTCGGCCCGGTTGCCGAACCGCGCCGCCGCGAATTTCACCAGGCTCAGGTTGAGCTCGACCAGCGTGTTGCGGACGTACGCGTACTCCGCGGAGCCTTCGTCGAGCTCGGCCAGGCGCTGCAGAAGCGCCGTGGAGAGCGGACGGGCGTCCGCGGGACCGACAGCCCGCGGATCACGGATCTCCGGCAGCCCGGCCACCGCGGTGCGGGCGGCCCGTCCGGGCCACGGCGACGCGGCCGGTGCGTGGGGAGGCGGGGTTTCTGTGGGGCTGGACATCGGGTTTCCTTCGACGGGGGCGAGGCCGGCGCTGTCGGCTGCAGCGGGACCGTCGGGCGAATCCCTGTTCTGGTAGGCATTCCCCATTTTGCGTGCTTTGAAGCCGATTTGCTGGGCACTGGCACCGTATGGGAAGCCCACCGGAACTGAGCCCGGTCTCGACCGGCCGCCGGTTCGCCCTCGACGGCGGACCCGGGGTCGTGGCGCGCTGCCGCGACCTGACGCGCCAGGCCCTGTACGACTGGTTCCCGCTGACCCGGCCGGACGCGGCGGTGGCGGTCGGTGACGTGCTGCTGCTGGTGTCCGAGGTGGTCACCAACGCGTGCCGGCACGGTGGCTTTCCGTACGAGCTCGAACTCGACCGCGGCCCCGGCCGCATCTGGGTGCAGGTCAGCGACACCAGCGCGGTCCGACCCCGCCCCCTCCCGCACCGCGCGTCCCGCTCCTCGGGGCACGGCCTCTACCTGCTGGAGCGGCTCTCCGCCGACTGGGGATGGGCACGGCACGGCACCGGCAAGACGGTGTGGTTCGCCGTCGACCTCCCCGAGTGAGAGCCCCCGGCCGCGAGCACTCCCGCTGGGGTGTCCCGCCCATGCCTGCGTGCCACAGTGGAGGAAGCCGTAGACGACGCCGCCCGGCCGCATGGCCTGCGGTGCCGCGCCCCCCACAGCACGAGGTCTGCGATGGATGTGTCCGCCCCCACGCCCGGCCAGGACGAGGCCCGGCCACCGGCCGAGCTGAGCGAGGAGGGGCTGAGGAAACTGCTGGCCGGCCTCATCGCCGTACGCGACGGAGACCTCTCCGTCCGGTTGCCGAGCGATTCCTCGGGCCTGCTCGGTGAGATCGCGGGGATCTACAACGACATGGTCGAGCAGCTGTCGCTGGTGACCTCGGAGGTCACCCGCGTCGCCCGCGAGGTCGGCGGCCAAGGGCTGCTCGGCGGCCAGGCACGCGAACCGCGGGTCAGCGGAGCGTGGAGCGAGCTGACCTCCGGCGTGAACACCATGGCCGACAACCTCACCTCCCAGGTGCGCGCGATCGCCCAGGTCGCCACCGCCGTCGCCCGCGGCGACCTCACCCGCAAGATCGACGTCGATGCCCGGGGCGAGATCCTGGAGCTGAAGACCACCATCAACACGATGGTCGACCGGCTCTCCTCGTTCGCCGAGGAGGTCTCCCGGGTGGCCCGCGAGGTCGGTACCGACGGAAACCTCGGGGGACAGGCCACCGTCCACGGCGTCTCGGGCACCTGGAAGGACCTCACCGACAACGTCAACTCCATGGCGAACAACCTCACCAACCAGGTGCGCAACATCGCCGAGGTCACCACGGCCGTCGCCCGTGGCGACCTCACCCGCAAGATCGACGTCGATGCCCGGGGCGAGATCCTGGAGCTGAAGACCACCATCAACACGATGGTCGACCAGCTGTCCTCGTTCGCGGCCGAGGTCACCCGGGTGGCGCGCGAGGTCGGCAGCGAGGGCCGGCTCGGCGGGCAGGCGGAGGTGGAGGGCGTCTCGGGCACCTGGAAACGGCTCACCGAGAACGTCAACGAACTCGCCGGCAACCTGACCCGCCAGGTCCGCGCCATCGCCGAGGTCACCAGCGCCGTCGCCGAGGGCGACCTCACCCGCTCCATCACCGTCGAGGCCCCCGGCGAGGTCGGCGAACTCAAGGACAACATCAACGCGATGGTGGAGTCCCTGCGCGCCACCATCCGCGCCAACGAGGAGCAGGACTGGCTCAAGACCAACCTGGCCAGGATGTCCGGCCTGATGCAGGGCACCCGCAACCTCGACGTCGTCGCCGAACGGATCATGGAGGAGCTCCCGCCGCTGGTCCGGGCCCAGTACGGCGGCTTCTTCCTCGCCGAGGAGGGACCCGACGGGCCCGAGCTCGTCATGATCGCCTCGTACGGCTCTCCCGAGGGCCCGGACGCGCCGCCGCGCCGCTTCCGCGTCGGCCAGGGCCTCGTCGGCCAGGCCGCACGAAGCCGCCGCCCCGTCGAGGTGCACGACCTGCCGCCCGGCTACGCCACCGTCACCACCGGCACGGGCGGCACCGACCCGAGCCATCTGGTCGTGCTGCCCGTGGTCCTCGAGGAGCAGGTGCTCGCAGTCATCGAACTCGCCGCCGTCCGACCGCCGACCGTCGTCCACCGCGACTTCCTCGACCAGTTCATCGAGAGCGTCGGCGTCAACGTCAGCACCCTCCTCGCCAACACCCGCACCGACGAACTGCTGGAGCAGTCGCAGCGGCTCACCGCCGAACTCAGCGCGCGCTCCAAGGAGCTGACGGCACGTCAGGACGAGCTGCAGCGCTCCAACGCCGAGCTCAAGGAGAAGGCGGCCCTGCTGGCCGACCGCAACCGCGACATCGAGCGCAAGAACCTGGAGATCGAACAGGCCCGCCAGGAACTGGAGGCCCGCGCCCAGCAGTTGTCCCGGACCTCGATGTACAAATCGGAGTTCCTGGCCAACATGAGCCACGAACTGCGCACGCCGCTCAACAGCCTGCTCATCCTGGCCCAGCTCCTCGCGCAGAACGTCGAGGGCAACCTGACCGACAAGCAGGTCGACTACGCGCAGGTCATCCACTCCGCCGGCTCCGACCTGCTCCAGCTCATCAACGACATCCTGGACCTGTCGAAGGTCGAGGCCGGCAAGATGCCCGTCCACCCGGCCACTTTCGCGCTCGCGGACCTCATGGAGTACGTCGAGGCCACCTTCCGGCACGTCGCCGGGGAGCGCCAACTCGCCTTCGAGGTGATCGCGGAACCCGGCACCCCCGACCGGCTGACCACCGACGAGTCGCGACTGCGCCAGGTCCTGCGCAACCTGCTGTCCAACGCGCTGAAGTTCACCGAGGAGGGCCAGGTCGAACTGCGCGTCGCGAGCGTCCCCGCGGACAAGGTGCCCGCGCCCCTGCGCGGCACGGGGGAGGTCGTCGCCTTCCATGTCCGCGACACCGGCATCGGAATCCCCGCCGACCGCCTGGAGAGCATGTTCGGTGCCTTCCAGCAGGGCGACGGCACCACCTCACGCCACTACGGCGGCACCGGCCTCGGCCTGTCCATCAGCCGGGAGGTCGCCAGCCTGCTGGGCGGCGTGATCGAGGTGGACAGCACCCCGGGACGCGGCAGCTGCTTCACCCTCTACCTGCCGGTCCACGGGCGCGGTGGCTCGTCGGACGTTTCCACGGAGACCGGCACCGAACGGGAGGAGACCGGGGTGGCCGCCGCGGGCTCGCCGGCCGCCGGACACACGGTCCTGGTCGTGGACGACGACGTCCGCAACGTGTTCGCGCTCACCGAGATCCTCGAAAGGGAGGGCATCAGCGTCCTGACGGCGGGCAACGGCAGGGACGGCGTCGAACTGCTGCGGACCCACGACGAGATCGAACTCGTCGTGATGGACGTGATGATGGCCGGCATGGACGGATACGCCACGATGGCCGCCATGCGGGACCTCCCCCGCGCCGCACACGTGCCGGTCATCGTCGTCACCGCCAAGGCCATGCCGGGCGACCGGGCCGAGGCGCTCGCCGCCGGCGCGGACGACTACGTGGCCAAGCCCGTGGACGCCATCGAACTGCTGGCCAAGATCCGGACCCGGCTGGGACGCCCTCCCGGCGCGTGACCACGCGACACGAGCGGCGGGCCGTCAGCCCAGGCGGATGGCGATCAGGCTGGTGTCGTCGTCCGTGTCCCCGGTGGCGCCGCCGAGCAGCCGGTCCACCTGTTCCTCCACGGTGCACGGGCCGAGTTCCTCGGCGGTCAGCCGCAGGGCGTCCAGCCCCTTGTCCAGGCCGTCGTGCCGCCGCTCGATGAGGCCGTCCGTGAACATCAACAGCGTGTCACCGTGGACCAGTTGGGTCGTCCGCTCCTCGTACGAGGGCGACGGCAGGGCGCCCAGCAGGATGTCGTGCGGCGGTTCCAGCAGCCGCGCCCGGCCCTCGCGGACCAGCAGCAACGGCAGATGGCCGGCGCTCGCCCAGCGCAGGACCCGGTCAGAGGGGTCGTACAGCGCGCACACCGCCGTCGCCGTGGGATGCCCCGGCGCGTGCAGGGTCACCTCGTTGAGCCAGCCCATGAGCCGGCCGGGGGCATGGCCCGTGACCGCAAGGCCCCGCAGCGCGTTGCGCAGAGCGACCATGCCGGTCGCCGAGTCGATCCCGTGTCCCGCGACATCGCCCACCGCCATGAGCACCCGCCCGTCCGGCAGCGGCAGGATGTCGTACCAGTCACCGCCGACCCGGTACTCCGCCGCCGCCGGGCGGTAACGGGCCGCCGCGCTCAGCCCCGGCAGCATGGCCGGTGACGGGATCTCGGGCACGATCGCCTGCTGCAGCTGGAGCACCAGCCGGTGCCGCAGCACGGCCTGCGCGCGCACGGCGTTGAGCTGGTCGAACGTCGCGGTGAGCGCGACCTCGGTGTGGTACTCGGCGGAGATGTCCTGGTAGACGCCCGTGATCCCGGTGAGCACGGACTCGCGCAGCAGCGGCTCGGCGGCGATCCGCACATGGCGTGGACCGCCGTCGTGCCGCAGCACCCGGACCACCGCCGCGGCACCCTTGCGCCGCTCCACCACGTCGGTGAGCAGTTCCGCGAGGTCGGCCGCGTCCTCGGGATGCACGCGCGAACCCAGCTCGGACAGGGGGACCGGCGCCGCGTCCCGGGGCATGTCGAAGATCGCGTACGTCTGCTCGGTCCACGTCGTCCGGCCTGTCGTCAGGTCGTCCTCGAACAGCGCGAGCCCCTGCAGACGCCCCACCGCCCGGCCCACCGCCGTGCGGCGGTCGCTCGCCGTGTGCCACAGGACGACCACCCGGTCCCGGCCCGCAGGCAGGACCCGCACGTCGAGCAGGGGAGCGGGGGAATCACCGTTGTGCTCGGCGGGCAGCCGCGCCGCCCGCTGGAGGAAGCCCGCGTACTGGGCGCGCCGGGCCATCGCCGACAGGTCCCGGTGCACCAGAGGGAACGCCACCTCGATCGGACGGCCCGCCACGCGGTGGGCCCCGCCGAGTGCCTCGGCCGCCTGCGGGTTCACATGCTCGACCGTCAGCCCCGAGGCGCCGGAGTCCCGGTGCAGCGTCATGGCCGGATGGACGAGGCAGTCCAGCAGGTCGTCGAGCGCGGGCATGTCGGCGGGCGGCTCCGCCGCCGCGCCCAGCAGCCGGCCCGCGACCTCGACGAGGGCCGGCACCATGACCCGTACCTGTTCGTCCAGTTCGGCGCTGTCCGGCCAGACGGCCAGGGCCAGCCCCACCGCGGAGCCGCGCACCCGCAGCGGGAGGAGCGCCCGCGCCGCCCGCGTGGAGGGGCCCGGCAGCACGTGCCCGTCGGAGACCCCGGACGGCAGCCAGACCGGTTCACCGTCCAGCAGTGCCGTGCGCACCGGCAGCGGCGCGGCCGGCGGGATCCACCGCCACTGGGCCGCCTCCAGCGCACCGACTCCCGCATGCCCCATCAGCTCCAGGCAGCCGGACTCCGTCAGCCGCCACAGCCACAGTGCCTCCACCCCCAGCGGACGCAGCCCGCCCTCCAGCAGCGTGGCAGCGCCGCGGGACACGGACTCCTCGGCCTCCGCCGAGGCCGTGACCTGGCGCAGCCGGCGGGCATCGGTCCACAGGGTGCTCCCGTCCGTGCGGGAGGGCGGCGCGGACACGGCGAGGGACCCGGCCACACCGTTGACGATGTCGGCGGCGATGTCCTCCCGGCTCAGCACGGCGGACCGGGCCAGGCGCGCCAGATGCTCGGCGGCCTCGGACGGCGAGGTCTGCAGCTGCGCGGCGAGGATGCCGGTGGCCAGATCGGTCAGATGCCGCCGGGTGATGTCGTCCCGCAGCGCCGCGTTCTCCTCGGTGAGCCGCTGGAGGACGGCCGGCGTGTGGTTGTGCCCGCCGCCGCCTTCGAAGGGCCCGTGCGCAGGCATCGTCTCGACCACTCCCCTCTCGGGCAGCAGGGGCGACCGGGGAACGGTCGCCGCCCGCTGTGGAGTTTACGCGCGGCCGGGGGGCGTGGCACATGTGCGCCGAGGGGCCGGTGTGCCGATGTGCCGGTGGTGCGGGATTGCCGCAGGACGGCGCGGGTACCCGCAGTACCCGATCGCCGCAGCGTCCGGCCACGGCGATTGCGCCACCGTTCGGTGCGGCGCACGGTGGACGGGTCGGATTCCGTCCCGGTCGAAGGAGTAGTCATGCCCCGCGGTTCCAGTTCCAAGAGGGAACGGCAGTACGAGCACATCAAGGAGAGCGCCGAGCAGCGCGGAGAGAGCGGCAAGCGCGCCAAGGAGATCGCGGCACGCACGGTCAACAAGGAGCGGGCCCGCTCGGGCGAGTCCCGTACGGCGAGCAAGACGTCCACGCAGGACATGTCCTCCTCGAGCCGGGGCGGGAAGCGTTCGGGAAAGGGCTCCGAAGGCCCCACGTACGACCAGCTGTACGCGGAGGCGCAGCGCCGTAACGTGCACGGCCGCTCCTCCATGAACAAGGACGAGCTGAAGCGCTCCCTCGGCAAGTGACCGGCCTCTTCCCCCAGGTCACTGCCCACGATCCAGGTCACTGCCCACGATCCGGCCGGCCGGGTGCATCCCTGTCACCCGGTCGGCCGAACGCGTCGGCTTCTCGCCGCCGGCCCCTGACCCGCTCAGCTCTTGGTGGTCTTTTCACCGGCCCGCGACGTCACCTCATCGGCGACCTCGGTGTCCACCGCCGCCCGGACCAGCGCCGCCGCGAGATGCGCCGGGTCGTTGTGCCGCGCGGACTTCAGGTCCCGGGCGGTCTTCAGAAGGGCTTCCGCGTCTGCGGGCAGGCCCAGTCGGCGGGCACCGTCCAGCGCCTTGTCGTCCAGCAGCGGACCCGCCTCCGGCCACACGTCCTGCACCTCGCGCAGGAAGATCTCCACCCCGGCCGGTCCGAGACCGGGCACCTCACGCAACAGTTTCCGCAGCTCCCCGGCGTCCTTGCCGGCCTCCTCACGCATCCGGCGCAGGTCTCCGCCGTACTTCTCGAGCACCAGCTCGGCCGCCTTGCCCAGCTGTGTGGCCGTGCTCTCGTCGTACCGCCGGTAGCCGCCCCTGCCGAGGGCGTCGACCCTGTCCTGCCAGGACGCGTCGGCCATCGCGCGTGCGCTGCGCATGCCCGCCCCGCTCAGCTCACGCGCGGAGGCGACCGCGGCCGAGCTGCGGATACGGGCGCTCAGCAATGCGGTCAGCACCAGCAGCCGGTACAGCGGCTGGGGTGTGTCCCGCAGCCGGATCCCGGCCTCCTCGGCGTAGGTGCTGCCGTGCTCGTCGAGCAGCACCCGCAGCACCTCGCGCTGCTCGGCCGGGGCCGCGGTCTTCGACATCATGTCCGCTCACCGTCCCGTCTCGGCCTGCACGCTCGCCCACGGTCCGGGACGCTCGTGGAGAGGGGTGGGAAACGCCGGCTCCATGGTCTTTCCTCCCTCGGAGGCCGGATATCGCGTCACGAGCGGGTACCCGCGAGGTGGCGGGACACACGCCGGTCCGCGCCGCCGAGGCGGCGCGGGGCACAGCGAGAATCGGAAGGGACGGTTCGCCGTGAAGGAGACCGAGCACCACGGCCACCAGGGCGTCGACCCGGCACGCCTGGGCGAGCAGGACCTGCTGCGCGAGCTGGAGAGCATCCACCGCAGCCGCCACGACACGCTGCTGTACGGATCGGAGGCCGCGTTCGCGGCGCACGACGTGCGGATGAAGGACCTGGAGGCCGAGTACCTGCGCCGGCACCCCGAGCGCCCGGTCGCCTCGGGGCGTACTCGCGAGGGCGCCCGCTCCCGCCACAGCAGCCCTAGGGCTGACTGAGGCCGGGGCCCTGGCCACAGCGGGCCCCGGCCCCCGCAGGGATCAGTGCGCGGCGGCGACGCCGCGCGCGAACTCGGTGGTGAACGCCTCGCAGAACGCCTTGAGATCGCCCGGCTTGCGGCTGGTGATCAGCGTGCTCGGCGCGGCCTGGCACACCTGGACCCTTTCGTCGACCCAGTCGCCGCCCGCGTTCCGGATGTCGGTGCGCAGGCTGGGCCAGGACGTCAGCGTGCGCCCGCGTACGACTTCGGCCTCGACCAGCGTCCAGGGGGCGTGGCAGATCGCGGCGACCGGCTTGCCCGCCTCGAAGAAGGACCGGACGAAGGCAACCGCCTTGCCGTCCATGCGCAGGGCGTCCGGGTTCGCCACGCCGCCGGGCAGCACCAGCGCGTCGTAGTCGTCCGCGGAGGCGTCGGACACCGTCTCGTCCACCGGGAAGGTGTCCGCCTTGTCGAAATGATGGAAGGCCTGCACCGTTCCGGGGCGCGTCGCGATCAGCCTCGGCTCGTGGCCCGCGTCCTGCGCGGCCTTCCACGGGTCGGTGAGCTCGATCTGCTCCACGCCCTCGTGGGCCGTCAGAAATGCGATCCGCATGATGAACGCTCCTCGCTCTGTCCCGTCGGCTGCTTGACCAGGGCGAGTACCCGGAGCCCCAGGGGCGACACCACCGCCGGCCCGGAGGTTTGGAGCGCGGCTTGGCGGGGACTCGGCCGTCCGGTCGAGCGGCCGATGGGATGAGGCCGGGTGCGGACGGCGGACCGCACCCGGCTCCCGGCATGTGGGAGCGCCGGCGAGGCCTCTACTGCGGCCGTGCGAACGCTTCGAGCAGGCGTTCCGCCGCGAGCGTCGCGGTCAGCGTGCCCTCCCGGACCCGGCGCTCGACGTCCGGCGCGAGGTTCCGGACGGCCGGGTGGCGGTGCAGCCGCTCCACCAGCGCGTCGCGGACCATGGCCCACGTCCAGTCGATCTGCTGCTCGCGCCGCTTCGCCGCGAGCCGCCCCGTCGACTCCAGCACCGTCCGGTGCTGCTCCAGCCGCTCCCACACCGCGTCGAGCCCCGTGCCCTCGCGGGCGCTGCACGACAGCACCGGGGGAGTCCACGCCGCGTCGGCCGGGTGCATGAGCCGGAGCGCACCGGCCAGTTCACGGGCGGCGGAGCGGGCGTCGCGCTCGTGCGGGCCGTCCGCCTTGTTCACGGCGATCACGTCGGCGAGCTCCAGCACGCCCTTCTTGATGCCCTGGAGCTGGTCCCCGGTGCGGGCGAGGCTCAGCAGCAGGAACGAGTCGACCATGTCCGCCACCGCGGTCTCCGACTGGCCCACACCGACCGTCTCCACCAGGACCACGTCGTACCCGGCGGCCTCCATCACGATGATCGTCTCGCGGGTCGCCTTGGCCACACCGCCGAGCGTGCCCGCGCTGGGGGAGGGCCGCACGAACGCGGCCGGGTCCGTCGCGAGCCGCTCCATCCGGGTCTTGTCGCCCAGGATGGAGCCGCCGGTCCGCGTGGACGACGGGTCGACGGCGAGCACGGCCACCCGGTGGCCGAGGCCCGTGAGCATCGAGCCGAGCGCGTCGATGAACGTGGACTTGCCGACGCCGGGCACACCGCTGATGCCCACCCGCCGGGCCGTGCCCGCGTACGGCAGCAGCTCGGTGAGCAACTGCTGCGCGAGCACTTTGTGGTCGGCGCGGGTGGACTCGACGAGCGTGACGGCGCGGGCGACATACGCCCGCGACCCGTCCCGTACGCCCTTGACGTAGGCGTCGATGTCGATCTTCGGCGGCATGGCCTACAACTCGTGGCCGAGCGACTCGGCCAGTGTCGCGACGAGGTCACGGGCCGCGTCCGGGATCACCGTCCCCGGCGGGAACACCGCCGCCGCGCCCGCCTCGTGCAGTGCGTCGACGTCCTGGGGCGGGATCACACCACCGACGACGATCATGATGTCCTCGCGTCCCTCGGCCGCCAGCTCCTCCCGGAGCGCGGGCACCAGCGTCAGATGCCCCGCGGCCAGCGACGAGACGCCCACGATGTGCACGTCCGCCTCGACCGCCTGCCGGGCCACCTCGGCCGGCGTCTGGAACAGCGGGCCGACGTCCACGTCGAAACCGAGGTCGGCGAAAGCGGTCGCGATCACCTTCTGGCCGCGGTCGTGACCGTCCTGCCCCATCTTGGCGACCAGGATGCGCGGCCTGCGGCCCTCCGCCTCCTCGAACGCGTCCACCAGGGCACGGGTGCGGTCCACCGCGGGTGACATGCCTGCCTCGTTCCGGTACACGCCCGAGATCGTACGGATCTGGCCCGAGTGCCGGCCGTACACCTTCTCCAGGGCGTCGGAGATCTCCCCGACACTCGCCTTGGCGCGGGCCGCGTCGACCGCCAGCGCCAGCAGGTTGCCCTCCAGGCCGCCGTCCCGCGCGGGCCCGGCCTCCGCGGCCGCGGTCAGCGCGCGCAGCGCGTCCTGGCAGGCCGCCTCGTCGCGCTCGGCGCGCAGCCGGCGGAGCTTCTCCACCTGCTGGGCCCGTACCTGGGAGTTCTCGACCTTGAGGACCTCGATCTGCTCGTCGGACTCCACCCGGTACTTGTTGACACCGATCATCGGCTGGCGGCCGGAGTCGATCCGGGCCTGCGTCCGCGCGGCGGCCTCCTCGACCCGCAGCTTGGGGATGCCCGCGTCGATGGCCTTCGCCATGCCGCCCGCCGCCTCGACCTCCTCGATGTGCTGCCAGGCCCGGCGCGCGAGATCGTGGGTCAGCTTCTCCACGTACGCGCTGCCGCCCCACGGGTCGATGACCCGGCACGTGCCGGACTCCTGCTGGAGGAGGAGCTGCGTGTTGCGGGCGATGCGCGCCGAGAAGTCGGTCGGCAGGGCCAGCGCCTCGTCCAGGGCGTTGGTGTGCAGCGACTGCGTGTGCCCCTGCGTCGCGGCCATCGCCTCGATACAGGTACGCGTGACGTTGTTGAACACGTCCTGCGCGGTGAGCGACCAGCCCGACGTCTGCGAATGGGTGCGCAGCGACAGCGACTTGGGGTTCTTCGGGTCGAACTCCTTCACCAGTTTCGCCCACAGCAGCCGCGCCGCGCGCAGCTTGGCGATCTCCATGAAGAAGTTCATCCCGATCGCCCAGAAGAACGACAGCCGCGGCGCGAACGCGTCCACGTCCATGCCCGCCGCGATACCGGCCCGCAGGTACTCCAAGCCGTCGGCCAGCGTGTACGCGAGCTCCAGGTCGGCCGTCGCTCCGGCCTCCTGGATGTGGTAGCCGGAGATGGAGATCGAGTTGTAGCGGGGCATCTTCTGCGAGGTGTACGCGAAGATGTCCGAGATGATCCGCATCGAGGGAGCCGGCGGATAGATGTAGGTGTTGCGGACCATGAACTCCTTGAGGATGTCGTTCTGGATGGTCCCGGCCAGCTTCTCGGGCGGTACGCCCTGCTCCTCGGCGGCCACGATGTACAGCGCCAGCACGGGCAGCACCGCGCCGTTCATCGTCATCGACACGCTCATCCGGTCCAGCGGAATGCCGTCGAACAGCTGCCGCATGTCCAGGATCGAGTCGATCGCCACACCGGCCATGCCGACGTCACCGGTCACCCGGGGATGGTCGCTGTCGTAGCCCCGGTGCGTCGGCAGGTCGAAGGCCACCGACAGGCCCTTCTGCCCGGCGGCCAGATTGCGCCGGTAGAAGGCGTTCGACTCCTCGGCCGTGGAGAAACCGGCGTACTGGCGGATCGTCCAGGGCTGGTTGACGTACATCGTCGGGTACGGGCCGCGCAGGAACGGAGCGAGGCCCGGATACGTGCCGAGGAAGTCGACACCCTCCAGATCGCCGTCCGTGTACAGCGGCTTGACCGGAATCCCCTCCGGCGTCTCCCACACCAGCTGGTCCGCGTCCGTGCCGGTGGCCGCCTCGACCGCCTCGCGCCACGCGCCCTCGGTCGCCGGGCCCGCGGCGGCGGGGCCCAGCTCGATCCCCGTGAAGTCAGGGATGCCCATCACGCCACTCCGATCCGGTCGAGGACGGAGCCCAGGACGGCGACCGCGTCACCGCCCGCGACGACGAACTCGTCGACCCCGGCCTTCTCGTACGTCTCACGCTGCTCGCCGGGGCGGCCGGCGAGGAACACCCACCGTGCGCCCGCCGACTTGAGGGCCTCGGCGACCGGCCCCGCCTGCTCCGCGTACACGGCGTCGCTGGAGCACACACATGCCACCTGCGCGCCGCTCGCTGTGAACGCCGCCGCGGCCGACGCCGCGTCGACGCTCACCGGGTCGTGGACCGGCTCGATGCCGCCCGCCTGGAACAGGTTGGCCGCGAACGTCGCCCGCGTGGTGTGCGCGGACGCGGGCCCGAGCGCCGCCAGGAACACCCTCGGCCGCTCGCCCGTGGCCGCCAGGTGCGCGTCCGAACGGGCCCGCAGCGCCTCGAACGCCTCGTCGCGGCGCACCACCGGCAGTCCGCCCGACGGGCGCGCCGGAGCGGCGTCGCGCTCCACCGGCACCTCGGCGAGCAGCGGGAACTCGCTGACGCCGGTGACCGGTTCACGGCGTGTGGCGAGCCGACGGCGGCGGCTCTCCCACGCGGCACCGATACGCTCGCCGACCAGGCCGTCGCGGAGCGCGGCCGCCTGGCCGCCCGCCCGCTCGATCTCCTGGAACCACGCCCACGCGGCACGCGCCAGCTCGTCCGTCAGCCGCTCCACGTACCAGGAGCCGCCCGCCGGGTCGATCACCCGGCCCATGTGCGACTCCTCCAGCAGAATCGTGGACGTGTTGCGGGCGATCCGGCGCGCGAACGCGTCCGGCAGGCCCAGCGCATGGTCGAAAGGCAGCACGGTGACCGAGTCGGCGCCGCCCGCACCGGCGGCCAGCGACGCGACCGTGGTGCGCAGCATGTTCACCCACGGATCGCGGCGCGTCATCATCACAGGCGACGTCACCGCGTGCTGACGCTGCGCCCCGGCGCCCTCGGCGGCACCGCTCACCTCGGCGACACTGGACCACAGCCGCCGCGCGGCGCGCAGCTTCGCGATCGTCAGGAACTGGTCGGCGGTGGCCGCGTACCGGAACTCCAGCTGTCCGCAGGCGGCGTCCACGCCCAGTCCGGCGGCCGTCAGCTCACGCAGCCACGCGACCCCGCTCGCCAGGGAGCAGCCCAGTTCCTGTGCCGCCGTCGCGCCCGCCTCGTGGTACGGCAGGGCGTCCACGGTCACGGCACGCAGGCCGGGGTACGACGCCGCGCACCGCGCGGCGAGAGCGGCCGCGGCGGCCATCCTGCCGTCGAGACCGTCGTACCGGCCGGTGCGCGCGGCGAGCCCGAGCGGATCGGCGCCGAGGTTGCCGAGCGCCACCTCGGGGGCGAACCCGCGCTCCTCGTACAGCCGCAGCAGCGCCTCGGCCGCGGCCTCGAACTCCTCGCCGGCGTCGAGCACGACGGGAGCGAGATCGAGCAGGACGCCGTCCAGTGCGGCGCCGAGCGCGCCGACGGGCAGCCCGGAGGCGCCCACGGCCAGCCACAGCGACGTGACGCCGTTCTCCAGGTCGGTGAGCACCGCGTCGTTGACCGCCGCCGGGTCGGCCCGGTCGTGGCGCTGGCGCACGTCCCAGCCGGACACCACCCCGCCCGCGGGCGTGCCGCCCCGGGTGAAAGGGGCGAAGCCGGGAAGGCCGGAGCTGTCCGCACCGTCGCGGGCCGTGTACAGGGGACGGGTGGTGATCCCGTCCTCCAGGGCCGTGGACAGCGCGTCCTCGGCCGCCGTGCCCTGGGCGTCCTTGCCTGATTTGCGCAGCACGCCTTCGACCAGGCGCTGCCACTGCTCATGGGTCGCATCCGGGAACTCGGCGGCCAGTGAGAACCCGTCATCGGGGAGGACCGTCATGCTCGGATGTTAGGACAGCAGCGCAAAGGTGCAGCAGGGGAACAGGCTGTGACCTTGCCCTCTCCGGTCCGCTCTTGATCCTTTGCGCGGTGTGCCCTATCCGGGGCATGTCCGTACCGCGGTCGGGTACCCGCACCGGACCAGCCAAGCATCGCGACAGCAGAACAAGAAGAGGTGAGTCGCATGGGTCTGGGCGGGTGCATCATCCTGATCGCCGTCGGGGCAATACTCACGTTCGCCACCGACTGGGAGGTCAAGGGCGCGAACCTCGACGTCATCGGGGTGATCCTCATGGCCGTCGGCTTCATCGGCGTGGCCACCTTCACGAGCATCGCCAAGCGCCGCCGTGTTGTCGTACCCCCCTCGACACCGGTCGTCGACGAGAGGCCGGACCGCCGCCCCTACGAGTGACCTGCCCTTTTCGCCGCTGCCCGGCACAGGCCGGGCGGCGGGCCGCCGGTTTGACCACCGGACGTGCGGGCACCCGCACAGCGCTCCCCACGTCCGCGTGCGCGGCACCCCTTCCAAGGAGCGAAGAGATGCAAGTCCCATCAGCCCAGGCCGAACAACTGGCGGAGTTCGGACAGCAGTTGCGCGTCGACGCGGTCCGCGCGGCCGACGCAGCCGGCTCCGGACACCCCACGTCCTCCATGTCCGCGGCCGACCTCGCCGCCGTACTCCTTGCGCGCCACCTGCGCTACGACTTCACCCGGCCCGAGCACCCCGGGAACGACCGGCTCGTGCTCTCCAAGGGCCACGCGTCGCCCCTGCTGTACGCCCTCTACCGGGCCGCCGGGGCGATCGACGAGGAGGAGCTGCTCACGTTCCGCAAGCGCGACAGCCGCCTCGAAGGCCATCCGACACCACGGCTGCCCTGGGTGGACGTGGCCACCGGGTCCCTGGGCCAGGGACTGCCGGTCGGCGTCGGCATGGCCCTCGCCGGCAAGAGGCTGGACCAGATCCCCTACCGGGTGTGGGTCCTGTGCGGCGACAGCGAGATGGCGGAGGGCTCCGTGTGGGAGGCCGTCCAGCACGCCGCATACGAGCATCTCGACAATCTGGTCCTGATCGTCGACGTCAACCGGCTCGGACAGCGGGGCCCCACCCGGTTCGGCTGGGACCTCGACGCCTACGCCCGCCGGCTGGAGGCGTTCGGCTGGCACACCCTGCGCATCGACGGACACGACGTCGCCGCTGTCGACGCCGCGCTGACCGACGCGGACGCCACCACCGGCCGACCCACCGCCGTGCTCGCCCGCACCCACAAGGGCCACGGGGTGGCAGCCGTACAGGACCAGGAGGGCAAGCACGGCAAGCCGCTCCCGGACGCGGAGGAGGCGATCAGGGAACTCGGCGGCGTCCGCGACGCACGGATCGACGTGGCACGCCCGCCCGAGGTACGCGTACTCCACCGGCGCGGCGGCGGACTGACCCTGCCGGTGTACGAGACCGGTGCCGAGGTCGCCACCCGCACCGCCTACGGGCAGGCTCTCGCCGCCCTCGGCTCCGCACGCACCGACGTCGTCGCCCTCGACGCCGAGGTCGGCGACTCCACCCGCACCGACCTGTTCGCCAAGGAGCACCCGGGCCGCTACTTCCAGTGCTACATCGCCGAACAGCAGTTGGTCGCCGCCGCCGTCGGCATGGCCGCCCGCGGCTACGTCCCCTTCGCTTGCACCTTCGCCGCCTTCCTCACCCGCGCCCACGACTTCATCCGCATGGCCGCCGTGAGCCGCGCCTCGATCAACCTCGTCGGCTCGCACGCCGGCGTCGCCATCGGCGAGGACGGTCCCTCGCAGATGGGCCTGGAGGACCTGGCCCTGTTCCGCGCGGTGCCGGGCAGCACCGTGCTGTACCCCTGCGACGGCCCGCAGACCGCCCGCCTCGTCGCTGCCATGGCCGACCTGCCCAACATCACCTACCTGCGCACCAGCCGCTCCGACATGCCGGTGCTCTACGGCCGGGACGAGGAGTTCCCCGTCGGCGGCTCCAAGGTGCTGCGCTCCTCCGGCCGCGACCGCGCCTGCGTCATCGCCGCGGGGGTCACCGTGCACGAGGCGCTGGCCGCCGCCCACACACTCGAACGCGAAGGCATCGCCGTCCGTGTCGTGGACGCGTACAGCGTCAAGCCCGTCGACACCGCGACCCTGCAGACGGCCGCGGACGACACGGGCTGCCTCATGACCGTCGAGGACCACCACTCCGAGGGCGGTCTCGGTGACGCGGTGGCCGAGGCGTTCGGCGACGGCCGCCCCGCACCCCGCCTCGTCCGCCTCGGAGTACGCGGGGTGCCGGCGTCCGCCACGCCCCGGGAGCAACTGCACGCGGCGGGCATCGACGCCGAGTCGATCGCCGCCGCCGTGCGGCTGCTCGTCGCGGAGGCGATGGTGAGTCCATGAGCACCCAGCGCGTGGCGGCGGGCGGCCGCAGCGTCGAGATCAAGCGCGCCGAGAAGCTGCTGTTCCCCGACGACGGGATCAGCAAGGCGGACCTCGCCGCCTACTACCGCGGCATCGCGCCGTACATGCTTCCCCACCTGCGCGGCAGGCCGCTGATGCTGGAGCGGTACCCGGACGGCGTCGGCGGCCCCCGGTTCATGCAGAAGCACACCCCCGAGCACTACCCCGACTGGGTCGGCAGGGCGGAGGTCGGCAAGGAAGGCGGCACCGTCGTGCACACCGTGTGCGACACCACCGCCACCCTCATGTACCTCGTCGGCCAGGCGTGTGTCACCTTCCACCGCTGGCAGTCCCGCGTGAAGGCGCCCGACCGCCCCGACCGGCTCGTCTTCGACCTCGACCCGCCGGGCGACGACTTCGAGGCCGTCCGCAGCGCCGCCCACGGGCTCGGCGAACTCCTCGACGAACTGCGCCTGCCCTCCCAGCTGATGACCACCGGATCCCGCGGACTCCACGTCATCGTGCCGCTCCCCGGCACGTCCGGCTTCGACGAGACCCGGGCCTTCGCGCAGGAGGTGGCCGAGACGCTCGCCGCCCGCGACCCGCGGCATCTCACCACCGCGGTACGCAAACAGGCGCGCGGGGACCGCCTCTACCTCGACGTCCAGCGCAACGGATACGCGCAGACCGCCGTCGTCCCGTACTCGGTGCGGGCCAAGCCCGGCGCCCCGGTCGCCACACCCGTCGGCTGGGACCAGCTGGACGACCCCGGACTCACCGCACGGCGCTGGACGATCGCCGACGTGCTCGACCAGGCGCGCGCCGAGCCGTGGAAGGAGACCGCCGACGGCCGCAGGGCACTCGGCCCGGCCGGACGCCGGCTGGCGTCACTGCGTAGGTGACGCGCGTACGGGCGGTCCGTCGTGCACCCTCGAACCGGCAGTGCCCGCACCGTGCGGCGAGCACACTGCCCGAGGTGAAGGGAGGCCGTGATGGAAAGGGGCAAGGTAGGGGGCCGGCACGGCCGTGACGAGACGGAGGAGGAGCGGGCGGACCGCCGGTTCAGCGATCTGCTCCAGGAGTTGCGCGTCGCCCAGACGGGCGTGCAGATCCTCTTCGGCTTCCTGCTGACCGTCGCCTTTCAGCCACGCTTCACGGAGCTCTCCGGCACCGACCGCACCATCTACACCGTGACCGTCCTGCTGGGCGCCGCGACCACCGGCGTCCTCGTCGGACCGGTCTCCTTCCACCGCATGCTGACGGGCCGACGACTCAAGCCGCAGACCGTGACCTGGGCGTCCCGGCTGACCATGCTGGGACTGGTGCTCCTGCTGTGCACCATGGGATCGGCGCTGCTGCTCATCCTGCGCTTCGTCGTCGACGACGCGCACGCCGCCTGGCTCGTCGCCATGATGGTGGCGTGGTTCGTCATCTGCTGGTTCGTCCTGCCCGTGTGGACCCGTATGAAGGAACGGCCGAAGGGCTGACACGAATTCAGCCGCATTTCTCCATCAGGTTTTCGAGGTGCGTACGGCCGGCCGGCGCCCCGGCGGTACTCTGCGCCCACACGCCGGCAGTGGAGGCGTGTCACCCATGGAGGAACAGTGACAGAAATCAGCAGAACGCGGTGGCGTTCCGGGGCTCTCATAGCCGCCGCCGCGGTCGGCGCGCTCGGGGTGGGCCTCGCCGCCGCCCCCGCGCTCGCCCACACCCCCACGTGGTCGGTGACCTGCGACGAGGTCAGCCTCACCCTGACCAACTACGGCCACAACGCCCGGAACACCGTGACCGTCACGGTCGACGGCAAGGACCTGCTGCCGACCGAGACGTTCACGAACGACTTCAGCAGGACGCTGAAGCTGCCCGAGCACGACAAGGAGGTCGCGGTCCGTCTCGTCGTCACCGCGAGCGACGGCGACCAGTACGGGCGCGACGAGACGAAGACGGCGCCGGTGTGCGAGGAGGAGTCCCCCAGCCCCTCCACGACGCCGAGCCCCACCCCCACGCCTCCCTCGCCGACGCCGAGTGACACCCCCAGCCAGACGCCGAGCCAGACGCCGAGCACCTCCGCGCCCGCCACTCCGGCGCCCGCCACTCCGGCGCCCGCGCCGAGCACCTCCGAGCCCGGCCTGGCCGAGACCGGTTCCGCCAGCTCGACCCCGCTGATCGCGGGTGCGGCTGCCCTGGTCATCGCCGCCGGTGGCGGCATCACATGGGCGGCGCGCAGGCGCCGCGGCACGCAGGACTGACGCACCGCGACCCACGGGGCTGCCGGGCCGGCGACGGCCCGGCAGCCCCCGCTTTTTCGCCCGCCGGGCGGCGGCCGACACGGAGCGGCGCGCCTGAGCGCGGCCCACTCGGGCCCGGCGGCCGGTCCCGGCGGCCTGCCGCCGAGAGGCCGCACCGCGCCGACCCTCGATCACACAACTCCGCCCGCCGTCGACACCGACAGGACTCCGGCGGACCGGGACGCACCGGCGACTGTGCCAACTCCCCGTCGAACGAGCCGCATTAACGTGCCAAGTGGTAGGTCGCGGACGCCCTCGGCGCCGACCACGGCAGGCCCTGCGACTGCCCTTGACGACGCGGACGGCCACCCCCCAACCGGCCCAACGCCTCGCGCACCATCGCGTGGTGACGGCCGGTCGGCGTACCCGGTGGGGCGAAGATGCCCGGGTGAAGGGATCGCGCCGCCGCCTCGTCAACGACCATGACCGCAACCGTTCTCCCGCATGTTGCCCGCGCCCTCTGGTGCGCGCGCCGCCGCGCCGCGATGCTGTCCGCCGACAGCGCTTACCACGAGCTCAACCAGCCTGACTCCGGGAGAAGTTGTGGGCCTTGGCAGAGCAAGACACACCGTCGTGCTCCTTGCGACGCTGTCCGCACTGGCGGTTGGGGCGACCGTCCCCGCCGCCGCCGACTCCACACCCGATCCGCCGCCTCGCGAGACCGCCGAAATACTGCGGCCCATCGCGCCACCGCCCGCCAGCGACCCCGGCGGAACACATGCCGCGGTGGCCGACCAGGACGGCATCGAGACCGCCCGCAGCCGGCGGCCCGTCGCCCCCGGCATCGAACTCAGCTCCTACGACCGGCTCGAAGCCGCCAAGTGGCTGCGCGTCGACGAGCTCTCCGTCGACCTCGGCGGCAGTGACGTCCGGGCCGACTATCTCTCCTCCGGCAAGGTCGCCGACCGCAAGAGCGTCTCCGAGCTCGCCGCACGGCACGACCCCGGCACCGGCAGGCGCACCGTCGCCGCCATCAACGCCGACTTCTTCGACATCAACCAGACCGGCGCACCCCTGGGCGCCGGCATCCGCGACGGGAAGCTCACCCAGTCGCCCGCACCGGGCGTGCACCGGGCCGTCGGCATCGGTCCCGAGGGCGCGGGACGCGTCCTCCAGCTGTACTTCGACGGCACCCTGACCGTGCCCGGCGGGGCACACCCGCTCGGCGCCTACAACGCCGCCAACGTCCCCGCGGGCGGCATCGGCGCGTACACCGCCGCCTGGGGTGAGGCGGACCGTGCCCTCACCGTCGACGCCGCGACCCCCGTCGCGGAAGCCGTCGTACGCGACGGCACCGTCGTCTCCGTGCACACCCGGCCAGGCAGCGGCACCATCGCCGACGACACCACCGTCCTCGTCGGCCGCGAGGCCGGTGCCGCCGTGCTCTCCGCGCTGCGGCCCGGCGACCCCGTGTCGGTGGAGTACCGGCCCCGCACCGACAGCGGGCCCGTGCCGCGCACGGCCGTCGGCGGGCGCGAACTCCTCGTCGTCGACGGCGTACCGCAGAACCACGACGGCGCGGGCAACAACGCCACCGCGCCCCGCACCGCCGTCGGCTTCTCGAAGGACGGCCGCGCGATGCACATCATCACCGTCGACGGGCGGCAGGCCGACAGCGGCGGTGTGACCCTCACCGAACTCGGCCTGATGATGCAGAAGGCCGGCGCGCACAACGCCCTCAACCTCGACGGAGGCGGCTCCTCCACCCTCGTCGCCCGGGAACCCGGCAGCGACACCCTCCAGGTGGAGAACAGCCCCTCCGACGGCAGCGAACGCGACGTCCCCAACGGCCTCGCCCTCACCACACCCGACGGCAGCGGCCGGCTGCGCGGCTACTGGGTCGAGACCGCGATGCCCGCGGCCGGCGCGCCCACCGCCGACCCCGTCAGGGGCGGTCACCCCGAGCGGGTCTTCCCCGGCCTCACTCGCCGCCTCACCGCCGCCGGGTACGACGAAACCTACGCACCCGCCGCCGGCACGCCCCACTGGCTCTCGGTCAGGTCCTCCGTCGGGCGCGTCGACACCCGCGGTGTCTTCCACGCCCGCGACAGCGGAACCACCGACATCCGGGCCGAACGCGGCAGCGTCCACGGCAGCATCCGCCTGACCGTCCTCGACGACCTGGCCCGCATCGAACCGACCGTCCGGCGGGTCGGCCTCGCCGACGCGTCCGCCACCGGCACGTTCGGCATCGTCGGCTACGACGCCCAGGGCAACAGCGCCCCCGTCGAACCGGACGACGTCCGACTCGACTACGACCGCGAACAGTTCACCGTCCGCGCCGACAGCAGCGGCTCCTTCACCGTCGGCTCCCGCACCGGCGGCGACAGCGCGGGGCGCATCACCGCGACCGTCGACGGCGTCACCACCGTGCTCGCCGTCAGCGTCGGGCTCGCCGAGCAGGCCGTCAGCTCCTTCGACGACGCGGCGCAGTGGAAGTTCAGCCACGCCCGGGCCGGCGGCTCGCTCGCCCCGACGCCCGACGGGCACAACGGAACCGGGCTGGAGATCAGCTACGACTTCACCCGCTCGACCGCGACCCGCGCCGCCTACGCCGCCCCGCCGCAGCCGATCGCCGTCCCCGGACAGCCGCAGGCCTTCACACTCTGGATCAAGGGCGACGGCAACGGCGCCTGGCCCACCCTGCACCTCAAGGACGCCGCCGGATCCGACCACCTGCTGCGCGGGCCCTACGTCACCTGGACCGGCTGGCGACAGGTCACCTTCCCGATGCCACCGGGTGCCGCCATGCCGCTGTCCGTGTACCGCTTCTATCTCGCCGAGACGGCCCCGAACCGGCAGTACACCGGCCGGATCGTGATCGACGGCCTCGACGCACAGGTCCCGCCCGCCGTCGACCTGCCCGACCCGCCGCGCGTCACCGATCCGCTCGTGGACTCCGCCGCGGTGACGGGAGCACGGGACTGGCGCTTCGCCGTCATGTCGGACGCGCAGTTCGTCGCCCGCGACCCCGACAGCCCCCTCGTCGGTCAGGCACGCAGGACGCTCCGGGAGATCAAGGCGGCCCGGCCCGACTTCCTCGTCGTCAACGGCGACCTCGTGGACGAGGGCTCCCCGGCCGACCTCGCCTTCGCGCGCCGCGTGCTGACCGAGGAACTCGGCGACGCCCTGCCCTGGTACTACGTGCCCGGCAACCACGAGGTGATGGGCGGGAAGATCGAGAACTTCGTGGCCGAGTTCGGGCCCGCGCACCGGGTCTTCGACCACCGCGGCACGCGCTTCGTCACGCTCGACACCTCCAGCCTGAGCCTGCGCGGCGGCGGCCTCGCCCAGATCAAGGCGCTGCGCGCCCAGCTCGACGCCGCGGCCGCCGACCCCGGCATCGGGTCGGTCATGGTCATCGAACACGTACCGCCGCGGGACCCCACCGTCCAGAAGGGCAGCCAGCTCAGTGACCGCAAGGAGGCCGCGCTCGTCGAGGACTGGCTCGCGCAGTTCCGCCGTACGACGGGCAAGGGCGCGGCGCTGATCGGCAGCCACGTCGGGGTCTTCCACGCCGCGCACGTGGACGGCGTGCCCTACCTAGTCAACGGCAACTCCGGAAAGTCCCCCGCCGGCCCGGCGCACGAGGGAGGCTTCACCGGCTGGTCGCTCATCGGTGTCGACCAGGTCTCCCGCGCCGACCAGGCGGAGGGCCGCCGCGCCCCATGGGGCCCGCACCCGGACTGGGTCTCGGCCCAGACCCGCGCCCACGCCGACACGGTGACGCTGGAGGCGCCGTCGGTGCTCCAGCCCGGGGAGACGGGAGACGCCCGCGCGACGGTGCTCCAGGGCACGCGGCGCGTGCCGGCGGCGTGGCCGATGAGCGTGGACTGGTCGGGCTCGCCCAACCTGCACATCGGCCACGTACAGGACGCCCGCCCCCGGCACACCGCCTCGTTCGACCCGACGACGGGCCGACTCACGGCCCTCCGGCAGGGCAGCATCACCCTGGCGGTGACGGTGAACGGCACGACCCACTCGCTCCCGGTCGCGGTGACCACCTCCTCGGAGTCCCGCCACCGCAACGCGGCGTAGGGCCGAGCCGGGCCGGGGCCAGGGGCGACTCCGGGCCCCGGTCCGGCGGGCTCCGGCCACGATGCGCCCCGGGTGGCCCCGGGCGGTGCCGGCCGGCCTCCGGGGCGAGGGGGCCTGCGGCGCGCAGGCTGCCGCGTTGGAGGCGGCTGGGGACGTCAGCCCCCGGACCCGTTCCGCTCTCGGCGGGGTCCTGGGGGCGTAGCTCCCAGTTTCGGGAAGGGGCGGGGTGGAGGAGGACTCCCCGCCCTGCCCCCGGCCGCGAGCGGGGCCTGCGGCGCGAAGCTGCCGCGATGGAGGGGTTGGGGCCTCAGCCCTCGGATCGTTTCCGCCCTCGTCGGGGCCTGGGGGCGTAGCTCCCAGTTTCGGGAAGGGGCGGGGTGGGGGAAAGCTCCCCGCCCCACCCCGGCGCACCCGCGCCCAGCGCGGGTCCCGCCCCCGCCGCGCCCCGTCGTGCGCGATGCCCCCGCAACGGGCAGCCTGGGAGCTGAGCGTCCCCGAGGAGGTGGTCCCGTTGTCCGATCGGCTCGCCTCCGCGCCCGCGCCGCCGGGTGGGGGAGGCGAGGGGTCCCACCCGATGCTGTCGTTCGCGCTCGCCGGGATGATGGACGACGTCCAGGCCCACTCCGGCGCCGTGTACCTCTTCTCGCGTGCCGAGCAGATCCTGGAGATGGCCGTCATGGCCGGCCTGCCGCGCGCCTTCGCCGCCCCCTGGGAGCGCGTCGCGCTCAGCGCTCCGATCCCCGTCGCCGACGCCCTGCGCGAGCGGCGGCTCGTCTGGGTGCCGGACGAGGAGGAGATGGCCCGCAGATATCCGCGGATCGCTGTCGTCCTGCCGTACCCGTTCGCGCTCGCCGCCCTCCCGATCGCCACCCGGGACACCGCCTACGGCGCCGTCTTCGTCACGTGGCCCGGCTCGCACCCGCCCGAGCTCACCGCCGCCGAACGCGCCCGGCTCGTCTCGGCCTGCGACCGCCTGGCCCTGCGCCTCGAGCGCGCCGCCGAACACGGCCGCCGCGTCGCTCCCGAGGCCGACTTCCTGCACAGCTCCCCGCTCGCGGCAACGAGCGGCGCCATCGAGGCCGTGCAGATGGTGGCCCGGGTGCCCGAGGGCATGTGCGCCCTGGACGTGAACGGGCGCGTCACCTTCGCCAACGCCGCCATGGCCGAACTCGTCGGCGCCCCCGTCACCGAACTCCTCGGCTCCCAGCTCTGGACGACGCTCCCGTGGCTCAACGACCCCGTCTACGAGGACCGTTACCGCGCGGCGCTGCTCAGCCAGCACAGCACCTCGTTCGTGGCGCTGCGGCCACCGCAGGACTGGCTGACGTTCCGCCTCCATCCGAGCCGCAGCGGGATCAGCGTCCTGGTCACCCCGGCGGCGGGCGCGGCCCAGGAGAATCCGCCCGAGAAACGGCGGCCCAGGCCCGCGGGCCTCGTGGCGATCTCCCACCTGCTGAGCCTGGCGAGCGCGCTGACCGAGGCGGTCGGGGTGTCGGACGTGATCGAGATCGTCGCCGACGAGATCATGCCGGCCGTCGGCAACCGCGCCCTCGTGGTGCTGGCGTCCGAGGGCGGGCGGCTGCGCGTCCTGGGACACCGCGGCTACGAGGACCCGACGGTCATCGAGCGCTTCGACGGCACCCGACTGACCGCGCAGACCCCCGGGGCGCGGGCGCTGGCGACGGGAGTCCCCTCGTTCTTCTCGTCCCGTGCCGAGCTGGAACAGATCTATCCCGAACGCCGTGCCACACCGGACGGCATGGCGGCCTGGGCGTATCTGCCGCTGATCGCGTCCGGCCGGCCGGTGGGCACCTGCGTCCTCGGCTACTCCGAGCCCCACCGCTTCGCCACCGACGAACGCGCGATGCTGACCAGCCTGGGCGGCCTCATGGCCCAGGCGCTGGAACGTGCCCGCCTGTACGACGTCAAGCACCGCCTCGCCCACGGGCTGCAGTCCGCGCTGCTGCCGCACAGCCTGCCGTCGCTGCCGGGACTGGAGGTCGCCGCGCGCTATCTGCCGGGGACTCAGGGCATGGACATCGGCGGTGACTTCTACGACCTGATGCGGACGAGGGTTCCCGGATTCCCCGGCGGAGACCGCAGCGACGCGGCCGCCGTCATCGGCGACGTACAGGGCCACAACGTCGCCGCCGCCGGGATGATGGGGCAGGTGCGCACGGCCGTCCGGGCCTACACGACGGCCGGCCAGCCGCCCGGCCGGGTCATCGCGAGTACGAACCGGTTGCTGATCGACCTGGACGCCGATCTGCTCGCCAGCTGCGTCTACCTGCACCTGGACCTGCTGGGCCACCGCGTCCTGCTCGCCCGTGCCGGACACCCGCAGCCCCTGCTGCGGGACCCGGAGGGGCGGGTCCATGTACTGGACATCGCGGGCGGCCCCCTGCTGGGGATCGATCCGGCGGCGATCTATCCGACGACGGCGGTGCCGCTTCGGCCGGGGTCGGTGCTCCTCCTGTACACGGACGGGCTGATCGAGCGGCCGGGCACGGACATCGACGACGTCCTCGCCGAGTTGGCTGCTCGCCTGGCACGGGCGCCCGAACAGCCGTTGGAGAACCTGGCGGACCACCTGCTGGGGGAGGACGCGGCACTGCGGACACGGGGCGACGACATCGCGCTTCTGCTGTTGCGCGCCCGCCGCTGACCGAGCCACGCCCCCTGCCCCTGACCGGGCCGGCCCGGGCCCCACCCCGGCGCCACGGAACCGGCCGCCCCCTCGTCAGTCCGCGAGGCCGAGTCCCGGCTCCTCCAGCGGAGCGAAATGGCGGTCCACCTCCGACCGCCTCACCCCGCTCAGCTCCGCCGGAGACCACCGCGGACGCCGGTCCTTGTCGACGACCTGCGCCCGGATGCCCTCCACCAGGTCGGGCGAGGACAGGGCCGCGCACGAGACACGGAACTCCTGTTCCAGCACGGGCTCCAGCGTTCCCAGCGCCCGTGCCCGGCGGATCGATTCCAGCGTCACCTTCAGCGACCGCGGCGAGCGGCCGAGGATCGTTTCGGCGGCCTGCTTCGCCGGGATCTCGTTGGACGCGAGGAGGCGTTCGAGGATGTCCTCCACCGTGTCCGCGCCGTAGCAGTGGTCGATCCACCCGCGGGCCTCGGCGAGCGGGCCCTCGGGGACGGGCTCCGCGTACCGCCGCACCGCCGCGTCCACGTCCTCGGACGCGACCGCCGCCGCGAGGTCCGCCAGCCGGACGGACGGGACGAAGTGGTCGGCGAGACCGAGGAGCAGCGCGTCGCCCGCGCCGACCGCGTCGCCGGTCAGGGCAAGATGCGTGCCCAGTTCGCCCGGCGCCCGCGCGAGCAGGTGGGTGCCGCCCACGTCGGGGACGAAGCCGATGCCGGTCTCCGGCATGGCGATCCTGGAGCGTTCGGTGACGACGCGGACGCTGCCGTGGGCGGACACCCCGACACCGCCGCCCATCACGATGCCGTCCATGAGGGCGAGGTACGGCTTGGGGAAGCGGGCGATGCGGGCGTTGAGCCGGTACTCGTCGCGCCAGAAGCCGACCGACGCCCGGCCGCCTGTGCGTGCGTCGTCGTGGATGGCGCGGATGTCGCCGCCCGCGCACAGGCCCCGTTCGCCGGCGCCGGAGATCACCACGGTCCCGACGGCGTCGTCCCGCTCCCAGTCGGCGAGCGCGGCGTCGATCGCGCGGACCATGGGGTGCGTCAGGGCGTTGATCGCCCGGGGGCGGTTGAGCGTGATGTACGCGGCGCGGCCCTCGGTGCGCAGCAGTACGGCGTCGTCGTGCTCGTCGGGGGCCATCTGGTCGTCCTTCCGGGGCGGAACGTCTGCGGGCGCTGCGCGGGGATCTTCCGTCCCCATCCTCGCTCACCCGCCGTTCCGCCCCGCATGCCCCCTTCCCCTTCAGTCCGACCGGTCGGTACGTAGCCGTCCGGGCCGGACGCGGCGGCTCTCCCGGGCGGGACGGAAGGCGACGGAGGTTTCCCGTGACGGTTCGCGACAACGACCACGCACCCTCGACCGGCACCGGCACCGGCACCGGCACCGGCGCCGGTCGACGACCAAGGGTCCGACGCCCCTGTGCGCGCACCTGCTCGTCGACCGGGGCAACTCGACCTGGACGCGCCAGTGGCCTCGTACTGGCCGGAGTTCGCCGCGACGGGCAAGGAGAAGGCGCTTGTGCGCCACCTCCTGTCGCACCGCGCCGGGCTCGCCGGCCTGCGCGAACCGCACTGGCTCGACGAACTGTGCGACTGGGAGCTGACCTGTGCCCGCCTGGCGGCGCCCGAGCCCTGGTGGGAGCCCGGCACTTTCCCGCATGGAGACCGGACGCGTCGCCGAACCGGAGCAACCGCGGGTCCCGCCCACCACCGAACAGGCCGCCTTCTTCGACCGGTTGACGCCGCTCGCGCTCGCGGCCCTGCTCAACCCCGTGGTGGGTGCCGCCGGTGCCAACACACCGCGATGGCGCGCCGCCCAGGTGCCCGCGGCCAACGGTCACGGCACCGCGCGTGCCGTCGCCGCGCTGTACGGGATCCTCGCCGGACCCGGCGTGCTCGGCGGCCGCCGGGTGCTGAGCGCCGAGGCCGCGGAGCGGGTCCGCGAGGGCCAGGGCAGCTGCCGCGACCTGGTGCTCGGCCCCGGCTTCGCGCACGACACCGAGATCGGTCCCGGCCTGTGGCTGAGCGGCGAGAACGGCTCGTACGGGCCCAACCTGGGGGCCTTCGGCCACGACGGCTTCGGCGGCTCCTGCGGGCTCGCCGACCCCGAGGCGGGCGTCAGCCTGGGGTACGTCATGAACCGCATGGGCCCGCGGATCGCCGACGACCCGCGCGAGATGGCTCTCGTCGGCGCCGTGTACCGCTCGCTGTAGGCAGGGGCGGCACGGCTCTTCCGGATTCCTGCAACACGTTCTACTGTGTGCGCGCCGCCGCGCAAGGGACGGACCGCGAGACGCCTGGAGGGGCCGTGCACCTTCGCTACACGCCGCAGCAACAGCAGCTGCGCGCCGAACTGCGCACCTATTTCGCCGAGTTGGTCCCCGACCACGCCGACACGCTCCCTCGTAGCCCCAAGGGCACGGGAGGTGCCCCCACCACCGAACCGGCCGCGCGCAAACGCTTCTACCGCGAGACCATCCGCCGTCTCGGCGCGGACGGCTGGCTCGGTGTGGGGTGGCCGAAGGAGTACGGCGGGCGCGGCCTGAGCCCGATGGAACAGTTCATCTTCTTCGACGAGGCGGCCCAGGCGGGTGTGCCGCTGCCGCTGATGGCGCTGAACACCGTCGGCCCGACGATCATGCAGTTCGGCAGCGACGAACAGAAGGCCCGTTTCCTGCCGGGCATCCTCTCGGGCGAGATCGACTTCGCCATCGGCTACAGCGAACCCGAGGCGGGCACCGACCTCGCCTCCCTCAGGACCCGCGCCGTACGAGAGGGCGACGAGTACGTCGTCAATGGCCAGAAGATCTGGACCACCAACGGAGACACCGCCGACTGGGTGTGGCTCGCCGTGCGCACCGACCCCGAGGCCCCGCCCCACAAGGGCATCACGATGCTCCTCGTGCCGACCTCGGATCCCGGCTACTCCTGCACCCTGATCAACACCCTTGCCTCCCACGACACCACGGCCAGTTACTACGAGAACGTCCGCGTCCCCGTCTCCCACCGCGTCGGCGAGGAGAACAAGGGCTGGCGGCTGATCACCAACCAGCTCAACCACGAACGCGTCACCCTCGCCGCGCACGGCACCATGGCCATCCGCGCCCTGCGCGACGTCCAGCGCTGGGCCGCCGACACCAAGCTCGCCGACGGCCGCCGCGTCATCGACCTCGGCTGGGTCCGCGGCCGGCTCGCCCGCACCCACACCCGCCTCGACGCCATGAAGCTCCTCAACTGGCAGATGGTGAACGCCGTCCAGGACGGCAGCCTCACCCCGCAGGACGCATCCGCCGTCAAGGTCTACGGCTCCGAGGCACGGCGCGACGCCTTCGCCTGGCTGATGGAGGTCGTGGCAGCCGCCGGCCCCCTCAAGGAAGGCTCCGCCGGCGCAGTCCTGCACGGCGAACTCGAACGCGGCTACCGCTCCGCCGTCATCTTCACTTTCGGCGGCGGCAACAACGAGATCCAGCGCGAGATCATCTCCTGGATCGGGCTGGGCATGCCGCGGGTACGACGCTGACACGGTGCGACTGCTGATTCTAGTTGTCACAAACAGGGGCTGGTTGGCACCGGCGGCGACTGCGCAGGCATCTGGGGGGACCTGGTGTCTGGACGGGGGGACCTGCTCGGACACCCGGTGCCATGCCACGGATCAGCAGGGATCTGCTCTGGCGGCCGACGGTGTCGAGGGCGGATCAGTCGCTACCTGTACCGATGGGCCCGGAGCCGGTGGGCGTCTCGTGGCCGAGTGGAGGCGTGCTCACCGAGTGATCGCAGCGGGCGGCCAGCCTGCTGGCGTACGCCTCAATACGGTTGAGCAGTTCGAGTTTGGCACCCTTGCGGTTTGCTGGTGAACGCAGCGCATTGATCGATGCGACCACCTGCTGCGTGCTGCTGCCCGAACTTCGTAGGGCCGTGAGGAGAGGGCTGTGAAGGTGGTCTCCCTGCGTAACTGCGGCCCAGGCCAGGACAGTGGCGGTGTGGCTGCTGGGGGACGTACCGCCTTGCCGGAACTGGTCCAGGTCGTCGCAGAGTTCGGCCCAGTGTGTGTCCGGAATGCGCCAGTTCTGGAGCACTTCACGCCGACATCGATAGTCGATGCGGTCTGAAGTGTCGTCGAGTTGGACGGCTACAGTCTCCACCGACTGGTTGAACAATGGCCAAAGGCCATTCGGCGTGAAGTTGCGCTTCAGGACCTTCAGGGACTGCTGCGCAGTGTTCCAGGGGATGTGAAGTACCTCTGCGCACTGAGGCCATGTGCCACCGCCGCTCATTTCGGCGAGTTTGAGGGAGGCGACCCGTCGCAAGTGCCTCACATCCCACTCGCTGTGATCCTTCCACTCGGTCAAGAGACCGTGGAAGTGCGCGAGCAGGAGTTCCTGCGGAAGTAGGGCCGGCACGTGCCGGAGGTCGAATGTGGAATGACGCGATGGGATCCTCTGCCGAGTGTGACGGTGACCGCCGGCCCGGTAGAAGCCGATGGATCGAGGTACCAGAGCTCGCGCCAGGTCGGGTGAGACGTCCATGCGGCGTAGCATCGCCGCGATGCTCGCTGTGTTTCTGTTCAACGAGGTGGCGGCGAGAGGCTGGACACGGTCGATCAGGGCCTGGCCACCTGTGCGTTCCTCCCCCAGGAGGAGGCTGGCGGTGAGTAGCAGTGCACCGCATTCGGCGGGATCTTGGGGCGCCGCCCATGTGGTGTTGGGCCGCCGGCCTGTCGTCGTGCGCTGGACGCTGTTGGCAACGTGCCGGTCTACCGTGTCGATCAAGGCTTTCAACGGCGGCATGAAGGAGGCGCTGTCAGGCCAGCTGAGCCGGACGAGTTGAGCGGCGACGATGAGATCGGGAAAGAAGTGGCGGTCCGATGCCGGGCGAGCAGTATCGTCTGGCCGATGGTTGAGCAGGAGGCGCTGATCGATGCGGCTTTGCAGCGCCAGGAGTAGCGAGAGGGCCGTGTTCGTGAGGGTGGCGGACGGGAGGGCCTCATCGAGGCGCGCCCCGCAAGGGGAGGGGTGGGTACTGGTGGTGGGAACGGCGGGGTGCCGGCACTGTGCTGGATGCAGGCCACTCACTGCGCGTTGCATGATCAAGCCCTGACGCTCTGTGTTCGACGGCCTGTTCGGCATTCCGCCACAGCGGGGGCAGCTCTGAGCGAGCAATCGGCGATGCACGGTGCAGGCGAAGGTGACGGGTAGGTGCCAGCCGAGTTTCCAAGGGCCGCCGTAGGCGTTTTGGGCAGGACTTCCATCCCCCGCGAGACATTCAGGACAGTAACGGCTTGAAAGGTTCGCAGCCCACATCTTTGAGGCGGCGGTGGTATTGCGATTTCCGTCGATTCTGGCAGCCTGCAGCGGCGGATAGGTGGCCCAAAGAGAAGACAGGGTCAGCGCGTGAACCTCGTTCTCATGCAGTCGCGTGGCGGTTGCAAAGTCCGGAATGCGATCGGGTGGTAATGCAATGAGGTACTCCGCAGGGATCCGGTTTTGAGGGTGATTCAGCCCGCATAGTGAAGCGATCCGCGCCGGTGAGCGCTCGAGGCGATATGCCAGCCGCAGGATGAGGCCGGGAAGGGATTCCCCGTTCAGTGGTGCGAGCCCACGCGGCAGCGGACGCACGCTCACCGGACGACAATCTGATGGGATCCTGACGTGAAGGCGATGCTCTCCAGAGGCGCGACGTCAATGTGCAACTCTCCGCGATCACAGAGCTGGGCGAGGGCCGAGGCATGAGCCTCAAGGCGCCGTCGCAAGATCATGAAGGATGGTCGCTGGCGACGGAGCAGTGCCCCTGCCTCGCAGGTGATCCGGTTGGGCGCGAAGCTGGCGGATCGCCGGTGGAGCACGGTGGGGCTGTGCAGGTAGCTGGCTTCGTTGGCCATGCTCCAGATCAGAGCCTCGCCGACGCAGGGATCACCTGTGGCAGCCCGTTGTTCGAGCCCAGGGATTCCGCGACAGAGGGCTCGCCATTGGTCGCGCGACAGACGCCAGTCGGCCATGGTGCGGCGCCGGTTGGCATAGTCGGTCCGGTGGGCATGGTCGTCAAGGCGACGGGCTGCCTCGTCGACAGCATCTTCGAAGGCGGGCCATAGGCCAGCGTCGGCCATCTGCTGGCCCAGGACATTCATCGTCCGGACCGCGCTGCTCGGAGGGATTCCCAGAGCTGACGCGCATGTGCGCCACTTACGCCCCGTGATCAGCTCGGCGAGCCGGAGCGAGCCAGCCCACCGCAGGTGACGCTCAAGGGTCGTGGTCACCGTGGCGAAGGATACGGTGAGCGGCTCAAGGTAGGCCGAATACCACTGTCGTGGGAAGAGCGGAGGGATCTCATCAAGGCGATATCGATGACGGCTGGGGGTGATGCGTAGGGCTGGGCGTTCCTGCAGGCCGTAAACGCGCGGAGCAGTGGCTCGCAGCAGGGCGATGGAGGCGTCACTGCCGGCGAAGAGTTTTCCCCCTGTCGAGCGGGACCGACGGTACACCTCGCGGGTCAGGGGGGCGATCCGGTCACGCATGGTGGCTACATCTCGGTCGCCGAGCGCTCTGGCCGCCGCCAACAGGATGGCCCCGCTGTGTGTTGGTGAGCCCGGGGCTAGGCGTCCCGCACGGAATTCCGCAGACGTTGTGTCTGGGCGCTGCGGCGTGCTGAGGGATTGGTCCACGAGGTCGGCAAGCGGGGACGAGGGCAGCAGAGCCGCACCATGTGGCCAGCTCAGCAGGATCAGCTTCGCGGTGAGAATCAGGTCATTGAAGTAGCTTTCGGAATGTTTGCGACCGTCGTGGTCGTAGTGGTCGACAGGCTGAGGTGTCAGGTGACGGTCCAGGTGTTCCTGTAGCCGGAGCAGTTCATCCACGTCCTGCTGAGCCAGGGTTGAGGTTGAGCTTGAGGGCTGGTTCAGCCATCCACCGCATGACATCACCCGGCCGTGATAGCGACGGGAGACGGCGGGGTCCTGATTCCGGCACTGGGCCGGATGCAGGCCCGAAACATGGGTCGAGGTCAGCACGCTGTGCCGCCTGGCGACCCGTCCGGTCAGCGGCTGTGAGCAGCGCGGGCAGTCCTGTTGCAGCAGGCGCCGGTGTTGTGTGCAGGCGAAGACGACAGGAAGATGCCAGCGCAGCTGCCAGGGGCCGCCATAGGCCATCTGAACGGGACTGGCGTCTCCTGCCAGACAGCGGGAGCAGTACCGGCTTTCCGGATTTGCAGCCCAGATGATCTGTGACTTGCCTGTTGCGCTGCTGACGGCAGTGCGGAGCTTCGCCAGCGGCGGATAAACGTGGGTGTACGCCTTGAGCGTCAACGCATGGGCCTCGAAGACAGTCAAGTGTGCGGCCTTTGCGAAGCGTACGGCTGCACCCGGGTCAAGCCCACGCAGTTGGTCGTGCGGGATAACGTCGCTGCGGCACGTCAGACCGGACAAGGTCGCCACGCGATGTGGTGCGATGCCCAACCGGTACGACAGCCTGAGGAGGAACCCGTTGAGGGACTCTCCGGGAAGTGGATCAAGGCTGCGTGCGAGCGGCCGCGCGGGTTCCGTGCTCATCCGGCGGACTCCGCGGTCGGCCCCGAGTCGTCGAAGACGGTGTTCCTCTTCTTTGCCCTGCTCTTGCGGGATGGATTCCTCACTGGCGGGATCAGCGGCTGCTCGCCGGATTCCGCGTCGAGATCCGGCAGATCTGTCGGGCTGACTCGGCAACTGTTGAGCAGGGCTTCATCCAGGCGTTCGCTTCCGTCCTCGATCGCCAGCCGACAGCCGCGCTGAATGAGTTTTTCCAGGAGCCCGACCACGCCGTTGGTACGGCTGAACAGGTACTCCGGCATAGAACCGGTGCTCAGCATCCCCTCGGTGTCGTTCAGCAGACGCAAGTTCTGCTCCACGGATACGAGGTGGTCTTCCCAGGCACCAATCTGCGCGGACGAGCCGTAGCCGAACGGCTCGAGTTCGATCATCTCGAACCGCCTCTCGTGCTGGGTCGCAGCCTCCGGGTTGGGACTGCGGCCACGGTCCTTGACCGGTGGGATGGTCCACTGCTTGGTCGCCGGGTCGAAGCGGCCGCGGCGCAGCAGACCGGAGAACGGGATACCGACACCGACGAGGATGAGAGTGACCGACATGCTCATGACTTCCAATAGCAGATCCAGGACGTCCTGGTCGCTCTCACGGTGAAGCTTGAGCCGGGTGATGTCATCGATCACCAAGGCCTTGGTGGCATGCGCGGTGATCGCGGCATTCACCGTGCGGACCAGGTCCTCTTGGCGCATGTTCTTGTAGTCCTCGCCGTAGAAGTCGAGGATGCGCTTGCAGGTGGACACGGGCGTGGCTTTCACCGGGCAGCGCACATATGCGACCGGGGCCAAGAGATCCCTGGTTCCGGCCATGGCCTGCGGGTTCATGTACTCGTTGACTTCCAGCCATTCGTCCTCGAAGGCGGCCAGGGCCGCGCAGACGGTTTCCGTCTTTCCTTGGGCACCACCGCCGTTGACCATGACTCCGGTGCGGATGCCGGCCTTGTGACTGTAGGCGCCGTCCTCGATCCGGGCTTTGACAAGCCATGCCACGGCATCACTCATCGGTGTGCTCAGCACCGGCAGGCTGCTGTGCGTGGCCAATCGGTGCAGGTCGTGCAGACGGCGACGCCGCGGTGTCAACTGCAGGTATTGGTTCGCGCTCATGACAGGGGCCGGCACGAACAGGTCGCGGGTGCGGATCCATCGCTGCCACCCCTCCACCCGAGTGCGGTCGATGGGCGGGCCGGGCAGAAACGAGGGGCCTGTGGCACGTGAAGGGACGGACATGGTCAGTGGTTCTCTTCAGCATCATGGGAGTTGTCGAGGACATGAGGGCCCGTGGCCTCGTCGATGAGGTCCATGAGGCTGGTGCCGCGCAGCCGCTGGCTGAGGGATGCGGAGGGAGCGGGCTGATGTGCGCCCGCCTCACGGCGCCGACGCCGCTCGACGTCGATGGCGAGCTGGCCTTGCTCGACGCGCCGCTGCCAAGGCAGTTCGACGACATTGTCACTAGGCTCACTCGGATGTGGCACGCGTGGGGCAGGACGTGCGCTCCCTGCGCCCGGCAGGGGCGTATGGGGCCGGTCCGCTGCAGCTGAGGCCGCCTGTGCCTCCTCCCGCGCGATCTCGGTGCGCTGCGCTTTGGTCAGCCGGGTCGGCCACTGTTCCACTGGCACCTTGGCGCCGATCAGGTCCAGCAGCACGGGTAGGAGTTCCTTGTCCGACTTCGGAGCGAGACCCTGGCCCCTGAGGTCGCGCATGACCTGCCGTACCCGTGCATCGCTGAAGGCGGGCACTTGCCCCTCCTCGGGCAGCCCAACCCACCGCAACTGGTGCCACTCGTGGGTCAGCGGATCCTGGAAGTACACATTGCAGGGATCACGCGGGTCCCGGTGGAACACGTACTTGTTCTTCGCCACCCCGCCCCGGCCCGACCGGCGGAACCGCCAGTCGTCAAGAGCCGGCCCGTCGTACCACAGGTTCTTGATCTTCACGCCTCGGCGCCCGTGAATCGTCACCCGGTGCTGGGGGAGCAGCTTGTAGTAGAGGTCGGCAGAGGGGATCTGCAAGGCGAAGCCTCCCTGCGCCATGGAGGCGGCGAACAGCGAGTTCGGGCTGTGGTCCCCTAACGGGTCCCAGCTGGGCGCGTAGGATCCGAACCTGCGGTTCTGCCAGATCTTCACGATCCAGGTGGCGATGAGGTGCTCCATCTCAGCGACGGTCAGGCAGGCGTCAGCTTCTGGATTGAGCCCCCGGTCTGCCGCATCGATTCCCTGATATCCCAGAAGGATCCGGAACAGCAGTGACTGGATCGCGCCGAAGGCCCGCTCCACGGCCTGCTTGTCCGTCGGCCGCAGGACGCGGCTGGGGCGGACGTTCGCGCCGATCACACGCTGCACTTCGACAAGGTGATGATTCTTGTAGACGGAACCGTGGTCGGTGGTGACGGTCTCGGGAGAGAAGAACGGCAGCCCTGCGGTCTTGTGGCCGGCGAATTCGGTGACGACGGTGCTGGGGACTCCCGGGTAGGCCCACTCCATGTCCTCGCCCCAGTCGGGGCGCATCGGCAAAGGCATCATCACATCGCGCAGGATCATGGCGATGTCCACCGAGGTGTCTGAGACGAGCGTGAGCCGGAAGGCGACGATCGAGTGGGTGTAGACGTCGAGTGCCAGCGACAGGTGTACGTTCACCGGATCGCCGAACACGTTCTCGCGCACCTTGACAGGCAGGACCGTCGTATCGAGGGCCACGACCTGGCCCGGGCGGCTCACCACCACATGACGACCGGTCGCCACTTCCTGAGCCCGGGCAGCCGACACCGCATAGCGCTGACGGGCCCCGGAGGAACCGAACCACTCCTGCCACAACACGCGCAGCGTTTCATAGCTCGGGATCTTCTCTTCTGCCTCCTTGCCGAACTCCTCTCGCACGTACTGATGGATCAGCCGCTCACGGTCCTTGCCCGTGAGCTTGGATCGGTGCAGTGTTTCGTGGCGCACCGCGAGGATTGCTTCGCGTACCTCGGGCGTGATGCGGTGCCCCGTCGCCTCGCGCAGCCACCTGTCATTGGCGCATCCCACCGGCCCGAACTTACGCAGACCCAGGCCCCAGCGGACCAGGGTGCGGTAGCTGACCTTGTCCAGCCTCTGTTCTGCCGCCTGACATGGGTGGGCGACGGCGGCCTGGCGCAATTCGCGGACCTTGGCGTGCCGACGCTCGGTAAGAGTCGTGACGTCCGGGTCGTAGTCCGGCTTCGGTTCCCACGGCAGGGCTCTGAAAGGATCGCCGCTGCGAAACCCGGTTTCGACCTCGTGCAGATGCTCTACCCGCAGCATGGCCAGTCTGTGCTTGTCCGCCGGCAGATCGAGCATGGACTTGGGCTGTCGGCCGCGAGAGGCGGCTGGAAGGTCTTTGCGCGTACGAGTGGAAGGACGCACCGCCGGATGATGCATCAACTCCCGCACGGTCGTCTGCCACGGCGTGCCGTCAGACTGGTGAAGGACGATCTTCCCCGCCTCCGGCTGGAACTTCGCCACTTGCCAGGGAACTCCGTTGACGATGAGCTCACTGCCCACCGAAAGGTCCCAGGACGCCGCAGTCACCAGCGCCCCACTGCCAGTTGGCGCGCCGGCGACAGGCGCACCATGCTGGAATCCCTGAGCGGTCCCGACATTTCCACGCCGAGGCGGCGATGCCAAAGCAGATGTACCGCGTGAGCCCGGCCCACGGCCGGGAGACTGCAGCGCTCCACCAATTCACCGAACGGCTGTGGTCCCTCAGCCGCGGCGGCCAACATCTGAGGCTGCAGCCCCAACGGGTCGGAGAGTTCCCTGCGACCGGCGGAGAGCGAGTCGACGAGACCCACTACGTGATCACGCCAGCCCGTCACCACTGCGTAGTTCCAACCCATAGCCAGCGCGATCTCCGCACTCGCCGCGAACTTGACCTCGTCGTCGAAGGAGATCCGGTGTGCGGGACGGACGTCGATCAGGAACGGGATGCCCCTCATGAGCAGCAGAAAGTCGGGCGTGTGCTCAACTCTTCCTTCAGCGGTGTCGAAGCACATCCGAAATGGCTGGGCCAGGGCCTCCAGCAGGATTCCGGTGAAGTCCGCGGTCAGCAGGAATAGCTCTTCCTCGTGACTCTCAAAGCCGTGGTGACGTTGCGTACTCACAAGGTATTCAAGGCCGGGCCGATGCCATTGTCCCGTGCGCCACGTGAAACGTCGCACCGGGACACTGGAGAGCATGTCCACGTGATGAGTTTCCCTGACTGAGAAGTCGACGAGGTCACGCCCCAAGCGCCAGGCGGTTGTCCACCTCGAACTCCAGTCTGGCGGCTTTACCAGGTGGGCGACCGCATAGGGGGAGATGCTTCGGATACGGGCAAGGTCGGTGAGATCTGAGACGTCCGACCACAGCGGTGTGGCGGTTGCGGTAGCCGATACCGCATCGTGCAGAAGGGTCTGGGGCGCCATGTGTCTCGTACTCGCAGTGATGCAGCAGCAGTTTCCCGAATCATCGTGAGCCGGAATCTCGAGTTGCAAATCCTCCCGGACGACCGCACACCCGAGGTAGCGAAGTGTGGTAAAGGGGAGGGAGCCCGCAATGGCGAGACATCACGACCTCGACGGGGTCCGTGCTCTGGTGGAGACGTATGGCTACGGGGAGGCGTGATCGCAGCTGTCGGATCGGCGCGATGAGGCTTGGCCGAGTGCTGGCGCCACGGCGTGCGCGATCAAACGTGAGCGGAAGGTGCTTGCTGCTGCACCCTTTCGGGGGATCATCGGAGCAGGTTGTGGACAACCGTAGGGCGATGGTCGTGGCGGTCCGTGGAGGCTGCCAGGGGGGCCCGCCGCTCAGAATCCCGCTGCGTCGTGAACTGGTCAGGTCGTCGTGTGAGGGGCCGCAGGGCTGCGCGGTCCAGACGACTGGTGTTTCGTCGAACTGGACCAACGCTCTGGCGAGGCCGACGTCGCCGCCTCCTGTCGTGCAGCGGCCTGGTGGCGTGTGACCACTGGACCGCTGACGCTTTCAGGGTCGGCCTTGGGGGTGGTCATGGATCCAGCCCAACCCGCCGATGTCGAGCCTGCGGCGGGCGCGAGTTACGGCGACGTATGCAAGACGTGCCTCGCCCGGCTCGATGGGACCGGGGACAGGTCGTCCAGCGTCGTCTTGTTCGTCAGTGTCCTTCGGCGGTGCGAAGTCGGCGGCGATCTTCACGGCATTCCACTCCCTTCCTTTGGCCTTGTGGGCGGTGGACACGATGATCTCGGCCTGTGACTCGCGGCTCAGCTGGTTGACAGCAGCGAGGATGGCTTGCGTGCCATGGGTGTCGACAAGATCCACCAGGGGCTGCAGATCACGTCCGGAGGGGTCGTGCGAGGCGTAGTCCTGGACGGCTCCCCAGGTGGGGAAGAGGACGAGCTCGGGGTGGTTGGTGGGGCGGCCTTCCTGGAGTTGTTGGGCTGCGAGGGCCAGGGAGCGGAGACTGTCGCCCCCTCCTAGGAGTGCCACGTGACAGCCGGCTGACAGGAGCTCCATGACGTGTTGCATGGCTCCCACGTTGGTACGACAGAGGATCGCGTCCGGAGTGGCGACCGGTTGGAGATCGGTGGCCTCGGTGGTGCTGCCTCGTAGGCGCAGTGGTGATCTGGCGATGGAAAGCCACCGGTTGGCCTCTTCGGCGAGGACAGGACCGAATCTGAAGGAGAGGGAAAGACTGAGGGGGACTCCGTCGAAGCCCGCCATGACGTCTTTGGCGCCGCGCCACTGGTAGATGGCCTGGGCGGAGTCTCCGACCATGACGAGCTGAGCGTGGTGGCGCTGGTTGTCGAAGACCTGCTCGACGACGGGGTTGGTGTCCTGGGCTTCGTCGAGGAGGAGAAAATCTGCGTGAATCTTCGGGTTGGTCAATGACCAGATCTTGAGAAAATGGTCGGGGTCGAAGCGGACTACGCCGTCGTCGGGGTTCTGCAGGTCGGCCCAGGCCTTCTCGGCGTAGGGAGTGATGAGGGCGGCGAATTCTTGATGATGCTCCGAATCAGTCATGCCGCGGAGGAGTGGGACGTGGCGCGGCAAGAGGTCAGCGTCCGCAGAGTGGCAGAAGCGAGTCACGGTGCGCAGGACGGTGTTGGACACCGTGGTGGGGGTGAGCGTGTGGCCTGCGATGCGGACCGGTTTGTTGATTCCGAGGTCCTGTCCGGTCCGCCAGGCGGGCCGACGTGGTGCGCCGAGTCGGCGTGAGTACTGGTGGCCGAGGGCCGCGTAGGCGAGGGCGTGGGCCGTCTTACAGGTGACGGTGGAGGGGAAACGTGTGGCGGCTTCCTGGGCGATGGCGCGGTTGTAGGCAAGGTAGCGTCCGCGGCGCTTGGTACCGCGGGCGAGGAGGGCGAGGGTGGAGGTCTTTCCGGTGCCGGCTCCTGCCTGGAGGGCCATGTGGTGGCCGGCGTTGAAGTGGTCGGCCGCGTGTGTCTGCTCGTCGGTGGGGGTGAACAACGGGGGTGTGCTCCGGATCGGGTGATGGGGTCAGGCGGAGGGGTGACGCCAGGCGGTGTTGACCGCCGTCGTCCTAGGGGAGTTGGAAGGTCTCGGCCGGCAGCCGGGTGGCAAGGTGCGCGTGGTGAACCACTGGGTCGAAGAGTTCCCAGTCGACCATGGCCAAGTCCGGCGCTCCGGTTGTGACGGCGTGCGTGGGGCAACGTTGGGTTTGCCAACGCACTTGTTCGCTGTAGGGGAGGCGGCCGAGGTCATACACGGCGAAGTCAGATGCGGGCAGGTCGAGCCGTTGATGGCTCCGGCGATGAGGAGATGCGGGCATGAGGGTCCAATGTCCGCCGGGCGTTCCGTGGGACAGGAGACGATGCGTACAGCGCTTCTGGCGTGTCGTCTGCGCGACGCACTGGATGTCCTCGATCGGTACGGCGCCGATGTATCGGGTGTAGAGGAGTTGCACGACGGGGCGCAGAGGCCGACATGTGTTCGCCTCGTTTCGCCTCGTCTCAGAGGCGGAGAGGGGGACGAAGGCTCCGGTATCGGTGAGACGACGAGTGTTGAGTGCCAGACACCGCCTGAGGTCCTCGAGCGGAGAGTGCAGTGTCCCCGGTTCGGCGCGGGCAGGGCACAGAACCACGTGGGCGAGACGGCACCACCGGCCGCCGCCGTCGGTCGGATGGGCGACCCCAGACGCGAGATGCCAGCGATGGTCGACAGGAGCGTGCGCGGACGGTACTTCGCCGGGATGCAGGCTGACGTATCGATGGCCCGCCGCGTTGTGCCATTCGATCTTGTTGCCGCATTCCCGGCAGCGAGAGCACTGGCCGGCGCCCAGCAGTCGGCTGGGACTGTCGGGGGCGATGACCAACGTGCGGCGGTGGCGGGTGAAGACGGGGGTGCCGTCCCAATGACGGCCCGTGCGAGTGGAGCGCATGCCGGAAGGATCCAGCCAACACACCGGTCTTTCGGTGATCGCTGCTGCCAGTTCGCCCGACTGGCGCATTTCCTACGTGCAGGGATTCGAGAGTTCGGTCGCTTGTTCCCGCTCTCTAGTCGATTCGGGTGATGTTGCTGCGGTCGCGGGGGGCGCTACTCGGCAGTGCTGCCAGGTTGGGAGTGGCCCTCGCAAAGGGTGGCGAAGAGGTCCGCGAAGTCGACCTCGAAGGCGTGGCCGAGCGCGTGCCAAGTGTCGAGCGATCCGATGGTGCGCCCCTGCTCGATCTCGATGAGTGTGCGTCGGGACTTGCCGGTTTTCTCGGCGAGATCGTCGTAGGACCAGCCGCGCTCGTCCCTCAGGCGCGCGAGTCGAAGGCGTAGAGCTTCGAAGTTCGGCTCGGGCGGCAAGATCGTCACTCGCCCATCCGATGATGCGTCAGCCCATGCTGTCAGTGCAGAGGTCTGCCCTATTTGTGCCGTGGTGAGGAGGCCATCGAAGGGCAGAGGTCTGCACTACGGTGTGCGCCCGTCGCGACACTCGCCAAAGCGAAGCCCTCCGGCGCGGTCGAGCAGAGGGTGCAGAAAGGAGACGGAGGCTGATGAGGCTGTGCACCACACGCCCTGCGGCACCGCGCACGTGGATCGTGGAACTGCGTCCACTTCCCGAAGGTCCGGTCCTCACATGCCCTCAGTGCTCATCGAAGCCTCAGGCGGTCGAAGGAAGGTCCGCGCGGGCCGCTGCACTCGCGCACCTCGCGCAGCACGCCCGTGCGTATCCTTTGCCCCCACACCTGAGGACGTGTCAGTGCCATGACCGAGGCTGCCGCTGGCACCCCCGCCACCGTGGCTGCGCGGGTCCGGTGCTCCTGGTACTCGCCCGCGAACGCGGGGGACGTCGATGGCGGCTCACCGATGCCTGCACTGCCTGCGCGCACTCCATGGCGCACGCCTCGGTCGTGCCACCGACACGGCTGGCCGCACCGTCCCATCGCCCGCCCCGCGCTGTGGTGGCGCGGAGGCCATCTCTCTCCGCCGACCGTGAACTGGTCGGCCAGATGCTGAACTATCTGGCCTCCTCGCTGCCTCTCGCCACGACACCCGTAGCGCGTCTTCTCGCGCTCCAGTCCCTACTACGCGCGACTTCCTACGGAGACGTCGGTCTCCCCGTCGGGCTTGTGCGGGGCATGGGGGAACGATCGCCGGAGTGCGCGTGGCAGGAACTCGTGGATTTCCGGTTCATCACGCCTGATGTGAACCTTGGCGTGTACGTAGGCAGACTCACCGATCCCGTGGGCCGAATGCGTGGCCGGGTAGTCCGTCGCCGCGCCGCCGATTGGGCACTTCGTACTGCTCGACCGACTCGACTACGCGAACTCAACCCGGCTGGCCGGCTCCTACTGGTTGGGCTCAAGGCGTTCACGGACGATGCCGGAGAGGGTGGCTTGGTCCATAGCGCGCAGATGAGCCGCATTTCCGGGCTCAACGGAAGATCGCTGGAAGATGAGCTAGAACTTCTCGTGTCGGCGACTGTACTGGCGACCTGGCAGGTCGATCCTGATGCGGAGGAGCTGGTGTGGCGATGGACGTAAGGGGTGCGCGGCGGCCACGGTCGTATCGGCACTGCCCGGTGCCGTCCTTGGTGTCTAACGACTGCCCGGCGTTGGACGTCTTGCGCAGCCGCCACTGGAGAGGAGCAAGGCCATGGCTCAGATCGTCGCGCACGGGGTGCTGCCCGACGAGCCGTCCGCTGCTGGAGGCGGCGCTTGAGGGACGGCGCCGTGTCCGCTGCCTGGAGTGTTCCTCAACGAGGACACCGCGGCGACGGCCACCGGGTACGAGATCGTCAGCAGCAGCGTGAACGACGCGCTGGACGCATGGGTTCTGCGGCTCCTCGCCCAGGGCGGGACACGGATGATCGTTCAGCGCTCCACGGGCTACAACAACATCGACGTCGATGAGGCCCGCAGGCTCGGCATCGGTGTGGCCCGGTGTCGTATTACTCCCCCTACGCCGTGGCCGAGTTCGCCTGGGCCTTGGCCCTCGCGGTGAACCGCCGCTTGGTCCGGGCGACGGGCCGGACCCGGGAATTCGATTCCCTGACACGGCCGTACCGCCGGCGTCCTGGGCACGGGCAAGATCGGCACCGCCTTCGCCAGGATCGCCCACGGCTTCGGCATGCGCCTGCTCGGCTGGGACCTCACCGAGAACGCCGAATGCCGGGGGTGACGGTCCGTGATGCTGGGGCGGATGTCGTCTCAGGGGTCGTAGGGAACTCCAGCGCCCGAGGATGGGCTTCAGGTCGTCGGCTCGTAGTTCGGGGATGTCGGGCAGGCTGGGTGGTGGCTTCAGCGGGTCGAGACGCTCGACGGTGGCTGCCACCCAGTCGGTCCATGCCTCGGATTCGGCTCAGGTCTGCCCCGGTGGCATGGATTCGACTCACGTACGTACGGCGCTTAAGTACTTCGCGAGTCGGGTGGCGTGACGCCATGCTGCTTCCTGTGCCTCGAGTGCTCAATGTCAGACGCCGGCTATAGGGTCCGTCCGTGAGGGCCTGGGGCGTGTGACCCTGCGCTGTGTCCGGGGAGGACATATGGCTCTGTTGACTTCCGCGCTTCTGGCGAAGGCGGCCACGCCGTGGGCTGGCAAGCTCGCGCTGAGCGGGTTCACAAAGGTCATTCGCAGGCCCAGGGTGGCGCGTGCCGCGGCCAAGCGGGCCACTGATGCCGGGATTCCAGTGACTGCGAAGTCGCTGCGAATCTGGCTGGCGCGCAAGGACACCGGTGAACAGCTGCGCACATGCAGTGAGGTATCGCTAGACCAGGCGGCTGGACGCCTCGCGTACATGATGCCCGGCGGCAGTGCTGAGGCACGCCGTGGCAATGCGCTGCAGGTGCTGTGGATCGTAATGGAGGAGTCGGTGCGTGCCGCCGATCCCTCGCAGGCGGCCCTTCTCGTCGGTAGCTGGGGGCTGCAGACCACGAAGGAGGAGGGGCAGAAGACTCGGGACCAGATCCGCGAACTTCAGCAGGATGTGCGAGGCCGCGACGGTCTTGAGCGGGCCGTGCGTACGCTGCAAGTCACTTGAGCGGCTCTGCAGCGCGATGAAGTGTCCCGACCAAAATCGACGGTGCCTCACAGGAGTCGCGCGCTTGTCTACCCGTCGTCGATCGATTGATCTATCCAGCCGCACCCTGCGCTACCTGAGCGCTCAGCTGCATGCCCGGCGGCGGGAGGTCGGAACGCGCTGGCGGCGTCTGCCCACGGACTGACACAGGCCCTGCTCGCCTCGACCCTGACCGAGGCGATGACTACCATCCGGACCAAGGTGTTCGTGATTTTGGACGGCACCGTCCTGCCGATCGACCGGATCGCCGCCGACACCCCGTACTACGCCGGGAGACACAAGCGCCACGGCATGAACGTCCAGGTCCTCACCGATCCGTTCGGGCGGCTGCTGTGGACGTCACCCGCCCTGACCGGGTCCGTCCACGACCTGACCGCCGCACGGCCACACGGGATCATCGACGCGCTCGCCGCGGCCGAGCTGAAGTGCTGGGCGGACAAGGCGTACCAGGGAGCCGGCACCGCGTCCCGTTCAGAGGCCGTCGCCTCAAGTGGTGGCAGCGTCGGCACAACAGCACACAACAAGATCCGTTGCCTCGGCGAGCAGGTCATGGCCACTCTGGAGGGCTGGCGCCTTCTGCGGAAGATCCACTGCAGCACCAACCGCATCACCGCGATCGTCTAAGCCGTTCTCGTCCTTCAGCACGCGTTAGCGTGAAGTTGGAAAAGGCTCCGTGGCCTGGGGGCTGTCGTCGCTCCTACTTTCACACCAGATCCGCTGCTGCGTCCGTCAAGCCTGAGACGCCGGCTCCGGTATCGCCTGTCTGCCCTTCACGCGGAGCTGGAATCAGAGCGTCCGGAAGGTATGGGAGGTGGGAGTGGCGCAGGTAGTCGATCGCCTGCTCGACCGACGGGTCATGGTCGAAATGCTCCTTGAAGTATTGCAGGCGGCCCTTGCTCTCATCGATCAGCTCGGACCACGTCTTGACCCAGACGCGGACGGTGTATTCGTTCTCCTTCAGATCCCAGATGCACCCCCGGGGCCTGCCCGCCTGCCTGGCCTCCGCGCGCAGGACCTTGCTCATCTCTGAAGTGACGAGCCAGAAGTCCCACTCGGCTCTGACGTCCGCGAACTGGGCGTCCTCGACCACGGCCAGCGCATAGCTCTTGATCTGCTGGAGCTCCCTGTCACCCACCTTGACCTTGGGCGCCTTCAGCTCCACGACCAGATGCTGCTGCCGGTCGTGCTCGCGCCTGGACCTCGACAGCATGAGGTCGACGATCCCCACCGATCCGTCCTCCCGGTACACGGGCTGAGGGTTCCGGTTGCCGCGCCCGAGAAGGTCAAGGTGGCGATCGAGCACCTGGTCGAGGGAGCGATCGCTCACGAGCAACTGGTAGTGCTCGCCGAACACCCACGTCTCGTTCTCGAGGATCTTGTGAAGCTGCGACCTCTCCTTGACGAGCTTCTTGACCTCCGGATCGAAGACCATGTGCGAGAGGGCCGCGAGGAAGTCCAACCTGTCCGCAACGCTCGTGGACGCCCTGATGATGCTCGACAGGCTCGTACGATTCAGCAGGCGATCGAGCTCCGACTTGTCGTCACTCGTGAGGCGGAAGACCTCGTCGAGGATCCGGTTCACGTTGCTCGGCTGGTGCTTGACCGATTCGCGCAGCAGGGCGAGCGTGGCCTTCTGATGCTTCGCCGGCCGAGGCATATGGCGGTGAATGGTGGATGCCACGATGTCGAACGTCTCCCGCTCGACCTTCTCGGCCTCGCTCGTCGGTTCTGTGTCGTACGGGTAGAGGCCGGCGTCCTTCCACTGGTCGACCACCTCCTTGCGGCGCTCTACGGCCCGCTTCCGGAAGTACGACCTCAGGTGTTCCCGCGTGGCGGCCAGAAGTGATGCCACCGGACCGTCGGAGGCTTCACCCAGCAGGAAGTCACCACGGTGCTCCGTCATCCGGTCCCAGAGGACATAGGTGGTGAAATCGAAACCGGGCGCCTGGATCCTCGTCTCCGTGATGTCGACGGGGACACCGAGGGCATCGCACAGGTGGAGCTCGCGTTCCACCCGCATGTCCCATTCGATGATCCGGACGACAGCGGTCTCCATAGCGCCGTCGTGCTCGAACTCGATCCGTTCCTCAGCGTGTTTCTGGATGACCGCGGTGGGGTCGATCTTCTCCCCGTCGAAGACGATCTCGACCTTGGTATACCTGGCCAGGTATGGAGCGAACTCCGTCGTCAGCAGACTCCGCGCGCGATCGGCGGTGAGGCGGTCCAGAACCACCGACTGCCGGCCCCAAGCCTCGACCAGTGTTCCCGTCGGTTCCTCCGTGGACGTGGAGTCGCCGATCTGGAAGTCGTTGCGCGAGGCGTTGTGCGCCGTCACCGTTGTCTTCTGCAGGCCGTCAATTCCCTTGGCAACGGTGGTCCACCTGATGAAAGCACCGAGGGCGAACGCGCGCAGACGGCCTTGGCCAGCACGGCCGTGCAAGGGGCGGCCGCCGACCGTGGTGTGGCTATGCTTCTTCCACGAACCACCGATCTTCTCGAAAGCGGTCGTGCAGCCCTCAGGGGTGATGCCCTCCCCGTCGTCCGCAATCATGACCTTGTCCACCGCACCGGTGGCCGACCGCTCGATGGTCACCGTGACCTTGGTGGCGTCCGCGTCCAGCGCGTTCCAAATGAGTTCCTTCACGGCCCCCACGGGATCGTGCTCTCTCGCCAGACGCTCGACATGGTCTTCAGCCGCTTCCAGGTGCACACGTCTCATCGCGCCAGTTTTGCAGGGCTTGATCACTCTGGGTAGAGGGCCTCTCAGCTCCTTGTCAGGTCCTCCGCTGGCTCGGACGTACGCCACCGCCGGTCAGGGAGTCCCTCCTCAGCCTGGCGAGAGGCGGTGTCGGAGCTGTTACCGACAGTTCTGCGCTCCCGTCGGGGCGCGCCGAGTGGGGGGACCGGTTATCGGTTCGGTGAGCCGGGCTGACCAGCCCCCACCTCCCAGGCCACGGCGGGCAGGCGGGGGCGGCCCCGTCACGGCGGCCCAGTTCGCAGCGTGATGCCGACCGGCATGCTTGGGTCAACTGGCAATTTACGGGTGAATCGGGCTACCCGGAGGCATGACAATGCTGATTTTTGCTGCTTCGGCGGATGCGAACGCCTCTGACCTGCAGAAACGTCGACTGATCAAGTGGTGGTGGATCTTCGTGGGCCGATCCGGTGACGAGATCGTACAGGCGCGAGAGGACTGGGAGAAGGGCTCGCGCTTCGGTGAGGTCCACGGCTACGACGGTGCCCGCCTGACCGCCCCGGAACTGCCCGCCACCCCGCTGAAGCCGCGGGGCGAGTGCGCTGACCTGGACAAACGTGGGAGCGGGCGGGCCGTGCTCCTCCTCGCGCCCGCGATGCCAGGACCCCCGATCCGCTGCCGGTCCTGTGGTCGAGAGGGGGAGGTCCACTGGGCTCGCGAGGGAGCGTGTCGAGTCTCGTCTCAAGTCATGTGTGCCAGGGTTCAATCGGATCGATGCTGACCTTTTGCTGACTTATCTGACCCATAGTCAGATGGCGGGTCTCGCTGCTGCCGTTGCAGATAGGGGGCGGAGTGGCGGGATGCGCCGTCTTCAGAGAGATCGTGGCCGTACGCGACGACTTTGCTGAGGTGATCTGAGGGGCAAAGCAGTGCGCCCATGGGTGGTGCTCCCGGTCGCTACGGTCTGGTGCTGAGGGATTTACGTCTAGTACTCCAGCCAGACTTTGATCTTTTGCCTGGTCATCGGCTTGGGATGGGGGGGTGCGGCGGGGTGGTGCCGGGCGTGGGACGGGTTCGTGCGGCTTGTCCCGTGAACGAGTGCCCGCGCCGTGTGTAGTGACATCTGCGGGCTCTGGCCTGGTGCCGGCGGCGCCATCGTGACTAGTTCATCGAGTGGTCGCCCCGTGCGGCAGATTGTCGGTGGACAGCTGCCAGCGGACGGCGAATCTCCGCTGGTGTGAGGTCAGGGATCTTGGCATGATCCAGTCGATTGGTAAAGGTCAATCGACTGGATCATGCGATCAGCGTAGGGAAATGGGCTAGGTGCGAGATCCGGCGATACATTGGACAGGCCACGGCTCCGTACCACCGGACACTCGGAACGGCCATGACTGAGCTCAGCAACCCCCCGGACGCGGGACCCTCACGAGGCGGTCTTTCCGCCGGTGTGGCTGCGGCCGATGACGCGATCATGCTGCTGGACGACGAGCGGCGGCTCGTAGGGTGGAGCCGGGAGGCCGAGACGCTGTTCGGATATCGCCCGGATGAGGTGTCGGGACGTCCTGCCGACGCGATCCTGGCCGACGCGGACACCGGCGTCGGCGTGTTCGCCGACGGGAGGCGTCGTGGGCGGACGCCGGACATCCGGTCGGTACGCCACCGTGACGGGCACCGCGTCGACGTGGCCGTCGACTGCCGTCGACTGTCCGACGGCGCATCCGGGGTTACTTGGCTCGTCCGGGCGATGCCCGCGAGAGAACTGCGCGAGCGGGCCGTCGATCGAGCCGTGACGGACGGGCTCTACCACCAGTCGCCCGTCCTGCTCACCATCTACGAGACGGACGGCCGGATTCGCTGGTTCAACCACGCGGTCGAAGCGCAGTTCGGCGTCCGCGTGGAGGAATGCGCAGGGAAGTCCCAGAAGAGCCTCCTCCCGGAGGGGACGCTCCTGTACGACGAAGGCCGTGAGGTGCAGGACGTCGAGGAGATCATCCGACGCGTCGCACGGACCGGCGAACCGGTGATCGACATGCGCTACCGGAGCGTCACCCCGCTGGAGCCCCTGCGCGAGCACGTCTGGACCGCCTCGTACTTCGTGCTCAACGACGAGGAAGGGGTGCCCGTCGGGGTCTGCGAGACCGGCGTGGACATCAGCGAGCGTTACGTGGCGCAGCAGCGCCTGGCGTTGCTCAGCAGGGCGGGGTCCAGTATCGGTGGGACTCTGGACATGCGGCGCACGGCGGGTGAGCTGGGCGATCTGGTGGTTCCGGAGTTCGCGGACGCGGTCGTGGTCGACCTGTTCGCGGCGGTGCTGAACGGGCAGGAACCCCCTGTGCCGGCGAACGGCCGCAAGGCCGGTTCCGAGCTGTGCGAGGTGGCCCGGAACGCCCGGGCCGCGGCGGTCGGTGACATCGCGGCCGCGGCCCTGGACGCGGTAGGTCCGAGGTGTCTCGCGGACGGCGCGACCGTCTCCGACCCGGCGTCCGGTGCTCTGGTGGTGCCGATGGAGTCCCGGGGCGTGGCCATGGGGGTGGTGGCCTTCGTACGGTCCGCGCCGCGTGATCCCTTCGATGCCGAGGAAGTCGCGCTGGCCGAGGAATTGGCGTCCCGCACCGCAGTGTGTGTGGACAATGCCCGCCGGTATGCCCGAGAGCACGCGACCGCGCTGACGTTGCAGCAAGACCTCCTGCCCCGCGCGCTGCCCCGGCCGGCCGGGGTGGAGCTGGCCCACCGCTATCTGCCGGCAGCGGGGCCGGTGGGTGTCGGTGGGGACTGGTACGACGTCATCCCGCTGTCCGGGGCGCGCGTCGGGTTCGTGGTCGGGGACGTGGCGGGCCATGGCATGAACGCTGCCGCCACCATGGGGCGTCTGCGTACGACCGTGGCCGCCCTTGCGGCGCTCGATCTCGCGCCCGAGGAACTTCTCGCCCGCCTGGACGATTTGGTGGTGCAGGCCGGTGCCGTCCGGACGGCGGACGAGGCGGAGGACCAGGCGTTCGGCGTCACCTGCCTGTACTCGATCTACGACCCGGTCTCGCGGCGCTGCGTCATGGCCCGAGCGGGCCACCCGCCTCCTGTTCTGGTCGCGCCCGGTGGACGGGCCGAACTCCTCGACCTTCCTGCCGGGCCGCCGCTGGGCCTGGGCGGCCTTCCCTTCGAGAGTGCGGAGGTCGAGGTCCCGGAAGATGCGGTGCTCGCGCTGTACACCGACGGACTGGTGGAAAGCCGGGACCGGGACATCGAGGCGGGGATTCGTACCCTGTGCGAGGCGGTTTCCCGCCCTGGGCGCGACCCGCTGGAACACCTCTGCGACAGGGTCACCGCCGCATTGCTGCCGCGGCCGCCGGAGGACGACGCCGCCTTGCTCCTGATCCGGATGCACGCCCTCGCGGAGGACCAGGTGTCCACCTGGGACATTCCCGCCGACCCCGGCGAAGTGGGCCGCGCACGGTCGCTGGTCGGTGAACGGCTCGAACGGTGGGAAGTCGACGAGGGCGCATCGTTCACCGTGGAACTCGCCGTCAGCGAACTGGTCACCAACGCGATCCGCTACGGCCACCCACCGATCCGCCTGCGGCTGATCCGGGAACGCGGACTCATCGTCGAAGTCTCCGACGGGGGCCACACCTCCCCGCACCTGCGGCGAGCCGCGATGGAGGACGAGGGAGGCCGCGGCCTCTTCCTCGTCGCCCAACTGACGCAGCGTTGGGGAACCCGCTACACGCCGACCGGCAAGACGATCTGGACCGAACTGTCTTTGGAGCCTCACGAGCTCACGCCGCTGGCGTTCGGGCTGTGACCCGCTGGTCGAGACCTTCCATCCGGTGAAGATCTGACCTCTGCCTGCGGAGCGGAGCGCTCGCCCGCCCCCAGGTCCTCCCGCCGGGGTTCCACGCACCGCCGTGGCCGGGTCATGAATTTTCTTAGTCGTACGTCTTGAACGGATGACTAACTTGGTCCTAGCGTACGGGGCGGCGCCGCTCCGAGCGCCGCCCCTGTGGCGGAGCGGTCTTGTCATGGCAAGAACAAGCTTGCCCTGCTTTCCTGCCGACGCCCTCGCGGGCGCCGCGACCGAGGTGATCACGAGCGATCGCGGCGTGATCACCGACGGGCTCTCGACGGGCGACGACCTCGCTTTCCTGCGCCCCGAGGAAAACCCCTGCCGCCCATGCAGCTGCTCGGCCATGAAGGCCGCCTCGCCATCGGCGCCGGGCGCCCGGGCCCCATCTGATCAGGAACCGGAGAAACCCATGACAGAAACCCACCGGCCCGCCGGCCTCGCCCACGAGGCGCCTTCGCGCCCCGTGAAGAACAAGTGGGCGCTCATCGGCGTAGCCGCGCTGCTGGTCGTCCTGACCAACGCGGTCGTCTTCGTCCTGCCGCCGCTCCTGCCGGTCATCCAAGCGCAGTACCACCTCGCCACAGTGGCCGACACGACATGGATCTACTCGGTGCTCACCCTCGGCGGGGGAGCCGGTTTCATCCTGCTGCCGCGCCTCGCCGACGTGCACGGCGATCGGAACACCTCCGTGGCGGCCGCCGCGTTCCTCACCGTCGGCGCGCTCGTCCCCGCCGTCGGCGACTCGTATCCGACCCTTCTGGTCGGCTGCGCCCTGATGGGCTTCGGTGGCGCGGCGCAGCTGCTCCCGCTCGGTTTCCTGCGCCGCAGTCTCGGCGAGAGCGGCATCCCGGTGGGAGTCGCTGTCCTGGTCATCGCCACCGGCGTCGGCATCGTCGCCGGCATGATCGGCGGCGGCTTCATCGTCGAGAACCTGTCGCTGCGAAGCTTCTTCGTCATCCTCACCGCCGCGTGTGCGGCCACGACCGTTGCGTCCTACGCCACGATCCCGCACGCCCCGCCCGCCGAGCGCGCCCGCCGCATCGGAGTGCTCGGCACGGTGTGGATGATCGCGTGGGTCGCTGCCATCCTGCTCACTCTGACGCAGGGCCTCGTGTGGGGCAGCGCCGCGCTCATTCCGCTGGTGGCCGGCATCGTCGGTGGCATCGCCTGGGTGCGCGTGGAGCGGAAGTCGTCCTCGGCGGTGTTCGACGTGGCACTGATGAAGGCGCCCCTGGTCACCGCTTCGTGTCTGTGCAGCGCGTTGTTCGCGGCGGTGAACTCGGCCTTCTTGCTCCTGCTCAGCACGTACGCCCAGATCGCTTCCGAGGCCCTTCGCCCTGCGGACGCCTACGGACTCGGGCTCAGCGCGCTGGACACCGCGTGGCTCATGGTGCCCTTCGCGGCTGCGTTCCTGGTGCGTGGTTCGGTGCTCGACCGTGCCTTGTTCAGCGGGCGTGGTGTGCACGTCTTCATTCTCGGAGCGCTCATCAGCGCGGCGGGACTCGCCTGGCTCGCCGTGGCGCACGACCGGCCTTGGCACTACCTCGTGGGCGCTGCCGTGATCGGTCTCGGATGCAGGATCGGCTACACCGCGAGCCTCACCCTGGTGCAGATGGCAGTGCCCGAGGAGAAGGCCGGCATGGCCACCGGTGCCGCCGGCACCTTCATGGCTGTGGGTTTCGCCCTCGGCACGGCGCTGGTCAGCGTCAACCTCAGTGCGTCCGTGGTCCCGGTGCCCGGAACCGGACTCGAGGTCGCCGCGAAGGGCCTCTACGGCATCGGCTACGGGATCTCCGGCCTTCTCGCCCTGCTCGTCGTGGTGACCGTGCTGACCTCACGCGCCCGGTCCGGCCGACGGGCCGAAGCTACCGCGTCTTGAACACGACTCCTCGCTCCGAGAGAGCCTGACCAAAGGAACCGCACGCCATGAAAGAACTGCTGCTCATGCTGGCAGACATCTGGATGATCTTCGTCGGCTTCTTCTACGGCTGGAAACTCATCCGGCGGTACGGCAACTACCTGCTCGGTCTCGAGTGGTTCATCATCGCCGTATCCGGCTCGAACTTCCTCGTCTGGTCCGTTCTCGGAGGCGACGAGGGCAGCCCCATGTACTCCATCGCGTATTTCCTTGATGCCTTCACGCGATCGGTGGGCGTCTCCCTGATTCTCATCATGGGCCTGATGCGCGTGACGCACCGGTACAAGCCCACGTTGGCGGTCGACATCGGTGTGTTCGCGCTGGGCATCGTCGCCGCGCTGTATCTCCGGCAGTTCCACGGCCATGGGCTCCACGTCGTGTCGGCGACGTTCTACGTCGTCGTCAACGCGGTCTCCACCGCGTTCCTCGCCTACCTCTCGTGGCGCCTCTGGAAGATCCGTGCCGGAGGCCTGGCCATCGGGGCCGCACTGGCCACCGCCGCGGCCACCGCGATCGCCGTCATGTACGACTTCTTCCCGATCCCCGGCGACGACGAGTACGGCACCGTCTTCTACATCTTCGCTCTCACCACCTGGGGAACCCAGCTCTTCGTGTACTTCCTCTCGTACCGCGCTCTGCACGACCACAACGTGGCCACGGGTGCGGAGCCGGCCTCGGACGAAAGGAGCGTCGCTCGGGCCTGAGCGACACACCGAGGGCCCGACACCCGTGTCGGGCCCTCCGCCGGAACGGGACGGCCGGAGGCGTGCGGCGCCGGCCGCCTGCTTCGCCATGAGGAGATGTCTGGACCACGACGTTGGAGTGGTTCACATGAGTGAGTCGGTTCCTCTGCGAGTGTGGGATGGCGGGCTGTGTTCGAGCAGCTTTTTGAGGAGCTACCCGTCGACGTCGATCTGCCGGAGGGCGAGGACGCGAGTCCGGGGCACGTCATCGAGCAGTGCCTGACGCGAGCCATGCGGTGGAGCGTGGAGAACCCCGTCCGGATGCGGGCAATGGTCGAGGTCACGCTGTGGACCGAGCGCTACGACCCCGAGCTTTCCGTCAGCTTCTACGACGTCTTCCTCAAGTCGTCGGGAGGCCGTCCTGCGCCGGGTCGACGTACCGCTCCCGGACGAGGAGCTCCACTCAGTGCTGGGGGGCGATATCCCTGGTCGACGGGCTCTTACTGCAGATGCTCACGGGTGACATGGGGCGCACGTTGCGCGACACGGCGACCGCCTGCGCGATGCTGAAGGCCTTCCTGAACGAGAGCGCGCACAAGGCCGATGCGGTCGGCGATTCCGTGATCGCGTGACCATCGGCGCGGGCGGGAGTGGCCTGGGCCGGGCTCTTGCTCCGGCCGCCGTCCAGTCCGAGAAGCGGCGGGGGGGGGGGGGGGGCCCCCCCCCCCCCCCCCCCGCCCGCCCCCGCCCCCCCCCCCCCCCGCGGGGGGGGCCCCCCCGGGCGGGGGGGGGGGGGCCCGGGTTTTGGGAAGTGCC